>JAPKAD010000030.1 GCA_028825445.1 Octadecabacter sp.
ACCCGCGACCCCCGGCGTGACAGGCCGGTACTCTAACCAACTGAGCTACAACCGCCCACTGTCCGATGATTTGCATCAACGTGCTGCGCTTCTAGGCACGGGTGCGCACCCCGTCAAGCCACAAGCGAAGCACAATCGCAGCTTTTCACACAACAACTGCCACAAGATACAATAAGTGTGCGATAAGACGTAATTATATTATTATAAATTTTCAGAAAATAATCTGAATTTATGTTATTGCTCACTAACCACATAGCTGTTCACCAACAAGTCCGTGAGCAAGTTACACAGTACTACTTTCATGCCGCCACGCATTGATGAATGGCCTTGACGCTTACGTCAAAAGTTTGGTGAAAATCCGCAATTAGCGCGTGCGTTGATTGCGCTACCAAATGACATCTTCAACACCGGTGAGACTGGTGGTCACAACATTCAGCACAAAACATACTGTGTTTACCATACCGTTTAAAAAAGAGCCAAGCCCGATCCCTACCCCAAAGCAAAATCAACAGGGACCAGCACATCGAGGATAAATACTTCACGCAGCACGGTCTTCCAAAAACACTGCCGTCAACTATTAGTTCACAGGTCTGGCGTCACAGATTATGATGTAAGAAACGCTCATCATAACAGTATCTTCTTAAAGCTCGACAATCATTGTAGTACAAAAAAACTATACCTAAAATACACGTTGTTACAAAAGTGTCGGGGCTTTGATTTGTTACGGCCAAGCAAATAATTGCCTAGCCATTATGATAATCATTAGCGCAGCAGCATGCTACGATTATAGTTAGTATCGTGATCAGTGTACTAGATTGCCCCCAAAGCGCCCTATACAAGCTTGCTCCAACAGGTTAGAGCGCTCAAATAATGATGCGTGCCCAGCGGGGCGGCGCCCAAACCCCAACGTAGAAAAGTGAAATCTAGTGAAACAGGCTCTAGCTGATGCCATCAAAGCGCGTGGCTACGACACGCTCACCCCCGTTCAAGAAGCATGTGGCGATCCTGCACTTGAAGGCCGCGACCTTTTAGTTTCTGCGCAAACCGGATCTGGCAAAACTCTTGGCTTTGGTATTGCAATTGCACCCAACTTGCTTGGCGAAGCTGAACACTTTGATCGCGCCGAAGCACCGCTGGCCTTGGTGATCGCACCGACTCGCGAATTGGCGCTGCAAGTGAAACGTGAACTCGAATGGTTGTACGAGAAAACTGGTGCCGTCATTGCATCAACTGTTGGCGGTATGGACATGCGCGACGAACGCCGTGCACTAGGTCGTGGCGCACATATTGTTGTATCCACACCGGGACGTCTGCGCGACCATATTATGCGAAAATCGATCGACCTTTCAAGTCTAAAGGCAGTAGTACTGGACGAAGCCGACGAAATGCTTGACCTCGGCTTTCGTGAAGACCTAGAATTTATTCTCGATGAGTCGCCGAAAAATCGCCAAACACTGCTCTTTTCAGCAACCGTGCCCGCCTCAATAGCAAAACTTGCACAGCGTTATCAACGCAACGCTGAGCGCATCGCAACGACCACAGGCGAAAAGCAGCACGCAGACATCGAGTATCAAGCCTTCCGGGTGTCCGCCCGTGATACCGAAAACGCTATAATCAATGTTTTGCGCTATTTCGAGGCACCAAATGCCATAGTATTTTGCAACACACGTGCCACAGTCAACCGCATGACCACCCGCCTGTCAAACCGCGGCTTTAGTGTAGTGGCCTTGTCTGGCGAATTGTCACAATCCGAACGCACCCACGCGTTGCAATCCATGCGTGACGGGCGTGCCCGTGTTTGCGTGGCAACCGACGTTGCAGCCCGTGGCATCGATCTACCAAATCTTGATCTAGTGGTTCATGCAGAACTGCCTACCAATCAAGATACATTACTGCACCGTTCGGGACGCACAGGTCGCGCAGGGCGTAAAGGCACTTCTGCTATGATAGTTCCACCTGCTGTCCGTAAGAAAGCAGAGCGTTTGTTGGGCTGGGCAAAACTGACAGCAACCTGGGCAGATGCGCCCTCAGCTGACGAAGTCACTGCCAAAGACGAAGAACGCATGTTAGAAGATACCGATTGGTCTACCAACTTGGAAGAATCATCAAATGCCATGGTCACGATGATGACCGAACGCTTTTTGCCAGAACAACTCGCAGCTGCCTATCTGCGCCTATACCGTGAAAAGCATACTGCACCAGAAGAACTTGCTGACGTAGGTGAACCAGCTAAGCCACGACAGGCCTTTGGCCCAAGTGTGTGGTTCTCACTGCCTGGTGGTCGTGATGCCGGCGCTGAACCGCGTCGTATCCTTCCAATGATCTGCAAGATGGGAAATATCACCAAAGACGATATTGGCGCGATCCGCATCCAACCTGATACGTCTTATATTGAGGTCCGCGAAGTGTCTGTCAAAACTCTTACCGCAGCACTTGGTTCAGACATGACTTTGGAAAACGGTGCACCATTGACACGAATTGCTAACCCACCAAGCTTCGAGCGTGGCCCTGCACGTAAGGATTCCAAACCGCGGTTTGATAGTTCAAAACCTAGCACCAAGCCCAACTACAAAAATAAAGACAAGCCTGCGTATAAATCCAAAGAAACATCTGATTTTAAACCAGCACCTGAAAAATCTTTCGTAAAGCCAGCTTCGAAATTGAACGCCAACACCACTCCAGTGGATTGGAATGACACATCCACGCCTAAGCCCAAAAAGCCCAAGGTGAGTGCCAAACCAAAGTACGAAACTAAAAAACCATATGCTGCCAAAAACGATAAAAACAAAGCATCTGACAATACGATCGAACCAATCAAAGCTCGCAAAACTTACGATGAAAAATCTAGCAGTAAACCCTACGCGGGCAAAACGGCAAGTAAGTCATATGCAGGTAAAGGCGCCAAAACTGACGCTGGCGGTTCACCTGTACAGGGCAAAGCCTCAAGCAAAAAAAACCGTGCCCGCCAACTTGCCGCAAAGGGTGGCACTGCCGCCCCGCGCAAACCGCGCGCGAAGTCCTAAAATCCAGCAGTACGTCCCAGTAATCAAATGATATCAGGGACGTACATACATGGCCATGTTGCTAAAATCTGTTAAACGTACTCATAAAGTGAATACAGAATGATAGGTTGGGTTGATGAGCAGCTTGAAACCTACCGCATACAAGGCCAAAGACTAGAAATTCTATAACTGAGCGCTGAAACAGTTTGCGTTTTTATCAATATCAATCTTGTTTTTCGTTTAGATAAAGTGTGAAGCAAGGCCTTCAAGAAATTGTAAACATTAGTAAGGCTATAACTAAGCAAACACATGTACATGCCTGACCATCAAAGTACTGTTCGGTTTGCCATTATGACATTTGACCAGGTTCGTGAAAATCTTACTAAAATCAGCTGGGCCCAATTAAGCTGCGCCAGAATTAAGCAAATTATGTCTACGCCAGCGTAAGCTATGGGTTACCATTCCATACGGGGGGTCAACGAGGCCTCGTAGCTGCTAGTGGATAGAACCAGCATCAAGGCTTAGGGCAAAGACGAGTGGATTAAAATTAAGTATGGAAGCTCTGGACACTGCATGCGCAAAGCTGATTTTGAGGAAAGAGCGCAGATTTAAGTTTTCGGCTGTACAAAACAAGCTACCAGTCAAAATACTGAAAAATGCAGCATCTATAACATAGTAATCAAACGTTATGACTTCTGCGGTCATTGTTCAAAATAATATGGATTCAGATTGAATCAGGCAAAGCAGTAAACTAAAAATATCCAGGTTGAATTTTTACGCAGCAATGACAGCCAGATTGAGTTCTATTCTATCGTCATTACTAACAATCTGCAGCAAGCGGACACTGGCACATAGATACGGCACGTGATGAAGTACTGTTTTGCACATTTTTTAATGGCATTTCAAATGGCAAAATGTAGAATAGAACTTGTAAGGTGCAAAGCATTTATTGCAGAGCCGCACTTTCACAAGCCATAAAAGAACATGGAAGTTGGAAACTTTCTTCATTATTATGGCTGATCCAATAATAATGATTTTGGTTTTCTTGAACTCATCATGACAGTCCTCATCGTTATCGCAAGCTGGATCAGCCTACAAAATTACGGATCTACTGAGGCCCCTGAAACATTCAGTCTAGGTAAAAAACTTTTTGCACAATGTGACCAGTGGCATCAGTGTGTTTGGGGGCAACGGCGCAACCTGCGCCTAGGGCTTACTTGGCAATCAGTGCACGAAAGAAACTATTATGTTCACGATTTTCTGCGCCTGTCAGGCTTTAACGAAGCTCTACAAAAAGCAATTATTGGTGTTCTTAAACAGCATGAAAACTTGCAGGCATTCTTTGATAACCACTGGCTGCATATTTTCCCACTTGAAGAAAACGGCCAGATGGCGTGCTTCTATGAGGGCCTTTTGAAATCGTCAGCAATATCAAGTGTTGCAGAGCGTTATTCTGTAATTATGGTCACTGATTAATCATCATACAGAAGCACACATGAGAATTATCTATAAATCTTATGCATTTTAAGGCTCGTAGGTGACGTTTGTCATAATAATGTAACTAAATAAATGGCTGCAACTGAAGGTCTTAAAATGAGCAAACACTGGGCAGCCTGCAACTACCCGCCTGTACTCAAAAAGTTTAAAACGGCGCACAATCGGAGACATTGTCAGTGCCATCGCCTACATTTACAGTAAAATGCGCATTAAATAAAAATAAAAATCGTTGGAAAAACTATTGCCTATTGTAAGAATTTAATAGTTTTTTTCAAGTAAACAGTCTACTTCGTCCAAAATTCGATCATGGAATTTCCGCTCAGATTCATCAATCATGGGTCCTCGATTCAACGCATGCACAAGTTCAAAAAAGCCAATGCCAGGAAGTTTATCCTCGCCTCGGCTCACGGCGCGCGAAGCGATAAAGGGCACTTTCATGACAGCATCCTCGCACATGGTAACCTCCAACGCTTTAGTTATTTTTGCAATGGATCCTGGCGCCCAATGTCCAAGAGCACGGGCAAGCTTGCCGTAAGTAATTGGTACGTTATCTTTAGGCAAGTTCTGTAAATATCGTCGAACTTGGTCAGCCAATGTTTCCGAAACAGTAACGTCGAGTGTTTTTGCCCGCGGAGGAGGCACTTCGCGCGCGGTGCCATCAGCTAAGACTTCTGCTGACCAGGCTCGGATGGGCGTTCGCACTGTAACCCTTGTCTTTCCAACGTCTGCATCTGTACCACTTTCTGATCGACTAATGATGTCTCCGTTGCGCATTCCGGCACGCAAGGTATCCGGTGTTAGACCAAGTCGCGGCGCGAGGTATTCGGGATCTATAGTGATCTGTCCGTCCTCCCAATCGATTGCACCTGGTGGCAGCAATCGGTTCAAGGTCGGAGATGTCCCCTCAGCACCCGCATAGAAAGGGTTGGTTCCGGCACTGTGGTCTGTAAGATCAATTATTTCGTTAATTTCTGGAAGCCCTGCACGCAGCATGGTTTCTATTCCTTGGCGCAGCGTTGCAGATGAGGCAGCGCATCCCTGACAGCCCCCGGACATACGTAAAAAGACATTCCTGCTTTCAACACGTTCTACAACAACACTACCACCATGACTGGCGATCGCAGGGTTGGCCTGTTGGTCAAGAAGATTGGCCACAGCCCGCAAAAGCACTGCATCTTCATCCTTTAAGACGTCACTACGTTGTCCCAGAGGCAAAGTCTCACTGTCCAGTACATCGCGAATTGCAGCCGCAATTGGAGCTTTCAGGGCAAACCAGTCCACATCTGTGTTGCGGCCTACATAAATCGAAGCCCCGTCAACCTCGACACGGTTAACACCTGGAATTGCAAATAATGCACGCGCCAACGGGACATCTTTTGTTGCATCCTCGAAACAAATTGAGGCGTTTTCTTGCACTGGTGTGTCAAGAATAAAGCGTAACATTTTCGGATCATTTACAGCTGTTTGTACACGAATACGACGTCGTGTTGCAACTTCAGACATCTTCTATCTCAGCATCTTGCATGGCACGAATGGCTTTGTAAGTATAAATACCTGTGTTGTGCCCATCGCTAAAAGCGATCCCAATGCCATAATTTCCAAGACTCCATATCCGTGTTGCCGTAATAGATTGAGATACGTTGGATGGATTTAGGATCGGGGCACCGCTCATCTCGTCACGGCACGCAGCACAGCGACAGTTAAGTCGTATGTCTCGCACGCCGATTAACTGTTCATAACCGTCCTGCCAGCGGATCGTTAGACCAACTTCATCATGATCGAAGGCTACGACCACGTCAGCAGCGCCACCGTAACTAAAGGGGTCCGTTTCAGCAGGTTTTCCAGTTCCTTTGGACAGGTGCCAATCAAAGGGCAATAAAAGGCCACCTTTCGCAGAGTTGCCGTCAACAAGAACCTCAGCAATCTTCACATAAGCCAGCGCAGCCGCACTATCTGGATGGGCAAGAACCATTGGTCTCCCCGCATCACCTGTGTCAACAATTGCAGGTTCGATCGGCACAGCACCGAGGAAAGGTACACCAATTTCATTGGCAATAGCCTCGCCTCCACCTTTACTGAAAATATGGGTAATCTCCCCACAGGACCCACAAGAAAAACCACTCATATTTTCTACAATACCGAGAATTGGGACGTTCACTTGTTGCATCATACGCAAACCACGCCTCGCAATTTTCAGACTGACATCCTGTGGAGTGCTGACCACAACAGCGCCTGTCAGTGGAAATGCCTGAGCAAGCGTTAGCTGAATATCACCAGTCCCTGGGGGCAAATCTAAAAGCAAGACATCGAGCTCCCCCCATTCGACCTGACCAACAAACATCTGCAGGTATTTTGTTACCATAGGGCCACGCAAAATAGCAGGGCTGTCATCGTCAGAAAGCATCGCCATCGACATCACCTTGATACCAAAAGCTTCAGCTGGGATTACTTTTTTGTCCGGTGACATAGCTGGTGGCCGATTGACAGCGATACCAAGCATTCCCGGAATAGAAGGTCCATATATATCAGCATCGACAACGCCAACGCGCAGCCCCATATGCGCCAATGCGACAGCTATATTAGCCGTTACAGTTGATTTTCCGACACCACCTTTGCCGCTGCTAATCGCAATTAGCTTGCGTTCGTTTTCTGCTTTCAGTTGGCCCGACTCTGCTTCATTAACGTTGGTGTCTTGTTGTGTCATAGCGCACGACCTTTATTGATTTCAATGAGAGGGATTGGGGGGCTTTGCACAACACCAGCAGCTCCAAAGTTTACACAAATTTTTCCAATATCGACTGGGGCCAATTCTGCAGCGATACACGCGCAATAGTCCGCGGCGCCCAATATTGACACGTAATGTATACACTCTTCGCACGTACCGAATGTCTGCCTGCCCTTCATTTGTGCCAGTGTTATAGACAGGTCCGAAAGAGTTGCTAAAAATGCAGTTTGTTCTTTTAATCTAAGAACGTTTATTACTGAAATTAAGTCTGCCAGAGGGTCAGAATTAAGAATTTCTAAACCTAGCACGGTGATCTCAAGGCGAACGCTCCTACCATCAAGGTCAGAACGGTACCGCAAGAGAAGCCCCTTACTTTCCAGAATTTTAATTGTCTGAGTGGCCGTCCCGCGTGTTGTCGCCTGAAAACTTGCAAACGCAGATGGAGTTCGAGACAATTTATTGGCACGCGAAAAAAACCGAAGGCAAGTCCATTGTGCTGCTGTTAGATCAGATCGCATGTCTTCACCACGTGAAGATCGTCCAATGTGCACCAAGAATTCGGCGATCTCGTCAGAGCTGGTTGATCTAACTGTCATTGCACTTTGATAGCGAAACGAAACCACTTACGCAATAAAAGATCAGCAAGCGTTACCCCTACTTTCATAAAGCGAAACTCCTGCCCTGCCCCATTTAACCAAGCTTATTGTGGACTGCGCTGTGATACTTAAATTAAAAAAAACCTATTTGATGTAAAAATGCAATGCGTGTTGAAAGAGACACCGCTTTAGACACTGTGTCTAAATACAACATTGACGTTTCAATAAACCACACAAGCGAGTAATTTAACGTTTTATGTTTAAAGTTTTAAAGGATTTTTTAAATGTAACGAACAAAAAAAACCTGTAGTTCCAGTAAGCCACAGACTAGGCCCAAAGATGAACATCTGTGTTGTTAGTTTCATAAACCTTAGCTTCGTGAAAGCTATACTAACGTCTAAGCTTAGTGGGCAAAGCTCCTAGCGATTTAACGCTTATAATCTCTGGATCATGTTTTTTGTAAGAACGCATTATGCGCTCCACAGCTTCGGATTCTTCAGAAGCTGCGCAAACATGTTTAAATTTTCGGCCTTCAGACCGGATTGTGATCTCGAATCTTGGGCGATGTGGAAGGAGCATAAAAATTCCAATTAAAAAAGTTGTGATTCTTTCATATAGAGTTACATTCGACCAAATCAAAATTAATAAATTTTTTAAAATATAACATTGTCTAAAAATTTGGTGTTAAACGTTGATATGAAATTCTACGTTGGACAAAAGGGCACCAAGAAAGCCTTAGGCAAACCATATTATGGTCAGAGCGCAAGACATAAATGGACTGGACGTGGTAATTGACTGTTGAGAAAAAAACTTCGCTATAGCAAAACCAATATTTTTTTGCTTAGTTTTTAGTTAAAAGTTAGATTGTTAAAATCGCTTATAATATAAATTAATTATTAAGAATCTATTTACTCTACACTAGCTAGGTAAATTCAAAATTTTAACTTATTTTTCATTATCTGTTAAAATAGCTGTGAAATAAACATAATAGGCGTGCTTTATTTTCCCTTCACAAAATATAAGCTAACATTAGGTTATTGGGAAATACTGACCAGTCATGCTTTGGCCGCATGTTTTTATTTTTTAGCAAAGCACGAAACCAATTGGCTGACTTCATAAATAACGCTAGCAGCATAGAGACGGCTGAAAAATAGCAAGGTATTCAGGGTCGAATTTCCATTTGAAGCTGTGTAATTCTTCAAAATGATAAAACTGTTCTGTATGTTAATAAAATAAACTTATAAGTCATTGAAAAATGATGCTAATTAGTAATTTTAAAACCAGAAAAAGGTATTTTTTTGAGTAAAAAACTACATAAAATCTTGCACTTTGTTGCAAAGCATTATTTCCAAAAGAACATCCATGGCAACACTTGACTAAGTTGGGTCATAGGACATTAAATTGAGTGGTAATTCTGACCTATTGCACGGCTTCATCAGGTTAGCAAAAGCTAAGATCTGACGTGTTCACATATTGCGCAGCACAGCAATATCAAAAACCTTTGATGTAATCATCAATGTGAAAACCTATTTTTCTTTAATGTCTTAATGCTTTAACCAAGCATTGTATAAATTATGAAGACTAGCTGCTACTGGACCAGATAAACCACTTAAACTCTCCAAAATTCATATCCATAACGGTCAACTCTTGCACGCTAATAAAGCTAATATTTGCGACTTGATACTCCAAGAGTGGAGGTGCACGAATAAACTCAGGGAACCTTTTCAATTTTGAGAATTTTTGGCCAAGGTCAAGATATATCAGCAAATACAACTTAGATGACATATTAAAATTTTATATTAGTAATCTCACAAAATTGCCATATCACTGCATTTACAGAGATATCTACCCCAGCATAATAAGAAACTAAAGTAAGGATTTGGACAATATTAGTAATAGGTTAATGCTTTAGACCTGCCGTTCATTTGGGCAATAACATATTTAAAGACAATGCGTTAAGTACCACAGCAACTAAAAAAGTAACGCGCGGAAGCTGCGATGACCCCTTTACTGGCTGCTTGTACAAACACCAAAAAATAGATGATGCAAACTATTGCATAAACCGCATTTCATTCTGGTCAAAAGCCACAAGTTCACAGAATAATCATAAAATATGCTGAAGTTCAGAATAAGCTAAAAGCTCTGCTGCATGCCGTTATTAAACGCGAAAGTGATTATCCTACACGTGTTCAAAATGGCACCCTCCTACAGTTTGATGCACATTCAGCTATAAACTGCACAGGGCATGGGGTTTTCTGGTACACCATGAAAGATTTTAATAAAGGAAAAAAACCTGATCTACGCGGGACGATACCTGCGATGCACCTGTGTGGTTTCAAATAGTAATATTGACAACGCAGTTTGGTGGTACGCCCTTGGCAATTACTACAAAGCCAGTGATCACTGTCTTTTGGTTGAAACCAAGTTAAAGTATCTAGGTGTGCCACAACTGCTAGCGCCGTGTAGCTGTAACCGCAATCCCACCCAGCACTACTCCTGACGCCATCACAATAGTAAACGTGATTACTTCACCCAGCAAAGCTGCGCCCACAATAATAGCGATGACAGGTACACTTAGTTGCACCACCGCTCCTGTTGTCGCCGCAATCCTTGGTAATACATAGTACCACAGCGCATAACCGAGACCAGATGTCATACCGCCACACACCATTGCCACTATTACTCCAGCTAGGGACCAACCAGCGCCCACCACCATCAAGACTGCTGCCACAGGCAACAGAACAACAAAGCTTAAACCAATATCGGCCAAAGGATCACTCGACCCCCGTCCACGCAGGGAAAACACGCCCCAGCCGAAGCCCGCTAACGCCATGAACGCAACACCAAACCGGTCCAATGCCAATGTTTCAGACGGCCATAGCAGCCAGACCAATCCAATCATCGCAATACTCATACCCAGCCACTGCCTAGGTGTTGGCCGCGTGCCAACTATAGCCGATCCAACAAACATTGTGATTTGCACAACGCCAAACAGGATCAAAGCGCCCACACCAGACGGCAGCGTCAGGTAGGCTAGCGAGAACGGTACTAAATAAATTAATAACGCAGCCGCTGTCAGGCTGCGCGCACGATTCAATACTGGCAAGCCACTTTGCAAACTGACAAGAACCGCCAGAATTATCGCTCCTGACGCCAGCCGAATACCTGAAAATAGCAACGGTTCCATGCCAAAAAAATAAATTCCCGCGCGACTAAGCACAGAATTGGCGGCAAAACTTAACATTACGACTGCGATCAGTACAAAAAGTGGAATGGTAGGTCCTTAAATAAATACGGGCCTTAAAACAAAAAAGGCCCCAACGGGATAAACCGAAGGGACCCCATATACAGATTTAAATGGCTTAGCCTACCAACTCAAGGCCAGAGAAAAAGAATGCAATTTCTTCGGCAGCCGTTTCAGGCGCATCGGAACCGTGTACAGAATTTTCACCGATGGACAGTGCAAATTCCTTGCGAATAGTGCCATCTGCGGCATCAGCAGGGTTTGTTGCGCCCATAACTTCACGGTTTTTCGCGATTGCGTCTTCTCCTTCAAGGACCTGAACAACTATCGGCTCAGAAATCATAAATTCAGTCAATTCGGCAAAGAATGGACGCTCTGAATGTACACCGTAAAATTCTTGCGCCTGTGCTAAAGACAATTGAATACGCTTAGATGCAATTATTCTCAGACCTGCCGCTTCAAATTTGGCGGCAATCGCGCCTGTCAGATTACGCTTTGTAGCGTCTGGTTTAATTATAGAAAATGTACGCTGGATAGCCATGAGATATACCTCTTTTGGGTTATTTGAATTGGCCGCGTGCTAGCATGGCCCCCCGTCCATGAAAACACCTGATTGACCACACCCCCGCACCGTGGCAATGCACTTTTATGTTACGCATATCAGAAATCACATATTCCGTGCAGGGCCGTACCCTGATTGAAAACACCAGCGTCACGATTCCAACTGGCCATAAGGTTGGGCTTGTTGGACGTAACGGCACGGGTAAAACTACTCTGTTCCGAATTATTCGCGGCGAGATGGTCTTGGACACGGGCGAAATATCCATGCCCAAAGGCTGGAAAATTGGCGGTGTCTCACAAGAAGTGCCCGGCAACGAAGTGTCCCTCCTCAACACAGTTCTGGCGGCAGACGTTGAACGCGTGGATCTTTTGGCCGAGGCTGAATCAGCTACCGACCCGACTCGTATAGCCGACATCCAGACCCGCCTAACAGATATTGATGCATGGTCCGCCGAAGCACGTGCCTCGTCTATTCTCAAAGGCCTTGGCTTTACGGCACCTGAGCAACTGCAGCCCTGCTCAGCATTCTCTGGCGGATGGCGTATGCGTGTAGCACTTGCAGCCGTTTTATTTAGCGAACCCGACCTGTTGCTGCTCGACGAGCCTACAAACTACCTTGACCTCGAAGGTGCGTTGTGGCTTGAAAACTATCTAGTAAAGTATCCCCACACGGTTTTAATCGTTAGTCACGACCGCGAATTGCTGAATCGCTCTGTTGGCGGCATTCTGCACCTCGAAGACAAGGGCCTTATATATTATACTGGCAATTACGACATGTTTGTCAAACAACGCGCCGAAAAACGTGCGTTGGTAGCGTCTGCAGCCAAAAAACAAGACCTTAAACGTGCCCACTTGCAAGCATTTGTTGATCGTTTTAAAGCTAAAGCATCCAAAGCAAAACAGGCTCAGTCGCGCGTCAAAGCTCTTGAAAAAATGGAGACAATTCGCGCACCAGAAGATGCAGCACGTACTGTTTTTACATTCCCCAAACCCGAAGAACTATCACCACCAATCATTGCCACTGAAGGAGTTACAGTCGGTTATGGTGATACAATAGTTCTTGATAAGCTTGATCTTCGGATCGACCAAGACGACCGAATAGCACTGCTTGGGCGCAACGGCGAAGGTAAATCCACGCTATCAAAATTGCTATCAGGTCGTCTTGAAAAAATGGGTGGTAAATTTTCATCCTCTAACAAACTACGCATTGGTTTTTTTGCTCAACATCAAGTCGACGAACTCTACGTTGATGAAACTCCACTAGAACATATAATCCGTGAACGCGCTTCTGAAGGACAAGCCCGCCTGCGTGCCCGTCTTGCAGGGTTTGGACTTGGTGCTGACCAAGCAGACACCGAAGTTGGTCGCCTGTCGGGTGGTCAAAAGGCACGCTTGTCACTATTATTAGCCACTATCGACGCGCCGCACTTGTTGATTTTGGACGAACCGACCAACCACCTCGATATCGAGTCGCGTGAAGCGCTTGTCGAAGCATTGACTGCTTATACAGGGGCAGTAATTCTTGTGTCCCACGACATGCATTTGCTGTCATTGGTTGCAGATCGTCTTTGGTTGGTCAAAGATGGTCGCGTCACTACTTACGACGACGACCTTCCAGCCTACCGCAGAATGCTGTTGACGCCTGACACTCGCAAAGCAGACAAAGCCAAACCGGCCAAGCCGGCAAAGCCTAAAGCGTCCCGCGAACAGTTAAGCGCAATGAAAGCCGACATTCGAAAATGCGAAGATCGTGTCAACAAAATCAATGATATGGCTGATAAACTCTCCAAAAAACTCGCTGATCCTGCACTTTATGAAGACGCCCGCCTTGGTGAACTTGAGACTTGGAATAAAAAATACGCTGAAATCCGTGACGCCTTGAAAAAAGCTGAAAATTTGTGGATGATAGCATTGGAAAGGTTGGACGCCGCCGACAAACCATAAACCTTGTCTTTCTAACCCAGCCTTTGTCCTATAAATATCATTCGCGAAGGGTTCTTAGTTTAAGATCCCCCAACTGAACGTTTAGGTTCAACTTTATGGATTATCAATTTCTTATCACAGCTTTCGTTGCGCTGTTCGTCGTGATTGACCCTATCGGGCTGGCGCCACTATTTGTGGCTCTTACATCTGGAATGTCAGCGCAAAAAAGACGCACCATCGCAATACGAGCTTGCCTTGTGTCAATCGGTATTTTGTTAGTGTTTTCAATTTTTGGCCATAACATATTGGCGTTTGCCGGTATCTCAATGCCCGCCTTCCGTATTGCGGGCGGCATATTGTTATTCCTCACAGCGCTTGATATGCTTTTTGAACGTCGTCAAAAACGTCGCGAAGACCGTGCGGAAGAAGAAGACCTCGATGATGACGACCCATCAGTGTTCCCTCTAGCTATCCCTCTCATCGCGGGGCCCGGATCAATAACAACAATCATTTTACTGGTAGGCCAAACTGACGGCACCAAAGGCTATGCCGCTGTTATGGGCGTGTTGCTTGCAATTATGGCTTTGGTATTTTTGATGTTTCTAAGTGCGAGCACAATCGAACGTTTGCTGGGTAAAACCGGTATCACGGTAGTTACGCGCCTTTTAGGGATGCTGCTTGCCGCGTTGTCCGTGCAGTTTGTTCTCGATGGGCTAAGCTCTTTTGGTTTAGCAACATAGCTCTATATGTAGAATATGGACATTGGACAAATCATTGCTGTAGCTTTGCTGCTTATACTGGTTTTATCGCTTTTTGGCCCTTTACTTAAATCGGCAAAAATGCGCAACGCCATAATCTGGTTACTTATTTTTAATGGTGTAATCTTTGGTGCAGGCGGGTGGGATGAAATTAACCAGAGCTTTATCCAACCCCAAACCTCTTTTACAGAAGCCCGCGTTGAAGTCCCAAAAGGTCGCGACAATCATTTTCGATTAACTCTGCAAATCAATGGAGTAGACGTGGATTTCTTGGTTGATACTGGGGCAAGTCAAATTGTGTTAAATCAAGAAGATGCAGCTCGCATTGGCCTAAACCCAGACAACCTAACCTACAGCGGCATTGCCCAAACCGCGAATGGCGACGTCGCAACAGCACCTGTCAGATTAGACAGTGTTGACTTAGGCGAAATCAAGGACATGCGAGTGATAGCCAGCGTAAACAGTGGTCAAATGGAAAACTCGCTACTAGGCATGTCTTATCTCAGCAGGTTTGAATCCATTGAAATTCATCGTGATGTCCTAATTTTAAACCGCTAATTTCTGCTCAGCTTTTTTTCCCAACGCCCTGAGTCCTGGCTCCAATACTGGGCAGAACAGCCCGCTACAGTTAGAGCTTTCCACTGTACCCTCGCCTTTGCCAAAGCTTCACCATCGTGGCCGTCAAACAGGATACAAGTCCGCTCGGCCGCCAGCACCTCTTTGGTGCTAATATCTGCACCTTGAACCGACATAAGACAGGTCGCAAAATTGATAAAATCTGTCCCTACGGTCAGCAAAATCGGCTGATCGCAGTCATGTTTGCCACCCGCCAAACCATGCGGCAAAAACGTCTCGGGTGGGCCGCACCACAGCGCTTTATCAAGCCGTTCCATCGCCAATTTATCTTGTCCACGCACCTCTACCACCCATCCTGCATCACGGGATTTTATCAGCAGTGTCGGTAATGCTTGCTCTACCGATGAAACGGTTAGATGATAAAAGTAAACGGATCCCAATTTAACTATTTCTCGTAGCAATTTGTAATAAGACGATTTAGTGCCATCACACCCCAGCCAGTTGCTCCAACTGGTGCCAATGCAGTTTCAGACTTTACAGATGCAACGCCTGCAATATCTAGGTGGATCCAAGGCATATCGTCCTTGATGAACCGCTTGATAAATTGCGCCGCAATGATTGCTCCTGCATCGCGCCCACCGACATTCTTCATATCGGCGATCCGGCTCTTTAAGGCAGCATCATAGGCCGCCGACATCGGCATCCGCCACGCCCCCTCACCCTCTGCAGCTGCTGCTTTCATAAAGTCTTTTGTCAACTCGTCATTATTGGAAAACACACCCGCATTTTCATGACCCAGCGCCACAATCACTGCACCGGTTAGGGTTGCAAGATTGATCAAGCCAGTCGGCTTAAACCGTTCTTGCGCATACCAAACAACGTCGGCCAAAACCAACCGCCCTTCGGCGTCTGTATTGATGACCTCAATGGTGTCTCCCTTCATCGAAGTCACCACATCACCTGGTCGCGTTGCGCGATCAGAGGGCATGTTTTCAACTAGACCAACAAGCCCTACAACATTCGTTTTGGCTTTGCGGAGTGCCAGTGTTTTCATCACACCAGCCACTACGCCTGCGCCACCCATGTCCATGGTCATGTCTTCCATGCCACCTGCAGATTTCAGAGAAATCCCCCCAGTGTCAAACACTACACCTTTGCCGACAAGCGCAAACGGGGACTCATCCCCGCCACCGTTCCACTGCATCACTACAACTTTAGACGGGCTCGCGGATCCAAGACCTACACAGAGCAGTGATCCCATACCCAAGTTTTCTAGCGCGTCTTCTTCCAAAACCTCAACTTTCATGCCAAGACTTTCAAGCTCAACCAGACGATCGGAAAATTCTGTAGTTGTCAGAATGTTAGCAGGCTCGTTCGTTAGATCACGCGTGAAAATAACACCCTGCGCCACCGCCATGGCTACATCGGCTACAGCTTTGAGATCATCAGGTGCTGCAACCATCACTTCAATCTTACCAAGCGCGTCCTTGTCGCCAGTTTTGTGCGGCGTAAAGGTATAGCTTCGCAACGCTACGCCTATAGCAACATCTTCCATACGGCCAATATGGCCACCCAAAATCAGCACATCCTCTTGGCCTCGTACCTTGGCGATGGAAGCCCCTGCTTTTCGCGCATCATACACAGATGGCCGACGCCCCAGTTTAACCACAATTACTTTTGCAGCAGCGATACCTGCGGGAAACGTTAGTGAAATTGCATCTCCTGTTTTGACCTTTTCAAACTGTGCACTTTCGACCAATCGCATAATTACTTTTTTCGATAATGAGTTGAGCTTACGCGCTGCCGTGTCTAATTTGCCTTCCGGCGTAACGAAAATCGCGATAGCGCCGGAGCGCGTTGCCAACTCATCTAGGTTAGTTTCAGAAATCTTTAGCGTTGCAAGAATAGTCATAGATCACCTGTTTGGGTTAGGAATTACATAATCAATCAACAGCTAGCTTGCCCCCCACCCAAAGGCCAGACAGCACTTGGGTCCACGAGCTAATTGCGCTAGCAAGGTTGTATTGCTTGGTGCATGAAACAAAGGGGGATACAAGCTTGGCGCGATTTGACCGCTATATGCTATCACAACTCCTTATATTTTTTGGGTTTTTTTCGCTTATTCTGGTTCTGGTCTATTGGATTAATCGAGCTGTGCGACTTTTTGATCGCCTGATTGCTGATGGCCAATCAGCATGGGTATTTCTTGAACTGACATCACTCTCGTTGCCTAGCATTATTCGTATCGTATTGCCACTTTCCGCATTTTTTGCTGCTGTTTACGTCACAAATCGCATGTCATTAAATTCCGAACTAACTGTGGTGCAGGCCACAGGGTATTCACCGTTCCGTCTGGCACGCCCAGTGATTTATTTTGGCCTGATCGTTGCAACACTGATGTCCGTATTGACCCATATTCTCGTACCTTTGTCGACCGAACAGCTAATATTTCGCCAATCTGAGATATCACAAAACACAACTGCACGTTTATTGACACCGGGCAAGTTTTTAACACCCTCTGACGAGATAACATTTTACGTACGAGAAATCACGGCAAATGGTGAAATGTTGGATCTTTTTATCTCAGAGTCTAAAAATTCAAGCCAACGCGTTAACTACGCTGCTTCTCGCGCATATCTGGTTAGAACCGAAAATGGGCCACAGTTGGTGATGGTTGACGGACTGACACAAACGCTAAACTTAGAAAATAACCGTTTATTAACCACCAATTTTGAAGATTTTGCTTACGATATTAGTTCGCTTATGAGAGACAACGCTGTCCTTGGAGTTTCGGTCAACGGGCTATCCACGTTGTCGTTGTTGCGCCCAACTAAAGAAACTCTTCTCTCAACAAACCAAACCAGCTATCAACTGAAGCTACGCGGCCATAGTCGCATTTCGCAAGCCACCTTAGGGTTTGTTGCTGGACTTGTCGGTTTTTCCGCGCTGATAGTTGGTGGGTTTAGTCGCTTCGGGCTATGGCGTAATATTATGTTCGCCATTGGGTTAGTGATTCTTCTTAAGTTTATGGAAAGCACAGGAACCAATATTGCGCGCGCCAATGCGGCTCTTTGGCCGTTTATCTATCTTGCAGGAATTGGCGGCCTCGTAATTACTGCCGTTTTGCTCAATATAGCCGCGCGTCCATATTTTTTCAAACAGCGTCCAAAACCCTACATCCGAGGTGATCTCCCTTGATCTTACACCGTTACTTTGCTCGCCGTTTTGCGTGGACGTTTGCAGCAACTTTTGGAGGTTTCTTTGTGTTAATGCTGCTGATTGATCTAGTTGAACAACTTCGTCGACATGGAGGCGCTGCAAGCTTCGGCGACATTTTACAGCTTAGTCTTTTAAACCTACCTACTGGTCTTTACGATATTTTACCACTCATCATGGTACTTGCTACAGTTGCGATGTTCCTAGACCTCGCGCGATCATCTGAATTGATTGTAACGCGTGCCGCAGGGCGTTCAGCACTACATGCACTTCTCGCCCCCTTGATTGTGACAGTCATCATTGGTGCAATCGCCATTGGCGTTTTTAACCCAATAGTTGCAGCTACTTCAAAAGAATATGAATCCCGCAACTCCGCTTTACGATCTGAGGAGCCATCGATTCTGTCAATTTCCAAAAATGGGCTGTGGTTGCGCCAAGGTGATAACGAAAGCCAAACTGTTATTCGTGCTGGTGGAGCCAATCTAGACGGCACACATTTGCGGAACGTGACGTTTATCACTTTTTCACCGACAAGTGGTCCAACCCGTCGAATTGAAGCTGCAAAAGCTAATCTAACAGCAGGCGCTTGGGTATTGACAGATGCGAAAGCATGGCCACTGGACGACACCCGTGTCGCGGAAAATGCGGCCACAATTCATTCAATCTTGCGCATCCCATCAACCCTGACAGCCAATGAAATTCGCAACAGTTTTGGGACCCCGTCCTCAATTCCCATCTGGGAGTTACCCGCCTTTATTCACAAACTTAAAATTGCAGGATTTTCAGCAACCCGCCATCAAGTTTGGCTGCAAATGGAGCTCGCTCAGCCTGCTTTTTTGTTGGCAATGGTATTGATTGGCGCAGGCTTTACGATGCGCCACCAACGTGGAGGGCGAACTGGTATTATGGTTTTAACTGCAATTCTAATATGTTTTTCTCTGTTTTTCCTACGCAATTTCGCGCAAGTTCTTGCTGATAACAGTCAAATCTCCGCAATCCTCGCTGCATGGGCACCACCCCTTGCAGCAATAGGCGCGTCCCTTGGTTTGTTGCTGCATCTAGAGGACGGTTGATGCGAAATATAATTGCTATTTTCCTAACGCTGCTCATCACTCCAGTGCAAGTCAATGCACAGGAAGCTGCAACTCTTGTTGCTGACTTCATATTAGTTCCGGCAGGTAGCAAGCAGTTAATCGCACAAGGTAATGTTGAAGTTTTCTTTGACGGAAACCGCCTGTCCGCACAGCGTATCACATTTGATCAAGCCTCAGATAAGCTTACAATTGCTGGCCCCGTGTTCATAGTCACATCTGACGGTACGATCATGACTGCAGATACTGCAACGCTAGATTCAAAACTTGAAAACGGCATCCTGCGCGGGGCGCGGCTGGTGCTGAACCAACAGCTACAGCTTTCAGCTAACCAAATTAACCGAGTCGATGGCCACTTCACGCAGCTTTACCAAGTCGCCGCTACGTCTTGTCATATCTGTTCCAATGAAGAGACACCGCTTTGGGAAATTCGTGTGCGTCGTATTATTCACGACCAAAACGAACAGCAGCTTTACTTTGACGATGCAACCTTTCATGTAGCTGGAGTTCCAATTGTTTACATCCCGCGCATGCGACTACCTGACCCAACGCTGACGCGCGCAACGGGTCTACTGATCCCAAGCTTTGAATCATCCAGCAACTTGGGCACTGGCTTCAAATTCCCTTACTTCATCAAACTAAGCGATCATAGCGATCTAACACTAACGCCCTATCTTTCCACATCGACCACCACTCTCGAGGCCGCCTTTCGCCAAGCCTTCCTTCGCGGTGAGATATTAATTAATTCGGCCATCACCAATGACGATCTTACGCAAAACCCAAGGGCCTATCTTTTTGCAAACGGAATTTTCAACATTGGGTCTGACGTAACACTGGGCTTTGGCATCGAATTTACCTCCGATGATGCATATCTGCTAGAATACGGATATTCTGGAAAAGATCGTTTAGACAGTGAAATTGTAATGCAACGGGTGCGTGATCGGGATCAGACGCAGGCATACCTAACTTATTATGCATCCCAACGGGCGGGTGAAGACACAGCTAAACTGCCACCCTTGCTGGTCGACATCAGCTGGGAAAGTCGCGTCACGCCAAGCTGGGGCGGCACGGTGACATTGACGTCAGATTTGCAAAGCCACTACCGCACAACCGCCACCAAGCGAACAGCACTTGAAGACATGGCTGGGCGCGACGTAGCACGTATTAGTTTTGGCACGGAATGGGACAGGGATCGGATAACGTTGATCGGACTGGTAACAAATGGAACTTTTGGTATAAATTTAGACTATTTTAATATAGGTGATGACAGTTTTGTTGATGATACCCTACGCTCCACAATCTATGGTCAAACAACTCTGCGATACCCATTTATAAGCCAAAGCAACAACTCAACCCATGTACTTGAACCTTTTGGTCAATTGGCATGGTCAAGCGTGCAAGGTGACAAGGTCACCAACGAAGACAGCACAGCCACCGAATTTGATCAAGCTAACATACTTTCTCTGTCACGTTTTTCTGGCGAAGATGCTGTAGAAACAGGACTACGCGGTGCAGCAGGCCTATCATGGAAACGCATTGGAGCAGATAGATGGGACAGCACAATGACAGTTGGTCGCGTGTTTCGCGTCACGCCCGATCTGAACTTCTCGCTCAGCTCAGGCTTGCGTGAAACCGCGTCTGACTTGCTAATCGCAGGTCAGTTACGTGCGCCCTCAGGTTTTTCCATGGACAGCCGGCTTCTACTAAACAACAATTTTGATATTACAAAATCTGAAGCTCGCATGATGTGGAACAGCAGCAAACTAGATCTTGCAGCCAGCTATATCTTTTTACCCGCCGACACATTTGAAAATCGCCCATTGAATGTCTCAGAATGGACAATTGATAACACCTATCACTTTGATCAAGTCTGGTCGTTGGGGCTGGATGCACGCTATGAGGTGAAGGGAAATGGCCCCACTAACGCGGGCCTGCAAATCGGATGGCAAAATGAATGTGTTACTGTTGATTTTTCTGTATCGCGCCGCTTCACATCTTCCACTACACTGAACCAAAGCACGGACTTCGGGCTCTTAATTGGATTAAGCGGCTTTGATGCCGGACGCTCCGCTGGTGTGGCGTCCCACAGTTGTAACAATTAACGGTACTAACGACATAAACGAACCAAGTACTTTTTTTAAAAACGAGGATTTCGATGCGCGCTCTGATCTCTACACTCGCCATATTATGGACTCTATTGGCACCCAATATTGCAATAGCACAATTTTCTCCAGCCATCATAATCAACAACTCTGTCATAAGCGAATTTGAAATCGATCAACGCATTGTCATGCTGAACACCTTTCAAACACCCGGCAATCTCGAAAACATAGCACGTGAACAACTCATCGAAGACCGGCTCAAACTTGCAGCACTGAAATCTGCAGGGTTGCGTATCACTGATGAAGGTCTTGTTAATGCTATGACCGCTTTTGCCACCAGGGCAGATCTAGAGCTTGACCAATTTATCATTATGCTTGGACAATCCGGTATCTCTGAGGAAACCTTCCGCGACTTTGTACGCGTGAACGTCAGCTGGCGTGATTTTATTCAGTCTCGTTTCAGCGATCGCGCACAGGTTACCGAAGACGATATCAACCTAGCCCTTGGTCAATCTGGCGCGTATTCCAGCATAGAAGTGCTTATTAACGAAATTATAATTCCATTTTCGCCAGAAAATGAGCAGCAAGCGATGACAGCAGCCAACCGAATCGCGCAATTGACCTCCACATCCGCGTTTGAAGCTGAAGCACGCCGCGTGTCAGCTTTGCCATCTAAAATCCATGGTGGTCGCCTCGATTGGCTACCAATTTCGAATTATCCGCCTAGTTTACGAGGGCTACTTCTTGATCTAGCACCCGGTGAAATCACTGAACCACTTCCAATCACCAATGGTGTGGCTCTATTTCAAATGCGCAGTGTGCGTGAAGTGCCACGCATTACACCTGAACTTGCGGCTATCGAATATGCTACATTTTATATTGCAGGTGGTCTCAATGATCTTGGATTAACCGAAGCACGCCGCATTGATGCCCTCGTCGACACCTGCGATGATCTTTATGGTGTTGCCAGAGGCCTGCCCGTTGCTCAGCTCGAGCGCGACGTTCTGCCATCTGCAGACATCCCTGCAGATGTGGCTATGGAACTCGCCAAACTTGACGCTGGCGAAGCATCATACATGTTGACACGTGATAATGGTGAAACGCTGGTTTTCTTAATGATGTGTGGCCGCACACTTGCTATAAGCGAAGATGTTGACCGTGAAGCCATCCGCGGACAACTACGTTCGCAACGCCTAAATACCTACGCAACCGCCCTACTCGCAGATCTGCGCGCTGCAGCTACAATCACATATAATTAACGAATGACACCCAAGCTCAATAATTTAGTAGACAGACTTCCGATAGCTATTAGTTGCGGTGAACCAGCAGGCGTCGGCCCCGAAATCGCCGTCGCAGCTTGGCAAGCTATAGGTAAAGATATTCCTTTTCTGTGGATCGGCGACCCAACCCACCTGCCCGATGGAACCAAATGGCAGGCAGTCACATGCGCCGCTGATGCCATAACAGCCACTTTTTTTCCTGTCCTGCAGCGCGACTTTGGTGCACCAAACATCGCAGGCCAACCCAATCCAAAACACGCTCAATGTGTGATCGATTCCATTGCCGAAGCAGTCGCACTCGTGCAGTCAGGCGACTGCGCAGCCCTTTGCACCGCACCAATCCATAAACAAGCGCTAATCGACGGCGCGCACTTCGCTTACCCCGGTCACACTGAATACCTCGCCGCCCTCGCCGGCAGTTCATCAGTGGTCATGATGCTCGCCAGTGACATGCTTCGAGTGGTTCCTGCCACAATCCACATCCCAGTAGTAGAGATCACACAAAAACTGACAGCTGCGACCCTCACAGACACAATCATGATTACTCATGCAGCCCTGATCCGCGACTTTGGCATATTAAAACCACGCCTCACTGTAGCAGGATTAAACCCACATGCAGGGGAAGGCGGCAAGATGGGCGACGAGGAAATTGAAATGATCACACCAACCTTAGACGCTTTACGCGCCAAAGGCTTACAAATCACAGGTCCACTGTCCGCTGATACGATGTTCCACCCTGCGGCGCGCGCGACCTATGACGCAGCGATCTGCATGTACCACGACCAAGCATTGATCCCTATAAAAACGTTAGACTTTTCTGGTGGTGTCAATATCACGCTTGGCCTGCCATTTGTGCGAACCTCACCCGATCATGGAACCGCATTCGAAATCGCAGGTACTGGCACCGCCGACGCAACATCGATGATCTCAGCGATTCGCATGGCCGATGACATGGTTCGTGCCAGAACATCGCCTAGAACATGAGCATCACAGCATGACCATAGACAGCCTTCCCACTCTCAAACAAGTCATCGAATGTCATGGTCTGGCCGCACGTAAATCGCTTGGCCAAAACTTCTTGCTAGATCTGAATCTGACCGCGAAAATCGCACGGCTTTCAGGGCGGAACGAAGACCACGACATCTTAGAAATTGGCCCCGGTCCCGGCGGCCTGACCCGTGGCTTGCTTTCGGAAGGCGCACGCCATGTTCTCGCCATCGAAAAAGACGACCGTTGCCTCCCCGCGCTGGCGGAAATCCAAGCCGCCTACCCTAACCGCCTTACCGTGCTCTGCGGTGACGCGCTTGACATAAACCCGCTCGATCACCTCAAATCACCAATCCGAGTGGCTGCGAACCTACCATATAATATTGGTACCGAACTTCTGGTCCGCTGGCTGACCCCACAAGATTGGCCGCCTTATTGGGACAGCCTGACGCTGATGTTCCAGCGGGAAGTTGCACAGCGAATCACAGCAACACCGGGCTCCAAGGCTTATGGGCGTCTCGCAATCCTATGCCAATGGCGCACTGACGCTCAAATTATGATGAATCTGCCACCAGAAGCTTTCTCACCACCACCAAAAGTTTCAAGCGCTGTAGTGCAACTCATTGCTTTGCCCGAACCGCGGTTTCCCGCAGACGCAAATATGTTACAACATATTACGGCAACCGCGTTCAACCAACGCCGCAAAATGCTGCGTTCATCGCTCAAAGGCCTCCACCCTGACATTGAAGACCATCTTATAGCTGCGGACATCAAACCCACAGATCGCGCCGAACAAATCGACGTTGAACGCTTCTGTGCTCTCGCTCGGTCTCTCAAAGCGGGTTAATATTGTTTTCACTTTAAAATTCTTAAAGACAAAACAGTTGTTGGGTACAGAGCAGCCACACCTTAAATGGTTCTTAATAAAATTTATTTTTAAAACTCGCGGTATGACACTACTACCCAAACCTTAGCTTAAAAAGCCCCCAGTTTATTGGGGGCCTAAAAGTTATTCGCCAGCTTCCGGCGTCGGACTACTCTCGGGAAGTTGATCGGGCCGTATCTTGGGCTTGCGCGTGCGACGCTTCTTGGGTGCTTCTGCCAACTTGGCTACTTCTGCAAGCTTGGGTGCTTCTGCTGACTTGGGTGCTTTTGCAAGCTTGGGTGATTCTGCCAACTTGGCTACTTCTGCAAGCTTGGGTGCTTCTGCCAACTTGGGTGCTTCTGCCAACTTGGGTGCTTCTGCCAACTTGGGTGCTTCTGCAAGCTTGGGTGCTTCTTCGGGAGTTTCAACCAATCCTGGATCACCATATTCATTTTGAACTGGT
>JAPKAD010000087.1 GCA_028825445.1 Octadecabacter sp.
GGTGCAGCGTCGGGGCGCGGTGCCTCGTGTATCAGTTTATGCCCACCTGGAGGTATGACTGGAATAATGCTGCGCAACACGGCTTCGCGGTTTGTACCTCGGAAATCGCTTCGCTCAATGCGCAACCGCAAGATTTTCTTAGAGATTGACGTAGGCAACTCAAGGAACAAAAGGAGGTTATCTATAACCTTGTCGTCAACGCGGGTAGAGGGTGCAAATGCCTCGGTTTGCTGTGCATTTGGGTCGGTTGTGACGACATAAGGTTGCTTGATCAGTAAGTTTTCCAAGAAATCCAGCAATGGCTTTGTTTCTTGCCATAAGGGCTCTGAATTTTGACCTTTAACGTCTGAGGAGAGCGCTAGAAGTGCGAAATCAAAGGCCACATTAATTTCGAGGTTCGCACGGTTTGGCAGGCCCTCGTAGATGCTTTTGATAATGTGGGTCAACTGGCTGGCTTTTTCAGCGGTCAGATCATCACCATCGTAATCTGGGAAAATCAAGGTTATGCCATCAGCTTGATTCTGATCAAACATCGCTGGAATACTGGCTTGGATTGAAGCCAGTGAATAATTTGAGAACACGTCATAAGGGGCAATTTCAGTTGTGATATGATTGACGACGTCGTCAACTGCAGCTTGATCCCATTGTATCCAGTTACGCATGTCAAAGGCCAAATCAACGCGGGTGCGATGTTGGTGCGCTGAATTAACAAAATCCCGGCGTGCGGCACGCCACTGTGCCGCATTGTGAAGTACAATGCCTGTTGTGCCATCAACACGCGTATCGAAGGTGAATTCCAGACCGTAAAAAGCAATATCGGTTGTTTCAGCAAAATTGATTAGGCGAAGTGGCTCTACTGCGACGCCGTCAGGTTGATAGTTAGAGGGTAATGGGGCGTGCCAGAATGGATAAAATCCATAGATCCGCAGGTTGTCATTGCCCCTATCCGCAATACAGGCGCAATTTTCGATTGAAATGGGCCCAAATTCGCGAATGACTTGCGGTGAAGGTACCGTCTTTAACGCAATCATGCTTATTTGTTCCAGAACAAAGTCCGAAAAGGGGTTAGTCCCGTTTTCAAAAGAAATTGTATTCAGCGCTTTGGCAAATAGTCTATAAGTTGGATATTCAATCCCGACCAATGGCAAGAGACGGGCTTCCAGATCATCGCCTGTTTCATCTTCTATTGCGGCGCGTACATACGGAACTGCCCGGATTGCATCTATGAGAGGCTGCGACATTGTCCAGGATGCTAGGACAAAAGGCTCGGCCAATGCTATTTGAGTTTCAACAGTTGCAGTTACTCGCGCCTGCGCTGCGGGTTGCAAGCTATTGCGGACTTGTGTTTTGATCTGTTCAAGCACGGGTACTGGAGTGATAATTGTGCCTTCAAGGGCCGATGTCAGGTTGCTGTCATCGATTAATGATTGCACTGCGTCGTCAGCGGCTCCGGTCACTATTAGTTGTGGCACGTCGGTTAGAGTCAGCTGCTCTTCTTTGGGAATAACAACTCGCGATGTATCAAAAGGGGGTTGTCCAATGACAGCTGCGGCGGCCATCGTGTCTGCGGCTACTGCGATGATCTCATCGACGGATGCGGCCTGAGCTATCGTCAGAGCAGACTTTAGGGAAGCAAGGAATTCGGATTTTGAAGGAAAACGGAGGCTTTCAAAGTTTGTTAAGATGTCTTTAGCATCGGCCAGCGCTAGGTCGGCTGACAGCTGATTGGCCGCACCTGGCCTAAAACCATAAGACTTTGGCAATTGTTCTGCACCGATCACCAATGGTTCGATTTCGGTGAGGATACAGTTGCTAAGTTCACTTTGCAGCACAGGTTCCAGATCTCGCCATAGTGCGCCTGCACTGTCATAGACAGGATTTGTTTTGGCAAAACTGTCCAAGACTGGAGTGAGTGAAATTTGGAGCTTGATATTTGCTATATCCGCGACTGTGAGGCTATAAAAAGAAGTGCTGCGTTCAACATGAATTGGGCTGCAACTACTGTTGATATATGCGGTGGAGCCCGGCTGCGCAGTGTTATACTCATCGATTAGAGCGATGACAGCCGCTTGGTTGGCAACAAGTCTGCGTAGGCGGTTTGGTTGATCTTCGATAACCCAAGTACGAAAATCAGGACTTGCAAGAATGTCGATAGCCCCGGATCGCGTGGCCGCGATGTGGCCCAAGCGCTCAAATGTGGCCCGCAGTTCGGTTCCGTCATTAGGAGCGGGAAACAGCGCACAAATCTGGTTAGATGACATATCATCAAAAATGCGGCCAAGTGTAGCTAGTGTGCGCTGTGCAATGGCGGACCCATCTAGCGCACTATCCAGATCGCTGCAGTCGAACGCTGTAGTATCACCGCGAAGGGTGCGCCCCGTTATCGACGGGACCGTTGCCAAAGCAAGCGCCTGACTGCCAGGCGTGGTCGTGTCAAAGTCAAAATCTTGCAACCGCTGCACGCCCAGCACATCTGCAAGTTCAATGAACTCAACGAGCACATCAAGTGTGGACTGTTTGTCGTCCAGCCCCGCTGGGCGTGGGACCTGAACGCACAGCTCATGCATGGCATCTTGCGTGATTGGTCCTAATGTCCCGTCCGCAAGCCCGACCACAGGGCCGGTGCTAAATGCAGCGCGTAATCCAAGTTGCGCACGCGCTATGCCGAAACCTTCAAAATCGCTTTGGGTGAATTGGGTGTCAGGTGCACAAGTCGCAAAAGTGGACGTGGCGCCCCCAATGATCAAGGTTAGTATTAGGAAAATTCGGCTGAAGACAGTCATGACTTGCGTCCTTCTTTATTCAATTCGGCGCTGATCGCCGCATTTATGTCAGCGCCGTTGAGGGCAGGTGAATTGCGCTGTCTGGCAGTGATGGCGGCGTGTCTAATGATGTTTGTGATGGATGCGCTCGATAAATCATGATCACGCGCCAATGGTTTAAGATCAAGCTGGTGGTCCATTAGCATGGTGGCCAAAATATTGCGCCAAAGACGCAGGCTTTCGTCAAAGTTGGGTCTGCTAAAGGCGACAGTGCTTTGAAAACGGAGAGAAAAGGCACTATCAATACTGTTGCGCAAGTTGGTGGCTAAAATGACAAGGCTTTGACATTCCTTGATGCGTTGCAGCAGGTAAGACCCTTCTTGGTTGGCATCTCGATCATTGGAGGAACTGGCGGAGGTGTGTGCGCTAAATAGGGCTTCGGCCTCGTCAAAAAACAAAATCCAATCGCGTTGGGTGGACATATCAAAAATCACACTAAGATTTTTTTCTGTCTCACTGATGCATTTTGAAACTATCATTGACAGATCAACGCGGTAAACATTGAGCCCTGTGCGTTGCCCCAAAAGAGTGGCTGTTAGGGCTTTACTAGTTCCGGGGGGACCAGAAAATAGTGCCTTGTAACCAAGCCCAAAATGGCGTGAGAGGCCCCAGCAGTTCAGGATAGTATCGCGGTTTGTTAACCATGCAAGAATATGTTCAAGTTGGTCTTTGACGGATGTAGGGAGGACTAGATCATCCCATTTTAAACGCGTGGTCAGGCGTTTGGCGGGAAAATTAGGTGAATAATTTGGATGCGGAGATATTCCATCGCACAAGACCTCAGCACGTTGTAAGGCGATATCTAGGCGGTTGGAGATCTTGCTGTCTTGCGTTTTTGTTATGCTAACACCGGCCTGAGAGCCCAGTGGATGGTCCGGTCCGAACAGCGCCATTGCGGCGATACGTTTAGCCGTGTCTGTGCCGGAAATCATAAAAAACGCGGTCTCTGTAGTGGGTTGAAACGCTTCATGATTGCCCAGCTGGTTGCCGAACTGCGCAAAAGGTCGGTCGATAGATGCGTTCTTGATAAAGAATGGGTCTAAAATCCCAGAATTAACATGTGACGTGAGGGCAAGGGCAAGAATACAACGTGCTTGCGGGCTTAGATCAGCTTGCGTGATCAGCTGACCGATGGCTGTTTCAGTGTCATGCTTAGTTTCGCGCGCCAGTGCTAATTTTTTGTTTGGTGCTTTGAAAAAACGAGCCAGCCGTTTGGCAATTGGTGTATTGAGCCATGCAAGTTCTATGGCGACAGCCTGCGCATGGATTGAGTGGTCAGCGACGACATCAGACATGCTCGTTTCTCCAGTTAACGTGCAGGGGATGTGGCATCCATGACAGCGCTATCGGGGACAGAGGCCAAGGTAAGTTGTCCAGGAGCATGTCATACGGTCCCATAGATACGTTCAAGATGACGCTGTCATCGCGCAATTCCAATGAGGCAGTGCGGTTTATGAATGTGGCCTGTAAGCCTTCTGGCGAAGTTGCACCGAGTTTACCCCAACGCGCAATGACGCTGCGGGTCAGGCTCACAATCAAGGTCATATCGTCGTCATGAAGTGTCACTGGTTTTAGGGGCGTAGTCGCATCTGGGTGGCGGCCCAGCAGAACGTTATACAATGGATCTGAGGAATGGGGTGAGCCGCACAATGCCTCTAGAATGGCAATTGCACGGGGGATAAGACTTAGTGGCAGCTGTTTTTCAACAGGTTTGACTCCAAGCCTGTTAAATAAAAGGCCGATATAGGGATGAAAAATTACTAAACCGGCAGCTTCTGTGTCCCAGAGAGTCGTTGGGGTGTAGGGTGTAAGTTGCACTGGTTGTTCTGCATTCAGTTTTTGATTAAGGATGTGTTGCGCTGCTGTGCGCGCAGCGTTTCGTAGAGCGCGTGTGTCCGGATCGCTACTTGGGCTCACGGTCGTAAGCCTGGCAACAACTAAACGCAGATGCGCGTCGCGCCGGAATGTGTCAGGTTCTAATGTAACGATCAGACGAGTGATCTGGCTGTGGATGTCTGTTTCGTCAGTTATGGGATGCAAAACCTCAGCCAGAAGAGCATTCAAGACTGGAGCCGGTTGATCTGACATTTCAGCTAAACGCGTCAGCGCTGGGTTTGGCTTAGTGACCAATGACGCGCTGGGCCACGCAGAATAAAAGGTGATGAAAGTCTGCTGCACGCGGCGTGGAACAATTATATCAATCATCTGGGGCAACATGGCCAATAGTTGAGGGGGCATGTCTGGTGTGGTTTGATCAAGATCAAGATCAAGATCAAGATCACGGGTTGCTAGGGGCTCTATGATCGCCCCCCCTATGCCAAAAGCTTTCATCAATACGACCTGCGGCGAAACAATCAGTTTAGACTGCCGTGAGAATGCCTCTAGATCCATTGATGTGCCGTCAAGCAGAGCCGTAATCGCACGACGCATTACGACTTCCGGTGCTGCGGTGATTGAGAGCATTAACGTCAATGCGTTGTGCAAAAGCGTCGCACCTTCTGGAAGCAAACGGTTTAATAGTGCGCTTTGCTCTGAGGGGGTAATCCATCTAATCGCTGCAAGCATTGCTGCCCTGTTAGTTTTCCATAGGGTGGAAAGAGCCGTTCTTGAGACTGCTTCTTGGCGCAAGACTGAACCCCAATCTAAACCGGCTGCCTCAAGAAATTGAAGCTGTTTGGTTTTGTTAGGTAGCGCAATCAGTCGGCTTACTATTTCAAATGGCGCGCTTGTCCACAAAGCAGTGAGGTCAGTGTCTTGTGTGTTAGCTTGTTGTGATTTCGTAGTGGTCAGCAAGGCCCAAAGTGCACTGATTCTTGCGGCAGTCTCGTGTGCTGTATCAGTTTCGGTGCCGACGTTCAAAAGATAAGCATGCAGGTCGCGCTGAGCAGTAATGATCTGCGCAGGAAGCGATGGTGTCGGCGCATCGTCTGTCAGCAGAACAGAAAGCCACTCAGGCGGTGTTGGCGCAATTTGTGCCAGAAGGTCGGGCCATCCTTGTGCGGCTTGTTTAATCCAATTTAGCGCGGTTCGTATGTTGTGATACGGCTGCGTGCGCATCATGCGTTGTAAGTGTAGCAGGGGCGTGTCGTGCCGCTGGGTTTGATCAAATTGGGCAATTGTGGCTTGCAACTCAGGTGATAGGTTCGACAGGATTGTAAGGGTTTCAGGCTGCTCTAGCGTTGACAATGTTG
>JAPKAD010000123.1 GCA_028825445.1 Octadecabacter sp.
CAACACGAAAGGAAGGATCCTCGGCAGATAAACGCTGCAGAGCCAACCCCATTTTTTCTTGGTCACCCTTTGTTTTAGGCTCAATAGCAATCTCGATTACAGGTACTGGGAAAGTCATTGTCTCCAACACAACCGGAGCATTCACAGCGCAAAGAGTGTCACCCGTAGTCGTTTCTTTTAGCCCGCCAAGCGCAATGATGTCACCAGAAAAAGCTTCAGATATTTCATCACGGTCATTAGAGTGCATAATCATCATACGACCAACACGTTCTTTTTTGCCCTTGGTTGAGTTTAAGAAATTATCGCCTTTTTCTAACTTACCAGAATAAATCCGAGTAAAGGTCAAAGAGCCCACAAATGGGTCGTTCCAAATTTTGAACGCAAGCGCGGAAAACGGCATATCATCGTCCGCACGGCGGGCCTGATCGCGGGTTTCAGTCTCGTCACCGGGCTTAAAGCCCATATAGTCTACGACGTCGAGCGGACTGGGTAGATAGTCAACAACCGCATTCAACAATGGTTGAACGGCCTTGTTTTTAAATGCTGATCCACCGAGCACAGGTACAAATGACATAGACAAAGTCGCCTTACGTATCAGTTTTCGCAACGTTATAATGTCAGGCTCTTTGCCTTCCAAGTATTCCATCATGGCATCGTCATCTTGATCTACAGCGGCCTCAACCAGCTTGCTGCGCCACTTGGCAGCAGATTCTTGTAAACTTTCACGTATTGGCGCTTTGGTCCAAGAAGCGCCGAGGTCTTCACCTTGCCAGAGCCACTCTTCCATAGTCACAAGATCAACCAAGCCTTCCAGCTCAGTTTCAGCCCCAATTGGGAAAGAGATTGGAATTGCGCTTGCACCAGTACGATCTTCAATCATAGCAACGCAGTTGAAAAAGTCCGCCCCCGTTTTATCCATCTTGTTGACAAAAACCATACGCGGGACCTTGTAACGGTCAGCCTGACGCCAAACTGTTTCAGTTTGCGGCTCAACACCGGCATTCCCATCCAAAACACAAACCGCACCATCTAGAACGGCCAATGAACGCTCAACTTCAATTGTAAAGTCTACGTGACCAGGGGTATCTATGATGTTGAATCGGTGCTTTGGCCCCTCAGCGTCAACTCCGTTTTCTGTGCGCTCCCAAAACGTCGTGGTCGCTGCTGAGGTAATAGTAATGCCCCGCTCTTGCTCCTGCTCCATGTGGTCCATGGTTGCAGCGCCATCGTGCACCTCACCAATATTATGCTCTTTACCTGTGTAATACAGTATCCGCTCCGAACAGGTAGTTTTACCTGCATCGATGTGCGCAATAATACCGAAGTTGCGGTACAGCTCTAGTGGGTATTCGCGTGCCATATCTGTTCAGCCTCTGTGGGGTTACCAGCGGTAATGGCTGAACGCTTTGTTTGCGTCGGCCATTTTGTGTGTGTCTTCACGTTTCTTGACTGCTGAACCGCGGGATTGCACCGCATCCAACAACTCGCCCGCAAGACGTTCTTCCATCGTGTTTTCGTTCCGCTTGCGGCTGGCTATAATCAACCACCGGATCGCAAGGGCTTCGCGCCGCTCAGGACGCACCTCAACGGGTACTTGATACGTTGCCCCACCAACGCGGCGCGAACGCACCTCGACGGAAGGCTTAATGTTTTCTAATGCCTCATGAAACATCTCGATCGGCGCACGCTTTACTTTCGTCTCAACACGCTCAAGAGCGCCATAAACGATGCGTTCCGCGATGGATTTCTTACCATCAAGCATCAAATTATTCATGAATTTTGTTAGTACCAGATCACCATATTTGGCATCAGGTAAAACAGTGCGCTTTTCAGCTGCGTGACGACGTGACATATCTTGATTTCCTTACTTAGGACGCTTCGCGCCGTATTTTGATCGACGCTGCTTACGATCTTTTACGCCTTGGGTATCCAGAACTCCGCGCAGGATATGATAGCGAACACCAGGAAGGTCTTTCACTCGTCCACCACGGATCAGAACAACAGAGTGTTCTTGTAGATTATGGCTCTCACCCGGAATATAACTAATTACCTCAAAGCCGTTGGTGAGGCGCACTTTTGCAACTTTCCGCATCGCCGAATTCGGCTTTTTTGGAGTTGTTGTGTATACGCGTGTACAAACTCCACGTTTTTGTGGACATTCCTGCAAGTGCATAGACTTGCTGCGTTTTATTTTAG
>JAPKAD010000088.1 GCA_028825445.1 Octadecabacter sp.
ACTAAAATGGATTCATACAGTGAATACTATAGAAAGTGATTTGTGCAACAAAACCAGTGCCATCTAAAGGAGAGGTTGAGTATAATTTTCAACAAAATTTACTCCAAGGACGCCCAATCTAATTTCGCGATCATAGTCCAAATAGGCTCTAACTTTGATAAAACCCGCTTTGGAGAATGGAAGTGGTTCCCATTGACAGGGAAAAGTCATGTTCACAACTTTGCTATCATCCTCATCATCATTTGAAGCGGTTAGATGTGACGCTTCTTTTTCTGTATCGATATCAATTTCAAGAATATTAGTTTCTTTATCACCTTCAATTTTTAAAACTCGCAAAGACACTCTCTTAAAAGTGACATTGGCTGGTATTCGAAGGTTAATAAGGGCAGCAAAGGTTGGAAGGTTGGAAGGTGGCGGTCCACTAAAATTTAGTTTAGAAGCATAACATCCTACCAGAGTCATTTTACCATTTACCTCATGACGAATATTGTCGCAAAAAATGGTAGTTCCGTATGGTTCTGTATTCACGATCCTGTTCTTTCCAGTACAAACTTGGCTTGTGATGTCACCGTACCATGTGACAACGAGTTAGTGCTGCGCTCAAATGAAGATACTTTACCTGTCCAAGTATTTCGCTTTGGAATTAATTCTGATGCTTCTTTGTCAACGAACTCGATTAATAAATCCTTGTCCAAAGCGTAAGCAAGCTCAGCAATAGAGCGAGCCGTTAAATTTGCGCTACCTTTGAGTCGTCTATTAATAACTGAACGGTCAACACCCAATATTTCTGCGATTTCCTGCTGCGTTTTACCAGATGCCACGAGAGCCTTCTGAACTTTCTTCTGAAGCCCTGAAATAAAGCGGGCTGATTTTTGGGATTTTTGATCAATCCGCATTCGATATGACATCAGAATAACTCCTGCTTATAAGACACTTTGGTTCATTCAAGTTCAAGTTGTTGCGAACAAAGGTCGTCTGGGCGATGTAACGACCATAGCTATCAAATTCTTTAATTTTATCTTTGCTGTCGCCATAACAACATACAAAAAAATCCTTATTTGGCACCCAACCAAAAACTCTGACTTCCTCAGTTTTAAATTCCCAAACATGGTTGTCAGGATTGCAATGTAACTTCTTAAATCTTCGGTCAGATGAAAAATCTTCGCCTGATACATATTCAAAAAAAACTGCGTACACTTGTTCCAGTGGCGAGAGATCAGAGTAAAGTTCGTTGTGACCGAGTACTGGAAGTTCGCGTTCAATCCAGTCAAGAAAATCCATAGTCGCATACAAAAACCTCCATGGCAGTTCACCGGGTTCAAGTGGATCGATCACATCCAGCGACCCCGATTCGCACAACTGTATCAGTGTTGCCATATATATCAACAATCCCTTTATGCAAGGTCAGCTCGGAGACCAGTACGTTAATTTAGGCTACGTTGCGCCCTACGTTCATGCAACCTTTTCTGCCGATTGCGATCGAGCACAAAAAAAGCATAAAGGAAGATAAAACAGTCCATGTAAAAATTATAAGCCCCTTTTTCAATACAAAAAAGAGAGTTGATTAAAGAGCGTATTAAACAGGAATGATTTCTTAAAAACAACTTAAATCAAAAATACGGTATATAATGGAGCGGGAGGCGCAAGCACTCTGCAAAATGGTCTCAGTATCCAATTCAATACCAACAGATGGTGGGGGGTATAGAATTCCTTGCGACCCATAAACACAGGACCGGCGTGGTTAGCTTTTTCCTTATACCGTCAATTGAAAGGTAAAAAGTCAGATGGCCAGTCCACCCAATGCAGAGGGGGTAGGTCAATCTCTTAAGACCATGAAAACAGGACCGGTGTGAGAGCAACAACTTTCAAATTCCCAATTCAGAGGTTTCCAAATGTCACGTACGAGAACTCCAAAAGCTATCGCCATAATTACTGGACAAGCAGACAAGCATCCAGAGCGGTTTAACGAACGTGTTGACCCACCTGTGGGCGCAATAGGGCCAGCACCTAAGACTCTAGGCCCGATTGAGCGTGCAGCATGGAATTCATTTGCAATAGAAATGCCTTGGCTGTGTGCATCCGATAAGTGGATTGTTGGCTTGGCTTCACGACTGTCAGCACGAACTCATGAAGCAGATTGCCCGATTGGTATATATGCACAGTTGCGGCTCTGCCTATCATCGATGGGTGGCACGCCTGCGGACAGGTCGCGGGTGCAATGGAATGAAGATGACCCAGACCAGGATCCGGCAAGTGAGTTTTTGAATTGAGGCATGGCAAATGACTGGCCAGCGCCAAAGTCCAGCAGACCGTGCGTGTAGAACGGGTAACTGTTCACGAAGGCGGACAGGCCATTGTAGGCGATTTAAGCCATGGGGGGCGCGATAAAAGGTGACACCTACCCCCTGTGCTCAGCCGATAGAAGCACTGCAAATTCAAAACGCAGTGGCTTGCCCGGTGAAAGCCCTGCCATGCAAGGTTGGAAGGTTTTCTGGGTGCATGGCACAAAAGGGGCACAAATCAGGTCATGGTCATCCACAATATCAGCACTGTGGGCGCAGTCATGACTTGGCAGCGACCCAAAAATTTATCACCACGCTGGCTCGAGAGGCGCACGTCCACTTGAGAGATATGGGTTGCTTACTCTTAACTGCTGAATAGTAACCCGATGACACTAACGGCTCTAAACTGCCTTTCACTATCACTTCACGATGCTGCGGTGCGGCCCACTATTGCAGCCATTCGTGCGGAGCACAGCATTTTGTGGGCTGAAACGTCGGTCTGCGTTGATCGCACAACGCAGGATTGTTAGTAAGCCATCAATCCATCCGCTCCGCTGACCTTGCAGCTACGTGCTAGCGAAGTGCTTGCTCTAAACAACTGACAAAAGCCTCTGCGCGACGTGTTGGACGCCTGCCAGGTGGGAAAACTGCATATAGGTTTAGGCCAAACCAACTGTAGTCCAGCAAACTTTCCACAAGCTCGCCGGTCTGCAAGTAGGGTTCCACAACAAATTCTGGCTCCACCATAAAGCCTAAACCCGCCACTGCCATTTGCGCTAAGAAATCTCCATTACTGGCGCGGACACGGGGTGTCGGGCTGATTGTGCCTTTGCTTTTGTCTGGTCTTTGGAACGCGAGCGCTTGCCGTGTGTGCAGATTTTCGTATCGAAGGAAGGGTAGGTCTTGAAGATCTTCGGGTATTTTTGGTGTTCCGTTGACCACCCAAAACACTGGGCTTGCAACAACGCAGTGCCTCACAGATGTGATTTTACGCGCAATGAGTGTGGAATCTGGCAGCTCTCCTATGCGGATTGCTATATCGAATCCGTCCTGCACAAGATCAACGGTTCTGTCGGAGAAATCAGCGCGCAATGTTACGTCCGGATTGTCGATAAGGAACTGCGTGAACACGGGTTGCATTTTTGAAAGCCCGTAAGACATTGGAGCAGCAATATGGAGTGGACCGGAAAGATTTTCCACATCATCGCAGACAATACGCTCTGCGTCATCGAGTGCCTCCAAAGCTGTTTCTGCATTGGCAAGGAAGGATTGCCCTTCTTCGGTCAGACTGAACTGTCGGGTTGTGCGCAAGATCAACTGAGCGTTAAGACGCGCTTCTAAATCCGACAGGCGGCGACTTGCGGCAGACTTAGCGATTCCAAGTTGTTCCGCTGCACGGCTGATTGAGCCTGTGCGTGCTATCACCACGAATGTTTCAATTTCATCAAGACGAGACATTGTTCTCCTAATCGCAAATATGTTTTGCTAATTATTAGCCTAGTTCAGAAATTTGCAACAATTATATCGGGGTCAACAGGGCAGTAAGGCAATCAGCAAATATAGCCCCAAGATAGAAAGTAAGAGTTCAAATGGCACATACAGTATTAAACATACAAGCAAGCGCGCGGCATGACGGTTCTGTAACACGGCAGCTGTCTGATAAGGTTATCGCCGAAATTGGTGCGGATAAAATCATCACACGTGACCTGTCCAAAGGATTGCCATTGCTTGATGGAGCATGGTTGGGGGCTAATTTTACACCTGTCAGTGATCGCACTGATGCGAAACGTAAGACTCTTGCGTTATCTGACAGCCTAATTGATGAAATTGAGGCGGCAGATACGTTGGTGATCGGGTCGCCAGTTTACAACTTCTCGGTGCCAGCAGCTTTGAAAGCCTGGATTGACCAGATTTGCCGAGTGGGTGTGACCTTTAAGTACTCGCCAGACGGTCCCGTTGGGCTGATGTCAGGTAAACGTGCAATCATCGTGATCGCGTCGGGTGGCACACCCGTTGGGAGCGATATCGATTATGCATCTGGCTACTTGAAGCATATCATGGGCTTCATTGGTATTCACGACGTGACCATCATCGCAGCTGACGCTTTAGGTAAGGACGCCGAGGCAAAACTGGCTGCAGCAAATGTTGATATAGAAAGCCTTAGTTTCAAAGGAGCAGTATAATGAACGTTCAAACCAACATCCAAAACGACCTTAATTTTGAGAAGCGTCCCGCAAATGAACGTGGCAAAGCTGACTTTGGTTGGCTCAAGTCCGCCCATAGCTTCAGCTTTGGTCAATACTATGATCCCAAGCACCTTGGCTTTGGCAACCTAATTGTAATCAATGATGATATTGTTGCAGGCGATAAAGGTTTTGGCCAACACCCCCACAGAAACGCCGAAATTTTCTCTTATGTTTTGGGCGGTGCACTTGAACATAAAGACAGCTTGGGCAACGGGTCGGTCGTGTCCGAAGGTGGTGTACAATACATGAGCGCTGGTTCAGGTGTGACCCATTCAGAGTTCAACCCGTCGCAGACAGATCAGATGCGGTTCCTTCAAGTCTGGCTATTGCCTGAGGTCGAAGGTACAGAACCTGCCTACGATACGATTGAGCTGACGCCCACCGACAAAGACGGCAAGCTGAAGTTATTCTTGTCGAAAGACGGACGTGACGGATCCATGAAAACGCAAGCCGATGCCAGTGTCTATGCTGCCGAATTGAACGTAGGTCAGGCTATCTCACAAAATCTACAGGCTGGCCGCAAAGCCTGGGTGCAGGTGGCTGGCGGGTCTGTCAGGGTCAATAAAATTACTTTGAACAAAGGTGACGGATTGGCAATTGACGGGTCAGGCACGTTGATTTTCGATCAAGGACAAGACGCCGAATTCCTATTCTTCGATCTGGCACCCTAAGCCACACCTAGAACTGGCGGCATTAGACGCCGCAAATATTGTCTTAGGAAAGTAACTAAGCCAAGAGCTGGAACCTCACGCTTGAGCCTCACTGTCCCTACGTGAGCATGATGGATGCAATTGAATTGTTATCATCCCACGCGCCTGCGATATCAGTAATTTTGAGGTCCGCCGCGCACTGCCCTCGACTGATCGTAAAATGGTTGGGCCATTTGTGTTCTATGACCAGATGGGGCCGGCGGTTCTTGTGTCCAACGTAACTACTGATAACCCAACATGAGTAGCCATCCTTTTATTTATGGCGAGTTCTTGGGCGGGTTAATTTTCTTTAATACTAATTATTTTTTATAACCAAATTCTTAAAGTTGTAATTGGAGCGGGCGGCGGGAATCGAACCCGCATCTCCAGTTTGGAAAACTGGGGTCTTAACCATTACACAACGCCCGCTCAATAATTAGTCACTATTTCATGAGACTGGGGGCGTCAAGACGACGATGGTAGGCACTGGGCTTTGTTACACAAATCATCTTGAATTTGTGCTTCCCCTTACCCCAGACAGATTTAGCCTACAGCCTCAGTTCTCGGTATGCTAAATGCGGTGAAGCTGTTGAGGATTGCTGCACGGATTTGGATCACCACAACCTGAACCTGTCACGGTTTGATGCCGCCCCTTTGATAGCATTTCTTGAAACGAAGGAGAT
>JAPKAD010000031.1 GCA_028825445.1 Octadecabacter sp.
TCATCAGAGAAATCACAGCATCAAAACCGCGACATTGCGATGAAGGCATTAAAAAGTCGATTGTATCAGATTGAAATGGATAAGCGGTCAGCATTAGTCAACGAGGTACATGAGAACGCTGGTGATGCAGGATGGGGCAATCAGATACGTTCTTATGTATTGCAGCCCTATCAGATGGTTAAAGACCTGAGGACCCGTTTTGAAACATCAGACACTCAAGGCGTGCTGGACGGCGATCTTGATGCTTTTATGGGAGCTACGTTGGCCATGGACGTCAGTGGTAAAAGTCGTGCCGATGCCAACGCTGAAGACTAAGTTTTGGTGTTTGTGGTACTTTCTGCTCGCAAGTATAAAAAAAGACCAAAATAGTTATATTTTGATTGACGTAATAAGTTTTACGATGATGTTTGATGCTAGAACAACGTCAGTTCCAAAACTTTAATGCTAGGTGCGTAACCAGTTCCATGTATTGTAACAGTCACAATTCATGAAACTTAAATCTACTTACTGTTAAAAAGCGCTGATTTCTGAGCAGTATTGGAAATTGAGTTTTTTGCTTTATATTTTATAATCAGATTTTTAAGATCTGGCTTGATGCAGTGCATGTTCATTTAGATACGGTTACCTTATTTAGGTTTCTACCGGCAGCTCTTGCTTGAGCCAGTTGGATTATACGAGGTGACATAACGACTAGAAATTGATGTACCGCTTGAATGGCCAGTGGTCTTGGATAAACGCAAATAACAAATTCCGTTACTTCGTTAAATCATTGTGCTTATTTTAGTCTGACGTACAGTATTTTGAGTTTTTTATGGGGCTGAGTAAGCTGACTAATATCATGATATCTCTGAACGATTTTTTGATATCAATATGAATAGTTGTTATTAGACTTTGTTTAACAATGAAAGCAATGCTCTTTTTTTCTGCTAGCGGCCATTAGTCTTATCCAGTTTTATTATAAAGAGACCAATTTTTTATTACTGCTCTGTTGTCAAATGTGAAATGCGTTTGCACCTAAAATAGGTAATACTTCTTCGGATGTTCGTCTCCACAGCACTAACCGTCTAAGCGTTTTGTCTCAATTATTAAACCTGTTGGCAGTGTTTCTGTGTATAATAGTATTATAAAAAACCATACTGTTGCGCATTTTATGATTTTCTTCGGTATATTAATTTTTTTCAAAAAATAGGGCCGGCGCTACTGCGCGGCCCCATTTATAAATCAAACAAGCGATTAGCTTTTAGGAGTGTTAGGCGCGGCTGTTTTTTGTGTAGTTATGGGCGAACCAGAACCAGTGTTAAGTGGATCGTCTTGGCGCTGAACTGAGCCTTCGAAGTGAGCGCCAGATTCAATGGCTATGGTTTTATGAATAATGTCACCCTCAACCCTTGCTGTGGACGTAAGTCGTACTTTAAGGCCACGTACTGTGCCAACAATTCGGCCATTTACCACAACGTCATCTGCCATACATTCGCCGTTGACTGTTGCTCCTTCGCCAACAGTCAATAGATGTGCGCGGATGTCACCGTCAACAGTACCTTCTATTTGAATGTCACCAGATGTTTTCAGATTGCCTGTGATGTGCAAGTCTGGAGACAACTGCGAAGCTGGTGGCTTTGCCTTTGGCGCAGAGGATTTAAAATCGCTCTGCGAGGGGACGGGTGATCCAGAAGAAGGCTTGGCCTTGTCTGGTGTGGAAGAAACGGCAGGGTTGCCAGGCTCATTAATTTTACTTTTAGAAAACATCTTGTCCAGCTCTTATATAAATCATGGGGTTAACGGGTCGTCCGCCAACGCGGATTTCGTAATGAAGGTGCGGGCCAGTAGATCGTCCAGAATTTCCAATATCACCAATTTGGTCGCCACGCGAGAGTCTTTGTCCAACAACGACACGAATCCGATTTTGGTGAGCATACCGTGTCTCAATACCGAAGGCATGCTGCACTTTTACCAGACGGCCATATCCCGATGACCAGCCTGCAAATGTCACCACACCATCCGCTGGGGCATAGATTTCTGTTCCAGTAGGAGCTGCAAAATCAGTACCGTTGTGCATCCTGCCCCAACGGCTACCAAACCCAGAAGTGAACCGAAAACCGGAGCGCACGGGCATATCGAAAGGAATACGTTCTGCTGCTATTCGATACAGGTTTAAACGATCCATTGTCCCAAGAATGCCATTTGCGCGGGCTGCGTCGGGATCTTGTTGACCTCCACGAGTAGAAAACTGTAGTGGAGTTAGTGGTCCGCCAGTGCCAGAATAGCCCCGACGGACTTGATTTAATACATCATCAGGGTTCATCCCTGCGGCGCGGAACATTTTGTCGAGGGGTTCGACTGAAACGGTGAATGCTTCTTCAAGCTGGCGAAAAATTTGATCGTTGCGGTCTTGCAGCAGCCGCAGTTCCAATTCCATGTCAGCTGCATGGCTGAGCGCAAACTCTGCGTCAATTGCGATCTGGTCGCGTTCAGCTGCGGTATCTGCCAAAGCATTAGCTAATAAATCAACAGTGCTATTAGCTTGGTCGGCTTGCGCATACCGGATGGGTGGTTCTCCATCACCATTGATCACTGTTTCAAGCGCTAAAATCTGTGCATTCGCGTCTTTGCGTTCGCCCATGGTGCGGCGCAATGTGCCTTGTACAACTTCAAGGCCGGTTTCTAATTCGTGGCGCCGATCTTCAGAACGTAGCAATTCGGACTGCATTAGAGAGATCTGCTCAAGCGCGGAAGAGAAGCGTTGTTGTGCTGCCAGAGCTTCGTTAGAACGCAAATCACGTTCAACCGACATTTCATTAAGGCGTTCTTCATATGTAAATTGGTCACGTTGTGCCTGGGCGCGGAAGTTACCAGCCCCTATGTTGTCCATCAATATGATTGCAGTGGCAATAATTGTCCATGTTACAATGAGAGCGCTGCCAGACCATGCTAGAAGCTGGGTCTCAGGATTGAGGCGGATAAATCGCGTTTCAGTTTCAGAACGCAAAAACAAGCGCTTCTCAGGTAAGCGCTTTTCCAAAATGATATGCATCTTATGTATCAAGTGTGTTCTCAAAAGTGTGTCCTGATTTCATTCCTAATAAATAACGTAGTTTCAAAACTTCGTTGTGCATTTGGTAACGGTTGAAGGAATCACTGGCAAGGTTTTTGGGTTAAAAATTGTTGTTTAGTTGCAGCACATATTTATTATGGCATTAAACCGCCGATTATAAATAATTTTATTTCCTGCTTATGGCGCAGAAACTGTATGAATAAAAACCTTCAGGTCAATTTATGAAATTGCACGGGCGAATTTGGTGGTACTTACATATTGTATTTGGCTTGCGGTGCCGTGAATTATAACTGTGCGTTGTTTCTGGCAGAATTTCTGAGGTAGAATCCTGTGTGGCCGGCTTGAATGGTATGATTTAGGTCCCTAAAGACTAAAGGCTGAATACCTTTGGGCCGCGTTCTTCGCGACTTGAAACTCCGGCTGAGGATGGCACTTTAGCCAAGGACCGTTCCGCAATCGTCCAAGTTGAACTTTCTAGACCACAAGAGAAGATGCAGTCCTTTTCACAAAAGTTTAAAAAAAGTAGTGGGTGAGCTTAATTTTTTCGGCGTTGGCTTCCACAAATTTTTAACTAATTTGCTTGTCTTTAGACTGCTTAGATTACTCGCTAAAGCGTCACTACCATTGCCTGCCAAAATGACGGCACATTTTGTGCGCAGCGCAGCTTCATCATAAATTCTTAACCGCTCTGTTGCGGGTGTTGACAAGGGTGGGCAAAACGAGCCCCGTTTCGCCTGCCTGATCGGAACCTGCAAGATGAATGGTGCTGAACCTTACGCTTATCTAAGTGATCGGTTCACCAAGTTGGCCAACTACCATCTTGCCAAGAACATCGACGCTTTGATGCCATGGACACAGGTTTAACAGAGAGTTATCTCAAAATGAACTCGTCTGGGACACCTCTGTGAGCTTATAGACGAGCTATCTGACAATTAAACATCTGAACGCAATCTGGAAATCAATGTGACTTAGCCGTCGCACACGCCTTTGTGGAATGCGAATGACGTTGTCTCTTCCTGGTATCAACGGCGTAGCGCAGCCTTGATCGTTTCAATGTTGCGGTTTGAACCGTATCGTTGATAGGCACGTTCAGCTGCGTGAAGCGCCTGCGGCGCATAGCGCTCTGAATCCCGTACGAGTGCTACTGCACCTTTTAGCGCTTTGTACCATTGGCCGTTTTCGATCAGTTTACCGTCGTCAGGGTTTTTGATCGCTCGTTCAAATGTATAACTACGTGTAGCTATAGTATAAGTTCCGACGACTGCTGCTTCAAAATATTTTAATTCGCTCTTACAGTGAGTGAAATCATTGAGTTGCAGTGGTGCGATGTTGATATCGACCTCTGCAATTTTGACCTGAAGGTTTAGCCAGTCTTGTAGCGGTATTATGTCGACCCTTGCGCCAAAACGCGAGAGTTCGTTGTGACTTTCCATGAAACCAACAATACGGATATCTATACCGCTATCGTCATCCATCAGTTGGATTATGGAATCGAGGGCCATGCGAAAATCATTATTGTGGGTGGCTGAGCCGCTAAAGTATCCAATCATCACCCGGCCGTCGCCACGAAAACCACGTTTCTCTTTTATTGCAAGCAATCGGCGAGAGAGTTCTTCCTGACGATGGTTGAGGAAATTAGGAATCACGGAAACAGGCCCGCCACAAATATTTTCTAACTTCTCGGCCAAGAAGTTGTTGGTCGTAATCCCACCGTCTGAGAGTTGTGCGGTCGTGTTCGTCCTGCCAATAGAGGCATACCAACCATCCAAGCCTGACTCGGTATCGATTGGGTGGCCGATGTTGACAGAGACGAGCTGCGCAAAGCGCAGGTCAAAAACCAAATCATCGCAATCGAACAGCACCCGCACTCCGAACAGGCGTGCGGCCGCGATCAAATCTGAGACCGCCCGTGAGATGCGTAAACGTACTAGAACCAGCGTCGAAAGTTTTGGCAATATCGCGCGCAGCGCTTTGATTTCAGCTTCTGCAAACCAGCTTGCACATAACTCGCAATCGGGGTCTGCACGTAATGCCTCAATAATGTTGTAAACTCGGTAGCGGAACGTGGTCGTATCAGGCGAGCAATAAACAAATGCAATCTGCTCACCCTTACCGGAAAGGATTTCTTGCATCCGATGTGGCAATGTTTCCCTATCCCAAGGGTTTTTATATTCGACCGCTTTGGTCAGAAGATTGCGGTGCATATTAGGAACGCTCCTCAGTAAGTTGGGCGAGGTTCGTGACAACCTCCTCGAGAGCTGCTTCCCAGTTGCGGTTAATCTGGTCGTTGTCCAGATTAGCGGCGCAGGTGGCGGGGTCTTCGGCCAAGGCAATAAGGCGGCGAAAGCCGTCGAGCATCGCTGGAACCGTTGGTTCGGCAGTCACAATATTATCTGAGTACATCCGAAGGTCCGTTTTGACCCCGAAACTGTTGGTCAAAACTGGCACCCCGATTGTAGCCAGACCGAGTGGTGGATAGGATGGATGGGGTGCATACATCAGGCTTAGGCCCGCATCCATTTTTTGTAGGAACATGATGTAATCATGCCATGCCATAGGCTTATGATAAACGGTTTTCATCTCACAATTGAAGATTAGTGGATCAATATTGTTTCCGACCAAATGCACCTCCCAAGCTGACGGATCAAGCACACCATGCAAGACGGCCTCATTAATTATACGTACGCCAGTCGCATAAAGGTTGCGAGCATGGTGAAGTGGGCTGGTGTAGAAGAATAGCTTTCGCTTAGTATCAAGTGCAGTCGCCAGAGGACTCTGGGAATAAGTGAAAGCGGGCTCAAAGCTAATTGCGCGCCCTGCTAGCCCCGGAACTGGATCAAAACCTTCCGTCAAGTGCTTATACAAGAGGTCAGAGTTTACCACTATCCGTGCAAAAGGTTCACCCAGAGTGGTCGTACAAGCCAGATGATCATCGCCATAGTGGTAGTGAATTCGTTCGTCTTCCTGCAGCAGGTAAACGATTCGATCAGCGGGTAAAGTGTTGAGCAAGCATTGTGCTGTCCACCATGAAGTGGCCATGAATAGGTCACGCGGACTAATGGTAATTTCAGTGCTGCCGAAATGTGGCGCGTACAGAAATTCAACTTGTCCTTCGAAGTTTAGCCCATTCGCCTTCAGAACTGCCGAAAAAGAAGTTGTTATCGGACGTTCAGTTCGGGTGACAATACGAAGTATTGCGCCAGTACGTTGCGCCCAGAGCGCCGCCAAAATCAAAACAGTTCCAACCTCGCCGAAGAGGCTTGATGGGCTGATGCTATCGGTAACTACAGTGATGCGTCGAGGTGTCGATGTATCGGGAAATACTGTCAGTGGTTGCAGCGCTGGCCAGCGTGTCTCAAGCCAATCATGCACGTGCTGAGAGCTTGCATGCACGTGCTGAGAGCCTGTGGAATTTTTGCTCGCAAATAGAACCGTGTAGCGTGGGCGCAAATCGCCATTTTTCTTGAAAACAATCCGTCGTAAAGCAGGGCGAACGACGCCGCGGCGATCGAACAGGACTGCGCGAAGCCAACCGCGCGGGCGTCCATTCTTGTGGAAGCTTAGTTTTCTTAAAGTATTCACTTTTATTAATGCCTTATATATTTTTTTCCAAGAAAATTCTCACCAAAGTCCTGTCAAGGCAATCATAAATTGTTATTTCGTGTATTTTCATGTGTCAACTTCTGTTGCAATGTTAAACACTAACATATTTCATTAGTTTTTTGTCTGTTCTGAATGTGGGTTGCCCACAATAAACTATTACTGACATAGGCTGCCAATTGAGGACTTAAGTGGCATTTTGTCTATTATTGACAGTCGTTCGGCATTGACGATGGACAATGGTCACGTGAAAGCACTGATTGGCAGTCAGATTGATTTGGCGCGCAGCTCGTTTGTAATCCCACACACAGGCATCCCCAAAAATCCCGCACGGTTTTATCTGTCTACGCAGGGGCGTTTGACGGCGGCTTTGGTCATTTTGAATCTTGAAACGTTCAACGTGCTGCGCAATTTGGACTTATCGGTCAGTTTTGCGCAAGATCGTGCTAACGTTCAAGTTGTGATTGAAACACGGCTGGGACAGAATTTTTTGCCTGATCAGTGGATGTGGTATTCTAGTCCAGAAGTGCGCAATGTGAAATCAGATTTGTTAATCCCAAACCGCACGATTACTGCATCAACGCTACAAGTGTTGGCCGACGTGAACAGTTTGGTGGTGCGTGGGCCAGTGGAATTGTGCGACATTGACGGCGTGGTCTCTTTTTTGCGATCGCTCGAGGATGGAGCGAAAGGCACGGCGCGTATTAAAGTGGTCACAAGTATTGGACCTACTTCTTTAGACGCATTTAACATCAATTTGCCGCTCGGAATGGTTATGGACCAAGCTGCTGCGCAGCTTTCCATTGACCTGAGTAGCCCGAACATGCCCAAATTTCATTCGCCGTCCGATTTATTCGGGACAAGATTTTTGCTGCCTGGTTTAGGCTGGTCTAAGGCACGTGATGTGGTAGCTGCATTAACAATTGCCGGACATCTTGGTGAAAAACCACCCATTAACGAATTGTCGATTACGGCACCTAGTTTACAGATAACGACAGATGACTGGTGAGCTTCAAATGTTGTTCGGTGGCGGACTTGAACGCGCAGCTTTTGACTGGGTGCGTTTGGGCGCTTTCCTTGATGCACCTGTCGTTTTGTTTGGGTGTGGTGCTGGGTAGCTAGTTAAGGTGCAGATTTAGTTTGGAACGCTTGATTTACGGGTGGCGAATTTTAATGCGGATGGTACTGGCGAGGGCGCGCCATTTGATATTGCACTGGATCGTTTGCAAATTACTGATGGTATTGCTCTCAAAAACTTCCGTGGCAAATTTACATTTCTAGCGGGTCTTCAAGGGCAGTTTCAAGTTGAGGTAAATGGCGCAACTGTGGTTCGTGGAACGCTGGTGCCAATAAATGGGCGATCCGCAGTGCGCATTGTCAGCAATGACGCTGGTGGTCTGTTTCGCGCCACAGGTTTTGCGCAATGCCTATAGTGGGTAAATGCAAATGACTCTGATCCCTGTGGGTGCTGATAACAGTTAAGATGGAAATGTGGATTTGGCGGCAATGCGCATCCGTGATGTGCCAACGTTTGCATTGCTTTTAGATGCAATTTTTGTTTTTTTTTGCTGCTCTCAGAGATGGATAGACAGGGGTTAATGTTCACAGTCGTCGAAGCAGAATTCCGACTGGCTCAAGATCGTGTGATCATCACACAATCAAGCACGGTTGGTCCGGGCATTGGTATTTCGCTTGATAGGATTTATGATCAAAATAAGCGCACTATAAATTTTCAGGGCGTTGTTTAGCCGTTTTTTTTAATCAATGGTGTTGATGCGATTATGACGCGTCCTGGGGAAGGATTGATGGCCTTTAATTTCAATCTTCGTGGCGCGGTTGACAACCCTTCTGTTCTGGTGAATCCGCTATCAGCGCTGACACCTGGAATGTTTTGCGATATTTTCCGCCGCCCGCCTCCTTCCGTTGGCCAGCAGGGCCGCGATCGATAGGATACCGATAATGAAGCTGCGCGACTTCGATTTTGACTTACCGGACACGCTGATTGCTGTGCGTCCAGCTCGACCTCGCACTTCTGCCAAATTATTGGTGGCAGATCGGCATGGCATTCAGGATTTGTGGATTACCGACCTTGTTTCGGTGCTGCGGGCAGGTGATAGGCTGGTGTTGAACGATACCAAAGTCATTCCGGCGCGCCTCTTTGGGGAACGGATGCGAGAAAGTGCTGATGGCGCAGGTTTGGCTAAGATCGAAGTCACTTTGTTGGAGCCGCAGGTGGACGGCACTTGGGCAGCATTAATTAAGCCGCTGCGCAAAGTGCGCGACGGGGAACGGATTATATTTTCGCAAGATTTGTGGGCTGTGCTAGTACACCGTTACGATGGCTTGGGTTATCTAAAATTTAATGTTGTGGGCGACGATTTTGATGTGGCCCTAAATGGGGCGGGGGCTATGCCACTTCCGCCGTATATTGCTGCCAAACGGCCAGCAGACGATCTGGATAAGGACGATTATCAGACGGTTTGGGCTAGTGCATCTGGTGCTGTGGCCGCTCCAACGGCCTCCTTGCATTTTGAGCAATGGTTGCTGGACGATCTTGCTAACTTGGGTGTGAAATTCAGTTTCGTGACTCTGCATGTGGGCGCGGGGACGTTTCTGCCGGTAAAGGTCGATGATGTAGCCGATCATGTTATGCATTCGGAATGGGGTCAGGTAAGTGCGGAGGCTGCGTCTGATATAATGGCGACTAAGGCGGCGGGTAACCGTGTGATCCCCGTTGGTACTACAGCGTGTCGCTTGATTGAAGCTGCTGGAGCCTCAGGTACGCTTGTTGCTTGGGAGGGAAATACGGATATCTTCATTATGCCAGGTTTCGAATTTAAGTTTACTGATGGTTTGATGACCAACTTTCATCTGCCTAAATCCACACTGATGATGTTGGTTAGCGCATTGATGGGCACGCAGTGCATCAAAGACATCTACGCACATGCCATTGCCAATGAATATCGATTTTTCAGTTATGGTGATTCATCTATTTTACTACCAAAAAATAAGTAATTTGTTTAAGGCCTAACCAATTTCTAACGCGCTGTTGATGGTGCGCTGGGCATACTTTTTCTTACCCCGATAGCGTTGTTTGTACTTGAGTGGTTCTGGTTGGCATTTGCTCTTATCACCATTAAGCTGGGATTGGCTATGGCATTTAGGCTTGCGAGATTATGGTGCTGGATCGATATCAAGCTGACAAATGGCACGACTGATCAAACTTAAAATTTTTTTTTAAATTATTATTTTTTTGAATCTTTACGATCATACTTTTAAAATAATCCGTAGGCTTATAATTTATTAGTTGCGTAAAATGACGGCTTGTGGCGCGAATTTGTCGTCTTTAGGGGCGACGCAGATTGGCTGCGCGCGCATGTAGCAGTTACTAGGTATAAATGGTCTGGAAGGACGCACTATGCTAAAGGTTCTAGTCGGGTCATGGGCGCTTTTTCTTGGCATATTCATGCTTATGGTTGGCAACGGTTTACAAGGCACATTGCTGGGTATTCGTGGCAGCCTTGAGAACTTCTCGACGTTTCATATGTCGATCGTTATGTCGGCCTATTTCTTAGGGTTTCTGGGTGGATCACGCCTCGCACCAGACATGATTCGTAGGGTCGGCCATGTACGGGTATTTGCTGCCCTCGGCTCAACAATTTCAGCAGTTTTGATCCTCTACCCAGTGCTTACCGAAGTTTGGGCATGGACTTTAGGCCGCATTGTGATCGGGTTTTGTTTCTCGGGCGTTTATGTGACCGCGGAAAGCTGGCTTAACAACGCGGCGACAAACGAAAATCGTGGCAAATCCCTAAGTGTTTATATGTTGGCACAGATGTCGGGCATAGTGATGGCACAGGGAATTCTTAGCGTTGGTGACGTCGGCGGTTATGTTTTGTTTATAATCCCGTCCGTTCTGGTGTCGCTTGCTTTTGCGCCAATTTTGCTGTCGGTGTCTCCCACCCCGGCGTTTGAAACAACCCGACCAATGAGCATCCGCAATTTGATAAAAATATCGCCATTGGCCTCTGTTGGGATGTTTTTGTTAGGTGGTGTGTTCGCGGCCCAATTTGGTATGACTGCAGTCTACGGTACGCAGGCGGGTTTTAGCGTTGGGCAGATTTCACTGCTAGTTTCAGTAATCTATATCACAGCTTTGGCTGCACAGTATCCAATCGGTTGGGCATCAGATCGGATAGATCGACGGATACTAATCATTGGACTGGCTGCATTGGGTGGTGCAGGAGGCTTCCTATCAGCGATGTCGGACGGTGATTATTACATAATTCTGGTTGGAGCTGCGATAGTTGGAGGAACTTCAAACCCGCTTTATGCGCTGTATATTGCTTACGCTAACGATTTTTTGGAGCATGAAGATATGCCAGCTGCTTCCGCTGGGTTTATATTTATCAATGGTGTTGGGGCAATTATGGGTCCAATCCTGTTGGGTTATGTGATGGGTGTTTTCGGTGAGGCATATTTTTGGGTTGTTGTGGCGTTCCTGATGTTTGCGATGGCTGCTTATGGATTGGTGCGTGTCTTGCAGCGGCCAAGCGATACTGCTGTCGAGGATCAGGTGTCTTATTCTCCTGTTCTGGCCAGTTCGTCGCATGTTGCCTTGGGTGTTTCACAAGAACTATACATTGAGACAGATCTAGAAGACCAGGCAGCAGAAGTGGAGCAAGATTTCTAAAGGTTGCTAGTACTTACGGTTTCTGTAACGGTTGCGTAGCGTGCAAAAGCTAAGAATAAAAGGAACGGCGATGGTCACTCCTGAACAAGTATTATCGTATTGGGTTGATGTAGTTGGTCCAGTTGGGTGGTACAGTGGTAGCATAGAACTTGACGCTGATGTTCGAGAAAGATTTTCCACAACTTGGTTTGAGGCGCGCACGGGCGCATATGGGCTTTGGTTGACGTCACCGGTTGGTACACTTGGCTATATAGTTTTAACAGATCAATTGCCGCGTAACATGTATCGTGGGCATGCTGATGCTTTTGCGACTGATCAAAGTGCGCGTGCGGCGGCCAAAATTGCTATTGAACGCGATTGGGATTTACGCATCCCAGAACCTGTGCGCCAATTTTTTTATCTTCCATTGATGCATTCCGAAAACCTGATCGATCAAGATAGATGCTGTCGGTTGATAAAAACGCGGATGATGAAAGGCGGATCAGAAAATTTACGCCATGCCCGATGTCATCGTGAAATTATTCGCCAGTTTGGGCGGTTTCCGTTTCGAAATGAGGCGCTTGGTCGTGCGACCACAGCTTCAGAAGCGTACTGGATAAAACAAGGTGGATATGCATCAACCCTTCGAACTATAGACGCAAAATATTCAGTAAAAAAATACGTTTAATTGCATATTAATTGGCTGGGGTTAAGGTTTAAAATTCATAAGGACTGGCATGAATTAAACCAAAAAGTTACAAATTGGCGTGCATGCGTTAAATCCATATAAAAGTGTTAAAAAATTTTACAAATTATGTTCTGGTTGCGTGGATCATAAACGTCCTTAGGTAGGTCACTAAGAACCAGTCCTTAGATGGTGCTTTTAAATATAAAACAAACGTATGCTAAGGTTCTTGAAGTTTGAAGCAATGCTACTGGAAGTGGGACCAGACGGCGTGATTTTCTTGAACTAGTCTGCGCACACAATGAATTTTTCAGTTATATATTTTCAGAATATAAACGTTTCCTAACGGCGCACGCTTCGTGTTGTCTAAAGTTTTTATCAATGCGTCCCAAGAAGTGGAAGATATAGAATTCGCCAATCAAGCGGCAGAAGACGATGAAGAATAGGAGCGCGAAGTTTTGTCAGAAGGATGTGCGTACCATGCTGAAGCATACACGTTGTAAAATCTTGATGAATGGTCGCAATCATATGACTTTTTTGTAATTTTTAGATTTTCAAAAAATTATGAAGTGCGTACAGCCTGATAACTTTGCTTGAACTCTAACGCACGTAATATTCCAGAAGGGACCTGTAGATATGGCTAGTCTAAGGTAGTCAACGATTATAAAACCTAGATTTTTTCAAGTCTTTTGCCGCGTTATCGCGCCTGTGAACGCAGTCCAGGTATTCAGACTTTTTAGTGATTACTTGTGGATTGAATTGTCACGCCAGTTGGGTGGATACATTACCGTGATCACCTTGGGTAAGAGGATGGATTAGCTACAAATTTATTTTTTATTCCAGCAGATAAACCGTTAGTTTTAGATTACTTGGGTAATTTGTAAAAACTCTGTGCTGAATATATTTTCAAGTGTAATATTAATATGAAAATTCACGATTAATCGATCTGCTTTTGAGGCTTTATGACCATCGCTATTTTGTAAATGCAATGCAGGGTGAAGCTATGTAAATTGACTATGGTAATTTAAGATGTCTGACGACAATCATTACTAAGAGGTGCATGATTTGATTTTTGTGCATTGCTGAAGAAAAATTTGCAACTCTGTTGTTCAAAATATAACTGGTTAGAATGCCTAAGTGTCCTGAATATTTGAAAATTGATATTGCATTTATTAAATGTTTATTGGTTTTTGGCACATTTTTGAGCCTAATCGCCTCAACTGACATTGCGACTAATAACTGGGATTCTACTTTGCTATCCATTTTATAAAATGCGCTGACGAGGATCTGTTTCTACCAAAGTTGTTAGATGCAATCGTTAAGAGGTTACATTACCCCATCAAGCTGAGCTTTGTTGTCCGCGCATAGCTGAATTGACGCCGGATCACTGGCTCTAAACCTAAATATAGTTTAATACTAAACTAAATTCTAAACAAGGAGGATTCCAACTTGGCCCAAGATGAAACAAAACACTTTGATATGATAGTGATTGGTGCAGGACCCGGTGGGTATGTAGCGGCTATTCGTGGCGCGCAATTGGGTCTTAAAGTTTGTGTGATAGAGCGCGAAAATTTAGGTGGAATTTGCCTAAATTGGGGTTGTATTCCTACCAAAGCAATGTTGCGCAGCGCTGAAGTATTTCACTTAATGCACCGCGCCAAAGAATTTGGTTTATCTGCGGAAAGTATTAATTTTGATCTTAATGCAGTTGTGAAGCGATCTCGCGGAGTTGCGGGGCAATTGTCCGGTGGAATTGGTCATCTTCTGAAAAAAAATAAATGTACAGTAGTTATGGGTGACGCGACGATCACCGCAAAGGGCAAAGTTTCGGTCAAAAAAGGCAAAATATTAGAAGAACTTACCTCTAAGAACATCGTTGTTGCAACAGGCGCTCGAGCGCGAGAATTACCGGGCCTTGAGGCAGACGGCGATCTTGTCTGGACGTATCGTGCGGCGCTTGAACCTGTACGCATGCCAAAGAAGTTGCTTGTGGTTGGATCAGGCGCAATTGGCATTGAATTTGCGAGCTTCTACAACACTTTGGGGGCAGATACGACTGTGGTAGAAGTCATGGATCGGGTGTTGCCTGTTGAGGACGCTGAAATTTCTGCTTTTGCAAAGAAAGCCTTTGTTAAGCAGGGTATGAAGATCATGGAAAATGCGATGGTAAAACAACTTGATCGTGACAAAGGCAAAGTCACAGCACATATTGAGATCAGCGGTAAAATTGAGAAGATGGAATTTGATACGGTAATTTCCGCAGTTGGCATTGTTGGCAATGTTGAAGGCCTCGGGCTTGAAGAGGTGGGTGTTAAGCTTGATCGCACCCATGTTGTGACAGACGAATATTGCCGAACAGGTGTAGACGGCATTTATGCTATCGGTGATATTGCGGGTGCGCCTTGGTTGGCCCACAAAGCATCCCATGAAGGTACCATGGTTGCTGATCTGATTGCTGGCAGAGCTGTGCACCCTGTCAAACCTGAGACAATTGCTGGCTGCACCTACTGTCACCCACAGGTCGCGTCAGTTGGCTTCACTGAATCCAAGGCCAAAGAGCTGGGATATGAAATCAAGGTCGGTCGTTTCCCATTCATTGGCAATGGAAAGGCAATTGCATTGGGCGAGGTTGAAGGCATGGTAAAGACGATTTTTGATGCTAAAACTGGAGAGCTTTTAGGCGCGCACATGATTGGTGCTGAAGTTACCGAACTTATCCAAGGCTACGTAATTGGTCGAAAACTTGAGACGACCGAAGAGGACTTGATGGAAACTGTTTTCCCACACCCGACCTTGTCGGAGATGATGCATGAAAGCGTTCTGGATGCCTATGATAGGGTTATCCACATGTAATGTATTTTGCGTCTTAACGAAACTTAGGAATGCACCTTAAATTGAATCCTTTTTCTTGTCTTGCCCTATCCTGCGCGTGGGCTTAGCCACTCTCCATGATAGATCAAAAAACTAAATGGCCGTTGATTGCTTTGTTGTGGACAACCGGTCTTTTGGTTGCTTCGCAATTCGGCAAATTGACTCTAACGTTTGAGGCTTTTCAAGAACTTTATCCTGATGCATCGGCGCCCTTGGCTGTATCCGCAGTATCGATTGTTGGCATATTGGGAGGCGCCATGGCTGGCTATTTTGTATCCAATATTGGTGTTAGAAAAGCGGTCTTATGGGCGATAGCAGCGTCGTCGTCGATTTCGTTATTGCAAGGCTTTGAGATGTCATTTGCAGCATTTATGGTGACGCGGGTACTAGAAGGATTTGGACATCTACTTTTGGTTGTGGCTTTACCAACAATGATGGTGGCTTTGGCGAAACCATCCGACAAAAGTGTAGTTATGGGTATTTGGGCTACTTTTTTTGGTGTCGGATATGCACTTCTGGCACTGATTGTACCGTATGTTCAAGCATGGGGGGGCGTTCATGCAGTATATGTAGGTCATGGTTTATTGTTAGCGATTTTGTTCCCAATCTTGTGGTGGATATTGCCGCGGGTGATGGCAGGTGGCAACGCAATGCCCAGTTTCGTTCTGGTTCACCGTGGGATTTATTCTAGTCCGCGTTATTTTGCAGCTGGATTAGGGCATGGAATTTACACGTCTATCTTCATTGCATTGGTGGCGTTCCTACCACCAGTATTGGGTGCGCCGTGGCTGATGGCAGTCTTGCCCCTGGCAAATTTGTCTGGGACGTTTGTAAGCGGCTTTGTTGCGCGTAAGATTGCAGCATCTAAACTATCAGTCTTTGGGTTTGGGACGGCTGCTATTTTATTTGCGATTATGGCAATGACGGGATCCATTGCCGTTGCATTGTGTGCGATGTTTGCAACGGGTGTTACGGCGGGTGCAAATTTTGCTGCTGTACCAGAGTTGAACCACGCGCCACGCGATCAGGCACGCGCAAATGGTGCCATGGCTCAAATTGGAAATATTGGCACGTTTAGTGGAACACCTATCTACGCACTGTTCGCGGGTAGCCTTTGGGGGATTGCTGGTGTCAGCTTTGTAATTTGCGTTTTAGGTGCCATTTTTGCGAGGTTGGCTTACCGAGCGGCACGTAATGCTTCGCCTTAAGTCGTCCAAATGCTAGCCAAGACACGTAAATTCTTTCTTTTGTTCGCGTTATGTTCTAAATAGGGGCTGGTCACAGCGCATTGTGTCACTATGTGGTAAGAAGATATATAGGATTATGAAATGGCTGAGCTAAAATACATTGAAGTACGCGGTGCGCGCGAACATAATCTAAAGAACATTGATGTCGATATCCCACGTGACAAACTCGTTGTTATTACTGGGCTTTCGGGATCTGGGAAGTCATCATTGGCCTTTGATACGATTTATGCTGAAGGGCAGCGACGATATGTAGAATCTTTGTCAGCTTATGCGCGCCAGTTCCTCGATATGATGGGCAAGCCGGATGTGGACCACATTTCTGGCCTGTCGCCCGCAATTTCAATTGAACAGAAAACCACATCAAAAAACCCTCGGTCTACAGTTGGTACTGTTACTGAAATTTATGATTATATGCGCTTGCTGTTTGCCCGAGTAGGCACGCCGTTTTCGCCGACCACCGGCCTGCCTATTGAAGCACAACAAGTGCAAGATATGGTCGACCGCGTCATGGCAATGAAGGATGGTACTCGTGGTTTTCTTTTGGCCCCGATTGTGCGGGATCGCAAAGGAGAATATCGTAAAGAATTTCTTGAGCTCCGAAAGCAGGGTTTCACGCGGGTGAAAGTTGATGGTGAATTTTACGAACTAGATGAGCCGCCAACACTGGACAAGAAGTTCCGACACGACATCGATGTGGTCGTGGACCGAATTGTGGTCCGCGAAGGGCTTGAAACACGATTAGCAGATTCGTTTCGCACGGCACTTGATCTGGCTGATGGCATCACAATTCTTGAAACCGCTCCTAAGGAAGCTGAATCCGAACGTTTCACATTTTCAGAAAAATTTGCTTGCCCTGTATCCGGGTTCACCATTCCCGAAATCGAACCACGCTTATTTTCGTTTAACGCGCCTTTTGGAGCCTGCCAACCATGCGATGGTTTAGGTGTTGAGTTGTTTTTTGACGATCAATTGGTGGTGCCTGATCAAACTTTAAAGATTTACGACGGGGCACTGGCTCCTTGGCGTAAGGGCAAGAGTCCATATTTTCTTCAAACTATCGAGGCGATTGCCAAACATTATGAGTTTGACAAGAACGACCGGTGGAAGGATTTACCAGGATTTGTACAGCAAGTTTTTCTGCACGGATCGGGTGATGAAGAGATTAAATTCCGCTATGATGAGGGTGGTCGTGTATATGAAGTATCCCGTGCATTTGAGGGCGTAATCCCTAACATGGAACGGCGCTACCGTGAGACGGATAGCACTTGGATCCGTGAAGAGTTTGAACGTTATCAGAATAATAGGTCTTGTGGTACCTGTGGTGGATATCGTCTGCGAGAAGAAGCTTTGGCGGTTAAGATTGGCGGTCTGCATATTGGTCAAATTGTTCAGATGTCGATCAAAGAAGCTTATGAGTGGTGCAAATCGGTACCCGAATCTCTAACCAAGCAGAAGAACGAGATTGCGGTGGCCATTTTGAAAGAAATCCGTGAACGGCTTGGCTTTTTGAACAACGTCGGTCTTGAATATCTGTCGCTGTCGCGTAATTCGGGCACCTTGTCGGGTGGCGAAAGCCAGCGGATCAGGCTTGCCAGTCAAATCGGGTCTGGCCTTCAGGGCGTACTCTACGTACTTGATGAACCGTCAATCGGTTTGCACCAGCGGGACAATGACCGTCTTCTGACAACGCTGAAAAACCTTCGTGATCAGGGCAATACGGTAATAGTTGTCGAACACGATGAAGAAGCTGTTCGCGAGGCCGATTATGTTTTTGATATCGGTCCAGGGGCTGGAATTCATGGCGGTCAAGTTGTCGCTAAAGGTACACCAGCTGAAATTATTGGGAACCCTGATAGTATCACGGGAGACTATTTAGCTGGACGTCGGTCCATTGTGATCCCGAAAATTCGTAGAAAAGGTAATAAGAAAAAAGTCACTGTCAAAAAAGCGAGTGGCAACAATCTTCAAAAAATCACAGTAGATTTTCCACTTGGTATGTTTGTTTGTGTAACAGGGGTTTCTGGGGGAGGAAAATCAACGCTTACGATTGAGACTTTGTTCAAAACAGCATCCATGGCGCTCAATGGTGCTCGCCAGACGCCTGCGCCATGTGAGACAATCAAAGGCCTTGAACATCTTGATAAAGTCATCGACATCGACCAGCGCCCGATCGGCCGTACGCCGCGGTCCAACCCCGCGACCTATACCGGTGCGTTTACGCCGATCCGTGATTGGTTTGCCGGATTACCCGAGTCCAAAGCCCGCGGATACAAACCTGGACGCTTTAGTTTTAACGTTAAAGGTGGGCGCTGTGAGGCCTGTAAAGGCGACGGTGTTATCAAAATCGAGATGCATTTTTTGCCTGATGTTTATGTAGAGTGTGAAACTTGTAGGGGCAAACGCTACAATCGTGAGACACTTGAAGTCCGGTTCAAGGGGATGTCGATTGCTGATATTCTGGATATGAATGTTCAAGAAGCACAGGGGTTTTTCAAAGCAGTGCCAAGCATTCGCACAAAGATGGATGCATTAGTACGCGTTGGCCTTGGCTATATCAAGGTTGGGCAGCAGGCGACGACTTTGTCGGGTGGTGAAGCGCAGCGAGTGAAGCTGTCTAAAGAGCTTGCCAAACAGTCAACGGGCCGGACTTTGTATATTTTGGATGAACCAACGACGGGTCTCCATTTTGAGGATGTGCGTAAGCTTTTGGAAGTACTTCATGAGTTGGTTGAGGGTGGTAATACTGTGATAGTGATTGAACATAATTTGGATGTGGTGAAAACTGCTGATTATGTAATAGATATTGGTCCCGAAGGTGGTGACAAAGGCGGGCAGGTTGTGGCCTTTGGTACGCCAGAAGAGATCGCCGAAGTTCAGGCATCCCACACAGGTCGCTATTTGAAACAGATGTTACAGCCCAAATCTGTAGCAGCGGAATAATTATTTGCGGGATGTGCTCTTTAAATATGGCAGCATGGCAGAAAAATCCATGTTGCCCATTCCATGCACTTCCACGAAGTCCGTATAAAGCTGCATTGCACGTGCGCCCATCGGCGTCTCGGCGTCAACTGCCTCGGCCGCTTGCTGGCTCAACCTCAAATCTTTAAGCATTAGCTCTGCTGAAAATCCAGGCGTATAAGCGTTGTCGGACGGTGAATTAGGACCGATGCCAGAGGCCGGACAATAGGCGTTCATCGACCAAGAATAGCCTGATGACGTTGAAACCACATCAAACATAGATTGTCGGTCAAGGCCAAGTTTGTCTGCCAGTGCAAACGCTTCACAGGTTGCGATCATCGTTGCACCAAGGATCATATTGTTGCAGATTTTTGCAGCCTGTCCTGCGCCCGCAGCTCCGCAATGCACAAACTTTTGGCCCATAACGTCAAACAATGGTTGAACGGTTGCAATAGCGGTATCGGGTCCGCCTGCCATGAACGTTAACGTACCGTTAGCGGCGCCGCCCATACCGCCAGAAACAGGGGCATCAACAGAAGATAACCCTGCATTTTCAGCTGCTTGTGCGACATTGCGTGCTGAATCAACGTCTACAGTTGAACAATCCAGATGCACGCCCCCTTTTTTCATTGCTGGGTGAATTTCGCTAGCCACAGCTCGCAAGATATCACCATTTGGCAGCATGGTGATAGCCACATCCACATTTGCTACTGCATCTTGCACGTAAGGGACGCAAGACACTCCATTGGGGCTGGAATTTGGGTCAAAGCCCGTAACGTCATGCCCTGCAGCCACCAGACAGCGCGCCATTGGTTCACCCATATTACCAAGACCAATAAATGCAATTTTCATATGGATATTCCTGTTAAATTAAGCGGCGGCTTTGCTGGATATTTCATGGAAAGCACATCTGCTCCAGTCACGTCACGCCATGATGAGTGACGCCATTTTGGAGCTTTATCACGATCAATAATTGCTGCGCGAATACCTTCTATAAAGTCGCCGTGCTCCATCGCACGAGAAGTGAAACGAAATTCATACATCAACGCTGCCTCAATCGTATCAACCATGCGGACTTTATGGATTAACTCGACCGTAGCACAAACAGACAATGGTGAATTTTGGCTTATTAACTTTTTGGCTTGAGCCAAGACGTCGGGCAAGGTCTCTGGCATTGCGCGCCAAATATCGGCCAGTGATTGGCCGCCGAAGACGGCATCGATATCTGTCTGCCATCCGGCAAGACGTGCAGGTGGTAGGGGCTGTGCAGCGCGATCAATGGCGGTCCAATCTCCAGTTTTTGAAAGCGTTTCAACTAAATTGGCCCAATCGGTTTGTGGGATAAAGTAGTCTGAGAAACCTGCATAAATAGCGTCTGCTGCATCCATGTGATCTGCTGTAAGGCCAAGATATTCGCCTAACCGTCCTGGTGCACGAGCAAGGATGAGGGAGCCGCCAACATCTGGCACAAGACCGATGGAAACTTCTGGCATCGCAACCACGCTGTTTTCACAGACTATGCGGTGTGAACCGTGACAGCCAACGCCAACGCCGCCTCCCATGGTATAGCCGTGCATCATTGTAACGACGGGCTTGGGAAACCGGAAAAGTTTTGCGTTCATGCGGTATTCATCACGCCAAAAGCGAGTACCATAACTGTAATCGCCCATCTTGCCAGTGGCGTACATTTCTTGGATATCGCCGCCCGCACAAAACGCTTTTTCGCCTGCACCATTTATGATGAGAAGCTCAATGTTTGGGTCGTCCGCCCACTTGTCGATGGCGGTTTCTATCGCTAAACACATGTCCCACGTCAGCGCGTTTAGCGCGTCTGGTCGGTTTAGCGTGATGCGGCCGGCCACTCCATCTTTACGGATGTTAATATCGCTCATGTGATCAGATGTCGTGCAGTTATTACGCGCATGATTTCATTGGTCCCTTCAAGGATTTGATGCACGCGAAGGTCGCGCACAATTTTTTCAATGCCATAATCTACGAGGTAGCCGTAACCGCCGTGCAGTTGTAGGCACTGGTCAGCAACGCGGGACCCAGTTTCAGTGCAAAGCTTTTTGGCCATAGCACAATTGACCGTCGCGTCTGATGTTTTATGGTCCAGCTTCCATGCGGCTTGACGCAGGAATGTTCGGGCAGATTGCATATCAATTTCCATATCTGCAAGGCGAAATTGCAAGGCTTGAAATTGATCGAGCGATTGGCCAAATGCCTCACGTTCGGACATATAGTTAATAGTTTTATCAAGCGCGGATTGGGCAGCACCAATGGAGCATGCAGCAATATTCAAACGACCACCGTCGAGGCCATTCATTGCGTATTTAAATCCATGATCAATTTTACCCAATAAGTTTTCACTTGAAATACCACAATTGTCTAATTGCACTTCTCTTGTGGGCTGTGATCGCCAGCCCATTTTGTTTTCCAAGCCGCCAAAGCTTAAACCCTCAATGTCGTTTTCAACAACAAAGGCTGAGATACCTTTTGGTCCTGCAACGCCGGTTCGAGCCATGACGATATACGCGTCTGAATATCCTCCACCTGAAATGAATGCCTTGTTTCCTGTGAGAGAGTACCCTTGTTCATTAACGTCCGCCCGTGTTTTAAGAGATGCCGCATCAGATCCGCTTGCAGGTTCGGTCAGGCAGTAGGACAAGATTGTTTCCATGGAGAGAACTTTTGGTAGCAATTTATTTTTTAAGCTTTCAGAGCCAAAATTGTCAATCATTTTTGCGCACATATTGTGGATCGAGAGAAAGGCAGCGACGGATGCGCAGGAGGCGGACAGCGCCTCAAAAACCAATGTTGCATCTAGGCGGCTCAGCGCAGCGCCTCCTGAAGCTTCAGACACGTAAAGCCCACCAAATCCTAGTTCAGCAAGTTTAGGCCATATATCGCGCGGGATTGTGCCTGCCGCGTCCCATTCACGAGCGTGCGGGGCTATATGTTCGGCACCGAATGCGTAAGACATATCATAGACTGCTGATTGTTCATCCGATAAAGCGTAGTCCATTTTTAAAGATCCTCACTGAATTCGTCGATAAGATTTTCTATGACAGTAATCATCTTGACAGATGTGTCGCCCTTTGTGGCCATAGTGTTAGCATCTTGACAGTTGCCGCTGTTACCCTTGCGGATGATGACGCATAAGCATTTATTGTGATGCGATTCACTGCAATATATTTGTGCACTTTACAACTAATTTAAGCAATTCATCAAACAGATTGGCTAAGGGCTAAATTTGAACAAGAACTGAATTGATCAGTCCTTTTGAGCTACATTATTGTTGCGCATGCCAAGGGTTTCTATGCATAAAGTAATACTGTCGTGCTGCCACCAAAACTGTTTTTTAATGGCTGAGCCACCAAAGTATTAATGTCAGTTATAGCATCAATTCCCCAACCTGAATGTGATTAAAGTGCGGGTATACAAAACTAATTCTCAATTTAAGGGTGGGGAAATTTGCTAAGGGGCGCAAGTCTTAGCAGATTTTGAGCTGCTTTAGATCATATTAAAATTGAAGATTTCTCGCATGAGCCGTTGTTGTTCGTCCCAAATGCTCAGGTTCGACGGCAGCTTCCTGCTTTGGAAATTGTCAAAGTCTGACCGAGGATAGGATGTGAGGCTTGTGTGGTTACCCTGCCAAAATTTAGAGGAGACGAAAATCATTAAAAGAGGTGGTATTAAATAGCTACGTATATTGTGAGATAAGAACTCAATGCATTTTTATCTATTCTGACATTAACATGAACGCCAAAGATGTACATGTGGCGGCCAACTTCATTATGTTGATTTATCAGACATTTATGACGCTTTTTTGGTTTAGGGCTGGTCTTTTTAGTCTGGTGAGGGATGAAAAAATGGGGCAATTGTTCCTAGAACTTATTTTGCGGCTTAGCCGTGGATGGTGCCACGTAAGTGAGCAAGATCACCAGATGCTTTCGTGCAGATAAATGTTTCGATTTTCGACTAATAATGTAAAAATTAGCCTTAATCTTAATTCCAAGCGCAGTTTCGCATTTGGACATTAGCGCACCTGGCATGGTAGTGAGTGGAGGAGATATGAAAAAAATTCAGTGGGTGTTTATCCTCAACCCAATGTTAAAATATGGTTCATAAATTTCATTTGAAACGAAAATCGGCACAAGGTCGAATTAAAGAAGACGAACTTGTGTACCTGTTTTTACCACTGCGAACAGTTGTGCAATGTGATCGTTGTAAAGTCCGATGCACCCGGATGAGCTTTGACGGCCAATCTTGCGCGTGTCGTGGGTTCCATGAATCAAGTAAGCTGGCCAATCAAGGTACATCGCATGGGTTCCTAGCGGGTTGCCCACCTCACCTGAGGCCATCATTACAGGCAAGGATGGATCGCGTTCACGCATGGATCGTGTCGGAGTCCATGTGGGGCTGATACGTTTTCGTATTATCGTGGAGTATCCACGACGGGTTAGATCCTCTGTCATTGGGACTGACGAAGGGTAGAGGCGGTAGCTGCCATCTGCGCTCCAATAGTGAAGGGCGCGTGACGTAATATCTGCCAAAATAGCGCCATTTCCCAGCGTGGAAAAGTGATCCTGCCAATTCTGAGCTGCAAAGGACGATGAATTACGATCTGGAGCTTCTTGTGCTCTTACGATGAATGGGGTTGCGAAAAGCGCTACTGCACCAATAATAAAGTTGCGCTTATTCTCCATAACGTAATCCATCAGTAATCCCACAAACAATCCCATACATGAACTGATCTATCAAGCAACATCAATTCACGCCTTTGTGAAATCGTACGTTACCCAATAATGATTGATGCGCGCATGTTGCCGTGTGGGCGACAGCGGTAGGAAAATGTGCCGGCATTTTGGAAAGTCAGGCTGGTTGAGGCGCCAGGGCGGATTAGACCAGTATCAAACAAGTTGCTGCCATCTTCCCACGCACTGTGTGCTGCACGATCTTCATTGACCCAAGTTACAGTATCCCCAGCTGCGATTGTTAAGTTT
>JAPKAD010000011.1 GCA_028825445.1 Octadecabacter sp.
GCTGGTCTGCTGTACCGGGTCGGTTCAAAGATTACATAAGTCAGGCGAAAACCAACGGATACCGTTCCCTACACACCACCGTGTCTGGACGCGATGGAAAGCGTGTTGAAGTCCAGATACGTACTGTTGAAATGCATGAAGTTGCCGAGGCTGGTGTCGCGGCACACTGGTCTTATCGCGATGGCATCCGAACTGAAAACCGATTTGCTGTCGATCCGGCTCGCTGGATAGCGCAATTGACGGAACATCTCGATGAAGATCATGACCATGATGAATTTCTCGATATGGTTAAACTGGAAATGTATCAGGACCAAGTGTTTTGCTTCACTCCTAAAGGGGATGTAATTAAATTACCACGTGGCGCAACGCCTATTGATTTCGCCTATGCCATTCATACCCGTATTGGCCATGCCTGCGTTGGCGCAAAAATTGATGGAATGCGAGTACCTCTTTGGACCCGTGTCAAAAATGGCCAATCGGTTGATATTATCACGGCCGAGGGCCAAACGCCGCAAGCCACATGGATCGACATTGCCGTAACTGGCCGCGCTAAAACTGCGATCCGTAGAGCACTTCGTGAAGAAGATCGTGAACGCTTTATCCGATTAGGCCGCGAACTTGTCCGCGTTGCATTTGAAAATATTGATAAGAAAGCCACCGATAAAGCGCTTAAAACTGCTGCTAAATCCCTTGGTCTTAGTAATATTAATGATCTCTTGGAACGGGTTGGATCCGCTGAAATTACATCGCGCGAGGTTGTGTCCGCGATCCACCCCGAACTCGTCAAACCAGTCGGCCATGAAATTGAAGCCCGCCGCGCGGTTATTGGACTTGAGGTGGACCAGTCCCATCGACGCGCCCAGTGTTGCCAACCTGTTCCTGGTGAGCGCATCGTTGGCATCACCTATCGAGGCCAAGGAGTTGTTGTGCATACCATCGATTGTGGCGTTCTGGTGGATTACGAGGATCGTCCGGACCGCTGGATCGATCTGCACTGGCAAGAAGGCACTCATTCGCCAACCAACACAATTACTTTAGAAATGACGATCACAAATGATGCAGGCGTGTTGGGTGGAATTTGCACACTTATTGGTGAAAAAGGCGCCAACATCTCTGACTTGGTGTTCATTGACCGCAAACCGGATTACTTCCGATTCTTGATCGAGGTTGACCTGCGCGATGTAGAACATATGCACATCATCATGACTGCGCTTGAAGCTGACAGCAATGTTGCCGCAATCGCACGGCACCGCGATCCTGATCGTGCAGGGCAGATCGAACGTCAAGGCTAATGGGCGCAAGCCTGATTTGAAAATAGGGGTATCAGGTGGTTTTCAGACGCAGAGACAAGCGACCGCTTTGGCGTGTGTTGCTGGAACTGATCTGGCCACGCGGTGGCTGGAGCCGTGCTGCACAATACGTCAAACACCGTGTTCGCCGGCTGCCTGACACTCCTGAAAAGATATCGCGCGGAATCTGGGCTGGTGTTTTTACATCCTTCACACCGTTTTATGGCCTCCATTTCATTATTGCTGCATTTATTGCAATAATCATGCGTGGCAATATTCTTGCTTCGTTGATGGGGACGTTTTTTGGAAATCCGCTGACTTATATCCCCATAGCCTATTCGGCGCTGGCAACAGGGCATTGGCTACTCGGTTCGCGACTTGATCACACTTTATTGGAAGGACCACGCGACCCTTATTTTTGTAGCATTGGATGCCAGTTCAAGAACGCAGGTAATGATTTATTGCATAATTTCAGTGTTATGTTTACAAATGAAAAGGCGGACTGGCACGGTCTTCTGGCCTTTAACACTGAAGTTTTCTATCCCTATCTTGTAGGTGGCATCCTTCCTGGCATCATCGCGTCCACTATCGCATACTATGTTTGCGTGCCGATAATCCGGGCCTACCAAAACAGCCGACGGAAGGCGTTGCGCGCAAAACTCAACCAGCTGAAGAATCCTGCTGACGGCGAATAAATCCTGCGCTAATATGATGCCAGTAGAAGGAACCTATTATGTCCAAATTACGTTTAGGTGTAAACATTGATCACGTGGCAACCGTGAGAAATGCGCGCGGTGGAGATACGCCTGATCCAGTACGGGCCGCTGTAATGGCCCAAGAAGCTGGTGCCGACGGCATCACTGCTCACCTGCGTGAAGACCGTCGTCACATCGGGGACGCAGACATCGATGCCTTAATGGATGCGCTTGTCATCCCGCTAAATTTCGAAATGGCTGCCACGGCAGAAATGCAAAAAATTGCCTTGCGCCATAAACCTCATGCAGTCTGCATCGTCCCAGAAAAACGCGAGGAGAGGACGACTGAAGGTGGCCTTGAAGTTGCGCGCGAAGAAAATCAACTTGCTCACTTTATCGCCCCTTTGCGCGATGCAGGTTGCCGCGTTTCCATTTTCATCGCTGCTGATCAACGTCAAATTGAAGCTGCACATCGCATTGGTGCGCAGATTATCGAACTTCATACCGGTGCCTATTGCGACGCACATGCAAGAGGCGATTTTGCCACCCGCGACGTAGAGATTGAAAAGATGCATGATATGGCAGCCCTGGCCCTGTCGCTCGGCCTTGAAGTCCACGCTGGCCATGGGCTTACATATGACACAGTTAAGCCAATCGCCACGTTTCCTGAAATTATGGAGCTTAACATTGGGCATTTCCTGATTGGTGAGTCGATCTTTCGTGGCTTGCAACCTGCCATTGCTGAGATGCGTCGCCTCATGGATGAAGCGCGATTGTAAACTATGGTTGAAGGTTAACGCATGATCCTCGGTATTGGTACGGACTTAGCAAACATCGAACGAATTCAGGGCACTCTGGATAGATTTGGCGAGCGTTTTCGCCGCAGAGTATTCACTGATATTGAGCGAGCCAAGGCTGGAAGCCGCATAGATATTGCAGGCACTTATGCTAAACGCTGGGCCGCAAAAGAAGCTTGTTCCAAGGCGCTCGGGACGGGTCTTCGAATGGGCATTTCGTGGAAAGACATGGCCGTTACAAATATGCATACAGGGCAGCCAGTAATGGTGGTCACTGGTTGGGCTGCGCAGCGGCTGGCCATCATGACCCCCGTGGGACATGACGCTATAATCCATGTCACCTTATCAGACGATCATCCGTGGGCGCAGGCGTTTGTCGTTATTGAAGCGAGACCCCATACAAATAAGGATACTTCGGGTTGACTTGACGCGACCTGACGCGCACATAACCTAAACTTTTATTTACCTTAAGACGTTAGGGACGACCTGTGTGGGCATCTATTAAAGAGACAATAAAAACAGTAGTTTATGCGCTGCTGATAGCGGGAGTTTTCCGCACGTTCCTGTTCCAGCCATTCTGGATTCCATCAGGATCTATGAAGGAAACTCTGTTGATTGGAGATTTCCTGTTTGTGAACAAAATGGCATACGGTTATTCTTACGCTTCCTGCCCATCAATTGTCATCCCGCGATTCGGCGTCAACGTTGATGCGGAGGACTTCTGTGGCGTGTTCAAGGGTGGTGATGAACGCCTGTTTGGCTCAGATCCTGAGCGCGGTGATGTCGTGGTATTTCGCCACCCTGTCACAGGCCGTGATTTTATCAAACGTGTGATTGGTTTGCCGGGAGATACGATTCAGATGCAAAATGGTATCATCTTGCTGAATGGTACTGAAATAGCGCAAGTCGATGCGGGTCTGTTCAGCGAAACGATGGAACAGCAAGGAAGCTTAGGAAACCTACCTCGCTGTACAAATGGTGCTGTGGGGCTTGGGGCTGAATGTCTTAAACAACGCTTCGTGGAAACATTGCCAAACGGTACTGAATATACGGTTCTGAATATTGGCAACAGAAACCTGGATACAACAGGAATCTTTACCGTCCCTGAAGGCCAATACTTTTTTATGGGTGATAACCGGGATAATTCATCAGACAGCCGCGTTCCGCAGATTTCTCGCGGTGTTGGTTTTGTACCATTGGAAGATATTGTTGGGCGAGCTGATCGCATCATGTTTTCATCTTCCGGTCGCTCGCTTTTGGCTTTTTGGACGTGGCGGTCAGACCGTTACTTCAAAGCTGTGGAATGAGTGTTTCATGAAATTATCTGGTGCACTTCGCGACTTTCAAGACCGGATTGGCCATACTTTTGCCAAACCTGACCAGCTAATTCGCGCGGTGACCCATTCGTCTATGTCGTCGCCTAATCGTGACGACAATCAACGTCTCGAATTTTTGGGTGATCGCGTCCTGGGTTTGGTCATGTCCGAAGCTCTTTTGCAGGCTGATATAAATGCCTCTGAAGGTTTGTTAGCGCCTCGTTTTAACGCTCTAGTACGTAAAGAAACTTGTGCTGATGTTGCACGGGAAATTGACCTTGGTGCAGTGCTGAAACTTGGCCGATCTGAGATGTTAACAGGCGGGCGGCGCAAAGAAGCGCTATTGGCTGACGCAATGGAAGCAGTAATTGCAGCAATTTATATTGATGCAGGATTTAATGTTGCCCGCAATCGTGTTGTCGCCCTTTGGGGGGCTCGAATTTCAAACGTTGAACAAGACGCGCGGGACCCCAAAACGTCCCTGCAAGAGTGGGCCCAAGGGCAAGGCGAACCGCCGCCTAGTTACATTGAAACGGCTCGATCTGGCCCTGATCATGCACCGATATTTACGATAGAAGTTCGCCTGCAATCAGGCGCCACAGATACTGCGCAAGCGCCCAGTAAACGCCAAGCCGAACAAGCCGCCGCCAAGTCCCTTTTGGACCGTGTACAAGGAGAGACCCTGTGACTGAAAAGCCAGTGACCGAAGGCACAAAAGACACCCCCCCCGTTATTCCAGACGTAACGTTACAACGCGCAGGATTTGTTGCCCTGATTGGCGAACCTAACGCGGGTAAATCAACTTTGTTGAACCGAATGGTGGGTGCAAAAGTGTCTATTGTCACCCATAAAGTTCAGACAACTCGCGCGCGTATCCGCGGAGTTGCAATTGAATGTGACAGCCAGATTGTGTTCGTTGACACCCCTGGTCTTTTCCAGCCTAAACGCCGCCTTGATCGCGCAATGGTTGCTGCCGCATGGAGCGGTGTTTCAGATGCCGACGTCGTCGTACTTATGATTGAAGCGCACCGTGGCATCACCAAGGGTGTTGAAGCAATATTGGAGCGTTTGGGCGACGTTGGCAAAGGGCGCACGATTGCGCTGGCAATAAACAAAATTGACCGTGTCGAAGCCCCCGTTTTGTTGGGCTTGACAAAAGAAATGAACGAACGCTTCACTTTTTCTGAAACATTTTTGATTTCTGCTGAAAAGGGCCATGGCGCGGGAACTTTGCGCACTTGGCTGGCTGAACGTATGCCTGTTGAACCGTGGTTGTATCCGGAAGATCAAATTGCGGATCTACCCCTGCGGATGATCGCCGCTGAAATTACTCGTGAAAAGCTTACACTGCGTTTGCATCAGGAATTACCCTATCAGTTGACCGTTGAGACGGAAAATTGGGAAGAACGCAAAGATGGTTCCTGTAAGGTCGACCAGTTGGTCTACGTCATGCGCGATGGCCATAAAGGTATTGTGTTGGGTAACCGTGGTGAGACGATTAAGTCGGTCGGTCAAGCAGCGCGTGCGGAGTTAGTCGAATTCCTAGGCCGCAAAGTGCATCTTTTTATTCAAGTCAAAGTGCGGCCGAACTGGCTTGAGGATTCGGATAGGTACTCTGAGATGGGACTTAATTTTAAAGACGGGAACGAATGAACCCTCGCTTAACGGCCGAATTCTGGGTTTCTGCCTATCTGACAAGATTGAGGCTGGTTGATATCCCCGTATTTGTAGCTCGTAAGGGGGATAAAACAGCTGGGTCCGTTTTGGTGAAACTCAACACGCTTGATGGGCAGGCAAAGGCCTTTCAACGTCAATTTAACTTGATTTCAGGGGAACTTGAATGGATTGTTATGGCGGAAGGGGCTGAGGCAGACGTGGATGCATCGCTTTATAAACAGGCAGGATTTGATCGTGACATTTGGGTGCTTGAGGTTGAAGATCGGGATGGCCGCCATTTGTTAGATGATCCTTCGCTTGCCTAAGATCAGCTCTTGCCTAGACTATACAAATGATTGAATGGCGTGACGAAGGGGCTTTGATAAAGGTCCGCAAACATGGAGAATCCTCCGCTATAATTGAAGTGTTTACTGCTTCACGTGGCCTGACCGCCGGCATTGTCCGTGGCGGGACCAGCCGTAAGATTGCGCCAACATTACAGCCTGGTGCGCAGTTAGATGTCACGTGGAAAGCCCGACTTGAAGGTCACCTTGGCAGCTTCACCGTTGAACCTATCCGCAGCCGCACGGCTCAAGTCATGCAGGATCGACTTGCCCTTTCGGGTTTAAACGCTGTGATGGGGCTTTTATCTTTTTTGTTGCCAGATCGTGAAGTGCATTTGCCGCTTTATGCCCGCACAATCCAATTGCTCGATTTGCTTGGTCAAAACGATGTTTGGCCTTTGGCCTATCTACAATGGGAGGTCGCGTTGCTAGACGAGTTGGGGTTTGGAATGGACTTGTCAGCCTGCGCTGTGTCAGGCTTGAACGACGATTTATTTTATGTGTCGCCGCGCACAGGTCGCGCAGTGTCTCGATTAGCTGCGGGTGTATGGGCGGATCGGTTGCTTCCTCTGCCACATGTTTTGTTGGGCAAAGGTGATGCAAATCTACATGAGATTGTAATTGCTTTGCGCACCACTGGGCATTTTCTTAACAATCATTTGGCACGATCACTTGGTGATCGCCCACTCCCTAACGCTCGTCAGCGATTAGTTGAAACGATGAAACGGTTGACCTAGTGCGCCACTAAGAGCATCCGGCGGACAGTTTTTTGGGCAAGTTCAACATGTTGTCTGACGCTTCAGGCAATGTCGTGTTTTAAATGGCAGCATTTTTCGCAGCCAAGTTAAACAGGTCATGTGGGTCGCTCGCATCCCATTCAGCTTAAAACATTGGAAAGAAACTGTCTGGGTTGCAGTATAGATCTTGCACGGGGCTTGGCACATTACTTCTACCGCCCTAGGAAAATAGTTGAGAGCCCAAATTGATGGGCTCTCCATTAATCTTAATCAAATGATACTCAGCTTGAGATTATAAATAATCTGTGGTGCGTTTACCGCAAGCACAGGTGTTGAATAAGACGATTTGCATCTACGTGGAGAGTATCTTTACACACTGTTATACAAGCTTCTGTTTGACCCAATAAAGGGATGAAAGATTATAGGGTTTGTAATATTTTGTTACTCAGTTTGCTAAATTCATCGTCCAATATTGGGCCGCTTTTTGTCTAAGGCGATTTACCGAACCCGCAAGTTATTACAAATCCGCCTGAGTGCATCGCAATCAGACTAACTTGATTGCAGCTACCTGACGTAACGCGTGTTGCCTGCAAGAATGATGATCTCGGTTAGAAGCTATTATTTAGAGCTTTCGCGGTAAGCAAAGATTTTGTTTATGGTTTTGTCGTTGTTGCCAAATTTATGGAGGCTGCACGCAAGGTTGCTACAGGAATATGCCCTAAAAATTAACTAGTTTTTTGATTTTTACTTAAATTTTGCCAAGGGTTTTGTGCTGCTGGAAACTGAACAAATCAGTCTCGCATCTGAAGCAGGCGAATATTATTAAAATCCTGATCTAAGCCTGAGCCGTTTTCGCGTCATGGCGATCAATGAAGGCTAAGCATATTTAGTTGTTTGGAGTTGTTGGTCTCCGCGCAAAACTTCTGAGGCTACCCTGAGAGATTGTAATGAATAATTAATTGATGATTTGCCTAGCTTGGGTGAAGTGCCTTGTATTTTAGAACCGTTTAAATTGGTGATCTTTGCCAATACCGTAATAATCTTGCCCATTATTGTCACAAAATCCGCCGCGCTATTACCTGCGCCTGAATTTCGGCAGCGCCTTCAAAAATGTTGAGAATTCGTGCGTCACAAAGGATGCGGCTTACTTTATATTCTAGCGCAAATCCATTGCCACCGTGAATTTGTAACGCATTGTCCGCTGCCGCCCAAGCGACGCGTGCGCCAAGTAGTTTTGCCATGCCCGCTTCAACATCGCAGCGCCGACCCTCATCTTTCTCGGACGCTGAAAAGTAAGTCAGCTGGCGAGCGATCATGATCTCAACGGCCATCATAGCCAGTTTGTTGGCAACACGGGGGAATTCAATTAGGGATTTACCGAATTGCTTGCGATCTTGCGCATATTTCATCGCTTCATCGAGCGCGGAACAGGCCACACCAATAGCACGTGCTGCTGTCTGGATTCGCGCAGACTCAAACGTTTCCATGAGTTGTTTGAAGCCTTTGCCTTCTTCCTCGCCAAGTAGGTTCTCACCTTTGATGTGGAAGTTATCGAAAGCCAGTTCGTACTCCTTCATTCCCCTGTAGCCTAGAACTTCGATTTCGCCGCCCGTCATTCCCTCAGTTGGAAAAGGGTGCGCGCAATCGCCAGGTGTCTTTTCAGCGAGGAACATTGATAGGCCTTTATAGTCCGAGCTGTCAGGATCCGTACGTACCAACATCGTCATCACATGAGTTCGTGATGCGTGGGTAATCCACGTTTTGTTGCCAGTGACGCGGTAGTCGTCACCGTCTTTCACAGCCCTTGTGCGTAAAGCGCCAAGGTCAGACCCTGTGTTAGGTTCTGTGAATACCGCCGTCGGTAACTTCTCCGCGCTTGCCAAAGCTGGAAGCCATTTTTGTTTTTGCTCTTCGGTGCCACCTGCGAGGATCAATTCTGCGGCTATTTCAGTTCGCGTACCCAGTGATCCCACACCGATGTAGCCGCGTGACAATTCCTCAGAAACTACACACATTGATGTTTTTGATAGCCCAAACCCGCCATATTCTTCTGGGATTGTGAGGCCAAATACGCCCATTTCAGCAAGTTGATCTATCACCGACATCGGTATCAACTCATCCTTGAGGTGCCACTCATGGGCAAATGGTTCTATCTTGTCGACTGCGTAACGACGGAACTGTTCGCGGATCATGTCTAGCTCTTCGTCGAGGCCCGTGGATCCGACAGTTGCTTCGGCGCTACGTTCTTGCATCAGATTAACCAGACGCAATCGTGCAGCTTGGGTGTTCCCACTATTAGTTAGTTTTTGAACTGCGGGTTCCATCAGTCCGCTCATCTGGTCTTTGGTCAAACCGATGTCTTGCAGGCGCACAATCTCACTCTGGTTCATTGGGATGCCACCATTAATTTGCCAGAGATATTCACCGAACGCAATCTGGTGGATCAATTGCTCAATCTCATCAAACTTGTTGTCCACCAGTAATTTTTCGGCCCAGACTTGCATTTGTATTAATGCTTCGATGTAGGTTGCCAGCCAAGCCAGCCCATGAGTCGCCGTCTGTTCCGCCTCAACCAATGCTCCCGATGCATAGCCGTCTACCATCACTTTTTCACGCACACAGTTTTTGGCAGTCGCCAACAGGGCGCGGAGTGGCGTGATAGCGGCAGCTGTTGTGGTCAATAAGTCCTGCAAGACGGGCATGGAATTGACGTTATGGTCATGTGCGTCACGTGGCATGGATAAATCCTTCATTGTGCAAGTGCAGAAATACCGCTTTCGCAGCGATAGCGCAATAATAATTCGTAAAAAACTTACTCAGCGAACTATAGTGACTGAACGGAATTGCCGTGCTACATGTGCTGAGACAGTATACTCCCGTTAGAATGGATCAGTTTCTTGGGTTAGACAGCTATTATTCAGTATCTTTCGTTTTTGCTGTCGCGCTGTTTGCTGGATTGGTAAAGGGCATCGTAGGCTTTGCAATGCCGACGATTCTTATTTCGGGCTTAACGTTGGTGCTGGCCCCCGAACAAGCTCTTGCAGCGTTGATAGTTCCAACACTGGTTACAAATGGTTGGCAGGCGCTACGGCAGGGAATCAACAGTGCAATAAAAACAGTCGTTCAGTTCCGCCTGTTTCTTGCCTGTGGTTTGGTCATGTTGGTCCTCAGCGCACAACTTGTTCGTGTACTTGATACCCGTATTCTCTATGGATTGATTGGTGGACCAGTTGCACTTTTCGCAGGGCTCCAAATGGTGGGGTGGCATCCGAAGTTGGCACATCGGTCTGCCCGTATTGAGGCTGCAGTAGGCTGCTTTGCTGGCTTCATTGGTGGAATGTCTGGTATTTGGGGGCCGCCAACAGTTGGTTATCTAACAGCTATCGGTACGCCAAAACAAGAACAGATGCGTGCGCAAGGTGTCATTTATGGATTGGCTGCAGTGGCCCTCGCAGGATCGCATATTCAAACGGGGGTTTTCCGAATAGACTCACTGCCGCTGACGTTAACAATACTGCCGTTTGCACTGGGGGGTGTATGGTTGGGATTCCGAGTTCAAGATCGTATTCCACAGGTGGCATTTCGGTTTGTCACACTTGTAGTTCTTGCTCTTGCAGGCCTGAACTTGTTGCGTCGTGCGTTGATTGGCTAGCTATGTAGGTCGAAGCCGCAAGCAAGCGAAAGTCCTGCAAGGGCACTGGGTAACACGATGGTGAATTTTTTTTCGTAAAAAGTGTTATTGTTCAGGCTAGCCAGTATAACCTATTAACCCAAGGTCAGTTAATAGCCATAGCCATAGCCATAGCCATAGCCAAATTGACAGGACGTAATAATGGAGTTGGCACATCAATCCGATGTTGTTTTTAAAACTTTGCTGCGTAAAAATATTTTTCCCCAACACAGGGCTGGGAGTTATTAAAATTTCGTTATGAGTTAATATAGATGTTGGGCCAGATCAAAACCAAAAAACCGATACCCAACATTGCAGGCACAGCACAGTCTTTGCTGACAAAACGGCGGGAACCTGTGATGATACGGAATTGCCTTTAAGCATTTTGGTTGCATTAAGAAGCACTTTGTTCGTTAACGAGCAGATTACCCCCGCCTGAAAGAAGCCAATCATTGGCAAGAAAAAAATCGTATTGAGCCGCAAAAGGTTATTGCCCTAAGCCACCCTAAGGCTCATGGCGAAAGTATTGTGCTCTAGGGTAAAGTATATCTATTCAATACAACATCTTAGCCAATCGCGCAGTCTTTGACATCATTATCTATGAATGGAATGTATTGTGCGAAGTTACTGGCGAACATAGAAACTAATTTAGCTGCCTGCAAATCGTAGGCGGCCACTTCGCCCCATGTATCGCGTGGGTTAAGAAGTACATCTTCCACACCATCACAGGTCACGGGTACATCAAAACCAAAATTAGCGTCTTTGCGGAATTGTCCCTCGACCATTTTCCCGTTCAGCGCCGCCGTCAATAAAGCGCGTGTTGCCTTAATTGGCATCCGCGCTCCGCTGCCATATGCTCCACCAGTCCAACCAGTATTTACCAGCCAGCACGTTGCTCCATGGTTTGCTATCTTGGCACGCAAAAGGTTACCGTATACTTCGGGACGGCGTGGCATGAACGGTGCACCAAAGCAGGTCGAAAACGTTGGCTCAGGTTCCGTGACACCACGTTCGGTGCCTGCAACCTTGGATGTAAAGCCGGACAAGAAGTGGTACATCGCTTGCGCTGGTGTCAGCCGCGCAATCGGGGGCAGAACACCGAATGCATCACAGGTCAGCATAATGATGTTCTTAGGATGCCCGCCCAATGCCGTATCACTGGCGTTGGAAATGTAGTTAAGCGGGTAGGCGCAGCGCATGTTTGCAGTTAAACTGTCGTCGTTAAAATCCAACTCCAGCGTCTCAGGATCAAACACCATGTTTTCGATTACTGTGCCTGGCATTTGGGTTGTCGCGTAAATTTCAGGCTCGGCCTTTGGGTCCAAACCTAAGGTCTTAGCGTAACAACCACCCTCAAAGTTGAAAATACCACTATCCGACCAGCCGTGTTCATCATCGCCTATCAATGTGCGGTTGGGGTCGGCCGACAACGTTGTCTTGCCTGTTCCAGACAAACCAAAGAACACGGCGCTATCAACAAGATTGCCTTTGGCATGGTTGGCTGAACAATGCATCGGCATTATATTTTGCGCTGGAAGCAGGTAGTTCAGAAGCGTAAAGACGGACTTCTTATTTTCACCTGCGTATTCGGTACCCGCGATAAGAATCATTTTACGATCAAAATTCATTGTGATGACGGTTTCTGACCGACAACCATGACGTTTAGGGTCTGCGAGGAAACTTGGGCAATTGATTACGGTCCAATCTGGCGCAAAGCTTTCTAACTCAAGTGTTTCAGGGCGGCGCATCATATGTCGAATGAACAAGCCATGCCATGCCATTTCGGTAACAAACCGCACGTCCAATCTGTGTGCTGGATCAGCACCACCAAACAAATCCTGCACAAAATAATCTTTTCCGGTCATGTGCGTGATCAAATCGATATAGAGATTATTAAATGCGTCCGGTGTCATTCCTGCATTATTTTCCCACCAAACGGTATCTTCTGTGGTTGCTGAACGTACGACGTGTTTGTCCTTAGGTGAGCGACCAGTAAATTTTCCAGTAGTGACAAGAAATGTGCCGCCATTGCCAAGTTGGCCCTCGCCGCGCTCTAGCGCCTGAGCGATCAAATTGTCCTCGGAGAAGTTGTAATAGACCTGACCCAGCCCGCTGATGCCCTGATCGGACAGCTTCATAGATGGGTTGACCGTGCCGTGGTCCATAGTTTTTCTCCTAGGTTTGAGAGGCAATGAGCCCCCATATGAAATGATCTAACATGACGGTTTTGTGGGTTAAAACCCATCTTTGTAACAGTTAGCGCAATCAATTGTACGTTAGCGCCACCAAGGAGGTGAACCATCGACCTAAGTTAGGTGCAAAGGCAATAAGTGAGACATTTTAGTCGTCGGTTACTGTATAAAGAGATATAATAAGACTTTCCCAATTCCTTTTTTCAATTTTAAATTGATTCGTACCCCTTAAAGAGTGCAAAAATACAAGAAAAAGTAGGTTGTAAAAATCCGAGCAGTAAAAAGGGCAGCATTATGCCACGAATAGCACTTGTAGATGACGATCGAAATATTTTGACATCCGTACAAATCACACTGGAAGCCGAAGGCTTTGAAGTCGAAACCTACGCAGATGGTCAACAGGCGTTAGATGCGTTCAATAAAAGCATGCCTGAATTAGCAGTCTTGGATATCAAGATGCCACGCATGGATGGAATGGATTTATTACAGCGGTTGCGTCAGAAGACGATGATACCTGTGATTTTTCTAACGTCTAAAGATGATGAAATTGACGAGGTTCTTGGCCTGCGTATGGGTGCGGATGACTATGTCAAAAAGCCTTTCAGCCAACGTTTATTGGTTGAACGCATTCGCGTATTGTTGCGCCGGCAGGATGTGATTTCGGGAGGGATCATTGAAGAAACTGAAGAAACCAAAGTTATGATCCGTGGTGATCTAATGATGGACCCTTTGCGTCATTCGGTGAACTGGAAGGGCAACGATGTGTCACTAACCATCACCGAATTCCTACTTTTGCAGGCGCTTGCCGACCGACCCGGTTTTGTAAAGTCTCGCGATCAATTGATGGATGTGGCTTATGACGACCAAGTTTACGTTGACGACCGCACCATCGACAGCCACATTAAACGCCTGCGCAAGAAGATGCGTACTGCGGATGATGAGTTTTCGGCGATCGAGACGCTTTACGGTATCGGATATCGTTACAACGAAGATTAAGAAGGCTTTTAATGACGGTTGCCCCAAAGCTTAACATTCGGGATCTAAAATCTGTGCGCGACGCTGTGCACAGTCAAGATCAGGTGTCGCTTAGTGACGTTTTTGTTGCACCATCAATGAATGTTCGAACAGCGCCGAGGCGCAAGCAGCGTGGATTGTTCCACTTGCGCAAATCACCGTTGGCACGAAAAATAACAATATTTAACCTTTTGGGTCTGATTGTTCTTGTTGCGAGTGTCCTTTATCTAAATCCTTTAAGTGGTAATCTACCTTATCAACGTGGAAGCGCGCTGGTAAACGAAGTTGAATTGATTGCTGATCTATTAGAGGCTCAACTTCCGCTTAACGCTCCAGTAAATGTCATGAGCGACGAAGGTATGGAGAGACAAATCACGCTCGAAAATTTGGATCTTCGGGGAAGTATTGACGTGTACCTTCTTGATTTAAACGGGACGATTGTCCAAAAATGGTCTGACCCCACACCGCAAGAAAAATCCGTTCCAGGGCTTGAACTCGATAATCGTGGTATCTTCTTTACTAATGCGTTTAATAGTTTTTTTCAAAATTTATCTAGTTTTTTTAACGGTGTCGACCAAGATATGGCTCCGCTTGATCTTACTGCAGAACTGCAGAATGCAGTAGCAACTACGCTTGAAGTAGGCACATGGATTGAAACTCAAGTGGATCTCCAAGGCCAATCCTATTTTAAAGTGCTTACCCCTGTCGTTCAGCAAGGAGGCACACCGGTTGGTGTCATCGCATTAGTCTCTGCGCCTGGTGAACTTGATGCATTGGTGAGTCGCGACCGTGAACCACTTTTGCAGATGTTTATTATTGGCATTATTGTCTCGATCGCGATGAGCCTTACACTGGCGTCAACCATTGCTCATCCCCTATCCGAGCTGGCCCAAGCCGCCGAATTTGGGCGAGACCGTAACGCGCTTAAAATGTCGCCTAACCGAATCTACATTCCTGACTTTACGGGTCGCCCAGATGAGATTGGCCGGCTGTCGGGAGCAATTCGTGGTATGCTTTCAGCCCTGTTTGAACGCATTGAAGGCAACGAACAATTTGCAGCTGATGTAGCCCATGAAATTAAAAATCCTTTGGCATCTTTGCGATCTGCTGTCGGCACCCTCCGCAAAGTAACGCGTGAAGATCATCGCGAACGTATGCTTGAGGTGATCGAACATGACGTGCAGCGATTAGACCGCCTTGTTAGTGATATTTCAAATGCGTCACGGCTGGATTCGGAACTGGTCAAAGAAGAAGAAAAAGCATTTAACTTAATCAAAACACTTGAAAATCTAGCTAAATTCTTTGGTGATCAAGCTAAAGAAAAAGATGTAGATTTTATCTCAGACCTCCCTCATGGTCAGATTAAGATTGTTGGGCTCGAGGGGCGTCTGGCGCAGGTCATCGTTAACCTTATTTCCAACGCGATCTCTTTTTGTGAAAATGGTGATGTGATCCGAGTTTGGGCCCGCAGGCGCGAAAAATGCATTTTGATTGTTGTCGAAGACACTGGTCCTGGCATTCCAGAGGGCGCATTACAAAAGGTGTTCCAACGTTTCTACTCTGAACGACCAGATACGCAATTTGGGGATAATTCTGGCCTTGGATTGGCTATTTCCAAACAAATCGTTGAAGCGCATGGTGGCGTTATCTGGGCTGAAAATATTCATCTGGCAGACACAGAAATTGGGTCTGAACCGCTTGGCGCGCGCTTTGTGGTTAGTCTTCCCGTTTAAATGTTGTCCGTTCAACCAAAAAATAGGCCTGATGGCAGCCTTCAACTTCACGCGAGTACTGTTGTAATATGCGGCCAAGCGGTTGCAATTGTGGGACCTTCAGGTTCTGGTAAATCTGCAATGGCTTTTAAACTTTTGTCCCTTGGTGCGTCTCTTTTGGCTGATGATATAACATGGCTTGTGGCAACACGTGCAACTTTGATGGCCACTTGCCCGCCGAACCTGATAGGGTGCATCGAAGCGCGCGGCGTTGGTATCTTGAATGTTGTTCCAGCAGCGTCTGCGCCATTACATTTGATTGTCGATTTGGGTATAGATGAACTTGAGCGTTTACCAAATCAAAAGAAGATCACACTACTTGGGCATGATATTGCGCTGCTTCACACCGTCGCGGCCCCGCATTTTTCCAATGTTATTATGCATTACATGATAAACGGGTTAGTAGATTAAAATGCCTATTCGAGGATCAAGGTGATCAGTAATACTTCAAAGCCGCAAAAACTGATAGTTGTCAGTGGTCCGTCTGGTGCAGGGCGGTCCACCGCGATCAATGTACTTGAAGATCTTGGGTTTGAAACGATCGATAACGTCCCATTGACCCTGATCCCACGATTGACGGATGGTGCTTTGCCGCGTCCACTTGCAATTGGGCTTGATGTTCGAAACCGTGACTTTACCCTGTCTAACGTGTCAGATTTGATGACACAACTACACCAACGGGTGGATATTGACGCACAGTTACTGTTTCTTGAAGCAGGGGAAGACATCTTGATACGGCGTTATTCAGAAACGCGCCGCCGGCATCCGCTTGCCCCTGATGAGCCTGCAATTCAAGGGATCAGGAGAGAGGCGGACTTACTTCTGCCGTTACGTCAAACGGCAGAATTCCTTTTGGATACATCAGAAATGTCGCCTCATGATCTGAAGGCGCACCTGACAGATTGGTTTGGGGATTGTGGTTCTTCTCTGTTTGGCATTAGTTTACAGTCATTTTCGTACAAACGTGGTCCCCCCAAAGGGATGGACATGATGTTCGACTGCCGGTTTCTTAAGAACCCATATTGGGAACCATCGCTGCGTGAGTCGACAGGCGTAGATACTGCTGTGGGGACATATATCGAAACGGATCCGCGGTTTTTAGGATTTTTAACTAAGGTGTCAGATCTAATTCTTATGCTGCTGCCCGCCTTCCGAGATGAGGGTAAATCCCATCTCAGCATTGGGTTTGGCTGCACTGGTGGACAACACCGATCTGTCTACGTAACTGAACAATTAACCTTGGCACTTGCGAACCAAGGTTGGCAGGTGTCTAAACGACATCGAGAAATGGATCGGACTCGGATGGGTCCACTGCCATAGGGCAGATCAACGGGTGGCAAATTTGATCGGAATCGTGATTGTTGCGCATGGTGGGTTGGCGGCAGAGTATCTGTCGGCTGTGGAGCATGTCGTTGGAAAACAGATTGGGATCCATACCATCGCTATTGCACCCGACGATGATCGAAGTCTGAAGCAAGATGAAATTTGTAATGCAGCAGATTCCGTGGATAAAGGTAGTGGTGTGGTGATCGTGACTGATATGTTTGGTGGGTCGCCTTCCAACCTATCTCTTCGGGCGTGTCGTCTTCATAATCGCCGAATTTTGTATGGTGCGAATCTTCCGATGCTTATAAAACTTTCCAAATCGCGCAATAAAACTGTGCTCGATGCAGTGAATGCAGCGTTGGATGCAGGACGCAAATATATTGACAGCCACGCTGTCGATTTGGACTCATAAGGTATAAAATGACGCTACGCCCCCTGAGGATTAATAATATTAAAGGGTTGCACGCACGTGCGTCTGCCAAGTTTGTTGAAACAGTTGAGAAATTTGATGCGCAAGCTGAAGTATCAAAAGATGGGATGTCGGCTGATGGTGATAGTATTATGGGGCTTTTGATGTTGGCAGCTTCCATTGGAACCTCTATTGAGGTTGAAACAAAAGGCCTTCAGGCAGACCAGCTCATGGATGCGCTGGAAGAACTTGTGGCAGACAAGTTTGGGGAAGGGGACTAATATCCCAAACCTCGAAAGGGTAGAGAACAGGGTTTGACTGATATGTTGACAAGATCACAGACGTCACCCGTTGAGGCTGAAGTTAAGCGCGTATATGATCGACGTTCCCTTACGTATTCTGAAACCTTTGATAGCAGAACTAAACGTTGGTTCATTAAGGCGATTGAATGGATGACGGGTAAGATTACAATTGTCCGGCGCATCCGAGCTTTTGAGAAAATGGGCCAGCCTACCGGTCAGGCATTCTGGCCTGCCACAATGAAGATTATGGGAATTGATATTCATACTCCGAAAGACCAGCTTAAAAATATCCCTGAAAAGGGTCCTGTAATGTTTGTAGCGAACCATCCCCATGGTATGATTGATGGGATGGTTCTTGCGGACCTGATTGGTCGCCGCCGTAATGATTATCGTATTCTGACACGGTCCCTATTAACTGGGATTGACGAAGCCGCATCGAGTTACATGATTCCAGTCCCGTTTGTGCACCAAGTGGATGCGCAAGAAAAAATGATTGAAATGCGGGCAAAATCTATGGAACATCTGAGCAATGGTGGATTGATTGCGATTTTTCCTTCTGGTGTAGTTGCATCTTCTGAAACGATGTGGGGGCCCGCCGTCGAAGAAGAATGGAACGTCTTCACAGCCAAAATGATTCGTCGATCTGGCGCAACAGTCGTCCCATGTTTTTTTCCAGGCAGTAATTCGCGAATCTATCAAATTGCCAACCAGATCAACGCGACACTGCGCCAAGGCTTGCTGATTCACGAAATTGTTCACGCCTTTGATAAACCGCAAAACCCCGTCATTGGCAAACCGATCACACCAGAGGAAATCGCCGAACGGGGAGATGATCCACGGGCATTTATGGCATGGCTGCGCCAACACACGTTGGCGCTGAAAGACTAGCGCGTTGGAACTGGCTTTTCACCGCGATAGTCGTAAAATCCGCGTTTCGTTTTTCGGCCTAACCAACCAGCCTCTACATATTTTGTTAGCAGGGGGCAGGGGCGGTATTTAGTATCAGCCAGCCCTTCGTGCAACACGTTCATTATCGACAAGCAAGTATCTAGGCCGATGAAGTCAGCAAGTTCAAGTGGTCCCATCGGATGGTTTGCACCAAGTTTTAGCGACGTATCAATAGACTGGACGCTACCGACGCCTTCGTAAAGCGCATAAACGGCCTCGTTGATCATAGGCATCAGGATTCGATTGACAATAAAGGCTGGGAAATCTTCGGCTGTGGCGGATGTTTTTCCAAGCCGCTCAACTACGGCTTTGCAGGCATCATATGTCGGAACGTCTGTCGCGATGCCCCGGATTAATTCGACCAATTGCATAATCGGGACTGGGTTCATAAAATGAAACCCCATAAACTTTTCTGGGCGGTCCGTACGAGACGCAAGCCGTGTGATGGAAATCGATGACGTGTTGGAAGTAAGAATCGTATCTGGTGTAAGGTGGGGGAGCAAATCCTCAAAAATCGCCTGTTTTACAGTCTCGCGTTCGGTCGCGGCTTCAATCACTAAATCTGTGGGTCCAAGATCGACCAATTTCAACGTTGTATCAATTCGGCGCAGACCTTCGTCTTTGTCAATTGCAGTAATTAGGCCCTTAAATATTTGACGGTCCATATTTCCAGAAATTTTTTGAACAGCAGCAGCAAGGGCGTCTTCGCTTACGTCCGTCAACAACACGTCGTATCCTGCCAGAGCGCAAACATGCGCTATGCCGCTACCCATCTGTCCTGCGCCTACGACGCCGATCCGTTCAATGCCCATTTCCATCTGCCCTTTATTAGTTTGTGACACCTTAGGCTCGTGCAGAGGCAGTCTCAAGCGCGGCGCATTCACACAAATTTAATTGTCGTGCCACTATGCCGTTGCATTTTTTATCCTGATGCCTGATGCCTGATGCCTGATGCCTGATGCCTGATGCCTGATGCCTGATGCCTGAGTGCTGCGAGTTTCAGCAATTTGTATTATAAGTTGCATCCGAGGGGTGACGAGCAATTCATTGCTCTAACTACTAGATCGATTGCTCTCTAGCCTAAGATCAATCCAGCCAAGGTATTTCTACAAGCTATTTTATGGGATGTCTTGCGCTGTCGATAGAGTGGTTCTTGATGGTTTTGGACTATTTAAAGAAATCCTGTATTGACTTGATGACGACGCTTGTGGGGTTGGCGAAGAAACTAGTCTCTTTCTTTGGCTCACATCGCGTGTACAGAATGATAAATGCAATGGCAATTATTAAACTTTCCTAAGTATTTAACTTTCGTAATATTCAAAATTTTATGCCCCCCTTTTTTAATATTACTTTGGCCGTGCAGAACGTGGAACGTCAGGTATTTTCTATCGCTTGACGACCTAGTGATAAAAAACGTTTGGGATCAAAGTGAAATGAGGCTGCTGCGAAAGAGTTGCGTAGTTCACAAATTCTTTCTCTTATTTGAATCGTGATACGAAAAAAAGGCCCACCAACTAAGGTGGGCCTTTCAAAATAAAATCATATACTAAATTCGTAAGTTTAGCTTAGCTTTTCAGTTAATTCAGGCAAGGCATCAAACAAATCGGCAACAAGACCAAAATCTGCTACTTGAAAGATTGGCGCTTCCTCGTCTTTGTTGATCGCAACTATGACTTTGGAATCTTTCATGCCAGCCAAGTGCTGGATTGCTCCTGAAATTCCTACTGCAACGTACATGTCAGGTGCCACTACTTTGCCAGTCTGGCCAACCTGCCAGTCGTTCGGCGCATAACCGGAATCTACTGCTGCACGGGACGCACCCACAGCGGCACCCAGTTTATCAGCCAAACTTTCGATTAGTTTGAAATCATCTTCCGAGCCAACACCACGACCGCCAGATACGACGATCCCCGCTGAGGTCAGTTCAGGGCGATTAGATGTTGCAACTTTGTCTTCGATCCACTCAGATAAACCGGAGTTTCCAGCGCTTTCTATTTCCTCGATAGTCGCAGAACCACCCATCCCAGCAGCGTCAAAAGTTGCTGTCCGGATAGTCATAACTTTAGTAGCATCTGTTGATTTTACCGTTTGCAATGCGTTGCCTGCATAGATTGGGCGCACAAATGTTTCGGAGTCGACCACTTCGACCACCTCGGAAATAATCATCACGTCGAGCATCGCTGCGGCGCGTGGCATAATGTTTTTGGACGCAGCGGTGGAAGGCGCAACTATATGGGAGTAATCACTCGCCAATGAGATGATCATATCAGCCATTGGTTCAGCTAAGTCATGACCATAGGCATCATCTGATACACACAGAACCTTCGAAACGCCATCAAGTTTAGCAGCATCTGAAGCAGCAACTTGGCAAGCAGATCCGGCGCACAAAACGGTAACGGCACCTAACGACTTCGCAGCTGTCAGGGCCTTTGCTGTAGCATCCATGGACAATTCACCATTCACAACTTCAGCGATTAAAAGAACAGACATTTATACAGCTCCCACTTCTTTGAGTTTCTCAATTAACTCATCAACTGAGCCAACTATGATTCCAGCTGCGCGCGTTTCAGGTTCCGCGTTTCCGACTATTGTGAGACGCGGTTTAATATCTACGCCATAATCTGCAGGTGTTTTTTCATCCATCTGCTTTTTCTTTGCCTTCATGATGTTAGGCAAGGATGCGTAGCGCGGTTCATTCAACCGTAAATCGACCGTGATGATCGCAGGCATCTTAAGTTTGATGGTTTGCAAGCCGCCGTCTACTTCGCGTGTTACTGTGGCAGTGTCGCCATCCACATCAAGTTCGGACGCAAATGTGCCTTGTGCCCAACCTGTAAGAGCTGCCAGCATCTGGCCGGTTGCATTCATGTCGTTGTCAATTGCCTGCTTTCCGGCCAATACCATGCTTGGCTTCTCTTCGTCGATGATAGCTTTAAGGATCTTAGCAACGGCGAGTGGTTCGATATCATTGTGCACATCATCTGTGGCAACAACTAAAATTGCACGATCAGCTCCCATTGCCAGAGCTGTGCGGAGTGTTTCTTGGGATTGCTTAACGCCAATGGAAACGGCGATAATTTCGTCAGCCTTTCCAGCCTCCTTAAGACGGATGGCTTGTTCGACTGCTATTTCATCGAACGGGTTCATAGACATCTTGACGTTTGTAAGATCAACACCGCTGCCGTCCGCTTTGACACGAACTTTAACGTTATAATCAATTACGCGTTTGACGGGTACGAGGACCTTCATCAGCGATTTCTCCCAGTTTGGATTCTATTGTCTGCAGTTTGGTAGCGTGACTGACATGAGGAAAACAGCACAAAATCGACGTATAAAGAGTTTGTGACGCCAAATTATTTATCAATTACAACTTAACGGTTTGCGCCTGGAACCCATAATACATCATCTTTGCCATCATTGTTGGCGATCCGTGAGGCGTTGAAAAACCAATCAGACAAACGGTTAAGGTATTTGACTGCCGCCGCGTTCACCGTTTCGACAGTTGCCAATTCCACAGACAATCGCTCTGCGCGCCGCGAAACTGTACGGCAAAGGTGCAAATGTGCTGCCAATGCAGACCCGCCTGGAAGAATAAAGCTGCGTAACGGTGACAGAACATCATTCATAGCGTCAATCTCGTGTTCCAGTCTCGTGACCTGTGTATTGGTCATCCGGAGTGGCTGATATTCTGCGTCAACGTCTTTTTCCATGTCTGGACGGCACAAATCTGCGCCCAGATCGAACAGATCGTTCTGTATCATCGCCAATTGTGCGTCTATGTTACCATTTGCGTGCAGCCGAGCAAGACCAACTGCTGCATTTGTCTCGTCAACTGTGCCATATGCATTAACGCGCTTTGAATGTTTTGCTACACGGCTACCGTTGCCCAATGCAGTTTCGCCACCATCGCCAGTTTTTGTGTAAATTTTATTTAAAACAACCATCAGTTACCCCCTTGGGAACGGAAGTAGGCAAAGCCTACGATTACGATAACAGCTAGGAATTGTGCTGCGATTCGCAGCTGCATGATTTTATTTGATTTCTTGCCGTCGCCGCCTGCTTGAAACGTCGACAAGCCCCAAGCCAGAACGCCCGCCACAATTAGGCAGACAACAATTATGACGTAGAAGAATGAATTGTTGGCCATGAGTTTTGGTCCTTTAACAAATTAATTAGTAGTTAGCAGGAGATACACAAAAGGGAAGGGTTAGCCCTTGCGCAGCACACGGTCTAGGGCTCGCGATGTTAGAATTCGTCGTAAAAACCCCATCATGTAAGTTGGGGTTGTGACGTAATAACGCGGTTTCGGATTACGATGTGTGACAGCTGTTAGCAGTTTAGCAGTCACCGCAGAGGCAGGTAACTCAAACTTATCTGCTCCACGATCGTCGTACAAACGTTTGCGAAGGCCTAATTCGTATTGTGCTTGACGGGGTGAGTTTTTCCAATCTACCCACTTTTCAAAATGTGGAATCGAATTTTTGCGAATATTAGACGTTATTGGTCCCGGTTCGATCGTAATGATCTTAATATTGGTATCGGCCATCTCTATTCGTAGGGTGTCCGTAAGCCCCTCGAGCGCAAACTTTGTCGCTATGTAGGCCCCCCGCCAACGCATCGCGATCAGTCCAAGAACAGATGAGTTTTGAATAATCCGCCCGTGACCTTGCGTGCGCATGGCGGGAATAACGCGGACTGTCAGGTCATGAACGCCAAACACATTTGTCTCAAAAATTTCACATAGCGCCTCGCGCGGCAGGTCTTCGATCGCGCCAGGAATTCCAAAAGCACCATTGTTAAACAATGCGTCAAGAGTCCCATTCGTAGCGGTGAAAACCTCAGACAGTCCAGCTTCAATACTGGTGGGATCAGCGTAATCGATCAATGGAGCGTCGAAACCTTCTGCCCTTAAACGATCACAGTCAGCTTGCTGACGGCACGATGCAAAAACACGCCATCCCGCTTTGCGCATTCCGTACGCTGCATCGTAGCCAATCCCGGAAGAGCAGCCCGTAATAAGTATTGTTTTTTTCATATCCGACTTCATGCCTCGCATTTTTTAACACGGCAAGAGGCTATCAAAGTACGTTTTAAAACTTTTTATCTATTAAATAGGTTTTCGGCGATCCAACCTTCAATTCATTAGTCGACAGCGCTGAAACTCGCCAACTGTCTGCGTAAATGTTCTGCACCTCAAGTTTGGTGGCACAGTATTGGGTAGTTGTGACTCAAAATCTTGTACCTGACACAATCTGCATGTTCATGTGCGACACAGCAACTTCGCTGATGTCTATTTTTATTCGGTGATAGTCGCCACCACTGGTTTGACAGTGGAAATACTTGTGGGTTCAACTTCATCGCACTGCAAAACTTTAACAAATCTGTTGTTGTTTAATCAGGAGGTCTGTTTTTAATAGAAAAATTCGTATGTCGAATTAAATTTATTCGTTGTCGTGCAAATAGGCCTTCGGTAGACACCATTTATGAATGATGATGCGCTAGACCCTAAGATGAACCCGACCGAAACGCTGCGCCGTGCGCTGGGTGATCGATATTTGACCTATGCGCTGTCAACGATCATGCACCGCGCCTTGCCTGATGCCCGTGACGGGTTGAAACCGGTGCACCGGCGAATTCTATTTGCTATGCGTGAACTAAAGCTCGCCAGCAAGGGGGGGTTCCGAAAATCTGCTAAGATTTCTGGTGATGTTATGGGTAACTATCATCCTCACGGTGACGCTGCGATTTATGATGCCATGGCGCGTTTAGCTCAGGACTTTAATGTGCGTTATCCGCTCGTCGATGGCCAAGGAAATTTTGGCAATATTGACGGTGATAACCCTGCTGCAGCGAGATATACCGAAGCACGGATGACCGCGGCTGCAGAAGCACTGTTAAAAGGTTTAGACGAAAACGCAGTTGATTTTCGGGAAAACTACGATGGCACGCTAGAAGAGCCTGTCGTGTTGCCAGCGGCGTTCCCGAACCTTTTAGCGAATGGATCAAGCGGCATCGCAGTTGGCATGGCGACGAACATCCCCCCCCACAACCTAGAAGAACTTATCGGTGCGTGTTTGCATCTGATCAAAACACCAGATGCGCGCGATGAAACCTTACTGAATTATATTCCCGGACCAGATTTCCCCACAGGTGGGGTCATTGTTGAACCGAAAGAAAATATTGCTGAGGCTTATCGCTCCGGTAAGGGCGGTTTCCGCTTGCGGTGTAAGTACGAGGTCGAAGATCTGGGTCGTGGCCAGTGGCAGGTCATTATTACAGAGATCCCCTATCAAGTTCAAAAATCAAGGCTGATTGAAAAACTTGCTGAGATTATCGACTTGAAGAAGGTTCCAATTCTTGCTGACGTGCGCGATGAATCTGCCGAAGATATTCGCATTGTATTGGAACCAAAGTCTAAAAACGTCGATGTCGAAGTTTTGATGGGTATGCTGTACCGAAATTCTGAACTAGAAACGCGTTTTAGCCTAAACATGAACGTGCTGATCGATGGTCTCACGCCAAAGGTGTGTTCGCTAAAGGAAGTGCTGCGCGCCTTCCTTGATCACCGTCGTGATGTATTGCTTCGTCGCAGCACGCACCGGATGGTTAAGATCGACCATCGGCTTGAAGTCCTCGAAGGTTTTATAATTGCCTTTCTGAACCTGGATCGTGTGATCGACATCATTCGCTACGATGACAGTCCGAAGATAGCTTTGATGACAGAAGATTGGGGCAAGGCCCACGTCCGCGCCATGGACGAGGCTGATTATGTCGCACCGCTGAAGGGCAGTGAAATGGGGCTGACCGAAGTACAGTCTGAAGCTATCTTGAATATGCGCCTACGGTCTTTACGCCGTCTTGAAGAAATTGAGCTTGTCAAAGAACGTGACGCTTTGATGCTTGAACGCGTTGGGCTGGAGGACCTTTTAGATAGTGAGGATATGCAATGGAAAACCGTTGCAGAGCAGCTGCGTGAAACACGCAGTTTATTCGGCTCAAAATCCAAGGGCGGTGCGCGACGAACGGCATTCGCTGTTGCCGGTGTAGTTGAGGATGTCCCTCTTGAAGCGATGATCGACAAAGAACCAGTTACCGTCGTCTGTTCAAAAATGGGTTGGATTCGTGCAATGACGGGCCATATCGACCTTGCGCGAGAATTAAAATTTAAAGACGGTGATGAGGGAAGGTTTGTGTTTCATGCGCAAACTACCGATAGATTATTGGTGTTTGGCAGCAATGGGAGGTTCTATACGCTTGGCGCATCTGTCCTTCCAGGTGGGCGTGGCATGGGAGAACCGCTGCGGCTGATGGTGGACCTGCCTAACGAGGCTGAAATCGTTGCGTTGTTCATTCATCGTGTCGGCAATAAGTTGCTAGTCGCATCGTCGGCGGGTGATGGGTTCGTGGTATCCGAAGATGACGTGGTTGCGCAGACCCGTGCGGGCAAACAGGTATTGAACGTCAGGGGTGAAGTGCGTGCTAAGGTTTGTTCTACTATTGCGGGCGACTACGTGGCGTGTGTTGGTGAAAACCGCAAGGTAATTCTATTCCCACTTGATGAGCTGCCCGAGATGGGCCGTGGCAAGGGTGTTCGATTGCAAAAGTACAAAGATGGCGGTTTGTCAGACGCAACGACATTTAAGCTTAGCGATGGCTTGTCATGGCTCGATCCTGCAGGACGCACCCGCACTCAAACTGAACTAAGTGAATGGGCAGCGAAACGTGCGGGAGCTGGCCGCATGGCACCGCGTGGTTTTCCAAGGAATAACCGGTTCACTTAATCAAATCATTTTCTATCCCCAATGGTCCTAGGTTTGAATTCGTTGCACCTATGGTCAAATTTACAAGTTTGCGCCGACCAGCGAAATTTGGACTATGCTATTATTCGGTATTTATAGTTTGTAGATAAAAGCGTGTTTGCAGCACTGGATTGTTGTGGTCCCTCGTTGGATATTTTTGTGGGGCTTTTTTATTGCTGTTGTAATTATGGGTTTCTATATTGGGGTCTCCTCAGTTGCTATTATTTTTGAAAAATACATTTGTTGATTGATGAGATTGATGGCCTTAAAAAAGTCGCCATGATTTTCATTCATGAGATTGGCAATATTGAGCCTTCCTACCTCACGCATTTTAGTGTGTTGGTTTTTTATTTGATGATTTTGCACTCAGTTCACCAATGCTATTTTTTGGCGGAAAGGATCATCAAGGCAGACTGCCCCAAAGACGGCGAAGCTGCAGGTGGTAAGCTTTTTATTATGGTCTGTTGGACAGCGCACTGAGATTATTTGCTGTCGCCACTTTCTTTACACGAACGACGATTTAAAACAATAAAAAGTAGGTACAATAGCACAATGAATGTCACACACAGTACATTGCGTTCCTATTGCAGTGGCCTATGCAACAGAATCTTAATTGTAAATTTTCGCCATTGTTAAGCAACAAGAAATGAGATGCCTTCGGTATTTCCTAAGATTGATTGCGAGCATGGACATGCTTCGATAGTTAAAAGCAAAATTAAAGGAACTAATATGCGTAATTTTGTAACTTTATTGTTTCTTTTAATACTTACTGCTTGTGGTGGAATTCGCGACGATCTTGCCAGTGTGCCAGATCCTGTTGGTACATTCCGGCTTGGTCACAATATCGCTGTGGTAAATGAACCTGCTAAAGGTCCATTTTCACGTACCGTCGAAGATGCTGAGTGGCAGGCTGCCATGGTTACAGCTGTTGAAGACCGATTGGGTGATGCGCGCTTTTTTGGTGATAAATATTTTCATGTTGGCGTTTCTGTCCAAGGCTATGTGCTTGCGTATCCAGGGATCCCGCTCGTCTATTCGCCAAAGTCTGCGTTGATCTTTTCTGTCAATTTTTTTCAGGATTCAACGCAGACAAAATTGAACGACGAACTGATCCAGATAACCGTGTTTGAACCTTGCTGTACGATTCCGTTTCTTGGGTCTGGCTTTACGCGAGGCAAAGCTGAACAAATGGAGGGACTATCTTTCAACGCGGCCCGGGCCATAGAACGCACAATTCGCCAGAACGCCGATTGGTTTGATGGCACGCCCGAGGTTCTTCAGGCGGATGACACAATCCTTGAAGGTAATGTTTTGGAAAATAATCCTGAACTGGTTGTGCCGCAGAATGTACCGCCCACCGAATTTGTAACCAATTAACCCACTCGGTGACATTTGCCTACCAAAGGCCGTACGTCATTCTTGATCATGCACCTATTTCAAAATAGCCAGATTACTATTTTTAATTGGGCTACTATTTACCCCAAAATAACAAGACGTCATTATTGCTAAGTCAAAATTTGAACGTAAAGAATCGCAAGTAAATATCGGCGCTATTAGAGCGACTCCAACGCTGATGCTACATCTATTGACCTGATTTTTTTATTTCGCGACTTAGCCTAAAACACAATGCTTTAACCTACAGTCATTGATAAGTTTTCCGGCCGCGTGATTTCATCATATCCTTGGCCAATTGTTGATATGATGGGTTCTCCCGCTTTCCTTGGTAAAGTGCTCTGATATGGTTCAAAAACTCCGTCTATTCCTGGTGTAAAACCAAATTTGATCCTTGACGCCATAATTTGCAAATCGCGCCATGCGCGACTATTTTTTTTAGTTCGCAAATATGAAATGGCTGTATTATTCGAGCGAAACGTGCTGTTTAAGTTTCGGCTAAAATTTGACCTAGCCAACTTAACATTTTAACAATCGCTGCACTGTAAAAATTCTATGGTGGCATTGTCTAATTGACGCTGTAGTGTTCCATGAAATCGCCATTAGTAGCACTAATTTAGTTAATTTGATGAAAGCCACGAGCCAGCATAAATGATCCTGAAAATGCTCCTGCTACCATTCCGCTTTAACTGGATAATTTATTTGACCCTAGCTCTTGGGGCGGGCTATTTCGCTAACCAGGAGTATCAGATCTATTCAGCCAATATTGTTGACGCTAAAGCCCAGATTGCAGAAGGTCCACCTGACCCGTCTCCCCTTCCGAAATGGAATGCAAGTACCGATATATCGGTCAATGGTGAGGTCAATATCGTGGGCGTTTATATTCCATCCTTTGACCAAGGTCGGTTTGATCTGTTCGGGGCTAAATGGGGGGTTATCATATTGGCCGACGAAAAAGTTCGTGAGGTTAGTGCAGTGCTTGTGGTTAGGTTTGACGATATTAGTCTGATCGAACATCAATTAGTAGCGCAGGGGAATGGTGAGCGTATTATTGTCACGGTGAACGGTACATTGAACCATAGCAGCGAATGGGTAGATCTGATTTGGGGAGAATTATCTGTAATGGACATCCCCATTTCAGATGACTTGGTCGTGATTGAACCCTTCATAGGAAATCGCGCGGAGGTGATTTATAGAGCCGCTGAAAAGACGATTGATACATTGATTATTTTTAGCAGTTTAGCTGGTATTTTGGCACTTTTGGCGTTAGTAAAATTTTTGAATAAGCGCAAATCATCCGTCAGCCAATCGCAGATTCTAGATCGAGAGGCGTTGGCTGCAGGGCAGAAAAGCCCGCGCAGTCAACGATCAGCTCCTTCAAATGGTTTAATTGTGACCTCTCCTTGGGGGATCCCCAAAGAACAGTCAGGTCTGCTGCCAGTAATGGTAAATGCTCAGGCTAAATCACAAAATATTTTAAACCCACTGTGTCTGCATATTGCTGACTTGGAGGTTCAACCACCATTCACAAGTGTCTTTCCTGGTGGCGGTTCCAGCTTCCGGTTTAAGTCTGCCGATGAGATTATTCACCAGTCGTTTGGCACCCTCAGCACACTCAAGCCATTAAAGCCTTACGACTAGCGCGGTTTGCGGTTGCCAAGTGCTGTAGCCATCGTTATCTCAACACTCGGCATAGGGGTTTAGCTCAGTTGGTAGAGCGACGGTCTCCAAAACCGTAGGCCAAGAGTTCGAGTCTCTTAGCCCCTGCCAAGCCACTCGTAGTCAGGGTGTTAATGTGGTTAAACGGGAGATAAAATTGCCCCGCTTGCCACAATCCATTGCCATACATATAGGTGCACATAAGACTGGAACATCGCATCTTCAAAAGGTGCTCTTCAAAAATAGCATTATGATATCTGACGAGGGTATTCGTTGTTATGGACCAAGGTTTTTGCGGAAACACGGCTGCAATCTTGGGGCTATGTTTGGGTTGTCTTGGTCGAAAGGTAATGTGTCAGGTCGCACAGCACATGATCAGTTGGCATTTCTGGCCGAAAGCAAAGACCGTCTTGTGTTTTCTGAGGAAAATTTTGTTGAAACGTTGTCGGATAAATATGGGTGCGTCAGTTTACCGGTTTATCCTTTAGCGATCGAACGCTTGACCGAACTGTTTGCAACATGGGCTCCGATCAGGCCGCAATTGTTTTTGGCTGTGCGTAATCCAGCGTCGTTTTTGGAGTCAGCTTATAGTCAGGTGCTTTTGGGGTCTTTATGTATCGAGCCAGATAAATTTCGGGCCCGTAACGATTGGCGCAAAATTGATTGGGCAGATTACATTGCCAAATTACGAAAAATAAAAGGTGTTGGCGAAATCTACGTATGGAGGCAAGAAGATTATCACCTAACGCAACGCTTGATTATGCGCCACATGTTGGGTTGGGATGTCAGCCGCAAGATTAAACTGATTAAGGGCCGCGTTCATCAAAGTTTGTCAGTGCCGGCCGTTTGTCAAACGCTGGCTTGGGCGCAAGGTGGCGAAATTGGTAAGCACGCTGAGAAGGCACGAAAATTGTTTCCAGTAAATACTGAAAACAAGCATTTTGATCTTTATGGAGCAGACACACTCACACAAGCAGGGGTGATTTACGATGCGCAAATGGTGCAAATCGAAGCAATGGACAATGTTACCATACTGCACGCGCCTTTGCGCAAGCAGAAAGGGTTGAAAAGCCCAGCCAAGACAGCTACCTAAATCCCGTTTACAGTTCTTAAGGATAGACCATGGCCAGAACCAACCCATTACAATTTATTCAGCAGGTCCGTGCCGAAGTCGGCAAGGTCGTTTGGCCATCGCGACGTGAGGTTACTTTAACCACAATCATGGTGCTAATCATGGCGACCGTTATGGCGTTGTTTTTTACGGTGGTAGATATGTTTATCCGCTTTGGGCTTGAGAGCGTGCTTACTGCGTTTTGATCCTGTGAAGGATTTGCGATCAGCACCCCTTGAATTGGATGAAGTTGCGCGGTAACTGACATGAAATTCTTGGAATGGCGTGCTGCGAATCGTGTTGCACGCCGATTTTATTTTTCGAGACTCTCGTGGCAAACGCTGCGAACAGATTGAAACTTTTGCGCTGATCCATTTTAAGATGGTGGTGCACGACGACAAGGTGGCGAGCAACATGGCGAAACGGTGGTACTCTGTCAGTGTCCTGTCGAACTTCGAAAAGAAGATCGCAGAATCCATTCGTGCTTCTGTAGAAGAACACGGTTTAGGAGAGCAGTTTGGCGAAGTTTTGGTTCCAACTGAAGAAGTAATCGAAATACGTCGTGGCAAGAAGGTCACGGCCGAACGTCGCTTTATGCCCGGCTACGTGCTGGTCCATATGGAAATGTCTGACGATGGCTATCACTTAATCAATTCAATAAATCGCGTCACCGGCTTTCTGGGGCCTCAGGGCCGCCCGATGCCTATGCGCGACGCTGAAGTGCAGCAAATCCTTGGCCGCGTTGAAGAAGGCCAAGATGCACCTCGCACGCTTATTAATTTTGAGATTGGTGAGAAAGTTAAGGTTAGTGAAGGTCCATTTGAGGACTTTGATGGCATGGTTGAAGAAGTTGACGAAGAGAACCAGCGTCTTAAAGTGACTGTGTCCATCTTTGGTCGTGCCACACCTGTTGAATTAGAATTCACTCAGGTCTCTAAGCAGATTTGAGTGTGTCAGAGGTGGGAGGTGTGGATTGTAAGATCCGCTCCGAACCACCACAAGCCGACCCTTGGGGTCATTGTAAGGTGGGTTTTTTAATCCATCGCTGAAAAGGAGAAGCCTAATGGCTAAGAAAGTCGCTGGCACCATGAAGCTGCAAGTAGCAGCTGGTAAAGCCAACCCCTCCCCACCTGTAGGTCCTGCATTGGGCCAACGTGGTATTAATATTATGGAATTCTGTAAGGCGTTCAACGCCAAGACTGCTGATCTTGAGCCCGGTGCGCCGTGCCCAACCGTGATTACTTATTATCAGGATAAATCCTTCTCGATGGAAATCAAGACGCCACCAGCGTCTTACTTCCTCAAGAAGGCTGCCAAGATTAAATCAGGTGCTAAAACTCCGTCACGTGAGACGGTCGGCACTGTGACTACCAAGCAGGTTCGTGAGATTGCAGAGGCCAAAATGAAGGATCTCAATGCAAACGATATCGAAGGCGCAATGAAAATCATCCTGGGCTCTGCTCGGTCTATGGGCATCGAGGTTAAGTAATATGGCAAAGTACGGAAAACGCACAACCGCCGCACGCGAAGCCTTCGCTGGCAAGAACCTCGTCACTGTCTCCGAGGCAGTGGCGCTAGTCAAAGACAACGCTAAAGCAAAGTTTGATGAGACTATCGAAATCTCAGTCGTTCTTGGTGTTGACCCACGTCACGCAGACCAAATGGTTCGTGGAAAAATTGCGCTGCCAAACGGCACTGGTAAAACTATGCGCGTGGCTGTGTTTGCACGCGGTGATAAGGCTGATGAAGCGACTGCAGCCGGAGCTGATATTGTTGGTGCAGAGGATCTGATGGAAATCGTTCAAAGCGGCAAGATCGAATTCGATCGCTGCATAGCAACACCTGACATGATGCCAATTGTAGGTCGTCTTGGTAAGGTTCTTGGCCCGCGTAACTTGATGCCAAACCCTAAAGTTGGCACAGTAACAATGGATGTAAAAGCGGCTGTTGAGGCTGCTAAAGGTGGTGAAGTCCAGTTTAAAGCTGAAAAAGCTGGTGTTGTTCACGCAGGTCTAGGCAAAGCGTCTTTCTCAGCTGCAAAGCTGGAAGAAAACATTTTGGCATTCGTTGGTGCTGTTCAGAAGGCTAAGCCTACTGGTGCAAAAGGCACTTACATGAAGAAGATTTCGCTAACGTCTTCCATGGGCCCAAGCGTAACTCTCAACATTGATAATGCGACTGGAAATTAAGGTCTAGCCGCGCAATTGGCTTCACTTTACATAAATTTTAAAGCGCGTTCCATTGGGGCGCGCTTTTTGCGTTATGCTTGGCCGCAAGGCAAGCTTTGAGGGGCGATGATTCAATAAAGATGGAGGTGGATTTCGACCTCAACATGTTTCAGAGTGCGGGAGCGAGAAGGCTTGGCCCTCACACGGGGAGGGTGGCCATAATTGGTTAGCTACCGGCGTGGTGCAAAAAAATGATATTTATGGCACTACTCGATGCCATTCCATTAATTGCCTCGAAGTTTGTCATATTCTAACGCTACGATTTCCCTTTTACTGCAATGTCCCTTCTTGTGCTTTCGAACATGGCAGACTAAACGAGCCATAGCTAAACAGCGCGCGATTCGTCACGCGCTTTTTTGCATTCGTCCAAGATGGTGGGTTGGGGACTTAGTTTCCGTTAATTCCTGCCTGAGGCGGGTGGCCAAATTGACCTAAGGCGAAAGCTTTTGGCGGTTCGGGCGTCCCGTTAGATGGACCCAACCGCCGGAGCAATCCGGTAAGACTGAGCCGGGTAACCAGATTTAGGTCTGGCCCCGATATTGGAGTGAAACTGTGGATAGAGCACAAAAAGAACAATTGGTTGAGGATCTCGGCCAAATCTTTGAAAGCTCTGGCGTCGTTGTGGTATCCCACTACGAAGGCCTGACAGTTGCAGAGATGCAGGACCTGCGCGCACGCATGCGTGAAGCGGGTGGTTCTGTACGTGTTGCCAAGAATAAGCTCGCCAAAATCGCCCTAGAGGGCAAAGCATGCGCAAGCATTGCTAAGCATCTCGATGGTATGACCGTCATAACCTTTTCTGAGGATCCTGTGGCTGCGGCCAAGGTTACTCAGGGGTACGCCAAAGATAACGCAAAGCTTGTTATTCTTGGTGGTGCCATGGGTGAGATGGACCTTGACCCCGCTGGTGTCAAAGCTGTGTCCGAATTGCCGTCGCGTGAGGAGCTCATCGCTTCTATCGTTGGCTGCATTGCTGCACCTGCTTCGAACATTGCTGGGGCCATTGGCGCGCCTGCTTCTAACATCGCGAGCATTCTTTCGACTATCGAAGAGAAGGCTGCTGCCTAAAGCAACTTGATTGGCTGACGTAGGGATTACCCCTGTCGTTGGAACACAACCTTAGAATGGAAAAGCAAATGGCTGATCTGAAAAAAATTGCTGAAGACATTGTCGGTCTGACACTGCTCGAAGCACAAGAACTGAAAACCATCCTCAAAGACGAGTATGGCATTGAACCAGCCGCCGGTGGCGCTGTTATGATGGCTGGCCCTGCTGAAGGTGCTGCTGAAGAAGAAAAAACTGAATTTGATGTCATCCTCAAGAGCCCAGGCGCTTCAAAGATCAACGTGATCAAGGAAGTCCGCGGCATCACTGGTCTTGGTCTCAAGGAAGCAAAAGACTTGGTTGAAGCCGGTGGTAAAATCAAAGAAGGCGTTTCCAAGGAAGAAGCTGAAGACGTTAAGGGCAAGCTGGAAGCAGCTGGCGCCGAAGTCGAATTGGCTTAATTTGTTTAACAATAGCTGGAAAGGACTACTTTATACCTAACCAACTATTAAAAAATCTGGCTGGATCCATTAAAAATTTGGGTCCAGCCTAATCTGTCTAAATAAGTGCTTTAGAAACTAAGCATTTTTTTAGATCGGTTCATTGGTCGGGAGGCACTCCTTGGGATGGGTGTCAAGAATTGGCTGAAACGATCTGTTCTCAGGGTAATGCGCCGTCGCCCAACGGTGTTGCGCCCATAGAGATTTTGAAAGGTGACAACGCACATGGCTCAATCCTTCCTCGGCCAGAAACGCTTGCGCAAATACTACGGTAAAATTCGCGAAGTTCTCGAGATGCCAAACCTCATCGAGGTTCAGAAATCATCCTATGATTTGTTCCTGCGCTCTGGTGAAGGCGACACGCCACATGATGGTGAGGGCATCAAGGGTGTTTTCCAATCTGTTTTCCCGATCAAAGACTTCAACGAGACATCTGTTCTAGAATTCGTTAAGTACGATCTTGAAAAGCCAAAATATGACGTCGAAGAGTGCCAGCAGCGTGACATGACATATGCCGCTCCACTTAAGGTAACCCTCCGTCTAATCGTGTTTGACATGGATGATGACACTGGGTCTAAGTCTGTAAAAGACATCAAAGAACAAGACGTGTTCATGGGCGATATGCCCTTAATGACACCAAACGGGACGTTTGTTGTAAACGGCACAGAGCGTGTGATCGTTTCCCAGATGCACCGCTCCCCAGGGGTTTTCTTTGACCACGATAAAGGTAAATCGCACAGCTCGGGCAAATTGCTGTTCGCTTGCCGCATCATCCCATATCGCGGCTCATGGCTCGACTTTGAGTTTGATGCCAAGGATCTCGTATTCTGCCGCATCGACCGTCGCCGTAAATTACCCGTAACGACTCTGTTGTATGCTCTCGGTCTTGATCAAGAAATGATCATGAACGCTTATTACGACCACGTTGATTATACTTTCGACCAAAAGGCGAACAGCTGGAAGACAAAGTTTTTCCCAGAGCGTGTGCGCGGCACACGGCCGTTGTTTGATTTGGTTGACGCCAAAACTGGTGAAGTGATAGCTGAGGCTGGTAAAAAAATTACCCCACGTGCCGTCAAAGCCTTGATCGACGAAGGTAATGTGAAAGACCTTCTCGTCCCGTACGATCAGATTCTTGGTAAGTTTGCGGCAAATGACATTATCAACGAAGAAACCGGTGCGATTTACGTCGAAGCTGGTGATGAATTAACTTTGGAGATGGACAAAGCCGGCGACGTCGTAGGCGGTACACTCAAAGAACTCGTTGACGCGGGTATCACATCCATCCCTGTGCTTGACATCGACAACATCAATGTTGGTCCTTACATGCGCAACACGATGGCGGCAGACAAAAATATGGGCCGCGAAACTGCACTTATGGATATCTATCGCGTAATGCGTCCTGGCGAACCACCTACTGTAGACGCTGCATCAAACCTGTTTGATAGCTTGTTCTTCGACTCCGAGCGTTATGACCTTTCTGCTGTTGGTCGCGTTAAGATGAACATGCGCCTTGCACTGGATGCTGAGGACACAATTCGCACCCTCCGCAAAGAAGACATCGTGTCCTGTATAAAAGCGCTTGTTATGCTGCGTGACGGTAAAGGTGACATCGACGACATCGACCATCTCGGTAACCGTCGTGTTCGCTCAGTTGGTGAGCTGATGGAAAACCAATACCGCGTAGGTTTGCTCCGCATGGAACGCGCTATCAAGGAACGCATGTCGTCAGTTGAGATCGACACGGTTATGCCGCAAGATCTTATCAACGCAAAACCTGCTGCTGCTGCTGTACGAGAATTTTTTGGCTCTTCGCAGCTCTCGCAGTTCATGGACCAAACGAACCCGCTCTCTGAAGTCACGCACAAGCGTCGCCTTTCTGCGCTTGGGCCAGGTGGTCTTACACGTGAACGCGCTGGTTTCGAAGTCCGAGACGTTCACCCAACACACTATGGCCGCATGTGTCCGATTGAGACGCCGGAAGGTCCAAACATTGGCCTGATTAACTCGCTGGCTACTTTCGCCCGCGTCAATAAGTATGGCTTCATTGAAACACCATACCGTGTTGTTACAGACGGCGTTGTTACGGATGAAGTCCATTATATGTCTGCAACAGAAGAAATGCGTCACACAGTGGCGCAAGCTAACGCGAACCTTGATCAAAATATGCGTTTCGTGAATGACCTGGTGTCAACACGTCAGAATGGTGAGTATACGCTCGCTCCTAGTGAGAATGTGAATCTGATCGACGTCTCACCAAAGCAACTGGTGTCTGTTGCTGCATCTTTGATCCCGTTTCTTGAAAATGATGACGCTAACCGCGCCTTGATGGGTTCAAACATGATGCGTCAAGCGGTTCCACTGCTCCAAGTAGAGGCCCCGTTGGTTGGTACTGGAATCGAAGAAGTTGTGGCACGGGATAGTGGTGCTGCGATCATGGCAAAACGTGCGGGCATTATCGACCAAGTCGATGCGACCCGTATTGTTGTGCGTGCCACGTCGGATTTACAGATTGGTGATCCAGGCGTTGATATTTACCGCATGCGTAAATTTCAGCGGTCTAACCAAAATACCTGTATTAATCAGCGTCCGCTGGTCAAAGTTGGTGATACGGTACTTAAGGGCGAAGTCATTGCTGACGGCCCATCTACTGACATTGGTGAATTGGCTCTTGGAAAAAACGTTATTGTCGCGTTCATGCCGTGGAATGGCTACAACTACGAAGACTCGATCTTAATCTCGGAGCGGATTACGCGTGATGACGTGTTTACTTCAATTCACATTGATGAATTTGAAGTTGCAGCACGTGACACGAAGCTCGGCCCAGAAGAAATCACACGTGATATTCCAAACGTCGGTGAGGAGGCCCTGCGCAACCTCGACGAAGCTGGTATTGTCTATATTGGCGCCGAAGTTGAGCCAGGTGATATCCTTGTCGGTAAGATTACACCAAAAGGCGAAAGCCCGATGACCCCAGAGGAAAAGCTACTGCGCGCTATCTTTGGTGAAAAAGCATCGGACGTTCGCGATACATCGTTGCGGGTTAAGCCGGGTGATTTTGGTACAGTTGTCGAAGTTCGTGTATTTAACCGCCACGGCGTTGAAAAAGACGAACGTGCACTGCAGATCGAACGCGAAGAAGTTGAGCGTTTGGCCCGTGACCGTGATGACGAGATGACGATCCTTGACCGTAACATCTATGCGCGTTTGCGATCTATGATCGAAGGTAAAACAGTCGCCAAAGGTCCACGTGGCATCAAGACAGGCGCTAACATCGACGCCCCCATGCTTGATGATATGCCACGCAGCCATTGGTGGCAGATTGCCCTCAAGGAAGAAAAAGATGCACAAATCGTAGAGGCCTTAAACGAGCAGTATGAAGCAGCCAAAAAACTTCTCGATGCACGTTTTGAGGACAAAGTTGAGAAAGTGCGTCGTGGCGATGATTTGCCACCAGGCGTGATGAAAATGGTTAAAGTTTTTGTGGCTGTTAAGCGCAAGCTGCAGCCAGGCGATAAAATGGCTGGCCGTCATGGCAACAAAGGCGTCATTTCCAAAGTCGTTCCAATGGAAGACATGCCATTTCTTGAAGACGGTACCCCGGTTGACTTCTGTCTTAATCCACTAGGTGTTCCGTCGCGTATGAACGTTGGTCAAATTCTTGAAACCCACATGGGTTGGGCCGCACGTGGTCTTGGTATTGAAATTGACGAAGCGTTGGGTGCTTACCGACGTTCTGGTGATTTGACACCTGTTCGTGAAGCTATGAAAGTTGCCTACGGCGATGATGTGTATGACGAAGGCATCGCCGATATGACAGAAGATCAGCTGGTCGAAGCAGCGGGCAATGTCACTCATGGTGTTCCAATTGCAACACCTGTTTTTGACGGTGCAAAAGAAGCTGACGTTAACGACAGCCTTACGCGTGCTGGCTTTGACACTTCTGGTCAATCGATTTTGTTTGATGGTCGTACGGGTGAGCAGTTCTCCCGCAAGGTCACTGTTGGTGTGAAGTATCTTTTAAAGCTGCACCACCTTGTCGATGACAAGATTCACGCCCGTTCCACTGGGCCATACTCCCTCGTTACACAGCAGCCGCTGGGTGGTAAGGCACAGTTCGGTGGTCAGCGGTTTGGTGAGATGGAGGTTTGGGCTCTCGAAGCCTACGGCGCCGCTTACACATTGCAAGAAATGCTCACGGTGAAATCGGATGACGTTGCAGGCAGAACCAAGGTCTACGAAAGCATCGTAAAGGGCGAAGACAATTACGAGGCTGGCATCCCAGAATCGTTTAATGTTCTTGTCAAAGAAGTACGGGGTCTCGGCCTCAACATGGAACTCCTGGATGCGGAGGAGGATGAGTAAGGCTTAAAGCCGAAGCTCAGGGGCCGGTGAAAATCCGGCCACTCTCCCCTCCCGCCATACTTAAAAGGTATTGATATGAACCAGGAACTTACAAACAACCCGTTTAACCCGCTCACGCCGGCTAAAACGTTTGACGAAATTAAGGTGTCTTTGGCATCACCAGAACGGATTCTATCGTGGTCATTTGGTGAGATCAAGAAACCCGAAACCATCAACTACCGCACCTTTAAACCAGAACGAGATGGCTTATTTTGTGCGCGTATTTTTGGACCTATTAAAGACTACGAATGTCTATGTGGCAAATATAAGCGCATGAAATATCGTGGCGTTGTCTGCGAAAAATGTGGGGTGGAAGTCACGCTTCAAAAGGTTCGACGCGAACGCATGGGCCACATCGAACTGGCAGCACCAGTGGCGCATATCTGGTTCCTTAAATCTTTGCCTAGCCGTATTGGCCTGATGCTGGACATGACGCTGCGTGACCTCGAACGCATTCTGTATTTTGAAAACTATGTCGTAATTGAGCCAGGTCTTACAGACTTACAATATGGTGCTCTGATGACCGAGGAAGAATTTCTCGACGCGCAAGACGCTTACGGTATGGATGCTTTCACAGCCAACATTGGTGCCGAAGCGATCCGCGAAATGCTGGCCGCAATCGACCTTGACGGTGAAGCCGACACATTGCGGGAAGACCTCAAGGTTGCCACTGGTGAACTAAAGCCAAAGAAGATTATCAAGCGTTTGAAGATTGTTGAAAGCTTCATTGAGTCAGGCAACCGTCCGGAATGGATGATCTTAACTGTCGTTCCTGTGATACCACCAGAGTTGCGCCCACTTGTGCCCTTGGACGGTGGTCGTTTTGCGACGTCAGACCTCAACGATCTGTATCGTCGTGTAATCAACCGAAATAATCGTCTAAAGCGTCTGATCGAATTGCGCGCTCCTGACATCATTGTGCGTAACGAAAAACGTATGTTACAAGAATCAGTCGATGCATTGTTCGACAACGGCCGTCGGGGCCGAGTCATCACGGGTGCCAACAAGCGTCCTTTGAAATCGCTTTCTGACATGCTGAAAGGTAAGCAAGGCCGCTTCCGTCAAAACCTTTTGGGTAAGCGCGTCGACTTCTCTGGACGTTCGGTCATTGTGACGGGTCCGGAACTTAAACTGCATCAATGTGGTTTGCCCAAGAAGATGGCTCTCGAACTGTTCAAGCCGTTCATCTATTCTCGCCTCGAAGCGAAAGGCTTGTCTTCCACAGTTAAGCAAGCCAAGAAACTTGTAGAAAAAGAACGTCCCGAAGTTTGGGACATCTTGGACGAAGTTATCCGTGAACATCCAGTTATGCTGAACCGTGCACCAACGTTGCACCGTCTTGGAATTCAGGCCTTTGAACCTGTCTTGATAGAAGGCAAGGCTATTCAGTTGCACCCACTTGTGTGTTCTGCATTTAATGCTGATTTTGACGGTGACCAGATGGCTGTCCACGTGCCACTGTCCCTCGAGGCGCAGTTGGAATGCCGTGTTCTGATGATGTCTACTAACAACGTGCTGTCGCCTGCGAACGGCGCGCCAATTATTGTGCCGTCTCAGGATATGATCCTTGGTCTGTATTACACAACGATTGAACGAGAAGGGATGAAGGGCGAAGGTATGGTCTTCTCCAACATTGAAGAAGTCGAGCATGCTTTGCAGGCTGGTGAAGTTCACCTGCACGCAAAAATCAAAGCGCGCCTTCCCCAGATAGACACTGAAGGCAACGAAGTGTTTGAACGTTTCGAAACCACTCCGGGTCGTGTTCGTCTTGGGTCACTTTTACCAACAAACAATAAGGCACCTTATAGCCTTGTGAATCGCCTTTTGCGTAAAAAGGAAGTTCAGCAAATCATTGACACGGTTTACCGTTATTGTGGGCAAAAAGAGTCCGTTATTTTCTGTGACCAGATAATGACAATGGGCTTCCGTGAAGCATTCAAAGCCGGTATTTCTTTTGGTAAAGACGATATGGTAATTCCTAAGACAAAATGGCCATTGGTTGAAGAAACCCGGTCTTTGGTTAAGGATTTTGAACAGCAGTACATGGATGGTCTGATTACTCAGGGCGAAAAGTACAACAAAGTTGTAGATGCTTGGTCCAAAGCTAACGACAAGGTCACGGATGCGATGATGACGACGATTTCGACCACGGAGCGCAATGCCGACGGTTCTGAATCTGAGCCAAACTCAGTTTACATGATGGCCCACTCAGGTGCTCGTGGTTCTGTGACACAGATGAAACAGCTGGGCGGTATGCGTGGTTTGATGGCTAAGCCAAATGGTGAAATTATTGAGACACCAATTATTTCTAACTTTAAAGAAGGCTTGACAGTTTTAGAATACTTTAACTCTACCCACGGTGCCCGTAAGGGACTGTCGGATACAGCGTTAAAAACTGCGAACTCTGGTTATCTGACACGACGTTTGGTTGACGTTGCCCAAGACTGTATTGTCCGTGAGGTCGATTGTGGGACCGAACGAGCGATTACTGCAGAAGCTGCGGTTAACGATGGTGAAGTCGTGTCGTCGTTGTCTGATCGCGTGCTGGGTCGTGTTTCTGCTGATGATGTTTTAAAACCTGGGACAGAAGAAGTTCTGGTGAAAGCAGGAGATCTGATCGACGAACGATCTGCCGATATTATAGAAACATCTGGTGTTGCTAAAATGCGTATCCGTAGCCCACTTACGTGTGAGGCCGAAGACGGTGTCTGCGCTATGTGCTATGGTCGCGATTTATCACGTGGTACTCGTGTAAATATTGGTGAAGCTGTCGGTATTATCGCTGCGCAGTCTATTGGTGAGCCTGGTACACAGCTGACGATGCGGACGTTCCACATCGGCGGCGTTGCCCAAGGTGGCCAGCAGTCTTTCCTTGAAGCATCCGTCGAAGGTATTGTGGAATTGCGAGATGAACAGATCCTCGAAAATGAGATGGGTGAGCAGGTTGTAATGGGCCGTAAGATGGTTCTCGCAATCATGGACGAAAACGGTGAGGAACGTGCTAACCACAAAGTTGGCTACGGCTCTAAGGTGTTTGTGAAAGCTGGATCCAAGATATCCCGTGGTGACAAGATGTTCGAATGGGACCCCTACACTCTGCCAATCATTGCTGAGAAAGCGGGTATGGTTAAGTTTGTGGATCTTATTAATGGTATCGCCATTCGCGAAGACACTGACGACGCAACAGGTATGACCCAGCGTATTGTGACCGACTGGCGTTCCGCGCCAAAAGGCAACGAGCTCAAGCCTGAGATTATGATCTTAGACTCTAATGGTGAACCTGTGCTCAACGATGCAGGCAACCCTGTGACCTATCCGATGTCTGTCGACGCGGTTCTTTCCATCGAAGATGGACAAGATATTCAAGCCGGTGATGTTGTTGCGCGTATTCCGCGTGAAGGTGCTAAGACCAAGGACATTACAGGTGGTCTTCCACGTGTGGCTGAACTGTTTGAGGCACGTCGCCCTAAGGATCACGCCATCATCGCGGAAATAGACGGCTATGTACGTTTTGGTAAGGATTACAAAAACAAGCGCCGTATTGCGATTGAGTCCTCGGAAGACGCTGACATCAAGGTCGAATATATGGTTCCGAAGGGTAAGCATATCCCAGTGCAAGAAGGCGACTTCGTTCAAAAAGGCGACTACATCATGGACGGCAATCCCGCGCCGCATGATATCCTCGCAATCATGGGTGTCGAAGCGCTTGCTGACTATATGATAGACGAAGTCCAAGACGTATACCGCTTGCAGGGTGTGAAGATTAACGACAAGCACATCGAAGTTATCGTTCGTCAGATGCTCCAGAAATGGGAAATTTCTGATAGTGGTGACACAACTTTGCTCAAGGGTGAAAACGTTGATAAGGCGGAGTTTGACGAAGCCAATGCTAAATCACTGGCTCGTAAAGGTCGTCCTGCTCAAGGTGAGCCGATCTTGCTTGGTATTACCAAGGCGTCATTACAAACACGTAGCTTCATCTCTGCAGCCTCATTCCAGGAAACAACGCGCGTCCTTACGGAAGCATCCGTGCAGGGCAAGCGGGACAAACTGGTCGGTCTTAAAGAGAACGTCATCGTAGGCCGTTTGATCCCTGCTGGTACAGGTGGGGCTACTCAGCAAGTTACTAAGATTGCGACTGATCGTGACAATGTTGTGGTCCAAGCTCGCCGAATAGAAGCAGCGGCAGCCGCTGCTTTGGCAGCACCCGAGCCTGTTACTGAAGACGCTATTGGTGGCGATGTGTTTAATACGATCATTGCAGACACACCAGAAAACGTCGAAGAGTAAGATTACCTTACGGAAAAAGTTTAAAGAAGGCCGCTGGAGGTTCCAGCGGCCTTCTTTGTTGTTGTATCAAATTTTTTGTGTCTATTTGATCAACGCATCTAAGGCACCAATCGTTTCAAAAACTAAATAAATTGAGTCTAAATAAATTGTGCAGCGACTGTAATCTGCACGTTTAAAGCATGGGCTGTAAGCTAGACAAGCGAGGCGGTTAAAAGGGCCAGATACATCTTTTCGTTCAATAACTGTCTCGCCAATGTGCGGGGATACACTGTACCAAAACCATTATCCAATCACAGCTGTATTTAACATTTTTCTGTATCCAAAGTTAGTTAATAATTTTTAAAAATCTGTCAAAATGCTGCCCTTCTGAATAACTTTGATGTGTATTTGGGAATGGCTGATACAGGTCGTTTATTCTCTTGCAGGTATTTTTATTGTAGTAACGCTCGTTAAGCTGTGGCAAATTAATTCAATGATTTTGTCAGACAACATGCGCGCAGCGCTTATGATGGCGCTGTCCATGGCGGCCTTCACTATCAACGACGCTTTGATGAAAGTCGCAGCGCCGAATCTTCCATTTTTCCAGCAGATTGTGCTTCGTGGTGTTATTATTACTTTTGGCTTGTTTGTTTTGGCGGCTTTTTGGGGTCATCTGGGATATAGGCCCAGTGGCAGAGACCGAGCCCTGACTGCTTTGAGAACATTGGCTGAAATATTTAGCACAATTTTCTTTCTAACGGCTTTGTTCAGTATTTCACTAGCTAATCTATCCGCCATTCTACAAGCCTTACCACTTACAGTGACTTTGGCTGCGGCAGTTTTTCAGGGTGAACACGTTGGGTGGCGCCGTCTTGTGGCAATTGGTATTGGTTTTATTGGGGTAACAATAATTATTCGCCCAGGAATGGACGGCTTTAACGTCTATTCGCTCTATGGTGTGGCGGCAGTAATTGGAGTGACCTTCAGGGATCTCGCTGCGCGCAAGCTTTCTAAAACAATTCCTTCAAGTCGCGTGGCCCTTTCGGCGGCTCTTGGGGTTACAGTGATGGCTATCATCGGTTCACTGATGACGCGGGAACAGTGGGTCATGTTGTCTTTACGTGAATGGTTGTTAATCGGTGGTGCTTCGATGTGCCTTATATGGGGCTATGTTGCCGCAGTCGCTGCCATGCGCCTTGGCGATATCGGGTTTGTTGCGCCGTTCCGTTACACTTCTTTACTTGTAGCGCTGTTTTTGGGCTACGTGCTGCTGGATGAATGGCCTGATGGTTGGACATTAATCGGGGCAGGAATCGTTATCGTCACTGGCCTGTTCACAATTTATCGCGAAGGTAAAAATGGTTCGATAATACCAACAAGTGTGCGTACTCGCTAGACACTGTTGACACCAAAATCGAGTCGACCTATAGAACGCGCATCTGTCCTAGGTTTGCCCTTGGCCAGGCATCATTATCGTCGTGGTCAAGATCCGTCCTACTATTGGTCCGATCCTCTGTAACCCAACCGCTCCGTTGCTCCGGTAAGGCAACGACAGCGGGTTTGTTGTGCTTTTTGGACGCAAGAGGCGCTTAGAATTGAAAACTGTGAACCATAACGGTTCACAACACATGTGTATGAAGTGGGGACACAAGCCCAATGCCAACGATCCAGCAGCTGATCCGGAAACCCCGGCAGCCTAAAAGAAAAATCTCGAAGTCGCTTCACCTTGAAGGAAACCCACAAAAACGTGGTGTTTGTACTCGTGTGTATACGACGACACCAAAGAAGCCGAACTCCGCTATGCGTAAGGTTGCCAAAGTGCGCCTGACAAATGGTTTTGAGGTCATCAGCTATATTGGTGGTGAAAGTCACAATCTTCAGGAGCACTCCGTGGTTTTGATCCGTGGCGGTCGTGTTAAAGACCTTCCTGGCGTTCGTTATCATATCCTTCGCGGCGTACTTGATACGCAAGGCGTCAAGGATCGTAAGCAACGTCGTTCGAAGTATGGCGCGAAAAAGCCGAAGTAAGGAAGAGATAGCATGTCACGTCGTCACGCCGCTGAAAAACGCGAAATTCTGCCCGATGCCAAATTTGGCGATCGGATTTTGTCTAAATTTATGAACAACCTGATGGTTGACGGTAAAAAATCCGTCGCTGAACGGATCGTTTACAACGCATTTGATCGCGTTGAGGACAAACTGAAAAAGTCTCCGCTCGAAGTGTTCCACGAGAGTCTAGACAACATCAAACCAAACCTCGAAGTGCGTTCGCGCCGCGTCGGCGGCGCAACCTATCAGGTTCCTGTCGAGGTTCGCCCAGAACGCCGTGAGGCACTGGCAATTCGTTGGCTTATCGCTGCTGCTAAGAAGCGTAACGAAAAGACCATGGAAGAGCGCCTAGCAGGCGAGCTTGTGGATGCGGTTCAAGGCCGCGGCACAGCCGTAAAAAAGCGCGAAGATACGCACAAGATGGCCGACGCAAACAAAGCGTTCAGTCACTACCGCTGGTAATAGGAAGCACCCGATATGGCACGCGACTACCCTCTCGACCGCTACCGTAACTTTGGTATTATTGCGCACATTGACGCCGGTAAAACCACTTGTTCCGAGCGCATCCTGTTTTACACAGGCAAATCCCACAACCTTGGTGAAGTGCATGATGGCGCTGCGACAATGGACTGGATGGAGCAGGAGCAGGAGCGAGGTATTACAATTACTTCCGCTGCAACTACGACATTTTGGGAGCGGACTGAAAGTGGTGATGAACCAGATGGTCTTAAGCACCGTATGAACATCATCGACACACCAGGACACGTTGACTTCACAATCGAAGTTGAACGTTCTTTGGCTGTTCTTGACGGTGCGATTGTTGTACTTGATGCAAACGCTGGCGTTGAACCACAGACTGAAACTGTGTGGCGCCAAGCTGATCGCTACAAAGTACCTCGCATGGTTTTTGTCAACAAGATGGACAAAATTGGCGCTGACTTTCAGAAATGTGTTGACATGGTTGCGGACCGCACTGGTGCGCGTGCTATTCCTGTTTCCTTCCCGATTGGTGCAGAAACTGAGCTCGAAGGCCTCGTTGATCTTGTGACTATGGAAGAATGGTTGTGGCAGGGCGAAGATCTTGGTGCGTCTTGGATCAAAGCCCCTATCCGTGAGAGTCTGCAAGCTCAAGCGGCCGTCGGCCGTGAATTGCTCATAGAAGCTGCTGTAGAGATGGATGACGCAGCGATGGAGGCCTATCTTGAAGGTACGGAGCCCGACGTTAAATCTTTACGCGCATTAATCCGAAAGTCATGCTTGTCGCTGTCGTTTGTTCCTGTTCTTGGAGGCTCCGCTTTCAAAAACAAAGGCGTTCAGCCGTTGCTTAACGCGGTTGTTGACTATCTTCCAAGTCCGCTTGACGTTATTGACTACATGGGCTTCAAGCCTGGTGATGAGACGGAAACACGTAATATAGCGCGTCGCGCCGATGATGATATGGCCTTTTCTGGCCTCGCGTTCAAAATTATGAATGACCCTTTCGTGGGCACTTTGACGTTTACACGGATTTATTCTGGTAAGCTCGAAAAGGGAGATAACCTGCTCAACACGACTAAGGGGGGCAAAGAACGTGTTGGTCGTATGATGATGATGCATTCAAACGATCGCGAAGAGATCAGTGAAGCATGGGCTGGTGATATCATTGCGTTGGGTGGTCTTAAAAATACCACAACTGGTGATACGCTTAGTTCCCCACAAGAACCAGTTGTTCTTGAAACAATGACGTTCCCCGATCCTGTGATCGAGATCGCTATTGAGCCGAAGACAAAAGGCGACCAGGAAAAAATGGGTGTTGCTCTTCAGCGTTTGTCTGCAGAGGATCCTTCATTTCGGGTGGAAACTGACATCGAATCTGGTCAGACCATCATGAAAGGTATGGGCGAACTTCACCTCGATATCTTAGTTGACCGTATGCGCCGTGAATTCAAAGTTGAAGCCAATATTGGTGCGCCACAAGTTGCATACCGTGAGACTATCGGCCACGAAGTAGAGCACACTTACACTCACAAGAAGCAGTCTGGCGGGTCCGGTCAGTTTGGCGAAGTAAAGATGGCAATCATCCCAACGGAGCCGGGCGAAGGCTATTCGTTCGAATCTAAAGTTGTTGGTGGTTCCGTTCCTAAGGAATTCATCCCGGGCGTTGAAAAAGGTATCTTGTCTGTGATGGATAATGGTCCTTTGGCGGGCTTCCCAGTGATTGATTTCAAAGTTATCTTACTTGATGGAAAATTCCACGATGTGGACTCTTCGATTATGGCTTTTGAAATTGCGGCACGTATGTGCATGCGTGAAGGCATGCGTAAAGCTGGAGCGAAACTGCTTGAGCCTATTATGAAAGTCGAAGTGATTACGCCCGAAGAATATACTGGTGGTATAATTGGTGACCTGACGTCCCGTCGGGGTCAAGTTCAAGGTCAGGACACACGAGGCATCGCCATTTCAATTGAAGCTATGGTGCCATTGGCAAACATGTTCGGCTACATCAACACCCTGCGTTCTATGTCTTCGGGCCGCGCAAACTTCTCGATGCAGTTCGATCACTATGATCCGGTCCCGAGCAATATCTCGCAAGAGATTCAAGAAAAATTTGCATAAATTCCGTGGCGGCTCCGGTCGCCGCGGCAAACCATTCTTGCGGCAGTTTCAGCTCTCGCAGCGCATATCTTAAAAGGAGGCCATCATGGCTAAGGCAAAATTTGAACGTAATAAACCGCACGTAAACATCGGCACGATTGGTCACGTTGACCACGGCAAGACGACGTTGACGGCTGCGATCACAAAGTACTTTGGTGACTTTAAGGCGTACGACCAGATTGATGGTGCACCTGAAGAAAAAGCACGTGGCATCACGATTTCCACGGCACACGTTGAGTATGAGACTGAAGCACGTCACTATGCTCATGTCGACTGTCCAGGTCACGCCGACTATGTCAAGAACATGATTACCGGTGCTGCTCAAATGGACGGCGCAATCTTGGTTGTGAACGCGGCCGACGGACCGATGCCACAAACACGTGAGCACATTCTGCTTGGTCGTCAAGTAGGTATTCCCGAAATGGTTGTCTACATGAACAAGGTTGATCAGGTTGATGATGACGAGCTGCTTGAACTGGTTGAAATGGAAATCCGTGAATTGTTGTCAAAGTATGACTACAATGGCGATGATATTCCAGTAATCCCAGGTTCCGCTTTGCACGCGATGAACGGTACTATGCCTGAAATTGGTGAAACATCGATCCGCGCACTTATGGAAGCTGTGGATACGTTCATTCCGACACCTGAGCGCGCAATTGATCAGCCGTTTCTGATGCCGGTTGAGGACGTGTTCTCTATTTCGGGACGTGGTACTGTTGTGACGGGCCGTATTGAGCGGGGCGTGATTAACGTCGGCGACGAGATTGAAATTGTTGGTATCCGCGACACAAAGAAAACAACCTGTACGGGCGTTGAAATGTTCCGCAAGTTGCTTGACCGCGGTGAAGCTGGTGACAACGTCGGCGCTTTGTTGCGTGGTGTTGATCGTGAAGGTGTGGAGCGCGGCCAGATTTTGTGTAAACCAAAGTCGGTTATGCCGCACACTAAGTTTGAAGCTGAAGCGTATATTCTTACCAAAGACGAGGGTGGTCGCCACACGCCATTCTTTGCGAATTACCGTCCACAGTTTTATTTCCGTACAACAGACGTCACTGGCACAGTTAACCTGCCTGAGGGCACTGAAATGGTTATGCCCGGCGACAATCTGAAGTTTGAAGTTGAACTTATCGCGCCAATCGCGATGGAAGACGGCCTCCGTTTTGCCATTCGTGAAGGTGGCCGGACTGTTGGTGCTGGCGTGGTCTCCAAGATCCTCGCTTAATCGTTTTAACGGTTGACGATCAGGCGGGCCGCGATTAGGCCCGCCTTTCTAATTCAAGAGTTCGACGTGGGGGGGTAATACTGCTTTCTCCACCTCTCAATTCTTAGCCTAAGAGGGCGTATAAAATGGCAGCTAGCCAAAATATTCGCATTCGTCTGAAGGCGTTTGACTATCGTGTGCTGGATGCGTCCACACAAGAAATCGTTCAAACGGCTAAACGTACGGGTGCTTCTGTTCGGGGTCCAATTCCGCTTCCGAATAAAATTGAAAAGTTTACTGTTCTGCGCGGGCCACACATTGACAAAAAATCCCGTGATCAGTTTGAAATCCGCACGCATAAGCGTTTGCTTGATATCGTCGACCCAACACCACAGACTGTAGACGCGCTGATGAAGCTCGATCTTGCGGCCGGTGTTGACGTCGAGATTAAGGTATAAGGGGGCAGATGAACATGTTGCGCTCTGGTATTATCGCAAAAAAGGTTGGTATGACCCGCCTTTTTCAAGAAGACGGACGGCAGATTCCTGTCACTGTTCTTCAACTCGACAAACTTCAGGTTGTGGCCCAGCGGACTGCTGAAAAGGATGGCTACACCGCCGTTCAGCTTGGTGCTGGTACGGCTAAAGTCAAACGAACCTCTGCACCAATGCGTGGTCACTTTGCAGCTGCAAATGTTGAGCCTAAGCGGAAAGTTTGCGAATTTCGTGTGTCTGAAGAAAACCTCATTGCCGTTGGCGAAGAGATTATTGCTTCGCACTATTTCGAAGGTCAATTTGTTGATGTTTCCGGCACGTCAATCGGTAAAGGTTTTGCTGGTGCTATGAAGCGGCACAACTTTAGTGGTTTGCGCGCAACGCACGGTGTTTCTATTTCGCACCGTTCGCACGGTTCCACTGGCCAGTGTCAGGATCCAGGTAAGGTTTTCAAAGGTAAGAAAATGGCTGGCCACATGGGTGCTGCTAAGATTACAACACAAAACCTTGTGGTTATCAAAACTGACTTAGATCGTGGATTGATCATGGTTAAGGGCGCAGTGCCCGGTTCAAAAGGTGGCTGGGTTACGGTTAAGGATGCGGTTAAGAAGCCTGCATCTGAAAACGTCATCTATCCCGCTGGTCTTGCTTCCGTTGCAAAAGCAGCCGCTAACGAGGCAGCAGCCGTAGAAACAGCGACACCGGAAGGAGATACCTCCAATGAAAGCTGATGCAATCAAACTTGACGGTAAAGCCGCCGGGGCAGTTGAACTGGACGAGGCCATCTTTGGACTTGAGCCACGTATCGACATTCTGCACCGTGTGGTCCGTTGGCAGCGTAACAACGCGCAGGCCGGCACTCACAAGGTAAAGACTCGTTCTGAAGTTAAATACTCCACCAAGAAGATTTATCGTCAGAAAGGTACAGGTGGCGCACGTCACGGCGCACGCTCTGCACCAATTTTCCGCGGTGGTGGTATCTACAAGGGTCCAACTCCTCGTAGTCACGGCCACGAATTGACCAAGAAGTTCCGCAAATTGGGCCTTCGCCATGCATTGTCTGCCAAAGTCGCAGCTGGTGAGTTGGTTATCGTTGACAGCATCGACATGAAGGACGCAAAAACCTCAGCATTGGCCAAGCAGGTTGGTGCACTCGGTTGGAAGCGTTGCCTCATCATCGATGCGACAGTGAACGAGAATTTTGCCGTTGCCGCGCGTAACATTACATCAATCAATGCTTTGCCCGCCATGGGTGCGAACGTGTATGACATTTTGCGCTCCGACACACTTGTGTTGACCAAAGCAGGTGTCGAAGCTCTGGAGGCGCGTCTCAAATGAATAAGTCTGAAACAACCACCAAAGCACAGCACTACGACGTAATTCGTAAGCCGATCATCACTGAGAAAGCAACTACCGCCTCTGAACATAATGCTGTGGTGTTCGAAGTTGCGATTGACGCTAACAAGCCAACTATCAAGGAGGCCGTTGAAAGCCTTTTTGGTGTAAAGGTGAAAGCAGTCAATACAACCATCACCAAAGGTAAGTCCAAGCGGTTTCGCGGTCAACTTGGTCGGCGTAAAGATGTCAAGAAAGCCTACGTTACGCTCGTTGAAGGCAATACAATCGACGTATCTACTGGTCTTTAAATATACATGTGACCTGCAAGTGATGCAGACATTTAAAAATTTAAAAAGGCTCTCACTGAGAAGTGAGGGCCTTTTTGAATTTTAGTGATTGGTTAAATTTTAACTTTTTTTATTTTTCATAAAATAATGGTCCTGCAAATGTGGTCATTATTAATGGTTAATGTGTATTTTTATGAGGATAGTCGGTTTGTCATATCTCCGTCAAAAAGATCTTTTTGCCACTGCAAGCCTATTTTCAGCTATCAGCTAATTCGTTCAGGATTTTTTTGTTCAAAAGGCCTTTCGCAGCTTTTTTATGAACGTTTTATATCAAAAATAACTATTACTACGTTAACCTGTCTGAAATTTTTTTGGATAGTGGTTAGGCAATTACAAAAAAACATATCCTTTTGAATTAATGAAGACCTCTTATAAGCTGTATTCCCGATTTCATGGTCTTGACCTACATCGGCTCTGGTCATAGAAGCAGCCATCTAGACAGCCTCAGATTCCTCTGGGGCTATGTTTTTGTCAGTCTAGACAACTAAGTCGGGCACCTACGGGGGCCTATAACATCAGGGCCCTAAGTTGGGTCCGCCAAGCAAACGGAAGTAGCAAACATGGCACTAAAGTCGTATAAACCGACGACGCCTGGCCAACGTGGGTTGGTGCTGATTGACCGTTCGGAGCTTTGGAAAGGTCGTCCAGTTAAGGCCCTCACTGAGGGTATTAGCAAATCGGGCGGTCGGAACAACACCGGACGGATTACATCACGTCGTCGTGGTGGTGGGGCAAAACGCCTTTACCGCATCGTAGATTTTAAGCGTAACAAGTTCGACATTCAAGCTGTCGTAGTGCGCATTGAATATGACCCGAACCGCACCGCGTTTATCGCGTTGGTTCAATATACTGATGGCGAACAGACTTACATCATCGCTCCGCAGCGTCTCGCGATTGGTGATAAAGTTATTGCGTCTGCCAAGGCTGACATTAAGCCTGGAAATGCAATGCCGTTTTCTGGTATGCCGATCGGAACCATTATCCACAACATTGAGATGAAGCCTGGTAAAGGCGGCCAGATCGCCCGCGCAGCTGGAACATATGCTCAATTCGTTGGTCGGGATGGCGGTTACGCACAGATCCGTCTGAGCTCGGGTGAACTTCGCCTCGTGCGTCAGGAATGCATGGCCACCGTCGGTGCTGTGTCCAATCCTGATAACTCTAACCAGAACATGGGTAAAGCCGGTCGTATGCGCCACTATGGTAAGCGTCCGTCGGTCCGTGGTGTCGTTATGAACCCTGTCGATCACCCGCATGGTGGTGGTGAAGGTCGTACGTCTGGTGGTCGTCACCCAGTGACGCCATGGGGTAAGCCCACGAAGGGTGCAAAAACCCGCAACAAGAACAAAGCGTCCAACCGGCTTATAGTCCGGTCACGGCACGCCAAAAAGAAGGGTCGTTAAGAATGGCTCGTTCCGTATGGAAAGGTCCGTTCGTTGATAGCTACGTGCTTAAGAAAGCCGAAGTTGCCAAGGAATCTGGCCGTAATGACGTAATAAAAATCTGGTCCCGTCGCTCGACGATCCTGCCACAGTTTGTTGGCTTGACGTTCGGCGTATATAATGGCCGGAAGCATATCCCAGTGAACATCACCGAGGACATGATCGGTCAAAAGTTTGGCGAATACAGCCCTACTCGTACCTATTATGGCCATTCGGCTGATAAAAAAGCGAAGCGGAAATAAGCCATGAGCAAGGATAAGAATCCCCGCCGCGTGGCTGACAATGAAGCTCGTGCCAAACTGCGCATGCTTCGTACTTCGCCACAGAAACTTAACCTAGTCGCAGCAATGATCCGCGGCAAAAAGGTGGACAAGGCTCTTACAGATCTGACGTTCTCCAAAAAGCGGATTGCAGCAGATGTGAAGAAATGCCTTCAGTCAGCAATTGCGAACGCAGAAAACAATCACAATCTCGACGTTGATGAACTTATCATCGCCGAAGCCTATGTGGGTAAGAATTTGACTATGAAACGCGGTCGCCCTCGTGCTCGCGGTCGTTTTGGTAAGATAGTCAAGCCATTTTCTGAGTTGACAATACTGGTTCGCCAAGTTGAGGAGCAAGCATAATGGGTAACAAAGTAAACCCGATCGGTATGCGTCTTCAGGTCAACCGGACCTGGGACAGCCGCTGGTACGCAGATACGAAAGACTACGGTAATCTTCTTCTTGAAGACCTTAAGATTAAGGCTTTCATTAAGAAAGAATGCGCTCAGGCTGGTATCAGCCGTGTAATCATCGAGCGTCCGCACAAGAAATGTCGTGTGACAATTCATACTGCACGCCCTGGCGTAATTATTGGCAAGAAAGGTGCGGACATTGAGACGCTTCGCAAAAAACTTGCTGCGTTGACTGACAGCGAACTGCACCTAAATATTCTTGAGGTTCGTAAGCCTGAGCTTGACGCTCAGCTTGTTGGTGAGAGTATTTCACAACAGCTCGAACGTCGTGTGTCTTTCCGTCGTGCCATGAAGCGTGCCGTACAGAACGCAATGCGTATGGGTGCACTTGGTATTCGTGTAAACCTTGCGGGCCGTCTTGGCGGTGCCGAAATTGCACGAACCGAATGGTATCGCGAAGGTCGTGTGCCTTTGCATACACTTCGTGCAGACATTGATTACGCGCATGTAGAAGCGCAGACTGCCTATGGTATCATCGGGATCAAAACTTGGATCTTCAAAGGTGAAATTATGGAGCACGACCCATCTGCACATGATCGTAAGCTTCAAGAGCTTCAGGATGGCCCGCCTCCGCGCGGCGCTCGTCCTGGTGGCCGTGATCGCTAGGGGGATTGATCAATGCTTCAGCCAAAACGCACTAAATTCCGTAAGCAGCATAAAGGCCGTATTAAGGGAGAAGCCAAAGGAGGCTCTGACCTGACATTCGGTACCTATGGCCTTAAAGCTACCCAACCAGAACGTGTGACAGCACGTCAGATCGAGGCAGCACGCCGCGCTATGACACGTCATATGAAACGTCAGGGTCGCGTTTGGATTCGAATTTTTCCAGATGTACCAGTGACTTCTAAACCAACAGAAGTTCGTATGGGTAAGGGTAAAGGTTCTGTCGATTATTGGGCATGTAAGGTCAAACCTGGCCGCATCATGTTTGAAATCGATGGCGTCAGCGAAGAAATTGCACGTGAGGCCCTTCGTCTTGCTGCAATGAAATTGCCTGTTAAAACACGCACGGTACTTCGCGAAGATTGGTAAATGTCCGTTTTTGAAGGTTCTAAAGAGTAGTTTTTAATTCTTGATTGAATTTTCATACTTACTTACCAAATTTAAAAAACCTCCGTTGAGAAATCAGTGGGGGTTTTTTTTATTTGAAACCGTCTTAAATTCTTCAGCCCTAAGAGAATTAGCTTCAAAGACTAGATAGTTTATTTTGAATTATACGATTACAAATGTTGTTTAAGCTAAGTTGTTATAAAATCGCTTGGCTACCCGTCAAATATGTAAATCCAAATTTCACCTAAGTCGGCTTACAACTCAGAAAACACAAATTTTATGCTTAAATTATTGTAACTGCTAAAAGCTAAATATAGCTGGAGAGTTGCAGCGTTTTTTTCGATGATTGTAATCCTATTTTCATTATATTTCTTAACATCACCTATTTCTGACCTTACGAAATAGGTGATGCTGCTGTTGACCCTAGGTGCTTAATTTCTGGTGGCCAAGCTTAAGTTCTTACAATGGCTTCGTTGCGTTTTGTTGTAGATTGGACTGGTTACCATTTAAATGCTGGATTCCAAAAAACATTTTAGCTTAAATAACGTCACTTCACCCATTTATTTCTTTCGAAACTCAATATTGTTTAAATTGAAACGCAACTTACCGGGTAAGATCAGTCAAAACTGCGTAATTTCAGAATTTCAGAAGAGACTAAACTCGCCGTTGCCAGAGGCCACTCAAAAATTGTCGCATAACTGCCCTTTTGGCAGCTTCGCATCTTCAAGTAACATCCCCGCCGATGGGTTCCTATATGCTCAAGGTATAAAGTGTTTTTGCCATTAGCTAGTTTTTATGTACGCCCCATCGCAGACTTGGTGAAATCAGTTGATAGGGGCTTTAAGCATGGGACTGATTAGAAAAGTGTTCTATCCATTGTATGATAACGTCCAGTGTCTTCTGGGGTAGCAACAATTGGACGGGTTGCATCCGTGCAAAATGTTGGACGGCATCATAACTTGTTAACCTAGCTTCGGTGCGGTAAATAAACTCAGTAATCGATTGCTGATAAAGTGCTATTTAATTATTAGTGCATCGGGAATATCGCCCCATGCAGTCCGGTAATGGAACGAAATACCCATCTGTTAATCTAAAGTAAAAAAAGTTTGTTCGGGTTCGGTAATAGTGAATTTAATTAATATGGACCATCCTCGCACGGAATGACAATTCAAATCCCCTTTTATAAAATCAGAAGCATAAGTGGCATTTTTTATGCCATTGTGATTTTCTAGATTCAAGCGGTTGAGATTAATTTTTTGAACAAATATTTAATTACAAGCTTTAGGTTATTCCCAGCGGTAATTGAAACTTACGGAAATGCGGTCTTCCTCGGACATGTTCATTGGAACCTCATGGCGCAGCCAGCTTTCCCACATCAGCACATCACCAACGACAGGTTTGATGTATACGAACTGCTTCATTTCATCACGTGCATCGGGTTTTCGGGCAGGGGCGGCCATCATCATTTGACTACGTGGATCCTCGAGTTTCAAAGCTGAAGTGCCTTTAGGCATTTTAACATAAGTAGTCCCGGATATTACGGAGTGGGGGTGAATGTGAGATGTATGTATCCCACCCTCGGGCAGTATGTTGATCCAAATGTCTTCCAGTACAAGTTTGCGTCCATCTAAATCAAAATCTAGATCGACAGCAAAATCAGAAACAAGTTTATCTAGTTTTTGAACTGCATCTCCAAAAATTGGAAACCGCCACGGCAGATCCGTGAGTGACGCGTAAGAAGTATAACCAGGGAAGTCATTGGCTTCACACCATTCATTGCCTGCATCATCATCTTCTGCAATAGAGTAACACGATGCACGGAGCTCATCTGCGTTGATGGAACCTAGCGTGGCTTTGAAAAGACGAGTGGCAAAGAGGGAGCGGATGGTTTGCATTTTGATTGTGCCCTGGCTTGGTTATATTATAGTTTTGTTATCTTGTTTTCTACCATTTCGAAAGTCTGACAAAGAAAATGTTAACTTTCTAAATTTCGTTGCAAGCAGTCTTGCGTTTACTTCAATTTATTTAATGATTTCTCAAATTTGGTGTAATTTCTTTCAGAAATTAAGGAAATATTACTGTCAGGATTATTTATTAAAATTGTATAACGTGGTGACATTGGTACCTATACTAAAGATTTTTTGGTTAAATACGTCGTAAAATGGACCGTCGCCAATCCGATTAGTATTCGTGTGTAGCTGTTTAAAAGAGTACTTTTATTACGCTACAGCGGACTATTACCCGAGGGCGACTTCACCCCATGAGCCGCTGTAAGTTGATTTCATAGATACTCATCGAGTATTAATTGGCAGTGCCTTTAAGTAATTAAGCTAACATACTTTGTATAAACTCAGAGCCGTAAATAAATTGTCAAATAGTGCTAAGTCTGCGAAACTATAAATCACCTTAGAAGTGGCCATACGCGGATTATTAACTATCTTGGTGTTCATTACGAACGCTTCACCGGTTTGCAATCGAGAAAAAAATTGTAAAATGATCACATTTACGAAGATGTCGAGGCTTACATAAAAGTCAGTCTTCATAAAAAGTGAATAAAGATTGTAAATGTGTCGTATTCAAAAAAGCCCTTCCAGAGTTCGTTGGTCTAGATAGCTATATTAATGGAATGTAGCTTTCTACGAATAATACAGCTTGCCGCCACCATCACAAAGGTGACGTTGTAAAAAATAGAGGACGGTGTTCTTACCCTACTCTAATCATCCATGAGATTTTATTAGTTGATTTTTCACTAATACAAACAGTTATCTTCCCCGACTAACCCCCTTGCCACCCCCTCGTACCTCCCCTATACGACCAACTTCTACCTACTCCATCGGGAATCGAGTCACGCTTCTGCGGCTCTCCGGTGATGTTGACAAAGGAAAAGTCCAATGGACGCTACTGAACTGCGCGGTAAAACGCCGGATCAACTCCGTGATGAGTTGTCCAACCTCAAGAAAGAAGCCTTTAACCTGCGTTTTCAGCAGGCGACTGGCACAATGGAGAACACAGCACGTATGCGCGTTGTTAAACGCTCAGCTGCACGTGTAAAAACCATTTTGAACGAAATGTCGGCTGCGGCTGCGTCGGACTCCACGTCCGCTAACGATAAAGCGGAGGCTTAATAGATGCCCAAGCGTATCCTGACCGGTGTTGTTACAAGCAACCAGAACGAACAAACCGTCACCGTTTCTGTGGAACGTCGTTTCACACATCCGGTCCTGAAAAAGACCATTCGTAAGTCCAAAAAATATCGGGCTCATGATGAAGCCAACACAATCAAAGTCGGTGCCCAAGTCCGCATCCAAGAATGTGCGCCAAGGTCTAAAACCAAGCGCTGGGAAGTAATCGCTTAAGCGAATACTTTTCCAGTTTAACGAAACCCTAGGGGCCCGGTCAGTAATCGGGATTGACCCTATAGGTCGGGAGTAATCTAAATGATTCAGATGCAGACCAACCTTGAAGTGGCTGATAACAGCGGCGCTCGCCGTGTTCAGTGTATCAAGGTTCTCGGCGGTTCACATCGCCGGTACGCATCGGTCGGCGATATTATCGTTGTATCGGTGAAAGAGGCCATACCACGTGGCCGTGTTAAGAAGGGTGATGTACGTAAGGCCGTCGTCGTTCGCACAAAAAAGCAGGTTCGCCGTGAAGACGGCACTGCAATCAAGTTTGACACCAACGCTGCTGTCATCCTCAACAATTCAAACGAACCCGTTGGCACACGTATCTTTGGGCCAGTGGTTCGCGAGCTTCGCGCGAAGAACTTCATGAAGATCATCTCGCTTGCTCCGGAGGTGCTCTAATATGGCTGCTAAACTCCGTAAAGGTGACAATGTCATCGTGCTCGCTGGAAAAGATAAAGGCATGACGGGCGAAATTTCGTCTGTTGATCCTAAATCTGGCAAAGCAATCGTAGATGGCGTAAATGTCGCTATCCGCCACGTTAAACAAAGCCAAACATCGCAAGGTGGTCGCACACCTAAGGCAATGCCCATTCAGCTTTCCAATCTTGCTGTTGTAGATGCAAACGGCAAAGCAACACGCGTCGGCTTTAAAATGGACGGCGATAAGAAAGTGCGTTTCGCCAAGACAACAGGGGATGTAATTTAATGCTTGATTCAACAACCTACACCCCCCGTCTCAAGGCTATGTATAATGACAGCATCCGTGCTGCCATGATGGAAGAGTTTTCATACAAAAACGCGATGCAGACTCCACGTCTTGAAAAAATCGTCTTGAATATTGGTTGCGGTTCAGAAGCCGTAAATGACACCAAGAAAGCCAAGTCGGCACAAGATGATTTGTCTGCAATCGCAGGTCAAATGGCTGTAGTCACAAAAGCAAAGAAATCAATTGCTGGTTTCCGTGTTCGTGAAGACATGCCGCTTGGGGCGAAAGTCACACTTCGTGGCAACCGCATGTATGAATTTCTTGACCGTCTGACCACGATCGCAATGCCTCGTATTCGCGACTTCCGCGGTGTACCTGGTAAATCGTTCGATGGTCGTGGCAACTACGCCATGGGCCTAAAGGAACACCTCGTCTTCCCTGAAATCAACTTCGACAACGTTGTTGTGAATTGGGGTATGGATATCGTGATCTGCACAACAGCAGACAACGATGCAGAAGCAAAATCGCTGTTGAAGCATTTCAACATGCCATTCAACAGCTAAAGGGGACAGATAGTATGGCTAAAAAATCCATGATCGCCCGCGAAGTTAAGCGTGAAAAGCTCGTTAAAAAGTACGCAGCTAAGCGCGCAGAACTCAAAGCAATCGCACTCGATGACAGCAAGACACAAGCTGAGCGTTTTACCGCCCGCCTTAATCTTGCCAAGCTGCCGCGCAACTCTGCGCCGGTCCGTTTGCATAACCGTTGCCAGCTTACAGGTCGCCCACACGCGTACTACCGTAAGCTAAAGATCAGCCGGATCGCCTTAAGGAACCTTGGTTCAAATGGCGAAATTCCCGGTATGGTCAAATCAAGCTGGTAAGGAGCACTTATAATGAACGATCCTATCGGTGATATGCTAACAAGAATTCGAAATGGCCAAATGCGCGGTAAGTCAATGGTGCCAACGCCGGCGTCTAAACTTCGCGGTTGGGTATTAGATGTGCTGGCAGACGAAGGCTACATTCGCGGCTACGAAGCCACAACTGGGTCCGATGGCCATCCGGCTTTCGATATCAGCCTGAAATATTACGAAGGTACTCCTGTAATTCGCGAAGTGAAACGGGTGTCTACTCCCGGTCGTCGCGTCTACATGGGTGTCGATGACATCCCAACGGTCCGTCAGGGCCTTGGTGTGTCGATTGTCTCCACCCCACGGGGTGTGATGTCGGACGCGTCAGCACGGGCAGCCAATGTTGGCGGCGAAGTGCTTTGCACCGTATTCTAAGGAGCGCAAGATGTCTCGTATTGGTAAAAAATCGGTTGGTCTACCTGATGGCGTTACTGCCTTGGTTTCCGGCCAATCTATCGAAGTAAAAGGTCCTAAGGGGACACGTAGCTTCAAAGCAACTGACGATGTCACGTTGTCTGTAGTAGATGGATCTGTTTCTGTTATGCCGCGTGGCAAGTCCAAGCGCGCACGCCAGCAATGGGGAATGTCACGCACTCGGATTCAAAACCTAGTGACGGGTGTAACAAATGGCTTCAAGAAAGAGCTTGAGATTCAGGGCGTTGGTTACCGAGCTCAGATGCAGGGCAATATCTTGAAGTTAAATTTGGGATATTCACATGATGTTAATTTCGAAGTCCCTGATGGTGTCACTGTTACGGCACCTAAGCTGACCCATATAATCGTTGAAGGTATTGACGAACAACAGGTCGGTCAGGTTGCGGCGAACATCCGCGAGTGGCGAAAGCCCGAGCCCTACAAGGGTAAAGGCATCCGGTATGCGGGCGAATACGTCTTCCGCAAAGAAGGCAAAAGGTAAGGACCGAATAGATGGCAAACTCAAAACGACAGTTGTTCATCAAACGCCGTATGCGCGTTCGGAACAAGCTTCGCAAAGTGAACGCAGGACGCCCGCGTCTTTCAGTTCATCGCTCAAACAAGAACATCAGCGTGCAGCTGATCGACGATGTAAACGGAGTAACGCTTGCATCAGCTTCTTCTCTAGAGAAGGATCTGGGCATCATCGGCCAAAACAATGTCGAAGCAGCGAGCAAAGTTGGCGCAGTAATCGCAGAACGCGCGAAAAAAGCCGGCGTGTCCGAAGCTTATTTCGATCGTGGTGGTTTTCTGTTTCATGGCAAAGTGAAGGCCTTGGCCGAAGCTGCGCGTGAAGGTGGCTTAAAGATTTAAATTTCTGTGAAGGGCTGCACTTTTGTGTGGCCCTTCCGATGATCGGGGGGTCCTAGGCCCACTTGGATCGATACAAATGGCGCCAACCTTAACTAAGGTGTGCCACCCAAATTTAGGAGGGCCACATGGCTCGTGATCAAAATCAACGCGGCGGTAATCGTCGTGACGAAAATCCAGAATTCCAAGATCGCCTTGTTGCGATCAACCGTGTGTCCAAAACTGTTAAGGGTGGTAAGCGTTTTGGCTTTGCAGCCCTCGTAGTTGTTGGTGACCAAAAAGGCCGTGTTGGTTTTGGCAAAGGTAAAGCTAAGGAAGTTCCTGAGGCGATTCGCAAAGCCACTGAGCAAGCTAAACGCCAAATGATACGTGTTCAGCTTCGCGAGGGCCGTACATTGCACCATGATATGGAGGGCCGTCACGGTGCAGGTAAAGTTGTTATGCGTTCTGCACCGCAAGGTTCTGGGATCATTGCAGGTGGCCCAATGCGCGCTGTGTTTGAAATGCTTGGCATACAAGATATTGTTGCTAAATCAATTGGTTCTTCCAATCCATATAACATGATCCGCGCGACTATGGACGGTCTTAAGAAAGAGGCTTCGCCTCGTTCTGTTGCCCAACGCCGCGGTAAAAAAGTTGCGGACATCCTGCCCAAGCGCGAAGACGCGCCAGTAGTCGATGTCGCAGTTGAAGCTGAGGAGGCCTAAACTATGGCTAAAACAATTGTCGTAAAACAGATTGGTTCGCCAATTCGTCGCCCAAAAGATCAAAAGCAAACGCTTATCGGTTTGGGCCTGAATAAAATGCACAAAACACGTGAACTTGAAGACACGCCTTCTGTTCGTGGAATGGTTGCTAAGATCTCTCACATGGTGGAAATCATCGAAGAGAAGGGTTAATATCTTAATCTTCTTTAAAAAATTTAACGCTCTGCTCTTTACATGAGTGGAGCGTTTTTCGTTATTGGCTGAGCTTCAGACTGAACGAGATCACAAAGTTTCTTTAGTAGCTTTGTCAAAATTGTCTCAACTTCTTAAGTATAGGAGATGGCAAACACGCCCCTAGGTTCAACACATTTAATAAATTTTAAATCGGAAAGAATTCTTGTTCGAATTGTTTCGGACGCAGTGTTTAAAATATAAAAATTTATTTTTTAAGTCCAAAATACGTAATGTCCAACTTTGTATGGCTGAAATGTGGTAGTGGTTCATTCGTTGTTTTAAAATTGAGAAACAGGCAGCAAGGATAGGGCAATCAAATGTTTTATGGATACTTTCGACCGTCCATCTGATGCAAAATCAAGCATAATTAATCCATTAGTAATAAACATAAATGATGGATTTTTTGATATACGTCCCATTAAGACGTAATGATTATCCTTTCTACGATAGCCAATTCCGTTGATACGAAGCGTATGCAAACTGCATGCAGGTTCTTTTAAATATCCAGATAAAATTACCCTGAAAATGTGTTTTGATTGTTTGGGCACCCAAAAACGAAATCTAAAATTAGGCAATTCCTGTATTTAACCAACCTGATCCTTTACCTTTTTCTTGATTTTAATCGGTGAAGCGCTTGACTTACATTGATAATAGGTTGCATCCCCACGAACAGTTCAATGATTTTCTCCTAAAGGATGCGCCTGTGACTGTCACTTCCGCCCTCATTTATCAAACCTACGCTGCGATCCGCGAGGCCACAATCCGCACCCCAACAATTCAAGCTTCGCGACTGTCTCTTAGTTTGGGTATTGATCTGCATCTCAAGCTTGAAAATCTTCAACACACCAATGCATTTAAAGCCCGCGGCGCGCTGGCCAAATTGCTGACGCTCACAGACGCAGAAAAAAAAGCAGGTGTAATCGCTTGTAGTGCTGGCAATCATGGCCAAGGTGTTGCCTACCATGCGACCCGTCTGGGTATTGAGGCAACCATCGTTATGCCGGAAGGCACTCCCTTTAATAAAGTGAAACGCACAGAAGACTTTGGAGCAATCGTGATTCAACACGGGGTCGGCTTTGATAATGGTGTTCAATTTACTCTTGATCTGGCTTCACGTGAGGGGTTAACTTTCATTCATCCCTTCGATGACCCTGTTGTTGCCGCAGGGCAGGGAACCATAGCGTTGGAAATGCTCGAAGACCAGCCCGAGCTTGACGTGATCGTTGTGCCCGTTGGTGGTGGTGGCTTGATAGCTGGCATGGCTGTGGCCGCTAAAGCGGTCAAGCCTGAAGTGCAGATTATTGGAGCACAGGCCGCAATTTTTGACGCGGTGAAAGCCCAGTTCGACGGAACGGAAACACACTTTGCAGGTGCCACGCTTGCAGAAGGCATTGCTGTCAAAGCACCAGCTTCGAGTAACGTTGAAATCATCAAAAAAAATGTTACTCGAATTGACACAGCAACAGAAGCTGAAATTGAGGACGCTGTTTTTGATCTACTTTCAGCCGAAAAACTCGTCGTTGAAGGTGCTCCAGGCGCAGGTCTTGCCATAATTAAAAAAAATCTTGATTTATATCGTGGGAAAAAAGTTGGTCTCGTTATTTGTGGTGGCAACATTGATAGCCGGTTGCTCTCAACTCTTATCTTGCGCGGCCTCGTGCGTGACGGGCGGATCACTCGTTTGACTTTCGAAATTGATGACACTCCCGGCCAACTTGCTGATATATCGTGCATCATCGGCAAGGCTGGTGCCAACGTTATAGAAGTCATACATCAACGTATGATGCAATCGGTGTCGCTTAAACAAGCCGAGTTGGACGTGGTAATTGAAGCACGGGACTTAGGGCATGTTAGGGGCATCGTAACGACACTACGAGGAGAGGGTTTCAAGGTAAGGACAGATAGTGGAGTTTAGAATGGGGTATTTTTCGTTTGATAATTGCTTTTGAACTATTAATTTTGCTCAATCCCCAAGACATAATTTCCACTAGTAACTAAGTTCAAAGTACTCAGTACATTAAAATTTTTTTGATGTGCTTAAGTGGGGCAGTCTTAATTCTTTTCACTTTAGAAGTATGGGGGCACCATGCCTCTTGGTCCGAAGGCGTCATAAGTGCCCACAATTTGCCTTTAATTTTTTGCGCAAGTAAAATTGGATTTGTAATTAAAATTGATCGTTTCCCTCTGCAGATAGTCAAAATAAGTCCGTATTCTAAAACACCGCAATAGCGCTTCTGCTTTGGCGTCGAAGGGCGGGCAGACAATACAAACATTCAGGGCGTTTGGTTGATTTTTTGAATGATACTTTTTGGCTATTAGTTTTGTTATGATCTATCAGCTTAATTTGTTTATCGAGGTTGGATTTACAACACCCGTACCTCGCCGTAAGCCCTGTCCAGACGATAGGTTTTGCTTGTCATAGCAGAAAGCGTGTCCTATATGCCATCAGTGGCCACTTAAAGGCTACTGATTCAAACACACGCCGCGTGCCTGATCTTCGCTGGGTCAGGTCTTCCGGCAAGGAGACAGCGATATGGTTAAACTTAACGAATTACACGACAATCCAGGTGCGACGAAACCACGTAAGCGTGTTGGTCGTGGTCCAGGTTCTGGTATGGGTAAAATGGGTGGCCGCGGTATCAAGGGTCAGAAATCGCGTTCCGGCGTTGCTATTGGTGGCTACGAAGGCGGCCAGATGCCTTTGTACCAACGTCTGCCAAAGCGCGGCTTTACCAAGCCGAATCGCAAGAAGTTCTCTGTAGTAAATCTCGGGCTTATCCAAAAGTTCATCGATGAAAAAAAGCTAGATACAACTATCACTGAAGACTCATTGATCGCCTCAGGTCTAATCCGCCGCAAGCTAGACGGTATCCGTGTTCTTGCAAAAGGTGTCATTACTTCAAAAGTTACGATCAATGTAACTGGTGCTTCTGCAGGCGCAGTGGCAGCAGTTGAAAAGGCTGGCGGTAAATTGACAGTCACAGCTAAGACAGTTGCTGATTAATACCTTGTGACGGGCGACTACGCTCCATACATCGTTATCAGACCCGACGCCGCTAACTGGATCTACCGGCTGGCGGCGTTTTCATAACAGAACCACGCTAACAGATAGGCACCTACCAATGGCATCAGCAGCAGAGCAAATGGCCGCGAACACCAGCTGGAGCGCCTTTGGCCAAGCCAAAGAATTGCGCCAACGAATCCTGTTCACACTCGGTCTTCTTGTCGTGTACCGCATCGGCACGTACATACCCGTACCAGGCATCGATTCAGATCAACTGCGGTCGTTTATGGATGAAGCTGCGGCCGGTATCGGTGGAATTTTATCGATGTTTACTGGGGGTGCTTTGGCACGCATGGGTATTTTTGCATTAGGCATTATGCCATATATTTCTGCTTCAATCATCGTTCAGCTGTTGGGCGCAATGTGGGAACCTCTTAAACAACTTAAAAAAGAGGGTGATGCGGGCCGTAAAAAACTCAACCAATACACTCGCTATGGTACGGTAGTGTTGGCGACTTTCCAAGCCTATGGCATGGCATCAGGACTTGAAGCTGGTGGCCTTGTTACGGATCCCGGATTATATTTTAAAATTGCCTGCGTTATTACACTTGTTGGTGGCACTATGTTTCTCATGTGGCTGGGCGAACAGATCACCGCACGTGGCATCGGTAACGGTATTTCTTTGATCATTTTTGTAGGCATTATTGCCGAAGTTCCAGCGGCACTCGCTGGCTTTCTTGCTCAAGGTCAGGAGACCAATAACTGGGGCCTGGTTTTAGGCGTCTTTGTGATGGTTATAGTAATTCTTGCCTTTGTGGTGTTCATGGAGCGCAGTCTGCGCAAAATCCACATTCAATATCCACGCCGTCAGGTTGGGATGAAAGTATTTGATGGTGGGTCAAGTCATTTGCCGATCAAGGTGAACCCAGCTGGCGTAATTCCTGCTATCTTTGCTTCTGCCCTCCTCTTGCTTCCCACCACTTTGTCAACGTTTTCGGGTGGTGAAACAGCTGGCCCAGTGATGTCTACATTGCTTGCGTATTTTGGTCCTGGCCAACCGCTGTACCTCTTGTTCTTCACGGCTATGATCGTGTTCTTTACGTACTTTTACACCCGTGAAGTGGCGTTTAAAACTGACGAAGTTGCCGATAACTTGAAAAACCAAAATGGCTTTGTCCCAGGTATCCGCCCCGGCAAGCGTACGCAGGAATACCTTGATTATGTTGTGACACGCATCTTAGTACTAGGTTCTGGCTATCTTGCGCTTGTTTGCTTACTTCCAGAAATCCTTCGGAGCCAATTTTCTATTCCGTTCTACTTTGGTGGTACTTCGGTTCTAATTATTGTCAGTGTGGGTATGGACACTATCCAACAAATCCAGTCTCATCTTTTGGCCCACCAATACGAAGGGCTGATTGAAAAGTCGCAGTTACGCGGTAAGCGCAGCGGCAAAAAGCGGAGCCCTGCGCGCAAATGAACATTATCCTTCTTGGACCACCTGGTGCTGGTAAAGGTACACAAGCTCGTAAGTTGGTTGACGATCATAACATGGTACAACTATCTACAGGTGATATGCTGCGTGCTGCACGTTCATCTGGTACTGCCATGGGTAATAAGGTTGCAGCAGTTATGGACGCGGGTAATTTAGTCACTGATGAAATAGTCATTGGCTTGATCCGTGAACAGTTGGAAAATACGTCATACTCTGGCGGGTTTATTTTTGATGGTTTTCCTCGTACTCTAGCTCAGGCCGATGCACTGAATGATTTAGTGTCTGAGATGGGCCAAACGCTTAACCATGTGATTGAGATGGCCGTGGACGACGAGGCACTTGTTGGTCGCATCACTGCTCGTTCAACCTGTGGTAATTGTGGTGAGGTCTATAATGACGCGACCAAGGCTTGGCCAAATAACGGCAAGTGCTCTAACTGCAGTAGCACAGACCAAACTCGCCGTGCGGATGACAACGAAAATAGTCTTAAAACCCGCCTGCTAGCCTACTACAAACAGACCTCTCCGTTGATTGGTTATTACTACGCAACAGGTCAGCTTGCTTCTGTGAATGGTTTGGGAACAATGGAGGTTGTCGCTGGTGAAATCGCAGGCGTTCTCGACGCTTAACTCATTTCTCTAAAGGACGCTTTAGCATTGTTTAACATATGTTCTTATTAAGTGAGATTTGCTGGAAAACTTATATTTTTACCTTCATCCATTTGCGTCACAAGCAGCAGTCTATGATATTTGTCTTGTGATGGTTTTGTAATTTTACTCTCAGAATTCACATTTTGGTGTGTTCCTCGACACCATGTAAGTCTATGGTGAAATTCAATAACGAATTGGCAAATCAATATATGTTGTGCCTTAAAGAATAGAGCAATGATAGTTTTGATTTACTGAATTTTATGCGGTAGGATATTACTTCGAATTTGTTTTGAAATTCAGTCTTACTGATCTGATGAGGCGACACAAATTAACGCTGGTTGATTTGAAAAATTGAGTGAATGCTCGCCCCCACAAGGTCTTTGCTATTGCTCTTAATGACAGAAGACCAGTTGTTGTGTTCGTTTGATTTTTGGTGGATCCATCAGACTCTGCTAAGCGATACTAGCCGTTCCGCCAAATTGAGTAACCCAAAATCTGTTGGTCAATTTAACAGGGGTTGACGACTCTCTCTCCCACTTCTAAACAACGCCGTTCCCACACCGAATCTGGAGGGGGAATATCGACTGAATAAATCTCAGTCTGAATACCTAGATATGACATAGGCTCGGCTCCAAAATGGTTCGTGCTTACGTTGTGAAAAAAGGGTCTGGAATGACGGACCCGCAACGAAAAGGAATTGCACACGTGGCACGTATTGCCGGCGTAAACATCCCGACTGCAAAGCGGGTTCCAATCGCC
>JAPKAD010000001.1 GCA_028825445.1 Octadecabacter sp.
CCTTTGTTGCAGTAAATGCTATCAAAGGAGCGGCATCATACCGCGACAGGTCCAGTTCAACATACACTAGTTGGAAAGCTGTCAAAAGCAGAGTGAAATTTGCACGCGGACTGTGTACGAGTTGTGTACAAAGTGGCGATTACTACATCTTGTGATTTATGGTATTATTTAAGTAAAAATACAAAAGATGTTGGAGGCGAGTATCGGAATCGAACCGATATACACGGATTTGCAATCCGCTGCGTAACCACTCCGCCAACTCGCCAGATATGTGATTGAAGAGCTATTAAACGGGCTTGCAACGGGGCACAAGGGGCTTGATAGTTAAGCTTGCAGTCTTTTACGTTTTAGTTTCGTTCTAGTTACGGATATTTTTTACTAGCATCTCCCTGACTTTTTGCCAGACAGCTATCGTGTCGTGGATTACTTTGCGTTACTCATATCAGTATGCCTGCACCGTCATTCGATCATACAAAAATTATACACTCCATGAAAAGTATCAAAAAAAGGTATCAAGGTGTAGGAAGCACTGGAAGGCGCAGCAGAACCAGTAAAATTTTTAGGGCCTTCATACGGCAGTGCTTAGCGTGCTAACCTAAGCTTAGTGTGACATTTGAGTTTACGATGTAGTTTGCAACTCACTGACAAAAGTATCGTGTGTCATGATAAAGTTAAATCGCTGCATAATTATTTATGTTTTTCTTAGTAGTTATAAACGCCGGAGAGATCAGTGGCAATTAAACGCTTTATTTATTGCTATATTTAGGAAGACGAGTATGGCGACAATTGAGTGGGTAATAACGCTAAAGTCGTGTCAAATTGAAGATAAATTACGCAAAATTGATGTGCCAAGTCTCATGGTTAGAGATTTCGAATGGTAAGTCCTGCAGTTTAGTTTCTTATCAAAGTTTATAACTGCTAAACTGGTGTTGCATATTTAAAATTTAGACAGAAAGTTAAGCCAGTGGGGGAATTGGGAAAAAAAAGATTTTCAACTGTTATTTATAATATAGATTTTTTAATCTACAGTGCCTTAATAAAGAACCTAGTTTTAAAATTACTAGTCCAATTTTGTACACAAACCAAAAAGCTATAATGTAAACTCTGCAGATTTCTTATTTATAAAGTGAACAGATGTGTTTATTGACCATTTAAAAAATTTATCAATTTCTTTTTTTAAGCATTAATTAAAGACATGGCCAATTAGTTAATTTGTATTGGGTGCCCCGCAACTTTTGTGTTAAATTTATTGTAGTTTAGAAGGATATTTGATGCAGATTAAAAGGAGGCAGACATTAGCGTAATGGGCCGTTGCGGGGAGCTAAACGGTGTGGCATTAATAATTAGTAATTTTTGAATGAAAGAGTTTAGCAATTGGCTGACTATCAAAATCGCAGAACAACAATGGTGGACACGCAAGTGCGCCCCTCTGATGTGACAAAATTCCCAATTATTGATGCGTTTCTTAATGTCGAACGAGAGGACTACGTTCCCGATGCCAAACGTGAAGCTGCTTACATAGGCGAAAATATTCACATTGGTGCGGGTCGTGTGCTTCTTGAGGTGCGCACTTTAGCTAAGATGTTGGAAGCAGTCGATGTGCAGCCTAGCGATGTTGTTTTAGATCTCGGCTGTGGACTTGGTTATTCTACAGCTATTCTCGCACAACTTGCTGATTTTGTTGTTGCTGTAGAAGACGAACTCGGACTAGCACAAGAAGCACAACAAAATTTATCTGACCACGGAGTTGATAACGCAGCAGTTTTTGAAGGTGCTCTGACAGACGGTGCTGCTAAGAATGGACCTTATGATGTCATCATATTGCAAGGTGCGGTTGAACAAATACCCGAAGATTTATTGGCACAAATAAAAGATGGTGGCCGAATTGTTGCGATATTTGCTGAAGGCGCTTTAGGTGTGGTTCGTCTTGGTCGCAAAATAGACGGCTCAATGAATTGGAGAATGTCTTTCAATGCTGGCGCACCCGTGCTGAATGGATTTTTTAAAAAAGCCGAATTCATGTTTTAACAGCTTGTGCGTTGTTATTGTCGAATAAATTGGCACTAGAGATTTGATTTGATAGGAAACTTACCATGATTGTGACTTTAAGTCGCGTATTTGCTAAAATATTTTTTGTGCTCATGCTTGTTTGTTCGCAAGCCAGCGCAGATTCGCTCGCTGATGTTTTGCGCGACGCTTATCATAATTCAGGTCTGTTGGATCAAAACCGTGCGCTGCTACGCGCAGCTGACGAAGATGTTGCGCAATCTCTGGCAGTCCTTCGCGCTGTTGTAAGTTGGCAAGCGCAAGCTCTTTATTCAAAGTCTTCTCTGGCTCCGACTACGGATAAATTTTTGGATAATTTAGATGGGGCAATTTCAGTTACTACAAACTTGCTCATTTATGATGGTGGCGAAAGTGCGCTTTCGACCGAAGTTCAAAAAGAAATTGTTTTGCAGTCTCGTGAGGGTTTGATCCAAGCTGAGCAGGAAGTGCTGTTTCGTGCGGTATCAGCCTTTATGGAAGTGCAACGTCAATCTGAGTTCCTTGCTCTGCGACGTAGCAATGTTGGAGTTATTGCCCAAGAACTACATGCTGTAAAGGACCGCTTTGAAGTGGGCGAAGTTACCCGTACAGATGTGGCTTTGGCCGAAGCGCGACGGGCAGCGGCTCAAAGCCAATTAGCCTCAGCAGAGGGAAGCCTTATTCAAGCTAATGAAGAATTTCTCGCTGCGGTTGGTCGTCTACCAGGCCTTCTGGATGTTGTTCGCCCAGCAACCTTACAACAAAATATTGAAGAGGCTCGCGCCATTGCGGTGCGCCGCCACCCAGATGTAACTGGGGCCCAACATGGTGTTTCCGCAGCTGAATTGAATATCCGTCGTGCAGAGGCCGCGTTAAATCCGGAGCTGAACTTATCTGGAACGATCCAATTTACCGATGAACGCGTGAGTACACAGAGATTAGGCGTAACATATGGAGGTACTATTTATCAGGGTGGCCAGCTGCAGTCGGTCATCCGACAAGCACAAGCAGGTCGTGATAGATCACGGTCGAGTCTTTTGATTTCGACACAAGCTGTTAGTAAAAATGTGGGTAGTGCGTACGCGATCCTTCGTGTTGCTAAAGCTAGTCTCGAAGCTTCCAAATTGCAGGTACTTGCTGCACAAACTGCATTTAACGGTGTGCGTGAAGAAGCTACACTTGGAGCCCGCACAACACTTGATGTTTTGAATGCAGAACAGGAACTATTAGATGCCAGAGCCAATACTATTTCTGCGCAAGCTGATGAAGTTGTGGCAAGCTATCGCGTATTGGCAACCATGGGGCTTCTTACAGCGGATCACCTAGATCTCGATGTGCAACGCTATGACCCAACATCTTATTACAACCTTGTTCGGGAAGCTCCCGTGGCCCTCTCCCAACAGGGTCAAGCGCTAGATCGTATTTTGCGCTCCATTGGAGATTAGGCTTATTACAGACAATCGGTTGTTTGATGTAGCGTGTGAGGCTAAAATAATAATTTGAAGTTTAAGCAGGATAAGCAATGTCGGATCCAGTAACCAATGTTGAAATTGAGGACGTTTTGTCGTCTATCCGTAGGCTTATGATTGATGGAGATATAACCCGAGCGCAGGATCCAGTCACTAATTTGACTGATGCAGCGCCAGTTCACGACACGCTCAAAATTATGGCCGAGTTGGGCGAACCAAAACTAGGTAAATTTGTGCTGACTCCTGCATCTATGGTGGTGGGTAGAGTCGGAGCGGTTGTAGCGGTCACCGAAGTAGAAAATGACGGTGTAGATGAAGACGCTGGTTGGGTTGAAGAAATCAGTGCAAAACAAAAAACTAATGGGGTTGATGAAACTGGACCTGTTGATGGCGCTGTGGATGAAATGGCGCAATCTACAAATGATCAAGTTTTAACTTTGGATAGCATAAATATAGATGCTAAAGAATTTAAAGTTGCGTCCCAAGTAGTTGACGTACTGTTGACAGAGATTGCTAGGACTTCCGTCAATGAAGAACGCGAAGCTGGCCTGGCCACCATTCTACCTCAGGCAGAAATCGCGAAAGTAAAGGCTGAAGCTGACAGTTTCGCAAATGATGGACAAACGTTTGACCGAACGAAGTTAATTGCAACGATTGTCGAACTCGAAGCCGCCGTCACCAATGATGTTCATGATTTTAAATCAGATTGTAGCGAAGTCGAAGATGAAGCACTGGACAAAACTGTTGCTCTGTCAGAGTCTTTTATGCGCAGTTATGAGGACGTTCAAGACGCTAAAAATTCAATACTTACGAAACCTGAGAGTGAGGCTATTAAAGACAATCCTGCGTCTTCTGAAAATCAAAGTACCATTTTAAATTTGACAACAAAACCCAAGTTGAGTTTGAATAAACAGTTAAAATATGCTACTATTAATAGTAATGATGACGACTGTTACTGCGATGACGATCTGGACGGATTGTTTGATATTGGAGATGTGTCTTTGGATGAAGATGCCTTAAGCTCGATCATTTCAAAGGCTGTACGCAAAGAATTAGAGGGACCTTTGGGCGAACGGATTACCCAGAACTTACGTAAATTGATCCGGCGTGAGATTTACCGCATCCTGTCGAGCAAAGAATTCGACTAAAATTTTTTGAATTTGACCGTCTTAAACAAAAATTACAAATTTATTTTAGGAACAGCTTTAGTCAGTTTCAAAATGGCTGGAATATCCAAATGGGTCTCAAGATGGTCCGCCAATTCATCCAGAGTCGCACCCACTCCCGCGTTGTAGTTTATCGATTGTACAGGTGCTCCAATATCCGCCATGTATGACGCGCGAAAACCGTCTGAGGCAAAAAGTCCATGCAGATAGCAGCCCTTTATGCGCCCATCACCACTTGCAGCTCCTTCATCGCGACCATCTAGTGCTAGCCAGCTATTTTTGCAATCAGGCCCGACCGTGTCCCCTATGTGAATTTCATACCCAGACACTGTGTCGCCTGTTGGTTTATAGGTGGCATTGCTGATGTTTAACCTTTTATGAGCTGACATAGTGGTCCTAACATCTAATAGGCCCAGACCCTGCACACGGGTGGCGGGCCCTTCAATACCCTCTGGGTCTGCTATTTCGCGTCCAAGCATCTGATAGCCGCCACAAATACCCAAAACATGTCCTCCGCGCCTTATGTGCGCCAGCAAATCTGTATCCCATCCTTGCGTACGAAAATGCGCAAGATCGGCAATCGTAGATTTGGAACCAGGAATCAAAATGAGATCTGCGTCACTAGGTAGGGGGCGTCCAGCCTCAATGATTTCAACAGTGATTTCGGGCTGTGCCGCGAGAGGGTCAAGGTCGTCAAAATTTGCGATCCGGTTCAGGCGCGGCACCACAACCTTGATGGCTCCACCTTTGCGCGTGGTAATGTCCATTACGTCTTCCGCTGGTAATTTCCAGGCATTATCAAACCATGGCACGATTCCTAATGGAGCCCAACCAGTGTGCTCTATGATCGCAGACATGCCGTTGGCAAAAAGAGACGGATCACCACGAAATTTATTGATTGCGAATGCTTTAATGTGGGCGCGATCGGCGTCCGGCAGGATGACGTTGGTGCCAACCAATTGCGCAATTACCCCTCCACGATCGATGTCTCCAATCAGGATGACAGGACACTTTGCAGCTTCAGCAAATCCCATGTTCGCAATGTCACCTGCTCGCAGGTTTATCTCTGCAGGAGACCCTGCGCCCTCAATCACAATCAGGTCGTGCATGGCTGCAAGGCGATGATAGCTTTCTAAGACCTTCGGGATAAGTTCAGCTTTTTGGGTCCCGTATTCCCGCGCTTTCATCGTTGCAAATTTTTTACCTTGAACAATGACTTGGGCTCCAACATCGGTTTCGGGTTTTAGCAATACTGGGTTCATATCTGTGTGTGGTTCTAACCCGCAGGCGCGCGCTTGTAGGGCTTGAGCACGGCCAATTTCGCCGCCGTCCGATGTCACCGCGGCATTGTTGGACATGTTTTGTGGCTTGAACGGGGCAACGGACAACCCGCGTCTGACGGCCGCACGGCACAACCCCGCAACTAACATGGATTTCCCCACATTAGATCCTGCCCCTTGGATCATGATTGCCTTGGCCATCGGGTTCCTTCGCATTGAAATTTTTATCGTGTAAAGTCATTAAAGGGAAGAAGCTTGGTACACCACCGTATCTGATTCTGGGATAGCTAACTTCTGTAATGTTGACACAACCTAATTGTTTGCGGCAACATTACAGGAGGACTAGTTATCAGATTATTATTTATCTAATAGTTAAAATTTGTTAATTTTTTTAATAGACTATCAGCTGTTTGAGCAGTTTTACTTTACTTTGCACTGGCAGCAGATCTTCTGTGTTGATAATTAAATTATGTTGTGGGGCATAAGATTAGTTTTTTCAGTCTCGGCGATGACAAGAAAATTTATAACATTATATGTCGTTGCTTTCATACATATGGTGCATAATTCTCTGCTAAACCACAATGACGGTTGAGTGCATTTTGGGCTGTCGAAGGCGGGGAAAATTCACATCTTGCTGATCTATCAGTACCCTAATCACAATAGTTGAGTTGGTGCTCTGAACGAAGTGGCGAGATCGTTGATACTAGCGCTCTGCTAGCGACCTCGTGAGGTGAGGGTCTCGATAGCAGTTCTGGTTTTTTTTTAAACAGTGTAAGTGATGTTATTTTTATTAACATTTGCGTAAGAATATATCTAAAAAAAGAAAAACGCGACCTCGAGCTAATGGTCGCGTCTTTTCATGTTTGGTAAAAAGTAGTTACGCAGCGCGGACTTCTTGATCCGCAGCTTCAGCCACTGCGCGGCGTTCGCTTTCTTCACGTGACAGAGCCACAGATGTTCGTACACCTTTACCGACAAAATCCATAAGACCCGTTACAACACGTTCGTTAGGGTCGATCCCAGCGCAGGAAAGAACTTCTCGACCATCGCGGGACCGTGCCCAACGCGCAATCTGTTCAGGGCCATTGCCATACTTTTTATCGTCTGCAATCGCATCATCCAACGCAGCTAAAACCACAGCTGCAAAGAGTTTGCGCGCGCGATTGCCTTGTTCATTGTTAAACGCTGTACCATCGACGAAATCTCGCATTTTTGGTCCTTATTCTACTTTGCCCTTGAAGCTGGGGTTCGTGCAATATGCCCTTTTCAAACTGATTCGGGGGTCCTTTTTTGGAATGGCTGCTATGCACTTAATGCATAGCTTAATCAGTAGGCAAATAGTACCGGTTGGCTTGCGTGATGCTAGATCTGGCTATATGGTTTTTTTCTAACTTTTATGCAACCTTCTGAAATCGTTTGGACACCTGCGTTATGGCAAAAATTAACGGTAATGAAATCCGTATCGGAAACGTTCTTGAACATAATGGTGGTTTGTGGGCTGCAGTTAAGGTCGATCATGTTAAACCTGGAAAGGGTGGTGCGTTTGCGCAGGTCGAAATGCGAAACCTGCGCAACGGTTCAAAACTAAATGAACGTTTTAGGTCCGCTGATAAGGTTGAGAAGGCTCGCCTAGAGCAGAGAGATCAGCAATTTTTATATGAGACTGACGGAATGCTGACGTTTATGGATATTATAACTTACGAGCAGATCGAATTGCCTTCTGAATTGTTGGGTGAGCGACGCCCATTTTTGCAAGATGGCATGATAGCAGTGATTGAATTTCACGAAGAAGAGGCGTTGAACGCCCGTTTGCCCCAAAAAGTCATCTGCAAGATTGTGACCACTGAGCCAGTTTTGAAAGGTCAGACTGCGGCCAATTCATTTAAGCCCGCCATTTTAGACAATGGCTTACGGGTTATGGTGCCACCGTTTGTGGGCCAAGATGAAGATATTATGGTGAATACTGAGACAATGGAATATTCTGAACGCGCTTGAGCTGGGTGCGCGCAGAGCTTGCGAACAGTCAATTGTCCAGTCCTCTGACCAAATAAGAAATTTTAACAACAATTTTTTTATGTTCGATGCAAAGTGGCAGTACCTGCTTGCATATCACTGGTTGCACGATCAAACCTTAGATGCGCAAGCGCGAGGTTTCCTGATTGTGTGAACAGAATCCCAACTGGTTTGTCATTGGTCGTAATTTTTGTGCCCACTGTGGCTGCCCCGGTCAGCCTAACCTGCACGAGGCCCTTCTTTAGTTCAGTTTTATGTTTCATGCGCGCGGCGATTTCTTGCCCGACGTAGCACCCTTTGCGAAAATCAACGCCGTTCAGACGTTCAAATCCAGCTTCAAGTATGTACGTGTCTGGAGTCAGCTCAATGCCAGTTTCCGGTATTATGTGAGCCACACGCAGCGCATCCCAATCTGTGCTGTCACTTTGGTCGTTGTCAGAAATCTTTCGCCAACCAAGGGAGGTATGGCGAGGGTCTGGCAGAGCACCGTCAGGCGAAGACCCTGTGCCGCGTGACACTATAAGTGGTGTCTCTGCGATCTCTACGTCTGATCTTAGGCGGTACATTGTCAGGCGTTGCGCCAACATTGCTGCGTGTGAAGTGGCCACATCAATCAAAAGTACGTTTTCTTGTCTGGTTACAAAAAAATCTGCGATGTATTTACCTTTTGGGGTCAGAAGTGCTGCGTAGACAAGACCATCCTTAGTTTTGCTCACATCATTTGTGACTAATCCTTGGAGGAAATTGATGGCATCTGGTCCGGAGAGATGGAGAATAGTGCGATTGGTCATACTTTATACCTATGGTCGCTGAGGGTGATTAAACAGATGCGCAAACCATGATTGTAGCTGTTTGTTTAATTTAGCAGTGATGCTTTTATTTCGGGTTCAGTTTTTGATGTAGATTACCTGTTTAATGAGACAAAACTGAGGATTGTATATATTACTTAAAGCCCGTCGTATGCGGGTAAATCGATGTTTGTACTTTTTTTAATTATATAGAACTTGTTTCGCATAATGATTTTACGCGCATTCTAAATTATCGACAGGGGGAGCGCGATCATCAAACTGTTGCATGCCTCCGTGGTAGTTGGTTGAGGGCGTTCAAAATTTTTTTCTGACTTGGGGACAGGTGAATTAATTGCTTCGTTCAGTAACAGGATTGGTGTGTTGCATCGCGCTATAACGGATAACTTTATTCTGCGCTGTCTTGCAGTACTTTCTAAGCCAGCAGGAAATTTTTTAGAATTAGCGATATAACTAACATGGGCATTATCGAGAGTTTCGTTTAAAATTTTGTTTGTAAAACCCTTCTTTACGTAAAATATTGTCCTACAGCGTTTCATCAAACAGCATAACGTCGTGTGACAAGGTCGATATAAGGCTGCAGTAGTTCTCGAACGCAAAAGTGTTAGTCACTGTGTCATTCAGGCTGATACAGTGGTTCAACGAGATGGGATAGTACATTGAAAAACGTAATTTTTCTTGCGTCAATTGCCCTCCGAAATGCGTCATAGGTAGGTGTGAATGTTTACCGCTTTGTGCTGCAATGCGTTTCAGTATCAGACTTTGTGCGCGGAATTACCTCAAGAACCACTAAGAGCGCCGGAATGACCATATCGATAATCCACACTGCTCATCGTTAACGAATATTAATGATTTTAATAACCGTTGACAGTAACGTATGGCTCAGAATTTCGAACATTAAGCTTTTGAATACTATTAATATTGCGGTGAACAGCAGCAACCCGATGTGGTGAAGTAAATAATTATCGCAAAGCTACTTAAATATTGTCCTGTGGATGAGTTTAGGTTTCGCGGCTTGCGCAGGCTTTTGGGAATTATTAATTATTTTGTTCTGCCTTTGACTTACACACCTCTAAGCACATTTAAACGCATGTAAAAAGTGCATGTGCGTTCAGGATGACTTGTCCGCCATTGACGCGGCATTTGCGCAGGATATTATCTTCCCAATACCACTTAATTAGGGATGCAACGCATGTTTGCCAATGGTTTGACTTATCTGGCTATTCCGGGCCCATCTGTGATGCCGGACCGCGTTTTGCGTGCAATGCATCGTGCAGCGCCAAACATCTATACAGGAGAGCTTCACGCCGTAACGCGTAGTCTGCTGCCAGACCTCAAGGAAATTGCTGGTACACACCACGAAGTAGCAATTTACATTAGCAATGGCCACGGCGTCTGGGAAGCTGCATTGTCTAATATCCTGTGCGAAGGAGATACCGTTTTGGTCCTTGCAACAGGACGGTTTTGCATTGGGTGGGGCGAGATGGCCGAGGGGTTGGGTGCAGCAGTGGAAACAATTGATTTCGGTGACAGTGACGCTGTCGATCTTGCACAGGTCGAGGCCGTTTTGAAGGCGGATACCACGGGGCGCATCAAGGCGGTGTTGACGGTTCTGGTCGATACATCCACTGGTATCCTCAATAATGTCAAAGGTATACGCGCGGCTATGGACGACGCGGACCATGGCGCATTGCTGATGTGTGATGCCATCGCATCGCTTGGGTGTGATGAATATTACATGGATGATTGGGGCGTAGATATTACTGTCGCAGCTAGTCAAAAGGGGCTGATGACACCGCCGGGTATCGGTTTTGTGTGGTTTAATGACAAGGCAGACGCGGTGCGTAAAACCATTAATCGCGTGTCGAAATACTGGGATTGGCGGTCGCGGGTTGTGGGTGATGAATACTGGAAGTTTTTTGACGGGACAGCACCAACGCATCATCTTTACGGGTTACGTGAAGCGCTAGATATGATCAAAAGTGAGGGCCTACAAAACGTATGGGCGCGCCATGACGGGCTAGCACATGCGGTCTGGGCAGCGATTGATGTGTGGTCATCTGTGGGGCCGATGCAGATCAATGTTGCTGACCCTGCATCGCGGTCGCGTGCTATTACCTCGTTGCGACTTGATGAAGGGCAGGGCGACGCGCTTCGGGCATGGTGCGAAAAAAATATGGGCGTTACATTAGGTATCGGGCTGGGACGCTCCCCTGCCAGCGCATTCTTTCGCATTGGGCACATGGGCCACGTTAATGGCCATATGGTGTTAGGTTTACTGGGCACAATTGATGCAGGGCTAAAGTCGTTAGGTATTCCTCATGGTGCAGGCGCATTAGAAGCAGCATCGCAGGTGTTGGCTGATTTAACTTGCGCAGGGGGCAAGCTGAACTCAGTCGCGTAAGCAGGTCAGGTCGTCAACCAACTCTGCGGACTCAGCATCAAAACAAATTCCTTTTTTATTGTAATGTAAGAAATATTTTGGAGACAATAAACCTGAAGTAGTCAAAAGGAATTATTGCCATTTTTGACCCCATTAGGGCTGTTTTTTATGAAAGAATTCTGTGTCGGGATCCTCTTATCTAAACAGTTTGCCAATAAAGGTCACTTAAGAGTGTGTAAACTTGAACTGGATAAAAGGCTTAGAGCAACACCTGCCCCGACGCAGAGGCAAGCGCTTTTGGTAACGCCTTGGCCACCAGCGCCATATTTTTTGGTGTCCCACACGAAATTCTGACACAACGGTCTTGTGGTTCCACAAGGGGCATACGTACAAAAATACCCATTTTTATAAGTGCGTTAAGTACCTTATTCGTAAAATTACCGTCCTGCCCACAATCAATAGCAACGAAGTTTGTAGCGGATGAGATTGCCTTTAATTTGTTGTCTTCTGCGATCTGGTAGAGCCTTTGACGCGCTGACTCTACCTTGTCGTGTACATCTAACAGCCAATCCTGATCTGCCAGTGCTTCAAGCGCACCAGCTTGCGAAATTAAGCTTACCCCAAAGTGGTTGCGTACACGATTAAAACCTGAAATCAATGCTTTATGCCCAATAGCATAACCTACCCTTGCACCAGCCATGCCGTAACCTTTTGAGAACGTGCGTAGCCTGATTACCCTTGCATCATGGGTGTCCATCTTGGATGCTGTTCCGTTGGGGGCAAGTTCAATATAGGCCTCATCTAAGACCAAAAGGCAATTGCGTGGTATGCTTTCAATCATCTGCTGGATTGTAGCGCCTGAGTGCCATGTACCCATCGGATTATTGGGGTTTGAGATGTAAATCAGCTTTGCGCCAACCTCGCGCGCTTTGGCAATCAAAAGTTTGGGATCTTCAAAATCTGCAGTATACTTAACGGCATGGGTTATTCCGCCACAGCCCGTAACATGATAGTTGAAAGTTGGATAAGCACCGAGGCTGGTCACAACAGGCGTGCCGTTCGTTACTGTTAAACGCACTAGGCTATCGAGAAGTCCGTCAATGCCTGCGCCAACTACAATTTCGCTGGGGTCGACAATATGATGCTTGGCGAGCGCTATGCGCAAATCGTAGTTTTCAGGATCTCCATACATCCAAGCATCTTTGACTGCCATGCGCATGGCGCGGACTGCTTTTGGCGATGGTCCAAAAACGCTTTCGTTCGCGCCCAATCGAGCTTTAAAAGGTATACCAGTGCTGCGCTCTTGCGCTTCTGGTCCGATAAAAGGGACTGAAGTTGGTAACGATTCTGCAAGGGCAGTGAGGTGGGTTTCATTTTCTGGTACTTTAAACATAACTATACTTTGCTGGGTTCCTTCCCGTTTGAAAAGAGTTAACGGTGGATACCGTGGGGTGTGAAGTGGAACATTTTCATAATCTAACTTCCATTTAACGAAATATATGAAAATTTTATTGCAAAAGTGATTATTTATTAAGACTGGGACCAATCTCTTCTTTTTGTGCTCACGTTGGCGGATCGCTGAATCTTGACGCTGGGATAACTAAAAATATCCTAAACTGGTGCATGCTGCAGAGCGCGAGGTATTCCAACTACGCGCTCTTTATATACGCCCACCTTTAGATTTCATTAAGTTGCACCAAAGCTGCTGATAACTGCACAATTTCTTCTTTCCGAAGCGCCAGATTTGCCTTAGCTTCTTCAACAACTTCGGCTGTGGCATTTTCAGCAAACTTTGGATTACCTAGACGACCGCGTAAACCACCAGCTTCTTTTTCAACTTTACCCAATAATTTGGTAATGCGAGCTTTTTCGGCGTCCACGTCAATGATGTCTGCTAATGGAAGCGCATATATCGCGCCTTTGGTACCTACTGTCAGTGACCCCTTTGGTGCGTCGCCTTCCGTCAGGTTATCAACCCGCGCCAGACGTTTAATCAACGCTTCGTTGTTGGACCACGCTGTTCGCGCGTCAGCGTCTGCTTCAGTCTGGATTAAGGGCACATTAAGGCCCGCAGGCACGTTCATTTGAGCACGCGTTGAACGAATGTTTTCAATGATTTGGATGACCCATAACATTTCAGCGTCTGCTTGATTATCCACTAAATCAGCCGAAATTTCAGGCCAGTCCTGATGTGCTAAAAGCGTATCGTTGCCCATCAGCGCCCATAATTCTTCTGTGATGAATGGCATTATTGGGTGTAAAAGCATTACGCATTGCGAAAGTACCCAATTCATTACTTGCTGAGTTTCCAGTTTTTCTGCTTCTGTGCCATTCATCAATAAGGGTTTTGAAAGCTCAACATACCAATCGCATACCTTACCCCACACAAATTTATAAAGCGCGTCGGCGGCGTCGTTGAAGCGGTAGGTCATAAGCGCATTATTCACTTCAACCAATACTTTGGCGGTCTCACCGATGATCCATTTATTAACTGATTGGGCGGGTGGTGTCTCTTGTACACAGGCTGAGCACTGGCTGTACTTATCTAAGGCACTGTGCATTTCTGCAAAACGACAGGCATTCCATAATTTAGTACCAAAATTACGGTAGCCTGCGATGCGCTGTGTGTCGAGTTTTAGGGCACCGCCAAGGGACGCCATCGCCGCATTAGTGAACCTTAGTGCATCGGCGCCGTATTCGTCGATAATATCAAGTGGGTCGATGACGTTGCCGGTGGATTTAGACATTTTCTTACCCTTAGCGTCGCGCACAAGGCCATGAAGGTAAATCGTGTCAAACGGTACTTGCCCGACAACTGCTAGTTGCATCATCATCATCCTTGCGACCCAGAAGAACAGGATGTCTTGTCCCGTGATAAGGTCTGACGTTGGGAAGTACTTTTTTAGTTCTGGTGTGTCCTCTGGCCAGCCGAGCGTGCCGATGGGCCAAAGTCCGGAAGAAAACCATGTGTCAAGGACGTCGGGGTCGCGGAACACCGGCAACTTTATCGAACCTGCAAAAGATGCAGTCGTTTCTTCTTTGCGCTTGTCCATTAGGCTAAGCTGTTCTTGGAGGATCGACGTTGCCTCATGTTCGTCAGCAACAACTTGAAATTCGGTGCCTTCTGGATATTGTGTTATGGCGCTTGCAATTGCTTCGGCTTCGGTTGCAGCGCAAATGGTGTACCAATCAGTTTCGCCTGGAAAATACCAAACTGGAATCTGGTGCCCCCACCATAATTGGCGTGAGATGCACCAAGGTTCAATATTTTCAAGCCAATGAAAGTAGGTTTTCTTGCCTGAGGCTGGCATAATTTTGACTGTTCCGTCGCGCACCGCATCTAACGCGGGACCTACGATTTTGTCAGTTTCAACAAACCATTGGTCCGTAAGTGTGGGTTCGATAACTACCTTGGAGCGATCACCAAAGGGCTGCATAATTATCTTTGTCTCGATGTATGGGACAATCTCGTTGATCTCGCGCTCAGCGCCCTCATCATCTTTAAATTTCCGTGTAACCTCAACCATCACAGCGAGACCCTCTGCAGTGATGTCGGCTATAATCGCGTCCCGTGCTGTGAAGCGATCCATGCCGCGGTAGGCGTTGGGTACAAGGTTCATCGCGGAGACCATCGTCTCGTCAAATTTTATCTCACCATTGGCGATCGCCTGCGCAGTCGCTGCTTCCTCACTATAGATTTTGCCATCAGCACGCATAGCACCCTTAGTATCCATCAGCGCATACATTGGGATGTTATTGCGTTTGGCCACCATGTAATCGTTAAAGTCATGCGCGCCGGTAATTTTCACTGCACCTGATCCGAAATCCATATCTGGATAGTCGTCAATTATGATTGGGATTAAGCGGCGAAGTTTTTTGGGACCAACAGGAATTTCACATTGTTTTCCGATGATTGCAGCATACCGTTCATCCTTAGGATTTACTGCAATAGCGCCGTCCCCAAGCATGGTTTCGGGCCGTGTCGTGGCGATTGAAATATAGTTACGCTTCTCGCTAAGTGTTACATTTCCATCCTCATTTTTTTCAATGTAATCATAGGTCACACCGCCAGCGAGTGGATATTTAAAATGCCACATATGGCCGTCGACTTCGATGTTTTCGACCTCAAGATCGGAGATCGCAGTTTCAAAATATGGATCCCAATTTACCAAACGTTTACCACGGTATATTAGACCTTTTTTGTACATCTCAACAAAGACTTTAATGACAGCGTCATGGAAGTTACCTTTGGCAGTTGCGGGCGCCCCGGGTGCGCCTGACATAGTAAAAGCTTCACGCTCCCAGTCACATGACGCGCCAAGGCGTTTGAGTTGGTTAATAATCTGGCCGCCGGACTCGGCTTTCCAATCCCAAACTTTTTCAAGGAATTTTTCACGCCCAAGTTCGACTCGTTTGGGCTGTCCTTTTTGGGCCAATTGGCGTTCGACAACCATTTGAGTAGCGATACCTGCATGGTCGGTTCCGGGCTGCCAAAGTGTGTCAAACCCACGCATACGATGCCAGCGCACTAAAATATCTTGCAGTGTATTGTTGAATGCGTGGCCCATATGCAAAACGCCAGTGACGTTTGGTGGTGGTATCATCACGCAGTAAGTTTCGTCACGCGAAGCATTGGCGCCGGCGACGAATGCCTTTTCAGATAACCAGCGGTTAGTGATGCGGGCCTCGGCCTCGGCCGCGTCGAATTTTTTTTCCATTGGCATGGTCTGCGATCCCCTTGTTTGAAGGTGAAATAACTGAGCGGGGCGCTGAGGGGAAGGGGCCAAGGTTTGGGCTGTCGTTTAAGGTGGACGCCCTCGCCACGCGGTCTAGGATTGAGCTATGTAAATAAAGGCGTCAGACATAGAAAAGTTTGGAAAATCCCAACTAATCAAATGGGTTGAGGATGTTTTTTTGACTGGTAAGGGGCATTATGTGGATGATATTGCATCCAGTGGATGCGCTGCGGGCCTATGTGTTGAGATCAAATATTACCCAGGGCGACATTACCACTTTGGACATTTTCGATGCACGTGACGCAGATAGGGTGCACTTTGTTTTAACTTTAGCGGATCGTGAAGCCGCAGGGTTAAACGTTCTGATGAATGCAAACATCATAACAAATACAAATAGTACAAACGCTGCCGCACTCGAACGTCAAATACTAGCGCGAGGCCGTGTGCGGTTTGCCGTTGAACCTGTGGAATTTATTGTTGCCGACACATTGGCGCATGTGCGCGAGGTGGCCAAAATGAATGAATTGGATTTTAAATACCTGAACGCTCACATGGACTTGGTGGCTGGTGGGCCTGCACTACATACAAAATTTCCTGATAACGTTGCGTTTGATTGTTCGATGGGGAATGTATCGACAATGAACTTGTAATTGGCCAGTGATCTCATGTCATCAGACTGATCGTGAAGGATAATCGCATCATCGTCAATTCAATGGAACTGCGTGGCTGATATGCGGAGCCAGAAGGCTCGCATTTGTATGTCAGCGTCAATGTTCAGGGCGTTTGGGCGCCACGAGAAGCGACCGCACAGGCGTTGCGTGTGGACAATGCTGATCTGTGTCACCAAGCCCGATGTGGGTAGTGGGTTCGGCATGAAGGCGATGGATTATCCCGATACATTTTCATGGGCCTATGCTGCGTGGGTTCTAGGCCGCGCCGTAGCATGAATGTCGGATCGAAAAGAAAAGATGTTAAGTGATAATGCAAGGTGCGATCTTGCCAGCACTGCAACGACGGGTTTTGATGCGGATCACCGCCTAATTACCTACAAATTTTTTTACGGTTGCCAATATTGGGGCCTATAATTCCCAAGTGGCTCAATTTATCCCGACTGTATTATTCAGCAAAGTGCTACCAGGTGTTTATGATGTGCAGTCGTTGGCAATGCGCACAGTTGAAGTTTATACAAACACCGCACAGGTCGATGCCTATCGCGGTGCAGGGCGACCCGAAGCTATTTATGTACTGGAACGCAGTATGGATCACGCGGCCCGCGAAATAGGTGAGGGCCCTTGGGCTCTTCGGCAACGCAATTTTGTCAAACCAAACTAGCTTTTCTATGTATCTACCACGGGCCAAGCCTATGAAGTTGTTTATTTTGAATGGGTGTTGGCCCGTGTCACGGTTGAGGCATGTCGCAACGGGTTCGCTGCATGCCTTTCATCGTCTGCAGTGGCGGGTAAACTTCGTGGGATTAGCCCTAATTACTATATTAAAAGTATTTTGGGTAATCCTAGTGAAACTAGTCGTGTGGATTTTAACGCAGATGGAACGTTATCGACACTTGTGGGTACGCAAAGTAACGGTCAGGGCCATGAAAGCGTTTATGCGCAATTTTTAGCAGACCAAAAAAAATTCCTGCAGTCTACATCACAGTAGTGCAGGGCGATCCTGATTTAATTCCCACAGGTAGTGGCACAGGTTGGTCACGATCTGTAACGGTGCAGAATACTGCGACATTAGCCGCAGTGAGAGTAATAATTAATGGATTTTTGGCGTTTTTGTGGATTTTGCAGGTGTGCCCGCAACAGACGTATCATTTGATTATGAGCGGTTCCGCATTTCCAACTCAAACCTGACACCCAACATGCTTGATGTGGCGGATATGGCCCGGATCGCTGGGCGTGATGACCTGTTGAGTGTTTCATAAAAGATCAAATTAGAACAACGCAGTTATCCTTAAGGGACTCATGTTTCAGAAGTTAAAATTGATCCATAGAGAGGTGTTGTTAAAGTTGAACGTTATACTGTGATTGATAATTTTGGAAATTTGATTAATCCGTTGCTGGTTAAAAAAATGTGCATGGAGTGGCCGTGCAGGGTATCGGTCAGGCGCAATTTGAACAGGTAATCTATGATGAAGATGACCAAGTTTTTACGGTATCGTTCATGGATTATGCAATGCTGCGCGCTGACAACGTTACAATGATTTATTTCGATACTAAAACCACAGTTAGCCTACAAAATCTGATGGTCATGACGGACTGCGGTGAGGCCAGCACAGTCGGCGCGTTGGCCGCCATTACAAACGTGGTGCAAGATGCGATTTGGGACCTTGACATGCGTGAGGTGCAGATGCCATTTAATCGATACCGCGTTTGGCAGATATTACAAAGAAGTAATTATGCGTCTGATTAATCGAATACAGATTTTGTTTGGACGTGGGCGCCAGCACGAAACAGTAGGCTTGCGACAACGTGGCCCTGCGACCCATGTGATTATTCTTGATGGCACGATGTCGTCATTGAAAGTTAACCATGAGACCCACGCCGGAAAACTGTATAAACTGTTGCAAGAAGCGATTGGAAGCGCCGATTGTGCCGGAAACCTGACAATTTATTATGAGCCGGGCATTCAATGGACCGACTGGGGAGAGACGCTCGGCGTGATGGAAGGACGTGGCATTAACGGCCAGATCAAGCGGTCATATGGTGTTTTGGCTACACGCTACCAGACCGGGGATCGCATTGTCTTATCTGGCTATTCTCGTGGTGCTTACGCTGTTCGTTCGCTCGCTGGGATGATTGATTTGGTTGGTCTAGTGAAGACTGATTACGCGACAGAACGGAATATTAAACTGGCGTATCGCCATTACCGGCGAGGTGGTTGCGGCTTGGCCGCCCAAGCCTTTCGCAAACGTATGTGTCATGCTGCGGTCATAATTGAAGCGATGGCTGTTTGGGATACCGTTAAAGCGCTTGGTGTGCGGTTGCCGATCCTATGGCGTTGGTCTGTTGTCAAGCATGAGTTTCACAACCACGCGCTGGGCGCATCTGTACGTCAAGGTTTTCATGCTTTGGCGCTGGATGAAACACGTGAGGCTTACTTGCCTGTTCTTTGGGCCTGTTCGCCAGATTGGTCCGGTAAAATGGAACAAGTCTGGTTTCCCGGAACCCATGGTGACGTTGGTGGGCAAATCAGTGGGTACGAACCGGCGCGCCCTTTGGCCAACCTGTCGCTCGTCTGGATGCTGAAGCGTTTGGAGTGCTGCGAAATCCCTTTGCCTGATGGGTGGGCCGCACAGTTTCCTACGGATGCAAAGGCGCCGTCATCAGGTAAATGGAGTGGTTGGGCAAAGCTGTTCTGGTCGCGCAAGGCGCGGGTGGTTGGGGCTGACGCATCTGAAAGTTTACACCACAGCGTCGCTAAAAATCGAGCTGACGACATCAAGATTGCATGGCGCAATTGAGTCACGTTTAAAATCAAATTAAGCTAGGTTTGAACGCAAATTTTAAATGCGTGCGATTGATGGTTAAGCGCCTATTGGTTGATTTTAGTATTTGGTTTTAAGGTTGACTCTGGCGAGAGTTTTTTTGTGCCCAAAAGCGCAGATCAGGCCACTTTTTGGTGGCGTATGGTAGGCGTTATACCCAGGGCATAGCAAATTCTATGAGTTAGTTCGGGTTTGTTGAGGGTATAAAAGTGCAGGTGATCAACACCATTGCTTAGCAAATCATCACAAAGTTCAGTGGCCTGCGCTGTAGCCAGCAGGTTCATCATGTCCGGATCGCTGGCATTGGAAAAAGCGTCTTTGATGACTTGTGGGATCGCGACCCCGCAGCCAACAGCGAATTTCTGCACGCCTTCCCAATTCTCGATTGGCAGAATGCCGGGCAGGATTGGAGCAGTGATGCCCGCATCAGCGCAGGCATCGCGAAAGCGCAAGAATGTGTCCGCCTCAAAAAAGAATTGCGTGATGGCGCGTGTTGCACCTGCGTCAATTTTGGCTTTGAGATGATCAATACAGGCCTCCTTGTTTGACGCGTTGGGGTGGCCTTCGGGGTAGGCACCCACTGTGACGTCAAAGCCCTTGTTGGCAAGTGCGGATGTTAATTCGATTGAGGATTGAAAGCTGTCTTCGTGGGTGCAGTAGTCCCCTGACCTCTTTGGTGGATCGCCCCGCAGGGCGATGATGTGGGTCACACCAGTGGCGTTGTAGTCAGCAGCGATTGCCAGTGTTTCATGGCGGGTCGCATTGACGCATGTCAGGTGTGCAGCGACTTGCAGGTCAGTGGTTTTAATTATCGCATCAACTGCATCGTGTGTCAGCTGGCGGGTGGTACCGCCTGCGCCGTAGGTGACTGAAACAAAGGACGGATCAATCTGAGCGAGCGTTTGTACGCAGTTCCAAAGACTAAATGACGCCTGTAGCGACTTAGGTGGAAAAAACTCAAAGGATATTGAGGGACGGATCATGTGAATACTCCATAAGGTTGCGCCTTTATCCAGTCTTGGTATACATGAATCAAATTCATAATTTTCACGAACATCATGAGGCTTGTTTCGCAATGCATATAGAGTTTCGGCATCTTCGCACGATCAAGGCGATTCATGTGAATGGCGGTCTGGCTCGTGCTGCGGACAGCCTTGGCATTACCCAATCCGCCTTGAGCCATCAGATCAAGGGAATTGAGGATCAGGCAGGAGTTGAGCTTTTTGTGCGCCGCTCCAAACCGCTAAAGCTTTCTGCGGCGGGGCATCGGTTGTTGGCAGCGGCGGATCGGATTCTTCCTGAAGTGGAGGCGCTTGAACTAGAGTTTTCTGGGTTGATACAAGGCAACGTAGGGCGCATGCACATTGCGATCGAGTGTCACGCCTGTTTTGAGTGGCTGCTTCCTGTGCTTAAGGATTTCCGCAAGGCATGGCCGGATGTAGATGTGGATATTCGCCCTGGCTTGGCGTTTGATGCCTTACCTGCATTGCTTAAGGAACAGGTTGATTTGGTTGTGTCTTCGGATCCGGAGAACACGCAAGGTATTAAATTTCTGCCTTTATTTGACTATGAACCAGTGTTTGTAGCGGCTACAAACCACCCGTTGGCCAGTAAGCTGTTTATTGAAGCAGGTGATTTCCGGGATCAAACACTCATAACTTATCCGGTTGAACAGTCACGATTGGATGTGTTTTCCCAGCTATTGATACCCGCAAAAGTGCAACCATTGGCAGTTCGAAAGGTCGAATTGACTGCAGTTATTTTGTTGCTTGTAGCTTCGGGGCGCGGAGTCGCCGTACTGCCCGATTGGGTCGTGCGGCAAGCGCCGTGTGAGTCCGATTTCGTCACGCGGCCACTGACCAAAAAAGGGCTGACACGCAGACTTTATGCGGCGGTGCGTGATGACGGTTTGGAGTTGCCTTTTGTTGCTCATCTGGTTGCCCAGGCACGCAAAAAAGCGTTGAAAATATAGTGTGAATAGTCATTTTTTTGGTGAGTAAAAGGTGAATGATCTGCAACAGATGTATTGCAAATCTGAACAGATAGCCCTGCGCAACCACTCAGCCCATTTTAATAATTTTTTGGCTTTGGGTACCATTTTTGTCACCTTCTGTGATGACACTGACGCCAAAAACTTACCATGATTTTAAAAAAATTGCGCGTGGAGACATTAGACGTTGAATCGTGGCTACGTCCTCCGATGAAACTGGTGTCGAACTTGAGTTCATCGAAATCAAGCTGCCCCGGATTAAGCAACGACGCAAAGCTGGTACTAAAGCTATCCAGCAAATGTTTATGCCAAGGTCGCGAAGGCTGGACATTGAGGCCAGGTTGAATCTGCGCTCGAACAAGTTTTCGATGTCGCGTACCATCTAACTTGCCAAATTTCTCATGAAATCTTCCTATAGGCCCATCTCATATGTTTTTGGGAATTCAACCGAAGGCGGTTACCCGTTTTAGGATGATAATAGCACCTTAAATTTATGATTTAGCCATTTTGAAAATAAATTGTGGGAATGTATAATATCGTGCAGCATCCGGTTGTGAGATTATCCACAGGAATTTGTTTCTTGCCCGGTGTCATGTGTAATGCAAACATTTAGAATTGTTATAAAATGGGCCCCTTTTGCTGTAAGGATTTGTACCCAAACATCCCCTATTCCGCTGCCAAACAAAGGGCTGGCACAATCACAATCGGGTATGGCAGCCCATTTTCCGTGATAATGACCCCGTTGTCTGCCACAATTTTGAGTTGTCTTTGGTCTCAATCGAACTGATGTGAAATTAACGTCTTGAGAGGCGCCGAAAATTGCATCGCATCTTTGGTGCCTGACAAGTTGTAAATGGTGCAGACCAATTAATCTCTAGCCAAATGTGATACAACTCTTGCCTCGCCAGGGTACGAGCCAAGTCGGCAGACGGTTTCAGTTAAAACCTGATCTTTAGCAGTGCAACTATTGGTGTCATTGATTGACCTAAAGCTGTCTAGGTCGACCAGAAAAGCTGCGATTTTGTCAATTCTTGCGGCGCTTTCTTAAAGCATAACATGCAGTGCGCAATTAAACGCGGATCGGTTAAACAAGTCAGTGAGTGTGTCCAGCCGCTGAGCATCTTCAAGCTGGATTATGTGGGTTGCGGCGTCACGCCGTACGACAAAGAGCGCCTACAGAGCTTAAATCCAATATTATGTGTCTATTGTTAAGTGAATAAACAAAAACAACATCTAAGTCGTGACGGCTAAATGGATCATTAGAAATGCGTCGGGTTTAGTTGTGTTCAATTGGAAGAAGTTCAGTGCCAAAGTGCCTTGTGACGACAACATTAAAGCGAAGGCAAAACTGGAATGGCTGATCATGAACTTGCAATATATGCTTGTTTATTATTTAAAAATAACAGCTTGCAATAGCAACTCGATGACAAACACCGTAAATGCGATCACTGAGGTGGCGACAGTATACTCGAGAGATCACTATAAATTATAAACGTCGCTGTGGCCAATTTAGTATTTCTTTCGCCCAGTTTTACAATATTGGCAAAGTCGGGGCGTGATGACGCTATAAATTTTGTATATGCTCTACAAACTTTGGCTCGGGTTACGTCACCTAAAACATTTTTGAAGCACTTAATATCAAATTAAATCACTAAACGTATCAGCCTTTGAAAGCAATTTGAGCTCACTATCGCCCCTTGTTCGTAAATGACGCAACCCTTATACGCCCGTCAAACGCTGCGTGGCCAGTTTTCGGTCCACGCACAAAGGAGATCGACATGGTTGCCAGTGCGAACCTCAATGTGATGATGAAAACTGCTAGACGTGCAGGGCGTGCATTGTTAAAAGACTTTGGTGAAGTTGAGAACCTGCAGGTGTCAACCAAAGGCCCCGGAGATTTTGTGACCCGGGCAGATAAGAATGCGGAATTCATGATCCGAGAAGCATTGATGGAAGCTCGCCCAACCTATGGTTTTTTAGGTGAAGAAGGTACCGAGATTGATGGGACTGACCCCACCCGCCGCTGGATCGTTGACCCGCTGGATGGTACCACAAACTATTTGCATGGCTTGCCGCATTGGGCTGTGTCCATCGCGCTGGAACACAAAGGCCAGATCGTTATTGGCGTTATTTATGACCCAATGAAGGATGAATTGTTTTTTGCTGAAAAGGGAGGTGGCGCTTGGTTGAACGAAAAGCGTTTGCGAGTGTCGGGCCGTTCCAAGATGAGCGAAAGCATTTTTTCTACTGGCCTGCCGTTCGCAGGTAGCTCTGACTTGCCAACAACCTTGCAAGATCTTGCGCGTATTCTACCGGCTTGTGCGGGCGTTCGCCGTTGGGGGGCGGCCTCGCTCGACCTCGCATATGTGGCTGCTGGTCGTTATGACGGGTTCTGGGAACGCCGCCTGAAATCATGGGATATGGCCGCTGGTCTGATCATTGTTCGTGAGGCGGGGGGCATGGTTGAATCCATCAACCCAGCCAACAGCATTGTTGAGTCTGGCGAAGTTATCTGTGCTGCTGAGACAATCTTTGAAAAGTTCTCAAAAGTAATTCGTTCTAAGGTCACCTAAAGTTTCACAAAATAATAACCTGGCAGTCATCAGGTTCACGTGTAGTGGCTTTACGCTAGATCCAAAACACATCCCAAGGTTTCATCTTGAGAGTTTGGTTTGCCTGTTTGAGCGTTGCTGTGTCTACCTCGGCCATTGAGCCACAGACATCTCGAATCATTTTGCAGTATCGACGTAAGGCCTAATATCTTAAACTTCCACCAAACCTGATGTTGATCATTAGGCTCAAGTCACCGGGTTTGGCGTTTGGTTCGACGTGTATGTCATCCGTACCCAATTCAGGAAAGTTCATAATTTTTTTCTTTAAAATGTCTTTGGATGTCACAGCGAAGTCATCTAAACATAAAATGTTAGGTCTCTTTACAAAGGGATGATTGTCGCAATCATGCCAGATGATGGGCTCATGTTCGCTTGGGTTAAAACCGTTTATGCCACACATGCTTACCGCGTATTTTTAAAAGTTTAAAGGTGGTCGAAGATGGACCTAAATCCTACAAGTTTTATAAAAGTGTTGGTGACAAAGCAGTAGGATTTGAGATTTTTTACGGTGTGTACGACGTTAAGATATTCAACGTTTACGGACTCCGCGGGTGCTGTATGGTGGAGACAAAAATAAAGAATTACAGTAATGCGAGGATTTTAACTCGCTGGCTTGTGTAATGTGAAGTTTAATAGCGTTTTAATGGTAGGTAACTGTAGCTTTTTATCATCTTCTCCTAATGATGGGAATATTTGATCGAGGGTAGTGCGTTTCAGGATGGGTTGGATGGCCACTTGTTTGGTCCCAAAAGCGCGTGGCCCCTAGGCGCAGCCAGATCGGAACGGTCATGACCAACCCGGCAATGAAGCCACCCACGTGAGCCCAATACGCTGTGCCGCCACCGTTCACGTCACTGCCCAATCCGTTGAATATTTGCAAGGCCATCCACACGCCCAGCACTATAAACGATGGGATTGGAAGGATGCGAAAGAAGACAACAAAGAAGATGAACACATCGACGCGGGCTTTGGGAAACAGCAATAAATAGCCACCCATGACGCCTGCGATTGCGCCTGATGCACCAACCATCGGCACAGCGCTTAATGTGTTGGGCAGGTATTGAAGATAGGCTGCCGCAAAACCGCTGAGGATATAGAAGCCAAGAAATGGAAGATGGCCCATTTTATCTTCCATGTTATCACCAAATATCCACAAAAACAGCATGTTACCTACCAAGTGCATAAAGCCCGCATGCAAAAACATATGGGTAAAAAGACCAAGGTTGCCCTTACTTTCGTCAAACAAAATTGGCCAGAACGCATAGTCTATTAAGAACTTATTGCTTGCTGGTATGCCAGTTATGAAAAGTTCTTGCCACGCGAACACAGCGATGTTGATCGTGATAATAACATAGGTCACGTAGGGCGTCTTTTGAGACGGGTTATGATCGCGAATAGGAAACATAGCTTGACCGTCCGCGAATGGGTGCGGGCGGTCAAGCCCTTAAGCGTATTAGTTGTTGCCGACTTCTGCCAGAAGCGCCGCATTGCCGCCCGCTGCCGTTGTGTCGATGCAGATGTGGCGTTCGTGCAGGACGTGGCCAGCAACCAGTGCGCCCGTTATTAGTGGCACGATAGCTCCTTTACGGCGTGCCAGTGCAAGTTCGTAGGCCCGTGCGATGCCATTGTCGCCGTCCCATACGACTGCCGCGCAGTCTAGTGTTAGCAAGGCCTCAGCGGGAAGGTTTCCTTCCGGGACCACTGGAACACCCCCAAGGACCGTAGCTGCATCTGCCTGTGAGCCGACGTCTGGAATAATCGGTATACCACCAAGGGCGGTCACCGCATCGGCCTGTGTACGTGCGTCAGGTCCTAGACATGCAATGGGGCCGCGTGGATGGACAGACAAGCGATTTGATTCGCCAGTTGGACCTGGCAAATCGACAGGTTCGGGAGATGGAATCGGCTGAACTTCCATCATGGCGGCAAAGCGGGGCATATACAGCGGGCCACCTGCCTTAGGTCCGGTGCCAGACAGTCCTTCACCACCGAAGGGTTGGCTGCCAACAACGGCCCCTATCTGGTTGCGGTTGACGTAGATATTCCCTGCGTGGATATTTGCTACAACTTGCTGAACACGGTCGTCAATTCGGGTGTGCAAACCGAACGTCAGCCCATAGCCCGTTGAGTTAATATCGGCGATCACTTTGCCTAAGTCACTAGATTTGTAAGTTGCAATATGAAGCACAGGGCCGAATATTTCGCGAGTTAGATCACCGATGCCATTTACTCTGATAGCCGTTGGCGCGATGAACGTGCCCGTCACTGGTGCGATTAAAGTGTGCAAAACACGACCATCCATGCGGGCGGCATCAATATGGTCTTGGATGCCTGCGCGGGCAGTTTCATCAATTACGGGACCCACGTCAGTGGTCAAATGCCACGGATCGCCAATCGACAACTCATTCATCGCGCCCTTTAGCATGTGGATGATTTTGTCAGCGATGTCTTCTTGCACGTAAAGGCAGCGTAGCGCGGAACAGCGTTGGCCCGCTGATTGGAATGCAGACTGTAAGATGTCACGTACTGCGTGTTCAGGCAATGCTGTTGAATCGACGATCATTGCGTTCAGCCCACCTGTTTCGGCAATGAGCGGTGTGCCAGGATCACATTTTTCTGCCATTGTCGCGCGGATTTTAATTGCCGTTGGTGTCGATCCTGTAAAAGCGATACCGTTAATCCGCGCATCTGATGTCAGAGCCGTACCGATTTCGCCGCCGCCGGGCATTAGGTGTAAAACATCTGTTGGTACTCCTGCTTCAATCATCAATTGCACGGCGCGATGTGCAATTAGGCCAGTTTGTTCAGCGGGCTTGGCAAGCACTGCATTTCCCGCTGCTAAAGCTGCTGATATCTGCCCAGTAAAGATTGCGAGTGGAAAATTCCACGGTGAAATACAAGTCCAAATACCACGTGGGGTTGGATTTCTAGATTCGGCTTCGGCCGCATAGTAATACAAGAAATCAATGGCTTCACGGATTTCCCCGATGGCGTCCAGAATGGTTTTACCCGCCTCGCGATGTAACATTGCGAACAGCTCTTCGGCGTTGTCTTCAAAGGCGACGGCGACTCTACGTAACACGCTGGCACGTTCGACTGCAGTAACATCCCACGGCGTCGCAGCGTCTATTGCGCGCTTTGCATCGTCCTGTGTTGCGAAGGTGATCTGGCCAACGATATCGCTTGGTAGGGCTGGGTTTACCACATCGCAAATTTTGATGCTTGTAGAGGCTGACCAAGATGAAGACAACGGCGTCGCCCTCCACATGTAGGCATGAAATGGATCACGTGCCTTGTCTAATTCAACAAGCGTTGGGGTGTGTGTGATGTCCCAGCCTTTGGCATTGGCGCGATGTGGTGCAAAAAGATCTGGGCCCTTAGGCAGATTTGGCGTGAGACCTATCTGATCAAATGGATCAGCGGCAACAACATCTGGGTGAACTTCTTCGTCAACGATTTGATTCACGAATGATGAATTCGCACCATTTTCAAGTAAGCGGCGTACAAGATAGGCTAAAAGGTCCTCATGAGCCCCAACTGGTGCGTAAATTCGACAATTGGTGGCGTTGTCTTTCAGCACAATTTTATGCAGCGTTTCTCCCATGCCGTGCAGACGCTGGAATTCATACGCTTTTGTGTTGATGCCCATATCATCCGCCAGATGTAAGATTGCCGCCACTGTGTGAGCATTGTGTGTCGCAAATTGTGGATACAGCCGGTCGGTCAGCCCAAGCAATTTGCGCGCATTTGCGATGTAGCTGACATCGGTATGGGCTTTGGCTGTGAACACCGGGAACCCTTCAAGGCCTAGAACCTGTGCACGTTTAATTTCTGCGTCCCAATAGGCACCCTTTACAAGGCGAACCATCAATTTGCGATCTGTGCGTTCTGCTAAATTGCTAAGCCAATCAATCACATTGGCAGCACGCTGTCCGAAGGCCTGCACGACAATACCAAAACCGTCCCATCCGGCCAGCGCAGGGTCGGACACAACAGCTTCGATCACGTCTAAAGATAGCGACAAGCGGTCGGCTTCTTCGGCGTCGATATTGAACCCCTGACCTGCTGATTTGGCCAACATTGCAAGGCTAAGCAGACGTGGCACAAGTTCCGCCATCACATGGTCACGTTGGGCTTCTTCATAGCGTGGATGAAGCGCGCTAAGTTTAACTGAAATGCCTGGGTTTTCAGCAACGGTTTCATAGATACAAGCGTCCGCAATTGACGCAATCGCGCGGCTATAGGAGAGATGGTATTGAGTTGCATCCTTTTCGGTCCTAGCAGCTTCTCCTAGCATGTCGTAGCTGTAGGTGAACCCTTTAGCTTCCATACCAGCAGCGCGTTTCATTGCTTTTGTGATATCTTCGCCCAACACGAATTGGCGGCCCATTTCACGCATGGCACGACCGACGGCTTTGCGGATGATTGGTTCGCCAAGACGTTTTACTGCAGAACGTAGATGGCGCGTTATGCCGGGGGTTTCATTGTCCAACACGCGGCCGGTCAGCATTAGCGCCCATGTGGAAGCATTCACTAAGGATGACGCAGATTTTCCCAAATGGGTGCCCCAGTCAGATGGCGCAATTTTATCTTCAATTAGCGCATCAATGGTGTTGGCATCTGGCACGCGCAACAGCGCCTCGGCCAGACACATCAGCGCGATGCCTTCGTCTGTGGATAGCCCGTATTCAGCCAGGAACACCTCCATTAAGCCTGGATCAGACGCGGCGCGGATGCGACGCACGAGGTCTGCCCCCTGTTCTGCAATGGCAACGCGATCTTGGGGTTTCAAATCAGCCTGCGCGACCAACCTTTCAAGCGCTACATGTTCATCCATTAAATAGGCTGCATTAATTTGGCTGCGGAGTTCGTTTGCTGCACTTTTAGGCATGTGATGTCTCCAAAGGGCTTGATTTGCAGATGAGTCTTTGGTCCCATATACATCTGAATACCGCAAAGGTATGCCTGCGTTTGTTAATATGGTGATGCATATCGACTAAAAAAGGGGATGATATATGGTCGAAGTGACTTCTGGGATCGATGGGTTCGATCGCAAGATTTTAGATGTGATCGCGGTGGAAGGCCGAATCACTGTGACCGATTTGGCCAAACGCATTGGGCTGTCCAAGTCGCCAACACAAGCGCGGCTGCGGCGATTGGAAGAAACTGGCGTAGTGCGGGGATATCGCGCTTTATTTGATCCAATTTTGCTAGGTCGTGATCATGTTGCGTTTGTTGAAGTAAAGCTTAGTGATACGCGCGAATCTGCATTGGCGACGTTCAACGCCGCTGTGACGCGAATTCCTGAAATTGAACAATGTCACTTGATTGCAGGGGCCTTTGACTATTTGTTGAAGGTGCGCACCAGCGGAATGGGCAGCTATCGCCTTGTTTTAGCTGACCGTTTGTCCACCTTGCCCCATGTAGCCAGCACATCAACATACGTGGCGATGCAAGCTGTCAAAGAAGAAGCCATCGCGCCAAAAGCTGAGTGAGTTGACGATTCTGTAAACTGCACCATCATATAGAACATGAAATATGCAATTATATTAAGTTTTCTTGCTGCCCCCGCATTTGCAGACTGTTCGATAGGTACGGATCATGCAGATGAAGTCGTGAAAATTGTCAAGCAAATGCAGTCAGCCCCCGATGAGGGGGCTGCACGCATTTTAGCAGGGCAGATGTGGGAAATCTGGCTGGATGCGCCTGATGAATTGGCTCAAGCGATGCTGGATGATGGGTTGGCGCTATTGCAGATGGGCGATCATATGAGTAGCCGCTCAGAGCTTAGCGCATTAATCACTTACTGCCCCAAATACCCCGAAGGTTATAATCAACGCGCATTTGCTGCGTTCTTGCAGGGGGACTATGCTGCAGCACTCGCTGATCTTGACATAGCGATTGCTTTACAGCCAGTTCATTTGGGAGCCTTGACCGGAAAGGCTCTGACACTGATTGCGCTGGAACGCAGGGATGAAGCGCAGGAAGTTTTACGCGCCGCTTTAGCGATCAATCCATGGTTATCGGAACGCGCACTGATAGATAAACCCGCTGGCACCAACATTTGATAAGAATTGCACTGGACGCGCGGTGTGATTTGCCTATGTTCGCCCATGCTGGCCCGCGTGGTGGAATGGTAGACACTGGAGACTTAAAATCTCTTGGCCGTATGGCCGTGCCGGTTCGAGTCCGGCCGTGGGTACCAGCAAACTCTTTATGACTAATTAAATAAAGCCCTTTGGGCAATTCCCTATAGATTATCTGTACCGTTTTGGTTGCAAATACTACTTACACAAATTTTACTTGTTCCAAGAATAAGATCTTCATATTAACTTTTACAATAGTAAAACCACTGTTACCGCTTGGCCAACTATCTTGAATTAATTACGGAGTGTGTGCTTTTGGCAATAATTTTTTTCCGGCCTATGAGATGTCAAAGTTCATGCGTCAAAATTGCGTTGTGAGATAAATAAATTTTTATGGTTTATCGCAACCACTGAGGTGAATGGCATGCTTCTGCCAACGGACATCCGCAAAATTTCAAGCGAAAAAACTGGTAAAAGGCATTAACCATACTGCTGCTTTAAAATTGATATAACAGTATTATTGAACGGAGCTTTGTTGAGTGGGGCGCAAAAATAATTCGTATGAAAAAAATTCTGTCGTGGATAGTTTATGTGGCGAAGAATGCATGATCAAATAAGCTGAATTGGTGTTGTTGCACAAAACGGCCTGATGTTGGACTTTCTTTTATGCGACCCAACTTAAACCTAAAGTCAATACTTGAGAAATGCCAAATGTAGTGAATCTATTTAGAATTGCCCTGCAGATTTAGATTATGTAACCTGTCGATTGAATGCATGTACGGCAAGGCGATGACCGAACAATTTCAAATGGTTCATCTTAGTTTGATGCTGCTTCGGTGGTGATATCTAGTTAGATAGCGTAAGAGAAAACTTTTCAAATACTTTGAAGATCGGACCGCTTTGTTATGAATTCGTGCTCAAGGAGCGTCTGGCATCCACAATGTGGCGTTGATGGGCTTCTTGAAAATGTTTCTGAGGATCAGTCAACTTTTAATACTCAGATTTTTAGGCACGTGACAGTATTTGTTTTGTGACCAGTAATGGTCACTATGCACTTGCAGCTATTATAATCATCTTCTGCTGTGATACTGCAGATTTCCTGATCTGGTGTGATTTGGTCAAGAAAATATTGTAGCATGAGCAGATCATAAATATCCCTATCTATTACTTTGATGTTACCGATCTAGAGTGTTTTTTTCCCAATGCCCTACTGGGCAAGAATTGTAATTTTTGCGCCATAGGCGAGGTTAAAATCCAATAAGTCAGCGTATGTTCTACGCAGTTTCCGCTTTGATGCCAGTGCTGTTGATAAAAAGTTATTATTGATTTTTTAAGCCTCGATAGGGAACCTTGGTTGATATGTTTTTTTAAGTCGACATGAAGTACCGAAATATTGGACCTTCCGGTCAAGGCCAACCACTTTCAGTAGGCTTTTCATAAAACTAATAATCTGCATTAGAGACATCTAAAAAAATAGTATTAACATCATACAAGCCAAGGTTTCAGCGAAGTTATAAAACGGCTGATGCCGCTACTTATCTTTATTTTTATTGCTGCAAGCAGTGACTTTCTGGCAATCTTAGCGTAATGGTTAAAATTAACTTCTTGGCTCAACCGAAAGTTGATGAGCAGTATTTTTCAATGCGTGGTTGTAACTAGACAAGTTCTTTGTCCAGTAAATTTGAGGGCAAGTGTATTTATACGCATCAATGATATCACTATATTTGCAATAAGAATCTCCAAAGCTATTTATAAAAATGCCAGTAGAATCTGTTTGAAGCGTATCTAATGCAAGACATCTTTAAGTCACTTTTTTCGTAAAATTTTATTTAAAGTTACTTTTATTGAGTTTGAAAATAGTTATAAATTTTTAATAAGTGCTTTACTGGGCAAGCCAAGATAAGTTGAGATCCACTGCTAAACTGGAGCCGTTAGCTAAAGTGTTAACTGTGCAATTTGTGAGATCGGTTACGATTAAGTGCTCTTTGGTGAGGACGTCTGCGGTATACTGTCGCCATACCACGATTTGAAGGTGAAGTTCCAGAGATTAAGCTTAAATAAAACTTAGTAATTCAAGAATTGGAAACAAAATGCGCAATCTACTCATAACTACAGCACTACTTATTGGATCAGTTCTACCAGTCTTTGCAGATACAATTGAAATCCAGATGCTAAACGAAAATGCGGCTGGTGATCGCATGGTTTTCAGCCAAGAATTGATCCTCGCTGAAGTTGGCGATGTGATACAGTTTATAGCTACTGACAGGTCACACAATGCGCAATCCGTTAGGGATGCACTTCCCGAAGGTCAAGAAGCGTTTAAAGGAAGAATGAGTCAGGATGTTCAGTACCTTGTCACTGAAACAGGCTTGACGGCAGTTGTTTGTCAACCTCATCAGACTATGGGCATGGTTGCATTGATAGTTGTTGGAAATGATCTCAGTAATGCTCAAGATATACTCGACTCTCGTATTCGTGGGGCTGGTAAAGACAAGATTGAGGCGCTAATCGAAGAGGCCCGAGCTACTCAATCTTAACGTCCTAAAACGGGCTGTGCGGAATCAAAGTATTTTTTCATTATCATATAGACTTGAATTAAACATATCTTCTCAGGTCTTAGGAAAAACAAGGTTAATTTTAATTCCTTATGGTCCATCAATATCTTTCAGGAAGTGGTCTATAACTTCCCGTTGTCTTATATTGCTTTTAAAAATGCAATAAAAGGCAACGGTTCATGTATAAATATCAACCATTTATAATTCTGTAGTTCATAGTTGAGTGCGATTTAGCGTATGGTACTGATTTATATGACATTCAAGTCTCTATCCGAGTCAGGCTTTTTAAAGTCTTTATTTGTAGTAATCTCGCAGTAATAGTTAGGTTATAAAGCCTCCAATACAAATATTTATTAAGATAATAATCACTTCAGTTAAACCACCCACAGCTTAAGAGGCAAATTGGTAAAAGATGATTGCTCTCTAATTTTCGGTATAAAAGTTTGTGCTGCCTTTTATAAAAGTTTGACTAATTTGCCAGCCTTTTGAGACTTGAAATATGCCATTGAGGCAAAGTTACCTGTAATTGGTTAAAAGCTTTTACGCTCGTCATCGTCTTCTTTTAGGCTGAAGCGCAAAATATTGATGGACAGAAATTACGTGTGTTTAATATCGTCGTAAAAGGGTACCCAATTGGTTTTGATCGAGAACAGTCTCGATCAACCAATATAAGTGTGACAACACTTGGCGCACAAAAAAATCAAGAAATGACAGTAACAGGTCACAGCCTAAATACCATTGACCACAAGCGTGTTGTCCTCATGGCAGCCAAAAAATACTGATAGAGCTAAAGTGAATTTAAATAAAAAAATATAATTTATGTCAAATAAGTTTTATTGAGACCAGCCCGGAAGATGGACGTGTAATACTCCGCGTTGACTGATGTTGACAGAATCACTCCTTGGATACGATTTAATGAGATTTTTGAGAAAGACTGTTTCAGAAAAGGAAAACCTGATGCATCTTTGAAAAAAAGAAGCGGTAAGAGTAGTAGTCGCCTAAGCCAGACTAATGCAGAAAAGATGAAACAAGTATGGTGTTCATGTTGAACCTTGGATGAAAAAAATCAAATCATTTTAAAAGTAATTTTTTTTAGGGTTATTAATTCAGAAATTTACTATTCAAAAAAATTGTAGTTTTTGTAGGAATTGAACGGATCGTTGAATTACGTTTGGAAAATCTAAAAATCAACAGATTAAATACGATCTCACCAAATATAAATGTCGACAAGTAGGTAAGACGCCACGAAGGCGTCCTTAATCGAGTTTACGAACGCTATAAAATCGCAGCCATTACCGCCCTTGTCTTCAAAGGCGGTAGTGCTGTGTCATAAGTTGTTGCGACCAACGGCGATGCATATATCAAAGCGCCGAGTTATTCCCGTGTTCCAGCAAACTTTTCGACCCATTCTTCACGTTGTTCGTCAGAGATTTTGGCAAACAGATTTTCAGGAACTGTAAACAGATGTCCTGCGGGCAGTGCGCGCGCTGCAGCGTTCATGTCGTCGGGCCAGTCCATGTCCATTGTTTTCATTGCCGATAGCAATGTCGCGGAAGCAGTTGGAATAAATGGCTCAGAAATAACTGCGTAAATTCGGATCAGATTAAGCGCAAGCCGGATTTGTGCCGCTGCCTTGTCGGGATCGACCTTTAACACTGACCACGGTGCGGCGGTCTGCAAATATTCGTTGCCAGCTGCCCACATAGCGCGCAATTCGGCGGCGGCTTTACGCACTTCGATTGCATCCATCGCGGCTTGATATGCCCCAAGGCGAGTTTGCAAATCAGCAATAAGCTTATTTTCAATTTCGCCATATTCGCCCCCTGCTGGAACCTCCTCAGAAAACTTAGAGCGGCAGAATTTTGTGACTCGACTGACAAAATTTCCCAACACATCTGCGAGGTCTTTGTTTGTGTCAGTCTGGAAAGCATCCCATGTGAATTCTGCGTCCGAGGTTTCGGGTGCGTGTGACAAAAGCCACCAGCGCCAATAGTCCGCTGGAAGGATTTCAAGTGCTTGATCCATGAACACGCCACGCCCGCGTGAAGTGGAAAACTGTCCACCGTCGTAATTCAAAAAGTTAAATGATTTTAAAAAATCAACCCGCTTCCAAGGCTCACCAGATCCAATGATTGTGGCAGGAAAGCTTAGCGTGTGGAAAGGCACATTATCTTTGCCCATAAACTGTGTGTATCGTACGTCCTCCGCACCTTTGTCTGTGCGCCACCAGCGGGCCCAATCTTTACCACCTGTCGCCTCTGACCATTCCTGCGCGCAGGCGATGTATTCTATCGGCGCGTCGAACCAAACGTAAAAAACCTTTCCTTCCATTCCAGGCCAAGGTGCGTCGCTGCGCATCACTGGGACGCCCCAATCAAGGTCGCGGGTAATACCACGGTCTTGTAATCCGTCACCATCGTGCAGCCATTTTTTCGCAATCGACGTTGTCAAAACAGGCCAACCTGTCTGACTATCGATCCACGTTTCGATATCGTCCTTCAGTTTGGACTGCAGTAGATACAGATGTTTGGTGTCGCGCATTTCCAGATTAGTGGATCCCGAAATTGTTGAGTATGGATTAATTAGATCAACAGGATCAAGTTGTTTGGTGCAATTATCACATTGATCGCCGCGCGCAGACCCGAAGCCGCAGTTAGGACAGGTACCCTCAATGTAGCGATCAGGCAGGTACCTTCCATCTTCATGTGAATACATTTGTGTCTCTATGCGTTCTTCGATTAAACCTTTGTCAGCCAGAACACTGGCAAAGTGCTGTGTTAATGCGTGGTTTTGACTAGAAGAAGATCTACCATAATGGTCAAACGACAAACCGAACAGCGACGCTAAGTCTGATTGAACTGTCCACATATCAGTGCAATATTCTGCTACTGGCTTGCCTACTTTGGCGGCGGCCAACTCTGCTGGCGTGCCATGTTCGTCTGTCGCGCATAAAAAAAGAACTTCATGGCCACGTCTGCGTAGATAGCGAGCGTACAGATCAGCTGGAAGTTGACTTCCTATCAAATTGCCGAGGTGTTTGATCCCGTTGATATACGGAATTGCGGATGTGATGAGATGACGTGCCATATTTTCCTACCAATGCGCTGTTGGATCGGTCTAGCGTGAAGTGCCCTAGGATGCCAGCATTTGAAACGACAATCGCGATGTTGCTAGTGATCCCGACTACGTCGCAAAAGTTGCCTAACGGAAAACGACGTTTGCGGAGCGTAAACATGGTATGTTCGGACATCGTGGTTGTCGGGTAAACACATCTGGCTGAAACCGAAAAATGATTAATTTAACCTGATGGACTGAGATAAAATTAGACATCGCAAATGATCCGAATAAGGCGATTATAATGATGCTAACAAAAAAGCTGCGATGGCACCTGTCGCATAAAAAATCATTACTAGGTATAGTCAGACGCGCTTCTAAGGTGTCGTGATGCATAAATATTTGCAGTGGTGACTTAATAGACGGGAAACGTGGCGAGCTCAAAAATGTTTGCATTAATTTGTAACGCACGCGTTGCAAAGTCTGGATATTGTGATTGTGATGACATTGATTAAAGAGATTAAAACCAAAACCGATCATACTTATCAGTAAAACAGCTAACTTTAAATTGTATAGTGGCATCACTTGTAACAAATGCAGCTAATAACAAGCTGATCAGACTGACCTAAAGATCTACTTCTTGGCTATAATTAGGGCTTACCATTAAAGGTAATGCGCCCGATAGTCCCGCGAGAAATTCTCCTGCCACCACAAGGGGCAACATGCGCCAAGGCAGCCTTAGTGATACATGTAGTGCACTGGGAGTTTTGGTTTGCGGCACACTGGTTAACGCCAGAGGTAACATTGCTGCACAGGACCGTCAGTATATTACATGTAATACCGGCTCCCATTCTCGCCAAGTTGCCAACCATTATTTGCGCCATAAGGCTGCCGTACACGTCAAAATGAGGTATAATTTTTGGTGTGTTTGCACGACGCATTTGTCGCTTTTTCCTAAAGCTAGTTTTTGATTAGCTTAGATTTTCTCACAATTTAAACATATTAAACTAAACATAAAAAAATCACATATATTCAGATTTTTAATTAGATTGTGATCCGCCATGGTAATGGAACGCTTTGCTGTGAAGACAGAAAATATACGGATGTGGCCGATATGTCCCACCAGGCGCGGTGCCTACCGATAGTTAAAAAAAGGCTAAGAATGCATAGATTAATGAAAATCGATATTGCCTTAATTAAAGCCGTTTTATAAGGATTTAAAATGCGTTCAGGGCGTTGACGTTGTACAATACTATTTGCAACTTTAATGCTGATAGCAACAGGGCTGTAAAGGCGATTAACATCCGTATCTGAATAAGCTTCCAAGGTGTATTTGACTTATATGTCGTAATTGACATGCCGTGTTATGGACGGGGCACTTGTGAGGGTTGCGGTGGGCTGCCGGCAGGCTATGTTTCACAAAATTCTAACTGTGGGACGTATTATGAAAAAGATTGAGCTTGGGCGCACAGGAATTATGGTCAGTGACTGGTGTCTTGGCACGATGACGTTTTCGACGCAAACCCCGCAAGACGATGCGCATCGCCAAATTGACATGGCGTTGGATGCAGAGCTTAATTTTCTTGATACTGCCGAAATGTATCCGGTTAATCCGATGCGTAAAGATACTGTTGGAAACTCTGAAAAGTGCATAGCTGAATGGATCACCAAAACTGGACGGCGCAAGGATGTCGTAATTGCTACCAAAGCTGGTGGGGATAGTCCGATGATTCGTGGTGGAGCAGGCTTTACGCCCGAAAATATCCTCGATGTTCTAGACGGTAATCTGGCACGGCTTGGGACGGATTACATTGATCTTTACCAACTTCATTGGCCTGCACGAGGGTCGTATATGTTTCGACAGAACTGGACATTTGATCCAAGTGGACAAAATCGTGCACAGACGATGGATCACATTGCAGGGGTGTTGGACAAGTTGAAGCAGGCACAAGACGCTGGCAAAATTCGTGCTTTTGGCCTTTCCAATGAAAGCGCGTGGGGCACAACGAAATGGATCGACGTGGCTTCAAAAACTGGTGCACCGCGAGTGGCGTCTGTGCAGAACGAATATTCGTTACTATGCAGGTTGTATGACACCGATATGGCAGAAATGTCAGTCAATGAAGATGTGGTGTGTTTTTCGTTCTCACCACTGGCAGCGGGGCTTTTGACTGGTAAATATCAGAATGATGCTGTGCCGGATGGATCGCGTATGACATTTGGGCCCCAGCTGGGTGGGCGCATTCAGCCGCGTGTGTTTGATGCCGTTGATGCCTATATTAAGGTAGCGCATAAATACGATATGTCGCTGGCGCACATGGCGATGGCATTCCAGCGGTCTCGCCCATTTAAGGTCAGTGCTATTTTCGGTGCGTCCACGTCGATGCAACTGGCGGAACTCTTGAAGGGAAAAGATATTAAACTTTCCAACGAGGTCTTAGCAGATATTGATACCGCTCACCGAGCCCACCCAATGCCTTTTTAAATTATACAATGCCTTTTTGAATTATACAATCAAGTGGAACGACTTTGTTGCGCATGAAAAATTATTATTAAATGCGATTGGTGGTGGAGTGAATCTTTTCTAATTGGGTAAGTTAACTTGTTGGTGCCTCCGGTGGTGGTCATTCATAAATAAAAATGTAATCTATAATACTAGTTTAGATTTAAACCATGGCCCAGATCTTGCGATTTTTTATACGTTAGGCATCGCAAGACCGATTGTTAACAACATTCGTGTAGCATCCTTAATGTGGGCTTGCGTGTCAAATCTGTCTGGCTAATGTCGCCTAAAAGGGAGAATTCCATGCCACTCGCCATGAATCGTGACGTTTTTATCACCGCGGCAATTACCGGATCAGGTAGCACCCAAGATCGCAGCCCACATGTGCCGCGTTCGCCCGAAGAAATTGCCAATAGCGCCATTAACGCTGCTAAAGCGGGGGCAGCGGTGGTTCATTGCCATGTACGTGATCCTGAGACAGGCGTGCCGAGCAGGCGGCTGGATCTGTATTGTGAATTGACGGATCGCATTCGTTCGGCTGATGTTGATGTGGTATTAAACCTTACGGCCGGCATGGGTGGTGACATTGTATTTGGTGGCACGGAAAGCCCTTTGCCAACGGTCGTGGGCACTGACATGGTGGGGGCCACCGAACGGGTTGCACATGTGGCGCAATGCTTGCCTGAGATTTGTACGCTTGACTGTGGCACGATGAATTTCGCAGAAGCTGACTATGTTATGACCAACACCCCCGGCATGTTACGTGTCATGGGGCAGATTATGACCAACATTGGTGTAAAACCTGAGATTGAAGCGTTTGATACTGGCCATCTGTGGTTCGCTAAGCAGCTTGTAGCGGAGGGTATTCTGGAACCCAATGCACTGGTTCAGCTGTGCATGGGGGTACCGTGGGGCGCTCCTGACGATCTCAATACGTTCATGGCGATGGTCAATAACGTCCCTCCTGAATGGACGTTTAGTGCCTTTGGCTTAGGGCGTAACCAAATGCCTTTTGTTGCGGCATCTGTCTTGGCTGGTGGTAATGTTCGTGTTGGGCTTGAAGATAATCTGATGCTGGATCGTGGCGTGCTGGGGACTAACGCACAACTTGTGGAACGGGCTTATGGTATAATCACCAACCTTGGTGCGCGGGTAATTGGACCTGATGAGGTGCGTAAAAAACTTGGGCTGGTGAAGCAAGCGCCAATGGGTTGATAGATTGCATTAAAAACTGACCATGACCTGTGCCTTATGGGTTACAATCTTCGAATGCGTGCCGACCGCTTTACGAGCTTCGTTTGTATGCCGATAGTTGAAAAATTATCTGTATTGAGAACGTTGGACATATCCTGTTTGGGCCTAATGGTACGTTTTGTGCTTAGGCTTAGCGGCCAATGATGAGGCGTGTTTGTTCAGTACTAATTCTGATGCAGTTGGTTGCTTGCGCGCAAGCACAGCCTATTCCGCTTCAAAGAGCCGTTTTTCGTGATTTGTCCGCCCAGATTGCATCGCAAACCAACGTTACTGCGGATCGACTGGCCGGAAACTGGGTTGTTCGGCAAAGATTTGCCAATCAGCCTGGCCCAGTTGGAGGCGTAACATTTTCAACTTTACCAAACGATGCGTTGCAAATGGCACAGACACATCAAACGTGCGACCTAAATGTCTGTGTGATTGTTCACACCCAAGTTTTACTAAAACCAATGGGATTGGGCCGTTGGATGCCCCTTAATTCGCCAATGACTTTTCCAAGCCAACAAATCTGGGTTATGTGGATGGATTTTGAAAGTCGTACGGCGGCAATTGGTAGCCCGTCGGGCCAATTTGGTTGGATCATGGACAAGAACCCTACCGGAGGCGACGACCGCATCATTGCAGCGCGCGACATCATGGACTGGTTCGGCTATGATGTCGCAAATCTTCAAGAGTAAAAACAATGAATTCTTATTCCTTGGCTTTGGGTTTGTGCTGGCTTTTGTCTTATGTGTCAAAATTAATTTGCCCGGTTTTAGAGTTACGGCTGATCCAACGGGTAGTAGTGGTTTTCGCAAATTATTCGTCCTTGGATTAATCATTACGTTAGAAGATTGTGGCGCTCGTGGTGATGTTATAATCTAAGGCTTAAGTAGCTAAATACTTGCTTGAGATCCGCTGTTTCCAAACGAACCTGTTAATGCAAACTAATTTGACCATCCCGGCATTCAGATTCTGCAGGTGGTGGCTGTTGTGAGTGGCTAAGCGAGCAATTTGTCTTGACGACTCCAGTAAAAAAGACTCGCATGAGCCGGAACTTTAATTTTTGAAAGGGCGAAATTTGACACAAAGTGCAGCCATAATTGGCGGTGGGGTTATCGGTGCTGGCTGGGCCGCGCGGTTTTTGTTAAATGGTTGGGATGTCCGGGTCTTTGACACCAACCCAGATACTCAGCGCAAGATTGGCGAAGTTTTGGAAAACGCCCGCTTGGCGTTACCGGGTCTGTATGACATGCCGATGCCGAACGAAGGTGCGTTAACTTTCCACGATACTTTATCAGACGCAGTAGATGGTGCCATTTGGGTGCAGGAAAGCGTACCCGAACGTCTTGAAATAAAGCACAGTGTTTACCGCGACATCCAAACTTATTGCTCTGCTGACGCTGTGATTGCGTCCTCGACTTCTGGCTTTAAGCCGTCGCAATTGAAAGATACTGCGATACGCCCGGAACAGATTGTTGTTTGCCACCCCTTCAACCCCGTCTATCTATTGCCATTGATCGAAGTCGTTGGAGCGGACGCCAAGACGTTGTCACGGGTAAAAAGCATCCTGCAAGGCCTTGGTATGTTTCCTCTATTAGTCAAAAAAGAGATCGACGCCCATATTGCGGATCGTTTCCTTGAGGCAGTGTGGCGTGAAGCTTTGTGGTTGATCAAAGATGGCATCGCCACGACGGAAGAGATCGACGATGCCATTCGCATGGGGTTTGGACTGCGCTGGGCGCAGATGGGCCTGTTTGAAACCTACCGCATCGCAGGTGGCGAGGCGGGTATGCGGCACTTTATTAAACAATTCGGCCCTTGTCTGGAATGGCCATGGACGAAACTTATGGACGTGCCCGAACTGACAGAGGAGTTGATTGACAAAATTGCGTCGCAGTCTGACGCACAGTCTGGTCACTACAGTATCCGCGAACTTGAACGCCACCGAGATGCTAATCTTGTAGGTATGATGCGGACGCTGAAGGCGCGTGATTGGGGGGCTGGGGCAATCCTTAACACCCATGACAAAACTATGAATCAAACAGGTTCGATTCCCGAGACGTTGGATGAAGTGAGTGACTTAAGCCTGCCTATTAAAACCGTTGATCGCGCAGTTCCGATCGATTGGACAGACTATAACGGTCACATGAATGAAGCGCGTTATTTGCAAGCTTTTGGTGATGCGACAGATCGCCTTATGTTTATTATTGGCTGCACGCCGGAATATGTCACAAAAGGTTGTAGTTATTTCACTGCTGAAACCCATATCCGTCATCTTGATGAAGTCAAAGCGGGTGCTCGGATCAGTATTGAGACGCAAGTTTTGCTCGGTGTAGGTAAGAAAATGCAGTTGTTCCACACAATGTACGAGGGCGATCGCTTGTTGGCGACGGGCGAACATATGATGATTCACGTTGATCTTGGGACCCGGCGTGCCAGTAATCCGACCAAAGAGGTGGCTGATCAATTGGGAAGACTCGTTTCTGAACACGCAAAATTGTTGCTACCAGAGGGTGCTGGGGCAGCTGTGGGCACACGATGAAGCGGGTTCTAATCACCGCAGGTGCATCGGGCATCGGTTTTGCAATGGGTCAAGCATTCGAGGCCTCAGGTTATGACGTTTGGGTCATTGATGTGAATGCCGTGGCACTTGAAAGTTGTCCTAAAACATGGACTACACGGGTAGTGGACGCTGCAAACGAGGCGCAGATGCGCGTATTTTTTGATGAGATCGCTAACGCGGGCGGAATAGCTGTCGTCTGCGCCAACGCTGGTATCGCCGGACCAACTGCACAGATTGAGGATGTGGCGTGGGATGATTGGAAGAACTGCGTTGATATTACTCTTGGCGCTGCGTTCCTAACTGCAAAATTTGCGGCTCGTTTAATGAAGGCTGCGGGTGCTGGGACGATTGTCCTGACATCATCTACTGCGGGTGTTTTTGGATACCCTAACCGCGCGCCCTACTCGGCTGCAAAATGGGGTGTCATCGGTTTAATGAAAACTTTGGCAATGGAACTGGGACCGTTTGGCATCCGCGCCAACGCGATCTGCCCTGGTGCAGTGGAAGGGCCGCGCATGGAAAGCGTTTTACAGCGCGAAGCTGCCGCCAAGGACATGACCCGCGATGCGGTCTATGATGGATATGCATCTGGCACGTCCATGCGCACATTTGTTAGCGCGCATGATGTTGCTAACATGGCCGTTTTTTTGGCATCAGTTGGGGCTGCGCGGGTATCGGGTCAAGTAATTTCTGTGGATGGGCATACGGAAAACCCAGACCCGAAGGCGTGAATTGGATTGGTCGTGCCAATCCTATCAAGGGATGTTTGTTCTGCGCTCTTGCTTCAAGAACAGCAAGTTATGTTTTTGATCCTTTAGTCTCCCCCAATATACTTTTAAAGGAAAGACAGCTTAAAGGTATTTTCCTTTATGGTTTGAAAATAATTTGGTAAATTGTGCGGCATGATGGATGCTTCACGCACCAACGTGCCAACATGGTAGGCCTTCAAGTATACCCGTTCTGAATCGCAAAACGCCAGATAATTTTGCCCAAGATACATCACTGCCAGCAATGGTCTGATCACAGTGATGGGCGTGGAGAACAGACGTCGTGCGTTAAAGGCATGCAAGCGCAGCGTTGGGTAAAGATCTGTTTGCAAGGTTGCAAAGTGGTCCAGCTGCGCTGTCTGAAATTCGAATGGGACGACTGCGTAACAATCTTTTCCCAGAGCAAAACAGGTTAGTTCATAAATTAATAGTGTAATCTCGTAATCTAATTTCGCTACATGCATCTAGCGCAAAGGATCTTCGGAGGCACCAATGGCTTATTCGGTCGAGCGATCCAATTGCAGCCCGAACTACCACCGCAATGGGCTGCCCCTTTCACTGTATCAGGCAGGCTGGCAAGGACATGACGGATTTTGTACCCCTCCGCTTCTTGATGCCATGCAAGGATTTGCTCATCCACTAGTTTGCGGCGCGCTTTGGTGACTTCAAACCATACGGCTATCAAATCAGCTACCATTTCGGGCCGCGCCGTTAGTCCAATCAACTGATCGGCAGATATACCAAGCGTATACGCATCCAGCTATGATCTGTGCGTTGAGCAGTCGCGCACCGTTCCCCGCCAACAGTTGTGATACTGTTGATCAATCAATGCTAATTGCATTGGAGAGGCCAAATTGCGTGGGGTTCTAATTCGTCATTGCCTCATGCAGACGAGTTCTGAAAAGCTGTGCGCGCGCGTTTGTAATTAATTTACAACATAAGTTAATTGATATCGTAATATAATTACTTTGGTAACCTTATCCAGAATTTGGTATGAAAGACGTTGCGTTTAAATCAGAGAAAACAAGCTATGGAACATTCATGGACATACGCAAACGAACACTTGTCAAAGCCATTATTTGAAGTTTTATTGGGCTAATGACCATAATGATGGTTGGCTTCATAGCAATGGGATATTTTACCCTAAATTGTTGTATTTAAGTCTTTTAAATATTTATTATCCTAACAACATATCTACTTTATGGACAGTTTTTAGATCGTGTGAATGGGGGCCACGAAGTCTGATCGGGCATCGACATTGGCGCTTATCGACATTGGCGCTTAGTGGTGTGATGGATTGGCTGACCGTTCCCTTAGTTCTGTTCTGTTATTCTGGAGCTTGTTTAAAGCTTTGTATTTTGCTGACATGAGTTGCGACCATTTTGTTGGGGCTGATCATTGCACTGCAGGCCTCGCTCACGCATGAGGTGGCGCACGGAGAACCCTTTGCCAATCAAACGCTGGATGCTGCGCTGGTGTTTCTGGTCCCTATATTAATCGTACTATAGGTACGTTTTCGTACCACACATCTTGCCCACCACCATGATGAACATTTGATAGACTCCTAAGATAATCCCGAAAGTAACTGTATTGACGCTGCTGTCTGGAGTGGTTTGGTGCCTCTGGTGTGTGCTGCTGCAGTTTAATAACTGCCTTTTGGGGCGACCTGTGATAGGGTCGATGCTGTTGCAATTCATGTGGATTATTAGTGACCTTTGAGACTGTCGCGTGGCTGAGCGTAATGTGATCAGCAGATGGATTATCATGTTCTCGCCATGGATGTGGTTACAGCAGTTATTTGGGCGGCGACCTTGACATTTTTGGCCTTAGATATTTGTGCTTATATCAGCCTTGCAATTCTGTGTTTCTAAACGTTTCTTGAATACCGTGCCCATGATCCTTGCCATGGTAGAATTGTTATTACAGAATATTTTGGGCAATTAGTATTATGTTTCTAAACAACAACACGTGTTCTTTATCACATATATTTTAATGGGGTGTGATATGATTTTCCAGAGCTATATAATTATGATAGAGGACATCTTCGGGGCCGCGATGATAGTTATGTCTTAACTTTCTAAGAAGATATTTTTTACCATAATTTCTGGTGCGCTAAGGATCCTTTGCTCAACCCCCTCTGGTGCAAAGATAATTGAAGGTGCATGACAAGTTATGGAGCTTTGGATACCAATAACTATCCTTGCCGCGGTCGCACAAACTGTGCGCTTTGGCCTGCAAAAGCAGCTAAAATCAACTCGGTTGAGTACGGGAGGTGCCACATTCGCGCGTTTCATCTATTCATCGCCCCTCGTGATCCTTGGTGTGTTAATTTATGCTAAGATTACTTCGCAAACGCTACCCAATATCCCGCCCGTGTTTTGGGCTTATGCACTTGTCGGTGGTACGACCCAAATCCTTGCAACTATGTGCGTTGTGGCACTTTTTGCGCATCGTAATTTTGCAGTTGGCATAACTTTTAAAAAGACTGAAGTCATAATGTCCGTAATAGTCGGATTCGTTGTTCTGGGTGAGGGTGTGTCGTGGTTTGGCTTTGGTGCTATCGTGATTGGCTTGATGGGCGTGCTGCTACTGTCTGATCCGCCTGCATCGTTAGAGGTTCAGTGGCGCAAACGGGTCATGAACCGTGCGGCAGGAATTGGGCTTATATCGGGGCTATTGTTTGCTTGTTCTGGCGTTGGGTATCGCGGGGCTTCACTATCGTTAAACTCTGGCGATGTATTCTTACGCGCCACGCTAACATTGGCCTGTGTTACGACGGCGCAAACCATCGCTATGGCGATATGGCTGCGTGTGTTTCAGCATGGGGAGATCACCCGTGTGTTGTTGACGTGGCGCATATCGGGGCTTGTGGGGGTAACCAGTATGATCGGGTCAACATGCTGGTTCCTCGCCTTTACACTACAGACGGTGGCCTATGTTACCGCGTTGGGGCAGGTAGAGGTATTATTTTCATTAGCCCTTTCAATTCTCTTTTTTCGAGAGAAAAACAGTATTCGTGAGCTTCAGGGTGGCGGCCTTTTAATGGCGTCGATTTTAGCGTTAATCTTAGTGATTTAACCGCCCAACTGACTAGGACTACCAAGTCGCGTCACCAAATGTGCCTCGTCATCATTACGAAAAAACGGTACGGTATGTGGCGACCCTTTATGGTGTAAGCCTGATGTGATTTCTGCCAGAACAATCTCGGTTATGAATGGCAAGTCGAGTGTGCGGGCGTCAGTCAAAGGGACCCAGTGAAGGTGCCCTAACTCATCTTCAGCATTTGTGAAGTCATCAGGATCTGTGACTAGATTCTCCACCTCAACCATAAAAAATCGCGCATCAAATCTACGTGTACGGCCATTTGGTGTTACTGCACGAAATACAAACTGAAGCGCGGACGCGTCGGGCCGATGTCCACTGCGCGCGAAACCGCGCCAGCCATGTGGCGCATCTGTCCAAGGTGCGGGTGTTCCGAGAATTTGGCCAGTCTCTTCCCATAATTCACGGATTGCAGCTGCTGCCAGTGTGGCAGACGTTCGCGCGCTGTGCTTGGCTAATAGTGCTGCATCAACATCTGGCAGTGAACGACCCAATGAAACTTTGCCATCACCTGGATCAACTGCGCCACCTGGAAAGACATATTTGTTAGGCATGAATGCGGCGTTTGCACCACGCTGCCCCATTAATACGCGAGGGCTCGTCTCACGATCACGTAATACAATTACAGTTGATGCATCGCGTATTTCTGATTTGTCTAAAATATGACCAAACCTTGCTGCACTAGTTTGCGTCAGGATGTATCCCCAAATCCGTGCATACGCCTCGACCATTGAATGGCAACTATCATACCCTTTAATCTGGGCAAAAGATAAAGTGAAAGCGCAACGCTGAAAATTGTCAACACTGTGGCAAACACCATTGGGTCGGGGCGAAATTGCGACCAACCAAAATGCATCAAAACTCCTAGAAGATGCGCCACAAGCAGAATAGTTAGATAGGCAGGGCCGTCATCGGCGCGGTGATGATGTAAATCTTCGTCACAAACGGGGCAGCGGTCTACAACTTTGAGGTAGCTGACAAACATCATGCCTTCGGCACAATTCGGGCAACGACGACGCAAACCACGCAATATAGCAGGCTTGGTTGGACGTTCGTTTTTTGGGATTGCACTTTGATCTGGCATATTTTCCTCGAGCAGTTATCTTTGTTGTGCCTCTCCATAGGCCCAATTAATAGGGGTAATAGTGTCGCGCCCATCCTTTGAGAATATAAGTAACTGCACAAGCCTCAGCTAAATAATTTGCCGATCTGTGATGGAAACCTGGGCATTTTACGCTTTATCTGCATCTAAATTGTATAAGGTCGTCACAATAGGAGCCAAAAAAATGAAAAAATGAAAATGACTAGAGACAATAATTGCAGCAGGCATGACATTGGCTGCCATGGCCGAGGCTCATGAATGCTATCCACCTATTATGGAGTTGCCTGCGTTTGAAGAACTTGACGTCAGTTCTGATGGCGCTGTGACCAGTGCTGAAATCCAGGCCCATGCAGCTGCGCGGCTGCAAAATATAATCGCCAAAGGGCATATTCAGAACGTCATCTGCGCCAGTCCTTAGTACGATAACGCGGTTGTGTTAGTTCTTTAACTCACCTGTCACAATAATAGAAAATTAGGCTGGTGTCCGTGTCAAATTTCAGAGTTTTGCAAAAGTAGTGTATTTGATCAACGTGTTTGCTGTTATTGAGAAGAATTTAACTGGGCATAAATTGGTTATTTCGTTATTCTCATTTTCCAGATTTGCGCAGGGCCTGACAAGGTATTGTGGCGTTAGAACTTTAACATTCAGTAGGGTGAGATTAGTGGCTAGTACATGGACCATAATAATATCGCCAAACATCTTGTTTCATTTTAAGCGTTAATCCACACTCATCGAATTAATTTTAGCCTTTAAATGGCTGAGAAAACTTTCATTACTGGTAACATCTTAAAATGACGCCCGAACGCGCTGAACATATCGCCATTTCTGCACTCACATGGCTTGTATCAAAGGAAGATCTTTTATCTTTATTTCTTGGGTCTTCTGGAGCCAATGCCGAGGACATAGTGGCGCAAGCGGAAAACCCTGCTTTCCTCGGATCTGTGCTGGATTTTGTGACCATGGATGATGCTTGGATTATCGAATTTTGTGATGCAAATGTTGTAAAATATGAAGAACCGCTGATGGCGCGTTATTCATTACCTGGCGCAGAAGTAGTGCATTGGACATGATCTCAAAACCCATCAAAGGTGTCATTTTCGACAAAGATGGCACGCTGTTTGATTTTAACGCCACGTGGGGCGCGTGGGCGCGAAACGTGATTGAAGCTGAAACTTCCAGTGATCCAAAACAACTTGCGCCGCTTGCTAAGGCCCTTGGCTATGACCTTGCAGCGGAGCAATTTTTGCCAGAAAGTCTGGTGATTGCCAGTACTGTCGATGAAATTGCGCAGACGTTTTTGCCATTCGTCACGGAAGCTGATCCTAGCGCTTTGATTGAACGTTTTAACGCGGCTGCGGCGCTTGCGCCGCAAATTGAAGCGGTACCCCTTTTGGAATTCATCACAGCGCTTAAATCCCTTGGACTAAAGTTGGGTGTTGCCACAAACGACGCAGAATGCCCTGCTCGTGCGCATCTCGCAAGAGCCGGCATTGAGACGCTATTTGATTTTATTGTAGGGTATAATTCTGGCTTTGGTGGTAAACCTGCGCCGGGGCAATTATTAGGCTTTTGTGATGTTACTGGGCTGACCCCGTCCGAGTGTGTCATGGTTGGTGACAGCATCCATGATATTCATGCAGGACGGGCTGCAGGCATGGCCACTGTCGCGGTTTTGACAGGTGTTGCAGGGCGCGCTGCCCTCGCGCCTCACGCAGATGCGGTGCTAAATTCGATCGCTGAGCTTCCCGACTGGTTGAGTCTGTAAGCGGCGTTACAAGTTTTTTACGACATTTTTTATCATTAAAAGCAGGTCGCATCGGAGCGCGCATGTCAGGCTATGTAGAACCCGAAAAGGAAATCCTGTTGTCTGACGCTGTCACTTCGAAACGCCGCTGCTAATATTGCCAGGTGGCGACTTACGTCTGACATCAATCAAATGCTGTGGGGTTTGTAGATTAACACTGACCGTCCAACCGAACCATTGGACGGCGACAGTGTGCAGGTTATTCACGACGGCGCAATGCGAATATTAGAAGAAATTGGAATCGAGTTCCTGAATGAAGAAGCTGTAGAGTTATTAAAAAAGTGGATTGCAAGGTAGACGGTAATAACGTCAAAATGGGTCGTGATTGGGTCCTGGAAATGATTGCAAAAGCGCCAGAGCAGTTCGATATCACCCCGAGTAATCCTGACAAGAGAATTACGCTGGGTGGTGGGTACATCCTGTTTGGTAACGTGTCTTAGCCGCCAAATTACTTTGACCATGAGGTTGGTAAAAAAGTATCGGGTAACCGTAAACAATGCATTGATTTACTGAAGTTAAATCAATATTTTATACATTTTTTTGGTTGTTATCCAGTGGAACCCATCGATATGCAATTCTATATGCGGCACCTTGACGTGGTGTTTGATAAAATGATCCTGACCGACAAGGTCGGCCATGCATACAGCTTGGGCAAAGAAGGCGTCGAAGATGTGATGGAGATAATTCGTATTTCTGGGGGCTGGACTAATGAGGAATTTTAAAAAAAACCGCGGATGTACGCCAACATCAATTCGATATCCCCGCTCAAATACGACGTGCTGATGATCGATGGGTGCCTGCGCTGCGTGCGCCGTGGTCAGGCTGTTGTTGTCAAACCTTTCACGCTGGCGGAGGCTATGGCCCCTGTCACCATGTCTGGAGCTGTGACGTTTTCGATCGCCGAATCCTTTTCAGCAATTGCAATGTTTCAATACGTCCGCCCTGATGCGCCTGTGTTATTAGCACTTTCACATCCAATGTGGATATGAAATCTGGGGCACCTGCGTTTGGTACACCCGAATATATGCGTTCGGCGCAAATAACACGCCAAATGGTGAGGTTTTATGGATTGCCTAAGCGTTCCAGTGGTGTGTGTGCAGCCAACGTGCCGGACGGCCAAGCCGTGTAGGAGACGTCAAACTCACTCTGGGCAGCGGTGCAATCTGGCACCAATATGGTGTATCATGCACCAGGCTGGCTTGAAGGTGGACTCATCGTATCGCCTGAAAAGTTTGTGATTGATTGTGAAGTTATCCAGATGATTCAGCGCTACATAGAACCCCAGATTACTGCGATTACCTCTGCACATATTGCGTTTGATACGATAAAAAAGTTGATCCTAAGGGGCATTTTTCCGGCATCCAACACACGCAGAATAGCTATAAAAGGTTTTTTATTAAAATTTTTTAGTGATTGGCGTAACGTTGAAGCTTGGGAAGTTGCGGGTGGCGATTGGCCGCAGAGCGCGCCCATCGCATATTCAAAAACATTACTGCTAATTTTAAAGAATTAGCCATGGATGCTGCGATCCGTTCCAAACTGGAAGACTTCGTGGCGCGGCGTAACTCGGACGGTGGCGTCCCAATAGATTTCTATTGAGTTTTAAGTAGAATCCCACTTTTGCCAAGATTAACATTATCACTACGCAGTCATGTCATGATCTCGTAGTTGAAAGGCAGAGATGATGATCACGACATTATTCGGACGGCTTCTTAGATGCTCGCATGCAATTAAGGGTTCGCTTCACCGTTTGTTATGTAGCTAACAGGAAATGCAGGAGTTAAGCTGTCTAGATGTCGACATCGTATAGTTAATGAACTTAAAATATTATTCCGCAGAATTCCATTTGCCATGACGGAGGTTGCTGGCCTACAAAACGAACGGGTTTGTACCAGGAGACCAAAACAAATGGCTATTGTTGATAACTCTGATTGAACCATTGCACTGACCAAATATGCTTGATCCTGAACGCATTCTATTCTCAGGAACTGACGTGCTGCCGGACCTGAATCTGTTCCTTAAAGATGTCTCGACGCGCATCGGGCTGATGTCTTCGAGATATTTTCTATTCCATATTTATTTTTGGGCGATATACCAAATTTGAAAATGGCAGGGCGTCAATTAAATGATCCCAAATTATGTTAGAATGAACATCGAATAAGTTGCTTGCAGGTTTACAAGAAATTTGTGGTCCACCGCCATAAATCCTTTGGACTTTGCATGAGTGAATAAGGGTGAGCAGCAGCCGAACGCGCCAATTGTATCTATTCATCGATCTGAGTGAATTGCCCAAAAAATATAATTACTCAAATTATCGGCGTAAGCCACTGCTTTAAAAAAATTTGGTTGTAATGTTACGGTCATTTTGTAATCGCCATGCCCATTGGGTCGCCCCAAAGAGTTTGGGGGTTGCTCCCATTGCCCAAGTGACATGGCGTTTTTTGAATTTTATATAGATCTCTAAGCATGCACTTTTTATAATCATTGTGCACCTTATCGAGCAATTAGGGTATTCCTGCCAGACTGGGGCAGGCCGGATGGATCAACAAAATCGTTCCAATATTCTGTAGTCTGTATCGCACGCTGAGAAAATAATACTAATTATATTGTACCAAAATCTCACTGAATGGAACATTAGCTATTTGTGATAAAGCTGCCCGTATTGGTGAGATTGTTTGTTTATTTTTTGGCAATAAGCCAAAAGTAAACGCAATATATCGAGTCCAAACCATCCGTCGCCTACCGCCCCTCATATTGTCTGTCGTCGCAGTGCTTGCAACCGGATCAAATGATTGAGCACGATTGTTGCTTGCGCTTACTTTGGTGAAAATCACAATCTAGCGTTTGAATTTTTAAAGTTTCAGCAGCTTTGTCGAAGGCAAAGCCTCAGACGCCATGAAGCAGTCCTCACTGTCTGCTGTGAGCCGTTCGTTGCCAGCACGGGTGGCAAGACGACCCTGTATTACCTAAGCATAAACAAGACCTTGGCTACCTATCAGAGAACCGCAGCATGACTGATCTACCAGACGATTTATTAATCAGGGCGATCCCTCCCACCGTTGCAACTGCGCCAGTTTGTGGTTCGATGAATTGCATTGATGTTTGGCAACGTGACAGTCAATGCCGCAACCTTTGGTGAGGCGTGGGATTTGCCGTTTCCGTGTTAAGCCCGCTCGGTGTCTTTATCATCGTGTTCGCCATGGGCTGGCTGGTCAGATTATTTTTGCATGGTTCTCATACGCTGGATTTAGTAACTTTATCACTGATGATGGATGCTCTCATTTATTTGGATACTTATTTATTTGATAATAGTGGTTTTGAATAAAGTTGCAGTAATCTAGGGTGGGGTGGAAGAAATATGCTTTCTATTGGTATGGAGCTGGTTGGCCTTTCTGGTAGAAATTTTATCACATGACTTTACTTATGCCAAATGTTTCCATTCGTAGAGCGACCGTGTGAATCTCTACCTTTGGATCGCGAGAATGTTCGAAGCCATGATTAATTCAATTGCCGGGGTGCTGATCAAGGCAGTGCTAAACCTTTTTGTTTCTCGCAAGTAAGGCCTTCAATCATATATTTTATATTGTGTCGTCAGCTTTGTTGGTCAACCGTGTAAGTCTTAGTAGTTGGTATCCAGCCAGATGGTCACTGGCCCGTCATTCACCAATGAGACTGACATATCTGCGCCAAACTTCCCCGATTGAGTTGGGACCAGCGCTGCCATTTCATTCTTAAACATTTCATACAACTGCCTACCCTTCTCAGTTGGCGCAGCTGATGAAAAGCCCGGCCTATTGCCGCGCGAAGTGTTGGCCGCCAATGTGAATTGGCTAACGACCAGTGCCTGCCCACCCACATCAACTAACGACTGGTTCATCCGGCCTTCATCATCCTTAAAAATCCGTAGCTTGGAAGTCTTTAAGGCCAGCTTGGTAGGCAGATCATTGGTATCGTCCTGCATGGCACAGAACAATACCAACATGCCCGCCTTACATTGCCCAATTAGCGCGCCGTCCACATGAACCTGTGCAGACGTAACCCGTTGGATCAGGGCTCTCATCGGTTCACCTTATAGGCCAAGTTCTGCGGCTGTTGGTGGGTTCGCCCCAGATCGCGACACCGTTACCGCGGCTGTCCGCACGCCCAGATGCAAAGCTGCACAAATATCCTCTTCATTTAGGTTTGCGATACGTTCCTTGGTTAAAGCGCCTGCACGATCCAAACCTGCTAATAGGCCTGAATTAAATGTATCACCCGCACCGACTGTGTCGACAACGACTGCCTGTTCTGATTCGACGAACACTGTGTGTTCTGCCGAATATCCTGTGACACCCTTGGCCCCTTCAGTAATGCAGACCAGTTTAGCACCCTTGGCGATTAACCCTTTTGAAAGATCGGCCATATCGCCGTTACCTTCCATCCAGTGCAGATCTTCATCGCTGAGTTTAATTATGTCTGCTGCCGCCATCATTTGGTTGATCCGCATGCGGTGTGCGGCAACATTTTTGATGAACGATGGGCGGATATTGGGGTCAATCATCGTTACGCGGTGTGGCGCTTCGCGTAGCATCAAAGCTTCGTATGTATCCCCACAACCGTCTCCAACTAACGATATACCTCCAAAAAACAATGTATTTGCGTTGATGTCTGGTGCGGTATTTAAGGATTGCATGGCAGAATTTTCGTCGTAAAACGCATAGCTTGCTTGCCCGTCTACCAGTTTGACGAACGCCACGCTGCAAGGTGCATTCAGGCTTGGAGAAGGGCTGTGGTCAACGTTGCTAGCGTGTAGCGCATCCCGCAAAATGTCACCGAGAAAATCTGAGGACATGCCGCATAAAAATTGTGTCCGTACACCCAAACGCCCAAGCCCAATCGCCGTATTAAAAACTGCACCCCCTGGGTTTGGGGCAAACACTAACTCGCCCTGCGAACTCTCGCGCGGAAGCATATCTATTAGGGCTTCACCACAGGTCAGAATCATTGTGCGTGTCCTTCACAATTTAAAATAATAAACCTTAATACCATTGACTGTTAGCCATAACAAACCGAACCTAACCAGCTGCCATCAAAACACAAACCATCACAATAGCAACTTTGACAGTTGAATAGAGTTGCTCCCCATGAACGCGTCCTGTGCGCTCTTTCACAACAATCAGAACGTCTGTATACGATGTCTATACGCTAGAATCTAGCTGGCAAGAGCATGTGCTTAAACGTTAAAAATCCAGTTTTTGTATCCTCCGCCGTGACTTAATGAGTATCATTACCAATATCGAATTTTACATCACGGTGGATGATCTGCTCCATACAACCACTTGCTTCCTTGAACGCATGATCAGGTTCTACTGACAGCCTTAAGCGCAAAATCCAGCCAAATATTCTGTCTGATATGGTGCTATTTCATACAGGTCCTAGGATTGCAGTCTTTTGGTGTATCTCTTTGAAAGAGATTATGACCCAAGCACTAAAATATCTTCAAATAACTGCATGACACGGCCTAAAATGTTGAGCCATCGATTTTTTTGTACTTGTACTTGTACTTTTTCACTTTTACCGTCGTGTATCACACCACGTTTCTTTTAATAATGAGTGCGATACATACCATAATAGTGGCGTACTATTGTACGCATTATACGTCCAATATGAAACGTAAATGCCCATCATTTGGAGCCCTTTTTGCGGGTATTTTTGTAACCCATTTAGGGTAAACCATAAGTAGCCAAGTCAATTGGTTATTTTGGTACGCGTGGCTTGTTCGCCCAGCTCGAACAGCAACAAGCCCTTAGGCTGAATGTGGCGGTGTACTCCCGTGTCCATTGCCACCAGTGTCGCACAAAAATAGCATTTAGCGGTATAAAATCGTTTGTGAAATTTATTTTGCGCCTTACAATTAAGGTAATTCGAGATACGTGCTTCCTAAATCTGTTGCATATCTCCTGTGATGCCATTGCAAAAAAATCGAGTTCTTTTAATAATCTGCTGCGCTAAGGATTCTTGTCAATCATGAAAGTATTACCGGAATGGTCACAGATCGTTGGATTTTGACCAGGATCAAACTAAAAATCTAACTTATAATTTTAAGAGGAGAAACGTTATTTTTTATTAAATTGCGGAAAATTAATAGATTTTATCGGCAATAGATAGCGGTGAAAAACTTTCTGTGCCATAATAGATCTTCTATTTGAAAGGTGATTTGAAGCCGTGAATCCAAAGTTGTGATAATTGGTATGTTTTGTTTCAAATACCTTTAGACCGAGCATAAACACGTCCCCCAATTGACCCGTATACACAAACACGGCCGACTGACCCGTGAGCGCTTTCAGCTTGGCACCACATTTAATATCATGTGCTACAAGTTCAAACCGCGACATCATTGCGTCGCGGGTGTCACCATTCATTTAATTACGTAAATAAATTCGCTGGTGAAAAATACAAATTGGCTAAGTAAGGCTTTTTTCTTTGCTAAATCGAATCTATCATATCAAATTTATGCAGGACCATTTTTCAGCAACTCTGTAGCAATTACCCGTGCAATCAGTGCCGCCTCGGCAGCTGTCATGCCAGGTTGCAGGCGATCATCGTATAGAATTTTTAATAACAGCTCATCGTGAGTGGTTAGCAGTCCAAATTCTTCGTCATCGTTAAAAATTGATGGGCGCGCCCGTGGACTGTCATTGGCCAACCCCAGCCCTTGCGCCAGCTCTTCGTGGATACACGCCAGTCGCATCAGATTGGGGTGTTCGCCACGGATTAGCGCTACTGCTTTGGAATACTGCGGACTCCCCCCTTCGGAAAAAGCCAACACCAGACACATCGTATCACGTGGAAGGTCCATAAAAGCTTTTAAACTTGTACTACCGATACCGGGAACAAGGGCGCGCAATTCATCTTCATACCCCAAACGATCATCCTCGTTCAAGATTAACACGTGAAAGTTTGGATTTATATTGCTCATGCTCATCGGCTCACCAGTGATCCGACTTAGCCGAGAAACAAATGTAGCGATTGATTGGCTGTCCTCAATGCGCTGTTTTTCAGGCACTGATGCACCGTATTCCACCATAAAACGCACCGGTTGTTCCCAACGCCGCAAGCGTGAAACTGTCGGTAGTGCACGCAAACCGGTTGGCGTTGCTACAAATTCATCAAAAAGGGCGATTTGTACAAAATTGCGTGCTAAGGTGATGTTGGTAAATGTTGTATCTGGTCCACCCCCATCAGTGCGTAGTAATCCGCGCGCCAGTAAATCATTCTCCAAGCGTTTTAAGAATACGGATAAAGCACGGCTGGATTCAGATCTGTTTACCAATTCGGGGGCTGGCGGCAATGCCACCAACCGGCTTGGCTGCGTCTGATGCGATTGTGAAAGGGAAAACTGGTCTGCAGTACTGCAAGCGGCAAGGGTAAAAAAAACAACAATCTTCGCTAATATCCTGGTTATGCAACCTGCCAATTTGCCCAAGGTGTCTAAGCTCCGCCAGAGGACGAAATAATATGTCCGGTAGCCGTCCCACTTGTATTTTTCGCGGATAACGTTGATTTCAACTTAGTCTCCATGTCCTTTAAATTTGTCTCTGCTTCGGCACGCATGCGATTCCCTTCATCCTTGATCATAAGCGAACTTTCAATGGTGCTGGTTAGGTCGGCATTGGCATTATGGTTCGCCTCGATGCAAACTTGTCGCGTTCGATCTCTGTGCGGAACATGTTATTATCATAATGGACGTTTGCACCGTTGGATATCAACAATTCATTCATTAGGTCGTTAGGCTTACGCATGGCCATGTCCGTTCCTGCAGAGCGTTGGATTGTAACTGCCTCTGCCAGGGGGGCTTCCCAGACTGGATCGGTGTTGATCAGCGTAGAGTTAATATTTGTAATCAGTAATTTATCATTTTTTACCAAACGAATGGTCAGTAAAGCCTGAACTGTTACCTGACGAGTCAGTTTAAGATCGTAAACACGTCGTTCTAGACCGACGCACCCAGAACTCATATCACGCAATTCCTGCGCCAACATGAAACTTTTATTCTTGGGTGCTAAAGTATCTTCAGCATCTTTGATGCGGATCGTTTTAGCATCAAGATAACTTAATTTGGCCTTACTGGCTCTGATACACAGGCCAATTTTATGGTGAAATCTTATTTTTTTGTTAAATAATTCATCAGTACTTTTGATATCCTTTAAAAGTATAAGTTCATGCTTGAGCAAATCATCAGTGGCCTCATTAATCTGATCATGCACTGTTTCAAATCGCGCTGCAAACTGCGTTAAAGGGGGCTATTCGACCCAACAGAACCTTTCACCAACTGCATTTGTGGCGGACGTCCAGCTCAGAACCGTTTGTCATCACTATTTGGTTTAGTAAAACTCCCGCTGGACTAATGTCTTTATTACGCAGACCTTGTTGTTTGCGAAATTACCTGTACTTTAGCTTTCTTGATTGTTCTGAAAGAGATGATGGAATTAGTTTCTGACATCTCCAACTCAGCCATCCGCTTAGTAATTTTGGCAGTTATTATTTTATTTACCGCAATAAATTTTACTAATTCATTTTTTGGTTCTACTAGAACTTCACCCGCTACTCTTCGTACGTCTTTTTGTAAGCTTAGGCTTTTTATATTCCTTGCGACAGTTTTAGATATTTTGAGTTCCTTAAATAATTTGTACGTTTACATGCCGTGTCGCTGCAATCGATCGCGCAACACTTTAATTTCGAAATTCACGTCACTGCGATTATCTAGCAAAATTTTGTCAGTTTGGCCGGTGAAATTATGTTTAAGGTCAGATAATAATGCCGCAAAATCTGCGCCCGCAACTTCATCGCCCTGAAGTTTATACTGATTAGCAAACATAGGGGCCATATCGCGAGAGCTAAGAGAATAGACACCCTAAAATCTACGCGAGCCAGTCAGATCACGCAGGTCTTCTTCGAGCTTGCGGGTTGTGAGGCGCGCCAATAATTGAAACTGTTCCATTTGGGTTTCGATATGATGATTACAAATGCCGCCTAGATGATTTTTAATCTATGCCAAATATGCCTCTGCTTTATCGATAATCTTGGCGACACGGTCTTGTTGAAATATACTAACTCTTTCGATGCGCTTCTCGCCTCATGTGTCGATAACAAACGCCGCTGTGTGCATTCCTGCTGCGAAAATGCCATAAAGAATTGCAGCCATAACAAAGGGATCGTTGGACTAAGACACCAGTGCGATGCCAACGGTTTCATGACAGACCTAAATAGTTTGTGAAATTCTTTTGGATTTTGCGCTACTTTGTATACATCAAACTTTTCTGCTGCCCTTCATTTGTTAAACAAGCGAATATAGTTAACACCGAGGCTCAAAGCAGACCCAAGATTTGTTTCAATGCAACCTTATCCAAAGACAAAAATCCCAAAATAATAATGGGCACAAACAAGATATTTTCTTTTGTGCCGGCAGCATCGATTTTAAGTCCATCCACCACTGCCTTATGGATATTACAGGATGTAGTTCCGGTGGTGCTAAATTTTTTGGCTAGATTTAAAATACCCAAAGCCAGTCGGTAACGACACCGAACACGAGTGAGATTAATAAAACATATGAGATGGTTTTTACAGTATCAGGCATGTGCGCTTCTAGCGTGGATTGTGTTTACAAGACGGCTCTTCGACAGAGCCAAAACGTCAACTGTGCAGCGACCAGTTTGACGACAATTATTTGCGCCTTTTTTAAGTTCAAATCAAAAATAAATTAGTATTATATAATGAAACGTAACTGAATTTATGAAACCTAAACGCTATTTTCTGAAAAAATACTGAAGAATTAAAATTTTGATGTCATATTATTGATGGCCATGAAGATGCTCAGAAACGATCTAATTTAAACCAATGCAATATCCATGCAGAGTTGAATTTTAGGTGGGAGGGTCATCTGCGTGGTGGTTTCCCAGCAGAATTACTGGATGTTGAGCCAGAATTGCGTTTTGTTGAGTCTACATTAGGCTTGTCAGCATCTATGTATCTCTTTGCGGAAGCTGCTGTGCCGCGCTTAGGAGGCGGACGTTTGCCTTTTTCCCCAGCTTTACCAGTCATCGTGGGTTTTGGAGTTTCGCGCAGACCCATCTGGTCGCGCACGATGCGCTGCTTTACTTCTTCGACTTTGCCAGGTTTCAACGTCCCCAATTGAAATGGCCCATATGAAATGCGTAACAAGCGGTTCACGGACACACCCATAGCTTCCATTAACTTACGGATTTCGCGATTTTTGCCCTCGCGCAGACCCATTGTCAGCCAAGCATTGGCTCCTTGCTGGCGATCAAATTTTACTTCTACAGGGGCATAGTGAATGCCATCAATTTGGATCCCTGCACGTAATTCATCCAATTTAGCTTCGGAAAGTGATCCATTAATGCGTACACGGTAGCGGCGCAGCCAACCAGTACTAGGGAGTTCCATCTTACGCTTTAACTCACCGTCGTTAGTCAGTAATAATAACCCTTCGGAATTGATATCCAGTCGTCCAACAGACACCACGCGCGGTATATCATCGGGCAGGGCATCAAATACCGTTTCGCGGCCTTTTTCGTCTCGTTCGCTAGTGACCAAGCCGATTGGCTTATAATACAGCCAGATACGCGGGGGTTCTGGTGCGGCCAGCGGTTTGCCATCTACCATAATGCGATCTTTATCAGTCACGTTTAGAGCTGGCGTTAAAACAGTTTTGCCGTTCACTGTAACTCGTTCGGCCTCAATAATTTTCTCGGCTTCGCGCCGGCTAGCTAAGCCTGCGCGAGCCAGAACCTTGGCAATGCGGTCACCCGGATTGGTTTTTTGGATTACTTTTGGGACGGGTGTTTTTGACGCATCATTATTCATTTGCTTCGTTTAATCGTTCACAACCGCCACTGCAAGCGTGGCCCACGTTAACTTTGCCTCAAAATATCCACTCCGATGGGAATTGTGCCCCTTGCCAATGACCCCAATCCCCAGACACAAAAGCATATGACCTTCCATACCCATATGCACGCTGCCCTGAAAGAGGCACGCACCGCCGCAAGCCGAGGCGAAGTACCCGTTGGCGCGGTGATCGTCAGCCCGACAGGGCTTGTAATAGCATCTGCTGGCAATCGCACACGTGAACTCAATGACCCGATAGCCCACGCCGAAATCCTCGCCATTCGCGCGGCATGTGCTGAATTGGGCCAAGAACGTTTAATTGGGCATGACATTTACGTTACCCTTGAACCTTGCCCGATGTGCGCTGCTGCTATTTCTAATGCCCGCCTCGCACGGCTGTATTATGGTGCGTCAGATCCGAAATCCGGTGGGGTGGCTCAATCGCCGCGCGTTTTTTCGCATCCACAATGCCACCACGCCCCTGAAGTTTACGATGGTTTTTCTGCAAATGAGTCCGAAATATTATTAAAATCTTTTTTTGCCGCAAGAAGAGGTGGCTAATGCTTTGAACCAATCATGCATTCCTCCCCGACGGTTTGTACAAATTTGGCTGGTACTAACGGTTTTCCAAGGTTGAAGCTCAGTCGCGCTACGGGTAAGGCATATCAAACGTTTAACGGAGAAATTCTATGTCGATCGACATTCAAACCGCCCGCCGTGTTGCCAAGCTTGCACGTATTGCAGTTTCTGAATCTGACTTTCCGGAGTTGGCCAAGGAATTTAGCGCAATGCTGGGTTTTATTGAACAGCTGAACGAAGTCGATGTGGATGGGATAGAACCAATGACATCCGTTACTCCGCAGCGTCTAAAGCGCCGTGTCGATATAGTCAATGATGGCGGTCAACCTATTGAAATTCTTGCAAATGCACCTGACGTTCGCGAAGGTTTTTTCGCAGTTCCTAAGGTGGTTGAATAATGTCTGATCTTTCAAAAATGAAAATTTCGGAAGCCCGTGATGCCTTAAACAAAGGCTATTTGACAAGTGTTGAACTTACTGAAGCTTGCTTGTCTGAGATTGAAAAATCCGTTTCGTTGAATGCTTTCGTTCATAGAACTCCGGAGCTTGCGATGGACATGGCCAGTGCCGCAGACGCAAACAAAGACGGTGGCGACCTGAACGGAATACCTCTGGGCATCAAAGATTTGTTCTGCACCAAAGGGGTACCATCTCAGGCAGCATCCGGCATCCTTGCAGGTTTTAAGCCTGAATATGAAAGTACAGTAACGTCTCTATTATTTGCCAGTGGTGCTGTAATGTTGGGAAAGCTGAATATGGACGAATTCGCCATGGGCTCGTCCAACGAAACTTCTGTTTATGGGAATGCGATTAATCCATGGAAACTTCGCAATGATGCGGCTGAATTAACACCCGGCGGCTCATCGGGTGGTTCTGCTTCTGCTGTGGCAGCCGATCTTTGCCTTGGTGCAACAGGAACTGATACGGGTGGATCCATCCGGCAACCTGCTGCTTTCGTTGGAATAACCGGTATAAAGCCAACCTATGGCCGCGTATCACGTTGGGGCATCGTAGCGTTTGCTAGTTCGTTGGATCAAGCGGGTCCAATGACCAAAGACGTGCGTGACGCAGCAATTATGTTACGCGCAATGTCGGGGCATGATCCAAAAGACAGCACATCTGCTGATCTCACCGTGCCAGATTTTGAGGCGGCTTTGACAGGCGATATTCGCGGAAAAGTCATTGGTATCCCTAACGAGTATCGCATGGATGGCATGTCGGTTGAAATTGAAAAACTATGGGCTGATGGCACTGCGATGTTAAAAGACGCTGGCGCAGAAATTCGCAACATAAGCCTGCCGCACACAAAATATGCGCTACCAGCCTATTATGTGATCGCGTCGGCCGAAGCATCGTCAAACCTTGCGCGCTATGACGGCGTACGATTCGGCCATCGTGCTAAGTTGAGTGCAGGCGACGGCATCACAGAAATGTATGAAAAGACTCGCGCTGAAGGGTTTGGTAGAGAGGTGAAACGCCGCGTGATGATTGGTACGTACGTTCTAAGTGCTGGATTTTACGACGCATACTACAATCGCGCTCGTAAAGTGCGCGCTTTAATTAAGCGTGATTTTGAAAATGTGTTCTCCGATGGCATTGACGCAATACTGACACCCGCAACCCCTTCTGCTGCTTTTAGGCTTGGAGAAATGACTGATGCAGACCCGGTTCAAATGTACCTAAATGATGTGTTCACTGTGACAGTAAATCTCGCTGGATTACCTGGAATTGTGTTACCAGCAGGCCTCAACAAAGATGGCTTGCCGTTGGGTTTGCAATTAATTGGCCGGCCCTGGGAAGAAGGCGATTTGCTTAATACCGCTTATACACTGGAACGTGCTGCGCAATTTGTGGCAAAACCGAAGCGTTGGTGGTAATTTGACAAAATTGATTTTGATTGATGACAGATAGATAAAGTAGGCAACATGGCTAATTGCATTAAACAGATACCGATTATTTGTGTCAGCCTGTTGATGTTGGCCGCATGTCAGCAGTTTGTACCTAACAGAAGCGAAGGTCTAGGGTTTAGCTTTTATGGCCAATATGCACTGGATAACGCCCGCCGAGAGGCATCAATGCAAGGCAGCCTTGTCTCATCTGACACAGCGTCTATATCATCATCCAATAATAATAGTGTGACGATTAGTGATATCGCCGTTGTTGGGATAAATAGTGGACCAAATAATGCCATCGGGCGTTCGGTTGAACCGCAAGTCGCAATCGCATCTAACGCTGAAATTTCTGATGAGCAGAGTTTTGACGCCGTTGTAGGTCGTGAAACCATCGAAAGTGACGCTGACCGCCGCGTGCGCCAAGCAGCTGCGTATCAACAAATTCAAGCTATAGCCCTACCTGATCGATCTGGCGATGCGGGGCCAAACATCGTTCAATATGCCTTGCAAGCGCCTAATGATCGTGGTGATCCAGTGTTTAATCGCATAGGTTTTTCCGGTGAAGCGCGGTTTCAACGCAATTGTTCTGGGTATCGTACGCCCGATGATGCACAGCGTGATTTTATCCGTCGTGGTGGACCACAGCGGGATCGTTTGGGTGTTGATCCTGATGGCGACGGGTTTGCTTGCGGATGGGACCCTCAGGCGTTTCGCACGGTTGCGGATGGTAACTAAACTTGGAATTGTCCATAAATTGTGGGCCCCGCAGAGATACGGAGTGTCCCAACATCATCGTTTTACACTACACAGCTATGCTTGATTGGACAATGGCGCGAGATTGGCTTTGTAACCCAGAAGCTAAAGTGTCGGCCCATTATATCATTTCAGAAGACGGCGATGTGGTTCAACTTGTCCCTGAAGAACAACGTGCTTGGCATGCAGGGGTGGGATCTTGGGGGGATATCAATGATATTAACTCAAATTCTATTGGGATTGAGCTTTCTAACGTTGGATCAGCACCCTTTGCAGCGCGGTTGATGGACGCGCTTGAGGTATTGTTACCCACAATCATGGACCGTTGGGCGATCCCAGCATGTCGCGTGATTGCTCATTCTGACCTTGCCCCAGGTCGTAAAATTGACCCCGGTGTGCGGTTCGATTGGGCGCGGTTAGTGCGCTCTGGTTTGGCTATTTCTTCAGAGGCTACTATCCCGGTTGCTATTGATCCCGATGCGTTTGTGCAAGATGCGCGCATGATTGGTTACACGGCAGATGTTAATGCTGTGACGCTATTGTCCGCCTTTCGTCTGCGTCATAGGCAAGGGCACGATGGGCCGCTTGATGGGTGGGATTGTGCGCTGGTGGCTGATCTTGCAGCGCGCTTTTCAGTTGCGAAAATTGGGTACACATCTTAATATATCCCCACGCGGAGGATTGGATGGCTGAGGTGTTAGGTAACTTGCATCTAGGAAAGTCCGGACTCCATCAAGGCACGGTGCCGGGTAACGCCCGGGCAGGGCAACCTGACGGACAGCGCCACAGAGAACAGACCGCCTGACTTGTCGATTTAGAGGTTCGCCTCCGGCAAGATCAGGTAAGGGTGAAACGGTGGGGTAAGAGCCCACCGCAGTGGTGGTAACATCGCTGGCATGGCAAGCCCTACCGGGAGCAATGCCAAATAGGGGCCGCGCGCGTAGGGAAACCTACGCAGGATCGTCTTGATCCGAGCAGGTCCGGGTTGGCAGCTAGAGGGTATATGGTAACATATACTTGAGATGAATGGTCATCGAATTTGGGGTTATGGCCTCAAAGGAACAAAATCCGGCTTATAGATCCTCCGCGTATTTCTGGCCAAAAGGTCGGAAATACTTGTGTAAAAATCTATTTGATTTTAAATAAGCAGCCCACTCATCACACATGGTTTACTAATTATTCTTCTAGGCAAGATGTGATTGTCTAGCAGATCCAATATTTACCCAAAAAGTAATACAATTCCACCAAATATTCATGACATTGCACTTTATTGATGACTACCCCAAACTCACCATAAAGGAGAGCTTCCATATGACCTATACCCCCGCCGCTGAACGTTATGACCGTATGGTCTATCGCCGTTGCGCTAATTCTGGCTTAAAACTGCCCGTCGTCTCTTTTGGCCTGTGGCATAATTTTGGTGAAAAAACTCCGCACAACATCAAGCGTGACATGTGCCGTACAGCGTTTGATCATGGCATTACGCACTTTGACTTGGCTAATAATTATGGTCCCCCTGCAGGCAGTGCAGAGGAAGCTTTTGGAGAAATTTTATCTAATGATTTTAGAGGTTATCGTGATGAACTTATCATTAGTTCAAAGGCTGGCTACGACATGTGGGCGGGGCCCTATGGCGAATGGGGCAGTCGCAAATATATGATTGCTTCATGCGACCAATCACTCAAACGGCTAGGTCTTCGCTACGTTGATATCTTTTACTCACATCGCTTTGATCCCGATACGCCACTAGAAGAAACCATGGGCGCGCTCGATTACATTGTGCGATCTGGCCGTGCGCTATACATTGGTATTTCTTCATACAATTCTGAACGCACTCGTGAGGCGGTAGCGATCTTGAAGGACCTAGGTACGCCATGCCTGATCCATCAACCAAGCTATAATATGCTGAACCGTTGGATAGAACGCGACGGTCTAAAGGACACTTTAAAAGATCTCGGTGTTGGGTCCATCGCATTCACGCCCTTGGCGCAAGGATTGCTTAGCAATAGGTATCTTTTTGGTATTCCAGACGGCAGCCGAGCCACTAAAGACAGCTCACTAGATGCAAACGTAATCACGAATGAGATGGTAGCAGCACTGCAAGGACTGAATACCATAGCACAGAGTCGTGGTCAGACTTTGGCGCAAATGGCGATTTCGTGGGTTCTGCGTGATAGTGGTATCACCACAGCACTTATTGGTGCATCAAACCCGGCCCAGATTGTGGACTGTGCGGGGGCTGCTCAAAACCTTGAATTTACCACCTCGGAATTGACTGAGATCGACAAGTTTGCCAATGATAAGGATCTGAACCTTTGGGCAAACTCATCGGAAGGTGTGTAGCAGCCCGATTGCGGTTGACTTGGGGGGCAAACCCCTTAGAAGGCATTTTAATAGATATTAATACACCAAATTTTAGGTGTGGAATCGGAGAGAACCCATGGCGAAGCCAACCACAATCAAAATCCGCCTGAACTCCACAGCAGGCACTGGCCACTTTTACGTGGCAAAGAAAAATGCACGTACGATGACGGAAAAGATGGTTGTTAACAAATATGATCCCGTTGTCCGTAAGCACGTCGAGTACAAAGAAGGAAAGATTAAGTAAAATTACTTAACTTTAATTATCAAGCGGGTCGCCTTAATAGGGTGGCCCGTTTTAGTGATTACGTCTGCGTAAGCCAGATGAGATTAGCTATGACTTAATCAATCTGGAAATTTCAAGTGCAATAGCTTATTTTGTCCATGAAAATTTGAGACCCTGGGCGTAATCTGGCAAATTTCCCATGTCGAAGAAAGTGACATCATTACCTTCACAGTCCAATTTGGGACTAGTAAGATGTGTTGATGCCTTGGTGGTTGCAGAAATCAGTATCTGTGTATCGCGATCTGCAGAATATACCAAAATAGAGTTCGTTATTTTCTTTAGCGCGCCATTATATATTTTTTTTCGAATTTTTCTTCGACTTGATGGTCTACCTAGCACTTTTGAGCGTTAAGGTGTCTAAAGCAACTAAGTGATATTACTTCATCGGTCCTTCGCACAATAATGCCCTGTCTGCTGTGAAACGTTACGAGGAAAGCGTTACTGCCACTATCAAACTCAATACTATCAAGATGCCAACAGCCGCTATACTTATAATCTTCCATGGGCTTGGCGTCATGATGGGTTTCACCTGTTCCAATACTTGTGCAACGAAGTTCAAGGACGCGCTTCGCAAAAGAAAGAATTGTATAAGTTAAACTGAGTTCCCTACATACGCTGAGGCACGGCAACATACATGAACGCAACCTTTCTTATTATTGGTTAAAAGGTTCACGATGATGCGAAATTATAATTTCGCAGCTTTGCGCTACCACTAAGTGGGATATGCCCGCAGTTGATGCGTTTTTTGCTTTAGTTTACTTGCGCTTGCTGAGGGGTGGCCACTCACAATCGATGTCAGTTATGGCTCTGCGTTTCATCGTCATGTAAAGCTTGAGCTGATAGCTTGTAGGATTTACAATATGGTGGAGATCAGAAGAGTAATTTTGGGAGCAGGTGGTTGGACATCAGCGGCACCCGATACAGGCAGTATTAGGCAAATTCGACATATGGTTACCGATTATCTTTACACACTACGCTGCGTGGTTAAGGCTTCACTGATCCTTAAATGTTCTGATGCCAAGTGTTTTAAACTGCGCCGACTGCACTGTCTCTTAACCCTAACTGCCGCACTATTTTATTCAACGATGCGATTTGTAATGCTCGGTCTGGTAAGTAACTCTTTTGCTGCGATAGAAATGGAGCTTTAATTATACTTAAATTTGTCTCAAAACCTTCTGAAGGCGCGGAGGTTAGCCATTTTAAAATCGAATTTATGAAGTAAATATTAGGGAAAAGAAAAAAGGAGCCGCCTCTGAACTCAATCAAGGACGGCCCCAAACTAAACTAATTTAGAGGATTTATTCACGGTTGCCCATCAGCTGTAACAAAAACATGAACATGTTGATGAAGTTGATGTAAAGGCTCAAAGAACCCATGATAGCAGACTTATCCATCCATTCTTGATCGCCGTGTTCTGCATGAGCAATGTAGTCGGTCTTGATCCGCTGCGTGTCATAAGCAGTTAGACCTGCAAATATTAGCAGGCCAATGATTGAAACAGCCCACCCGATAATGTCGGATTGAAGCCAAATATTGACTACAGACGCAACTATTAGACCAATAACTCCCATTATCAAAAAACCACCCCAGCCAGATATGTCACGTTTAGTAGTATATCCCCAAAGTGACAGGCCGCCGAATGCAATCGATGTGATCAAAAATACCTGTGCAATAGATGCACCGGTGAACGCTACGAAAATCCAAGAAATAGATACTCCCATGGCTGTTGCGAATACGTAGAAAAAAGTCTGCGCAGCTGCAGCTGACATGCGATTGATCATAGCGCTGAACATGAACACTAAAGCCAAAGGTAAAAACATAACTACCCATTTAAGAGGGCTAAGATACAAGGTTGCCCCCAAATCAGTTAGATATTGATTTGAACTAATGGCGTATTGTGTTGGCACGTTGGAGACAGTCATTGTGCCGATAGCCCAAGCCGCTAAAAATGTCATGAGCAAGCCAAATGACATAAGCCCGTAGACTTTATTCATGTGGGCGCGAAGCCCTTCATCGATTTCCGCCGTATGAACGCCAACAGTGGCGCCCATGTGCGGGGTTCTATAGTCAGCCATGTACATCCCTCCAGGGTTTATAATTAAGTTTATTGAGCTTAAGTCGCCCATGAACGGCTACCTGAACTTACTTAATCTTGATATTGGCATAGTTGCCTTATATTTCAAGAGAAATTACAGGTTAATCCACGCATTAATATGCAAATTTGTTTTGAACAATACGCTGATTGCAATGAGGTCTATCGGCGAGGGTGATTTGGTAAGTACTAGAACTATCGTCGGCCCCTAATTGTAGTGTCCTGCGACGAAATTCCAAGATCTTTGAGACGCTCACCTTGCCACACAATAGCGGGTTGACTGATCCCAGAAAACTAAAATTGTACTTTATATGCATGCCAAAGATGACCCAGTACCTAATGGTTCCTATTGCGTCACAACAATTTTACCAGTGCTCTTTCGACTGCGCAGCAGTGATCTGATACAGTGGCTTGATGTGACTGATATGGGGCTTAAGGTGCCCTTGAATGTACCAGTCCAGTAATTCGTTCATGCTGTCTTTCAGCACTTAGGGATTAAATTTTAGATAGCCGCCCCAATAGAATCCAATAACGGTGATATTTTTTACTAGTAGATAGTTGGTGAGAATTTGTGGTATTTCGCCGCTGGCAATTCCTATGACTATGACCCGCCCTTCGCGATTGGTTGCGCGCAGCGCGGCATTGAAAGGTGCACCGCCCACTGGATCAAAGACCACGTCAGCACCGCCTAAGGCGCGTACCAATTCTGTAATGTCATCACTAGCGTCCATCACATAGTCAGCACCTGCGGCCTTAGTCACCGCCATCTTTACCGCACCACGTGCAACATCAATGACAATTGCGCCCATGGCTTTACCAATCTCAACAGCAGTTAAACCAACGCCATCCGCGGACCCAAAACTAAAAATGTTTCTCCGGCTTGCAGTTTCGCGCGGCGGGTCAACGCAAGATGGGACGTGCCGTATGACACCTGAAACCCAGCTGCTACCTTGGACGTCATTATATCTGGGACTTCGCGGCACAGCATAGCTGAAAAAACACCCTGATCTGCCAGCCCGCCTTGGCCGCCGAACACAGCAACTCGCGCACCAATTGCGGGGGTCTTCACGCCAGCGCCTTGCGCCAGAACCGTACCGCAAACCTCCATCCCTAAAGTGAATGGCGGGGTGGGCGTATCCTGATTAGTGCCTTTTGCCATCAACAGGTCTGCAAAGTTTAATCCTCAGGCTTCAATGAATAACAGGACTTCGCCTTCTGCGGGTGGGGTCACTGGCACGTAAATTAATGTGGCTGGAATGCTAAAATCTGTGACTTGGAAGGCGCGTATGGGAGACTTTCATTTGATTTAACCCACTCAAAATTTAAATTTAACATTTTGACTAAGCTTAATAATTGCATGTTTTCTCTCAAAAATAACAATAAGGTTTTTTCTAAAAGTGTGTAACTATTAAAGCTATTTTAAACATAGGAAGCTATCAGTAAAAAATATGATTATGTTTGCTACTGATGCGTATTTTGGTTCCAGTTAATTATCGCTAATAGCTAGAGTTGAAAATTTTCAATAAAATTTAATTTTAAGGTATCTAAGATGCAGTGCCAAAGTTAATAGAAAAAAAATATGAAGCACTCAGTCGACATTTACGTTGGAAAACGTATGCACAAACATTGTTGACTTAATGGAACAATGCAGCAAAATCTTGCTAATCAAGTCGGCCTCATATTTCTGAAAATTCAGAAATATGAGGCTAGCGAATTTTTTTGTGGATCCCGTCTTCGGGATATTGCCCATGCTTTGGATGTTTAAATTGCATCTTTCTTTAAAGGTCTGGAAGGCAATTTGATTGATAAATATATTAGTTTTGTGCTGAATTATATTTTGTCTGACAAAAAATCCTTGGAATATTTGTGGTCTTATTGTGTAATTCTTAAAAACCAGCACCTACGTATTTTTGATCTTGCTCGTGTGTTTAGCGAAGCTTCATAAGTTAACCCAAATCTGTTCACGCCATTGCACTTGACCTTTGGACCATCCCGCGGGTACCGAAACTTGATGAGTTTGGCTAAAGGTAAGTGTGATGACCCTTTCAAATATATTTTTGACTCCAGATTATCAGTCTGAGCTGAGAGCCTGCGCCCATGTAATGGCTGATGCCGCACGCGATGTTATTCTTCCGCTATTTCGATCGGGTCTTGCGTCTGAAAACAAGGCTGCTGCTGGATTTGACCCAGTTACAAAAGCTGATCGTGCTGCAGAACAAGTTATGCGGGCAGTTTTGGCCGATCTGCGCCCTGCAGACGGTATTTTGGGTGAAGAATTTGGGATACGAGATGGGACTAGTGGATTGCAATGGGTACTTGATCCGATTGATGGCACGCGCGGTTTTATTAGTGGTACGCCGACTTGGGGCGTGCTGATTTCTGTGCGTGACGCGCGAGGGCCTCTGTACGGCATCATCGATCAGCCCTATATCGGAGAACGTTTTGAAGGTGGCTTTGGCTGTGCCGAGATGGTTGGCCCTTTGGGAATGCGTGCTCTTAAGACCACTACTAAAACAGAATTGGCTATTGCGACGATCTTGACCACCTTTCCAGAGGTCGGCACACAGCAAGACGGCGCTGGATTTCATGCTGTTGCGGATGGCTGCAAACTGACGCGTTATGGAATGGATTGTTATAGTTACGCTTTGTTGGCCGCAGGTCATGTCGATCTTGTTCTAGAAGCCGGATTGAGTGCCTATGACATCCAAGCGCCGATTGCTGTGATTGAGGCAGCAGGTGGAATTGTCACTGACTGGCGAGGTGGTCCAGTTCACGATGGCGGGAGGGCTTTGGCGGCGGCGAACGTGGCACTGCATGCGCAGGCGCTGGAGATTTTGGCCAAATATTAATCAAATTGGCTGCACAAATCTGGTAAAGAACGTTAATTTGCCAACCTTTCTTTAAAATCAGCCTAGGATATATTGAAGTAAAAATAGATCGAAAAAAACCAATTTTATCAAAATAGTTGCTTGCCGTTAATTTAGACTTTTTATTTCCTTACCTGTTCTCGCGACGTTTAATTCAGCGAATCGAATCAAAGGGATGATGATTTCTGATATTTTGATTAAGGATGCTATAGCAGTTTTGACCATGGATAACGCGCGGCGTGAGTTGGCAGGAGCGGACATATGAATTTGTGATGGCATGATTGCTGCGGCTGGTGTCGGGCTAGCGGCCGTAGGTGCAGATATCGTTCTTTCGGCAGGCTGCGTTGTGACTCCTAGATTGGTAAACACACACCAAAACTTACACTAAACGTTGACGCGGGCTGTTTCTAGGGGGCGGGACGCATTGCTGTTTGGGTGGTTGCAAGCAGTTAATCCGATTTTGACGCGGTTTGGACATGAAGAGATGTATATTTCGGCGCAAATTTGGCTTGCTGAGTTGGCGTTATCAGGTTGCACGATGACATCGGATTATTTGTATTTGTTTCCAAACGGATCGCGTTTAGACGATACGATTTAAGCAGCGGGTGAGGGTGGACTGCGGTTCAACCCAAAACGCAGCGCAACGAGCATAGGATAAAGTGATAGAGGTCTACCGCCTGTTTCATTTGTCGAAAAAGAAGCTGCCATCCTTGAGGATTGTATCCGTGTTATTGACTCGTTTCATGACCCATCTGAGGGGGCACTTATCCGAGTCGGTGTTGCACCGTGTTCGCCGTTTTCGGTCAGCCGTGACCTTATGCGCGATGCAGCGATTTTGGCGCGTGACAAAGGTGTAATGCTGCATACACATTTAGTGGAAAATACCAAAGATATTGCCTATTCAATGGAAAGATTTGGCTGCCGACCAGGACACTACGCTGAGGATCTGAGCTGGACAGGGTCAGACGTGTGGTATGCGCATTGTGTGAAGCTTGACCGTCAAGAAATTGATTTATTCGCTAGATTAAAAATTGGCGTTGCTTATTGCCCCTGTTCTAACTGTCAACTTGGATCAGGCATAGCGCCTGTGTGGGATATGCGCGACGCTGGTGTGAGAGTAGGTTTAGGGGTTGATGGATTGGCGTTAAATGATGGCGCATTGCTTTTAGGCGAAGCACGCAAAGCAATGCTGCTACAGCGGGTCTCAAACGGTGTAGATGCCATGTCATCACGGGAGGCGTTGGAAATAGCTACGCGAGGTGGGGCCGAGGTTATGGTCTGTGATGACTGCGGGCTGATCGCTGTGGGCAAACGACCAGATATAGCGATTTGGGACGTTTCTGGCATTCAAAGTGTGGGGTCTTAGGATGTTGCAGAAATTCTGCTTGCGAGCTCTACATCAGTGTGAGGTTTTTTTTGTTGAAGTGTTCCGTATCGTGATGGATGGCCATGTGGTTAGTTTTGATTTTGAACGCAAGATTGTGAGACAAGGCCAGCTTGTGCATAAGTTGCAAACCTAAGAAGATCGAGTGACGCCACTGATTTTAGCGTTGGACTCGTTGATTATGTGCTGCTGTTAGACGGCTTTGCCCGCCACGTAGACCGCAGCAATTGCGCGATCGTCACCCATCATTATCGTTGGGAACACTGCTTCCCAAAGTGTGCTGGCATGGATGGATCGTTGTTTGATTGCGGGTGTGGACGCGAGATTGAGGACGGCAATATCCGCCATTGCGCCCACATTTAGTGATCCGATAAGTCCCGACATGTGCAACGCTGCCGCAGAGCCTTCAGTGGCAAGCCACATCAATTGTGCAGGGTGCAAAGCAGTGCCGCGTAATTGCGCGATCTCATAGGCTGCAGCCATTGTGCGCAGCATAGAAAATGAAGAACCACCACCAGTGTCTGTGGCTAGCCCTGTGCGAATGCCGCGCGCTTTCAGGCCTGCCATGTCAAACAAACCAGACCCGATGAAGGTGTTAGACGTTGGGCAGTGAACGACGGCTGCGTTGACCTCAGCCAATCGGTCGATTTCACGGGGTTCAAGATAAATTGAATGGCCGTACAACCCGCGTTCACCCACCAAATTGGCAGCCTCGTATGTGTCAAGATAGTCGCGCGCCTGCGGGTGTAGATCGCGGACCCATGTAATTTCATCTGTCTGTTCGCTAAGATGGGTTTGCATCAGACAATTGGGATTTTCAGCCCACAACGCGCCAAGTGCGCACAATTGTTCATGTGATGAGGTGGGGGTGAAACGTGGGGTTATTGCGTAGGTAATGCGTTTCTTACCGTGCCATTTTTCCAGCAATGCTTTGCTGTCGTCATAGGCGGATTTTGCTGTGTCGCGCAGCCCGTCGGGAGCGTTGCGGTCCATACATGTTTTACCCCCAACGATGGCCATGCCACGCGCAATAGCTGCTTCAAAATAGGCGTCAACGCTGCAGGGGTGGATAGTGCAAAAGCTGGTCAAAGTGGTTGTCCCGTTGGCCAAAGCCAAATCCAATGAGCGACCTGCTATTTCATCTGCGTAAGCGCGGTCAGCAAACTTTATCTCTTCTGGAAAGGTGTAGGTGTTCAGCCAGTCAATCAGCCGCTTGCCCCATGAAGCAATCATCGCTGTTTGTGGATAGTGCATGTGGCAGTCTATAAAGCCTGCCGTGATTAGATGGTCTCCATGATCTGTCACTGTGGCGGTTGGATAGTTTCGACGCAGATCATCAGCCTCGCCTATAGCCGCGATGCGGCCATCGCGCAGCAACACGCCGCCGCGTGTGCTGGTATGTGCTGCCTTTTCGGGATCACCATAAAATGGATCGCTTGAAAACCTTAAAGTTTGTCCGAGTAAAAGTTGATCTGTCATAAATTATCCATATTCGTGCAATGGCGCCGGGTAAATCATGAATTTGTTGATGACCGCTTGAGGGTGAGCGGCATATGGATATGCTGCATTAGAATAGGGAGCTTTATGGCAGACTCAGCAAATATCATTGAGGAAGAAAACGAAGGTCTGCCAAGACGTTTAGTCGTGGCAGTTCTTAATGCTGTTTACTGCACAAATGTTGCTGCACTTGACGAGCTTTTGAATTCCCTGCACCCCGCTGATGTCGCCGACCTTCTCGAACAGATTGACCAGCGTGACCGTGCGACATTACTGTTTCTCTGGCGCGATGGCATTGACGGTGAAATTCTCTCAGAACTAGGCGATGATCTACGCTCCGAAGTAATTGACCTTTTAGGGCCTAGCGAACTTGCTGATGCGGTTCGAGATCTTCAATCTGATGACGTGGTCGATCTGGTTGAAGATCTAGGCGTAAACCAACAGGAACAAGTTCTAGATGCGCTCGACGCAGGAAACCGTGTCGCCGTCGAAAAGGCCTTGGCCTACCCTGATGAATCTGCTGGCCGACTTATGCAGACGGAAGTCGTGCGAGCCCCTTTCTCTTGGACTGTAGGTGAAGCGATTGATTTTCTGCGGGCAAGTGATAATTTGCCAGAACAATTTTACCATGTAATTTTGGTCAATCCAAGCATGAAGCCGGTAGGTTATGTGACACTTGGCCGATTGCTTGGCACGCCGCGCACGATCCATTTGACGGAATTGACAGAGGATAGTTTCCGAACCTTCAATGTCGACCAAGATGAAGGGGACATCGCCTATGCGTTTAACCAGTACCACCTAATTTCAGCGCCGGTTGTGGATAGAAACGACCGATTGGTTGGCGTTATCACCATTGATGACGCTATGATTGTGTTGGACGATGAACACGATGAGGATATTCTGCGCCTCGCAGGTGTGGATGCAGATTCCAGTTTGACTGACAGGGTCATCGCAACCACTAAACGCCGATTTCCTTGGCTTGCCGTCAACCTTGTTACTGCAATTTTGGCTTCATTTATCATTTCTTTGTTCGAAAATACAATTTCAACCCTTGTGGCGCTGGCTGTGTTGATGCCGATTGTGGCATCGATGGGCGGTAATGCTGGCACGCAGAGTCTGACCGTTGCCGTGAGATCTATCGCAACCAAAGACCTAACAGAGGCCAACGTCTGGCGGGTTATCCGCCGTGAAGTCCTTGTGGGGTTATTGAATGGTGCAATTTTTGCTGTAATTATGGGAACTGTGGGCTGGGTGTGGTTTGATTCTCCGATCTTGGGTCTAGTGATAGCAATAGCGATGGTTATTAATATGATGGTAGCAGGGCTGGCAGGAACAGGAATTCCTGTTTTACTGGAAAAAATGGGTGTCGACCCCGCGCTCGGGTCTTGTGCATTTGTTACAACGGTGACTGACGTAGTTGGTTTTTTTGCTTTTCTCGGCCTTGCTACTGTGATGCTGCTGTGACTCTTGCAGATCGCAAGGATGTGGCGCGAAAGTTGGCGTTTGCTGCGCGCCACATCGCCCACAAAACTGGTAAAAACGCGCGTATGGCTCATGCAGGATACTTGTCGTCAGTTCTGGCTGGATATCTTAGTGTGCCGCTGGCGGGATATGCGCCGATGCGTACTGAAATTGATCCAACAGTTGCAATGGAAAAAGCCAGCGTTCACAGCTCTATTTGTATGCCTGTAATAATAGCACCCGCCACACCGTTAAAATTTCGTAGATGGACGCCAGATTGCGTCATGGAGATTGGGACATTTGGAGCTAAAATCCCCATCAGCGGCGATTGGGTCATCCCCCAAATCCTCATCGTGCCACTGCTGGCGTTTTCGCGCGGTGGCGGGCGGCTGGGCTATGGTGGTGGTTTTTATGATCGTACCTTAGAAAGTTTGCGGCTTCATCGGCCCACACTTGCCATTGGGTTTGCTTATGCCTCACAAGAAATGCCTGATTTACCGTTGGAATCTACAGACCAGCCGCTGGACTTGATCGTTACCGAGACTGGTATCATCGACATCTCCTAAACTCGTTTTTACTTTGAAATATTCTGGGTAGCGCAAAGGATGGGGCACGGCTTCACTCAGCCCTTGCGTCTGGCCCGCGCCCAAGGAATACCCACCTTATGAAAATACTTTTTCTTGGCGACGTCATGGGCCGGTCTGGCCGTACTGGAATTATCGAACAGCTGGGTAAGCTGCGCGATAATTGGAAACTTGATTTTGTAGTTGTGAACGGCGAGAATGCCAGCAATGGTGCTGGACTGACTACCGCTCATGCGAAAGCGTTGCTGGATGCTGGAGCTGACGTTTTAACATTGGGCGACCATGCGTTTGATCAAAAAGATATGATGCAGTTCTGCGAATTTGAACCCCGAATTATTCGCCCACTCAACTTTTCCAAATCGGCTCCAGGCAAAGGTGCTAGGGTATTTGAGGCCTCGCGCGGGCGCAAAGTTCTGGTGTGTCAGGCGTTGGGCCAAGTGTTTATGAAACGTCCTTTTGATGATCCGTTTTCTGCATTAGATACAGTGTTAAAGGCGCATCCGATGGGTGGCAATGTGAATGCCAGTTTGATCGATATCCATTGTGAAGCAACGTCAGAAAAAATGGCAGTGGGCCACTTTTGTGATGGGCGTGCCAGCATTGTTGTTGGGACGCACACCCATGTTCCAACATCTGACACGATGATCTTGCCTGGTGGCACGGCGTTCCAATCTGATGCAGGGATGTGCGGCGATTACAACTCAGTCATTGGAATGGACAAGGCTGAACCGCTGCGCCGTTTCATCACTGGAATGCCAAAGGCGCGGTTTGAACCTGCCAATGGCGAGGCCACGTTATCCGGCATCTACGTTGAAACTGATGATCGCACTGGCAAAGCCAATCGGGTAGAGGCTGTGCGTCAGGGTGGGCGACTCAGTCAGCAGGGTCCCAGGCCATTGGCATGACACGCGACGTAGTGTTACCTTGGTTGGCGTTAGTTGTGTTTGGTGCAGGCTGGGGTTTGATGCAGCCGATGACCAAGATCGCCGTGGATGGGGGCTTTGAACCATTTGGTATTATGGTTTGGCAAGGTGCTGTGACGCTCTGTCTTGCAGGTGGGCTTGCGGTTCGTAAAGGCCTGCCAAAAGGTGGTGCGCAGTGGCTGTTTTGTGCTCAAATCGCAATTCTTGGTACGTTGATTCCACATTTTGCCAGCTTTACCGCAATTGGCTTTATTTCTGCTGGTCTTGTCGCGATTATCATGGCGCTAATCCCGATTTTCGCGCTTACCTTTGGTGCACTCGTTGGGCGTGAGGCGCTCACGCCGTTGCGCATCACTGGCATATTGATGGGATTAGGCGCGATGATGCTGATTGCCATCACTCGTGGAGCGGTTGGGGCAGGACCACTTTGGGCTGTTGCAGTCGCCGCAATTGCACCGCTGTGTTACGCTATTAATTCTACGATTACTGTAACTCGTGGCATGGCTGGATTGCATCCTTTGCAAGCTTACGCTGGGGCGGCGATGATCTTTCTGCCAATTTCACTTTTTGGTGCTGTTTGGAGTGACCAGTTGCGCGGTGTTGGTGTTGATCTTGAGAGTTTTGCAGTGCTTGTAAGCGCAGTTGGGCATACGTTGATTTACGCGGGCTACCTTTGGTTGCTGACCCGTTCAGGTGCAGTTTTTGCTAGTCAAACCGCCTACCTAGTTACAGGATTTGGTGTCATTTGGTCGATGTTGATCTTAGGAGAACGCTATTCCAGTTGGGTTTGGGTTGCGCTGATTTTAATGCTGGCTGGCCTTTCGTTGGTCCGCCCCACCGTAACGCGCTCAAACGGTACTTGCGCAGGCTCGCTGACCACGCGACACTAACTAAAAACAGTTTAAGGAACACACTCGTGGTCGAAATGTTCACGATTTCACAGACTGGCGAAGCTGTCCTCGCCCTCATTTTGGTTGCGATCATGTTTACTTTGTTTATGCGTGAAACTTACCCCACTGAAGTTGTCGCGCTGGGTGGTGTTGCAGCTTTATTGTCTCTAGGTATATTGCCTTATAGTGACGCTCAGGCGGTCCTGCAAAACTCAGCCCCATGGACAATAGCGGCGATGTTTATCGTGATGGGCGCACTAGTGCGCACTGGTGCTTTGGACGTGCTAACACGATTGGCCGAACGCTATGCGCGTACGCATCCTAAAGTCACTGTTGTAGGAGTGATATTGGTGGTTATGGGGGCGTCCGCAATTATGAACAATACGCCCGTCGTGGTTATTATGATACCTGTAGTAGTACAACTGAGCAAAACTCTAGGCATAAAATCTTCTAAGTTATTAATTCCACTTAGTTATGCAGCAATTATGGGCGGGTCATTGACGCTGATGGGGACTTCTACAAACCTGTTGGTAGACGGTGTTGCGCGCAACCAAGGGCTGGCGCCGTTCGGTATTTTTGAAATCTTGCCAATAGGTTTAGTAGTTTGTGCTTGGGGACTAATTTACATGGGTATTTTTGCGCCGCGGCTGTTGCCAGACCGTGAAAGTATGGCCAACATGTTGTCTGATCGATCCAAGATGAAATTTTTCACTGAGGCGGTGATCCCACCAGATAGCAACCTGATTGGGCGTGATGTGCTGGACGTACAACTGTTCAAGCGTGATGGTGTTCGCCTGATCGACGTGGTGCGCGGTGATGCATCGCTGCGCCGAAATCTTAAGGACGTTCAATTGGCCTTGGGTGATCGCGTCGTGTTAAAGACCGAAATGACGGAGCTATTGTCGCTACAAAAAACTAAGGATCTGCGTCGTGTCGATCAGGTATCCGCTGTGGAAACTCAAACGGTTGAGGTTTTGATTACGCCAGGTTGCAAGATGATCGGACGAACAATGGCGTCCTTGAGACTTCGCCGCCGCTACGGTGTTTATGTGCTGGCTGTTCACCGGCGCAATCAAAACATCGGCAGCAACCTAGATATTCTTGTGGTGCGTGTTGGAGATACGCTATTGCTTGAAGGTGCACCCGAAGACATCGCCCGCCTTTCCGAAGAGATGGACATGGTTGACGTCTCTCACCCGTCTGCACGCGCGTTTCGGCGCGGCCACGCCCCAGTTGCCATCGCTGCGTTAACTGGCATTGTGACGCTGGCAGCATTAAACGTTGCACCAATTCTAATGCTAGCGGTGATTGCAGTTGCCATTGTTTTGCTGACGGGCTGTATTGATGCGGATGAAGCATTCAGCTTCATAGATGTTCGATTGCTGGCGTTGATATTTTCGATGCTTGCGGTGGGGGCGGCGTTGCAGAGTTCTGGTGCCGTATCGCTGGTCGTTGATGCGATATCGCCAAGCTTGAATGGATTATCGCCGTTTATGGTGATTTTTTGTGTGTTCCTAATGACGTCGATCTTGACTGAAATCGTTTCAAACAACGCAGTTGCGGTGATCATGACGCCGATCTCTATCTCCCTCGCGACTGCTTTGGGAGTCGACGCGCGTCCGCTAGTGGTGGCGGTGATGATCGCGGCTTCGTGCGCGTTCGCTACGCCCATTGGCTATCAAACAAACACACTAGTCTATGGCCCTGGTGGCTATAAATTCAGCGACTTTATGCGCGTAGGTATTCCACTGAACCTATCGCTGAGCCTTATTGCCTCAGCGATGATCCCGCTGATCTGGCCGCTATAGAGATACTGCGCCACATTTTGTGGCAAAATATCAATATTAGTGGTGACGTCAGCAGTTTTTCTACGGTATTAAATAAGGCCAACTCGTCGCCTAAAAAGTATCCTTTGTTTTGTTTTTGTAGATGTGGTTTCGGGTGGCAAAGCCTGTGGCTTAATCTTTGGGGTGGAATTGCATGGCGTATACTTTGATTTTCAGATGATCATCTGAAACGTGCGGATTTAGATAGACATTAAGGTGTATGGTTTCGTTTGATAAATATTGCACTACTCATTTGTAGCCAATGGTGGCGTCAAACTGGTTGGTGCGTCGTTGAGCAGTGGGTTGAGTTTGCCACTTAGCTTCTAGTAACAGTTTTGTGTACTTACAGCCTTATCAAGGTTGTCTTTTGGCGCAGTCGCGCTCAGGTGGTGTTCAAGAATGCTGATACCCCACAGTATCCCATTTAAAGTAGGTCATAATCTGTGATTTGTGCTATGAAAAACAGGTCTGAGGCTTTTGCGCGAGAACCAATGGCAGTTTTGTTTTAAAGCGTTTCAAACATGCAACCGGTGCCACCACCGGCGATGGTGTCAGTATAGTTAGTCAGGTAGATGTTGGGTAGTGATCGTGTTCATACTTCATGCGGTAGATTTGATCTGCTTTCACAACTTCTATGACGGTCAACCCTTTGGATGCATTGGACAAGAATCCCTAGCGTTTCGTATCGGTAAAGTTGAGATTTAGGACGGTGCGAAATGCATCCAACTCTTCGGTGGTGGCTTCGATCACAAGGGTGTCTTGGCATCGCAGGACGCTGTTTTTATAGTGTTATATTAATTCTTACCGCGTCGAATTAAGCCAAAAATTGCGATATTTTTTTAGCTATTTCATCAAGTTCAGAGACACGGTTTTTGATGTGTTTGCTGTTATCAGGCACAGACAAGTTCTGCCAAATAGTCGGTGTAGCTTCTTAATGTACAGGTTGTTTTTTAATGTTTTGTGCAGGCATCAAGCGCCAGACTATGAACGCCACGAATAACTGGCCGATAAATGCAGTGACGGCATCGACAGGGGCTAAATCAAACATTTTAAGAGGTTTGCCAAGCGGTTTTTCGCAGATAGAGACGATGATGATGTTTGCTGGTGTCCCAATTAGTGTAGCGATGCTGCCAGAATGTTAGTGAAGGACAATTGCATCAGCGAAAGGTCTGGCGTACGACTGGCTTTGCGAGCAGTTTGAATGTCTAGTGGCATTTACAATGCGAGGGCTGCAAAGTTGTTCATGAACGCTGGTAAGACGCCACCAATGGCCCCCATGATGGCTATGTGCGCACCCAGATTTCGCGAAGCGTCAACCAGCGTGCGAGTAATCAGATAGACAGCAGCAGAGCAAATCAAACCTGCTTAAACGACCAATACAAGAGCAGCAATAATTGTGGTTGGGCAGCCAAAAAAGGAAAAGGCGTCTTTGGTTGGAACCACACCTAAAACCACACTGTTAAGTAGGACTGAGAATGCTACAAGATCATAGCAAAAGCGCCCCGGAGAACCACACTGAAGATTGTACAGAAAAAGTAAAGAGGATGATTTGATCTGTTGTCATGGGGTTTGATTAGCGGGTAGGGCGCAGGGCGAAAATCGCACATTTTTTACAGACATATCCATTATAAAAATTTAGAATACAGGTGGTTCAGTATTTGGATGTCTTGTGTGGCTTTCAGGTGGGATTGCAGGACGGCGGCTGTCTGGCCTATAGAGTGCGACGAAAAGACAACTTTAACTCAGGGGAGAATACCCATGGCAGGCCACTCAAAATGGGCGAATATTCAGCATCGTAAAGGTCGCCAAGACAAGTTGCGGGGTAAATTGTTTAGCAAGCTGTCAAAAGAAATTACCATCGCTGCTAAAATGGGTGATCCCGACCCTGATCACAACCCGCGTTTGCGAATGGCCATCAAAGAGGCCAAAGGTTTGTCAATGCCGAAAGACAACATTGACCGGGCCATCAAAAAAGCGATTGGTGGTGAAGGTGAAAATTATGATGAAATCCGTTATGAAGGTTACGGACCTGGCGGGGTCGCAGTGATCGTTGAGGCGATGACGGACAATAAGAACCGCACGGCGTCCACTGTGCGTTCGACCTTTTCTAAGGCTGGCGGCAATCTTGGTGAAACTGGGTCTGTGGGCTTTATGTTCGATCGCAAAGGTAAAGTTATTTATTCAGTATCTGTTGGTGACGATGACACTGTGATGATGGCTGCCATTGAGGCTGGCGCCGAAGATGCACAAAGTGATGAAGATGGTCACGTGATTATTTGCGCTGATACTGATTTAAACGACGTTTCGAACGCACTTGAAGTTGAACTGGGTGAAAGCGAATCGACTAAATTGGTATGGTTGCCTAATATACATTCTGAGTTGGACCTTGAGGGTGTGGAAAAGCTAATGCGTTTAGTTGAGGCACTGGAAGATGATGACGATATCCAGTTTGTTACCACCAACATGGATGCATCTGACGAGGTCATGCAGGCGTATGCAGACAGCGAAGATTGATTTGATTGGGGCTGCTTCCGACTCTGTGTGCTCTTATAAAATTTTAGCAAGTTTGAGGTAATTGCGACGGGGTAACGTACATTTTTATTGTGTGCCTATTCTAAAATATTTTTAAAACACAGACTGCATACAAGGTAGGGCTTGGCGATGCTGAATGCTTATTTGAACGGCTTTGGCACCGCATTTTCGCTGATTTTGGCAATTGGGACGCAGAATGCGTTTGTGTTGAAACAGGGGTTGCGGCGCGAGCATGTATTGGCAGTTGTATTGGTCTGCACGCTGTCAGATACGATCCTTATTTCTGTTGGCGTGTTTGGCTTTGCGGCTTTGACCGAAATGCTGCCGATCCTTGGAATTGTAATGCTGTGGCTTGGTGCCGTATTCTTGTTTGTGTATGGTTCCATTAGCTTTTGGCGAGCGTGGCAGGGTGGTGCGGCGCTTGATCCAGCAGCAGGTGCGGGGACATCGCTAAAGACATCAGTGCTATTTTGCCTCGCCATTACCTGGCTGAACCCACATGTCTATCTGGACACGGTGTTGTTGATTGGATCAATAGCTTCGCGTTTCAAAGGGTTTGAGATTGGCTTTTGGGCCGGGGCAGTCACATCATCAATCATGTTTTTTGCAGCTCTTGGATATGGCGCGCGACTGTTGGCGCCAGTGATGGCATGGCACGCTGCGTGGCGTGTGTTAGAAGTGTTGATTGGGTGTATGATGTGGGTCATTGCTTTTGGGTTGATTTTCAAAGGATAGGAGCGTCATGTACGCCTATGACATCATTAATTTCTAGCCAAAATCGACCCGTTTCGGGTATTGCCTGGATGGTACTGACGGGCCTGAATTTTGTGGCGGTCACGGCGATTGTTAAACACATTGGTAACGATATTCCCGCTGCCCAAAGTGCATTTTTGCGTTATTTTTTGGGTCTCTTGTTTTTGATCCCGATGATCCGGCCAATACTGGCAGCACACCTGACAAAGCGACAATTGAAATTATTTGTGGCGCGTGGAGTTGTGCATACTTTTGCTGTTATATTGTGGTTTTTTGCTATGGCGCGTATTCCAATCGCTGATGTAACTGCGATGAATTATTTGTCTCCGATCTATGTCACGCTGGGCGCAGCGTTGATGTTGAATGAGGCTTTGCCGCTACGCCGCTTAGCTGCAGTAATAATTGCACTTGTGGGTGCGATTATTATTCTGCGGCCTGGATTTCGTGAGATTGATCAGGGCCATATCGCCATGTTGGGCACAGCGTTGATGTTTGCCACTGGATATTTGGTTGCCAAGCAGCTCAGTAGTGAGGTCAGCGCAGCAGTTGTTGTGGGGATGCTGTCAATAACCGTGACTATTGGGCTGGCGCCGTTTGCATGGGCGGTTTGGGTCCCTGTTGCCTGGTCTGATATTGGCTGGCTGTTCTTGGTTGCTTGTTTCGCCACTGCGGGTCATTATTCAATGACATTGGCCTTTGCTGCAGCCCCCCTAACGGTAACGCAGCCAGTAACGTTCCTGCAATTGATTTGGGCTGTTGCTATGGGGGCGCTGGTGTTCAACGAACCGATTGACGGCTGGGTGGTGTTTGGCGGTGCTATTATTATGGCATCGATCAGTTTTATTACTTGGCGTGAGGCACTGGCTATGCGGCGGACAACGTCGACGGCGCTTCAGACGAAAGGTTAGTTCTGATCTTGGCCCCTCGACTCTTTGGATGCGAGACCCGATATAAACACTATGTCACTGCCACCGGGATTTCTTGATGAGTTGCGCACGCGATTGTCCATAGGGCAGGTCGTAGGTCGTAAAGTCATGTGGGATCAGCGAAAATCCAATCAGGGTAAGGGCGATCTTTGGGCGCCATGTCCTTTCCACCAAGAAAAATCTGCCAGTTTCCACGTTGATGACCGAAAAGGTTATTATTACTGCTTTGGCTGCCACGCCAAAGGGGATGCGATTTCGTTTGTCCGTGAGACTGAAAATGTCAGTTTTATGGAGGCTGTTGAGATTTTGGCGGTTGAGGCAGGGATGCCCGTGCCAAAGCGCGATCCACAAGCACAGGCGAAATCGGATCGCCGTACGTTGTTGGCTGAAGTCATGGAACAGGCGGTGCAATTTTATCGCCTTCAGTTAAAAACAGGTGCAGGAGCTGAAGCACGTGATTATCTAGCTGGGCGTGGGTTGAGCGAGGATGCGTTACAGCGATGGGGGATTGGGTTTGCGCCTCCCGGCTGGCAAAACCTATGGGACCATTTGACTGGTAAAGGATTGACTGAGGATCTGATACTTGGCGCAGGTCTTAGCAAGCCGTCAAATCAGGGCAAAAAGCCGTATGACACGTTTCGCAATCGCATTATGTTTCCGATACGTGATGTTCGCGGCCGTACAATTGCGTTTGGTGGGCGCGCGTTAGATCCCAATGACAATGCCAAGTATCTGAATTCGCCTGAGACTGAATTGTTCGACAAAGGCCGCACTCTGTTCAATTTCGCTCCCGCACGTGAGGCAGCCGGTCAGGGACAACCGCTGTTGGTAGCAGAAGGCTACATGGATGTAATTGCATTAGTTGAGGCCGGGTTTGGTGCTGCTGTCGCGCCATTGGGTACTGCTGTGACAGAAACACAGTTGCAAATGATGTGGCGGATTGCGCCTGAACCTGTGATTACACTAGATGGTGATGTGGCGGGACAACGTGCGGCGATGCGGGTGATTGACTTGGCATTGCCTCTTCTTGCTGCCGGACAGTCGGTGCGCTTTGCAATGATGCCTGATGGGCAAGATCCTGATGATTTGCTGCGATCTGCAGGCGCAGATGATATGCGCGAGCTGATTGAGGGCGCTCTGCCGATGGTACAATTACTGTGGCAGCGTGAGGTCGAGGGCAAGAATTTTGACAGTCCCGAACGCAAAGCAGCGCTTGATAAATCATTGCGTGAAAAAATTATGCTGATCAAAGATGTTTCTATTCGCAGCCATTATGGGCAGGCGATCAAGGATATGCGCTGGGAACTTTTTGGTAATAATCGCAACAATTTCAACAGCGGTGGCACTGGTCAGCAGCGTGGAAGATGGCTGCCCAAAGGCGCTAAACTTCCAGCACAGATGAGCACAAAGGCGTCCCTTTTGGGCGGTGGTCCGTCGTCTGAGGATCATTTGCGCGAAGCTGTAATTTTCGCAGTTCTTATTCGTAATCCATTAATTTTGAATGAGTTTCATAGTGCCCTTGAACAGATGATTTGTTCTGGGCCTGATACAGTGATATTGCGGGACGCGCTGTTAAAGTTGGAACCACAAGCTAACTTTGAAGCGATTTTGATTGCGGAAATTGGTGATGGCCCCCTTGTAAAGTTGTTTGCGCAGGCACACGTGGCCATCACACCAGCTGTTCGCCGTCCAGATAATGGCGAACTTGCACACATGTGTCTGGTTGAAGAATTTGCTAAACTTACGGCGCGTCGTGGACACGCTTATGAGATCCAGGACGCCATCGAAGAAATGAACTCTGATGTTGCTGATGAACGCCTTACTAAAAGATTGGCGCAATCCATTGCAGCCATGAACAATGCAGGCCGACAGGACGGGGATGACAGTGCAGAATACGACACCGCAGTCAGTGGTGCGCGAATCAATAAAGACGAACGAAGTGCATTTGATGCACTTTTAGACCGAATCAGCTTTGCCAAACGGGACAAAGGGCATTAAGTCCTTTGCAACAACCATAAGAATAAGCCATTTGAGGCATTGCGAATCAATCAAAGGGTTGGTTGATTCGTTTCAAACCGAATTACCCGAATCAGGGATAGCGTGTTAAGCGTGATTTTCTGTCCGTCGAAGGGAACATGACTATGGCCGCCAAAGACACCAACGTTCAACGTGACGACACAGACCACTCCTTGGACATGAGCCAAGCCGCAGTCAAAAAGATGATCGCAGAAGCGCGCGAGCGCGGTACTATTACCTATGATCAATTAAATGCTGTGCTTCCGCCTGATCAGGTATCTTCGGATCAAATCGAAGATGTAATGTCGATGCTCAACGAGATGGGCATTCAAGTCACAGAAGAAGAAGAATCTGAAGAAGTTGACGACGACGGTACGTCAAAGGAATTGGCAACAGTTGCCGGTGGGCGCGATGTCATACTTGGTGGTGCTGAAGCTGAAAAACTTGATCGTACTGACGATCCTGTTCGCATGTACTTGCGTGAAATGGGATCAGTCGAATTGCTATCACGCGAAGGCGAAATAGCAATTGCTAAGCGCATTGAAGCGGGTCGTAATACAATGATTCTTGGGCTTTGCGAAAGCCCGCTGACTTTTCAAGCTATCACGATTTGGCGTGACGAATTGTTGTCTGAGGACATTCTCCTGCGCGACGTTATTGATCTTGAGACAACGTTTGGCGATCAGTTGGCCGAAGAAACTGAAGAAACGACTGTGGTTGCTGCCGCGCCTAGCGTTGAAAAAAGTGAAGACAAACGGGAGCTTGACGCAGACGGAAATCTAATTGCTAAAGATGATGACGACGACGAGGAAGAAGCTGCAAACCTGTCACTTGCCGCAATGGAAGCGCAGCTGAAGCCGCAGGTTCTAGACACGTTAGAAGTAATAGCAAAAGGCTTTTCTAAATTATCGGACATGCAGGACGCTCGGATGTCCGCGACGCTGAACGAAGACAATAGTTTTTCTGGCAAGGAAGAGAAAAAGTATCAAAAGCTGCGCTCAGAAGTAGTGCAAATGGTGAATTCACTGCACCTGCATAACAACCGCATCGAAGCATTGATCGACCAGCTTTACGGCATCAATCGACGCATAATGCAGATTGATTCCAACATGGTTAAACTGGCTGATCAATCCCGTATAAATCGTCGTGAGTTTGTCGATGCCTACCGCGGTCGTGAACTTGATCCGACATGGCTTGAGGAAATGGGCCAAAAGTCTGGACGGGGTTGGCAGATGCTGATTGAGCGTTCGACGACAAAAATCGAAACTTTGCGTTCTGAAATGGCGCAAGTTGGTCAATATGTGGGCGTTGATATCTCTGAATTCCGCCGTATTGTTCAGCAGGTTCAAAAGGGCGAAAAAGAAGCACGTTCGGCCAAGAAAGAAATGGTCGAAGCTAACCTTCGTTTAGTTATTTCGATTGCGAAAAAATACACAAATAGGGGTCTGCAGTTTCTTGATCTTATTCAGGAAGGCAACATTGGACTTATGAAGGCTGTCGATAAGTTTGAATACCGTCGTGGATACAAGTTCTCGACTTATGCTACGTGGTGGATCCGTCAGGCGATCACTCGTTCCATTGCTGATCAGGCTCGTACGATTCGTATCCCAGTTCACATGATTGAAACAATCAACAAACTGGTTCGCACAGGTCGTCAAATGTTGCACGAAATTGGCCGTGAACCAACTCCAGAAGAACTGGCTACTAAGCTTCAAATGCCGCTCGAGAAGGTCCGCAAGGTAATGAAAATTGCCAAGGAGCCGATTTCGCTTGAGACACCAATTGGTGATGAAGAAGATAGTCAACTTGGTGATTTTATAGAAGATAAGAACGCCGTGCTGCCACTGGATTCTGCCATACAGGAGAACCTAAAAGAAACTACCACACGAGTTCTGGCATCACTTACGCCGCGGGAAGAACGTGTATTGCGGATGCGTTTCGGTATTGGCATGAACACGGATCACACTCTAGAAGAAGTTGGTCAGCAGTTTAGTGTTACGCGCGAACGCATTCGCCAGATCGAAGCAAAGGCGCTGCGTAAGTTGAAGCACCCAAGTCGGTCTCGCCGTTTGCGGTCATTCTTAGATCAGTAACGAACTGGGTTAGTTTAACCGAAATGTGGAGTTAATTATCTTTGTGATGTTAAAGAAGTGAAGATGTTTCACGTTTCTTGGTGCTTATAAGTTTGATGCGACCATCACACTTAATGTATTAGTGTTTCTTCAGTCCTGTAGTCTGAACAGTTTTAATTGGACTTTCACATCTTTCGTTAGCTGCATTTTACTTTTATGTTCTATGTTGGATTTGTCAGGTTCCAGTATGCAGTATGCTGGGTGAAATGTTTAGAGTAGAAAATGCGGACATGCCCGTCAAAAAAATGGGTGTGTCCGATACAGAATATTTGTTAACTTTAACCCCGCCAAAGATTGAGAGGCGTCTGTTTTGGTGTGAAGTTTTTTTGATTACACCAAAGATTATTGGGGGGGCAGATATACTGCTGGAGGCCAGAATTGCTTGGTTGTTCTGCAAAAAAATGTGGAGCAACTATTTCCATTATGATGATGTAGTACTGAAAGTTAAATTTTTATTTTGGATAAAATTGTGGCTAAGTTTTGATTTATCTTACACTGATAAAGCGTTCGGGTAGTTGATAATTAAGTTGTGCAGTAAATAATTTCTGGGTGAGTAGTTTTTGCAAGTCTTGAAATGCGCCCGTTAAGGTTAAATTACGAGTAGATTTGAACTAGAAATAGTAATGATGTTAAATAAAAAAATACATCTTTATTTTGGATGACCTCAGTGTTTAGACAGCAACCTCTCAAGCACGGTACTGGGCCAAATATCTGTTATGGGTTGGAGCACAACGCGCGTAATACTGCATTAATTTTTCATACTTATGATGAACGGGCAAAACTAATTAATAGTTTGTCTAAGTTTTGAATTATCAAAAAGAGTTTAGGCTAAAACATCGTACAACTAAATGAAAGCCATCCTAATTCGCTAAAAATATAATTTATTAGTTCAATTTATCGCTTAGATGTAATTTTAAAAAGCTTAAAAATTACTAAAGTTTTGGATTTAATAATCTAGGTTGATTATATTGTTTGCAACTTCACTTTGCGTAATTAAATCCAAGTTCAAGATTAAATAATTATTTAAAATTAATTATTAATAAGTATTTAGGGACGACATAATCGTTGATGTTAAAATTTAAATTAAATGTTCACTATAATAGTAATTTTGTATAAATTTTGCTTTTTGGATTGGTCACAACGTCTGATTAGAGTTTTACAAGGTTTAAAAGTTTAGTTTCTGAAGCCATTTATATTGAAGTATGGAAAGTTATTCGCAAAGCTTTTAAAAAATTAGGCATAAAGTGTATAATAACTTGAAAAATTATTTCAAAAATCCTGTTTCCTTCCCGCCTAACCAAAATTCAAGGTTTGCGTATATAAAAAAGTGTGAATGGCTATTCTGTTTACATGAGTACTTGCAAGAAAGTGTTCCTCCTTAAACAAATTAACACTTTAGTGAATCAATTTCCGTATCAAGGAAACGTAACGATGAGTATATCTGTTGTACGATCCACGGCTATAAACTGGGTAGAAACTGCACGAGCGGGCTTGTCTGCTGATTGCGCACAAATATTTGATTTTGCTGAACCTGCATGGCGGGAATACCGTTCCTGCGCTTGGTATGTTGAACGTCTTCGCGCCGAAGGGTTTACTGTGGAGGAAGGCAGTGGTGGCATGCCAACAGCATTTTGCGCTGAATGGTCAAACGGTGCGGGTCCTGTTGTGGGAATGTATGCGGAATATGATGCTGTGCCTGGGAATTGCCAAGCTGCAACCGTTCATGAGGCCCCGCGCTTTGGTTTAAGCGGCCATTCCGCTGGCCATACTGATCCACATTCAGCGCTGGGTATTAGTGGATTAGCTGGATTGCTTGCAACCAAAGCTGCGATGGAGCAACACGGCATTAAAGGTGGGCTACGCTTCACAGGAGAACCTGCTGAAAAGGTGCGTGGGTCAAAGCCGATCCATGCCGCAAAGGGTTATTATGACGGACTAGCGGGCATGCTGTCGTTCCACCCGTTCTATATGTTACCGATGTGTAACACAGTGCGCTGGGATACGCACTGTGGTGCAGCCTATTCGATGATCTATCGTTTTATCTGTGATGCGCCGCATAAGTTTGGTGTGATGAATGGCGCTCCGATCCCACAAAGCCATTCTGACATCCGCGCACCTGGCGCAAACGATGCGCTGGTAATGATGTATAGCCAAGCGCGTATGCTACGTGACACGATGTTACCACATGTAGGAGGTTGGTCGATTTCGGAGGCAATTCTTAGTACGGGGCAAGCAACGGCTGACAATCTCCCAGCTGGCCTTGCTGAGTTGCAATATATGATTCGTGTTCCGTCGGTCGCGATGGCGGAACAACTGTTGGCGCGATTAGATGCTTTGTCTCACAATATTGCGGGCTTGACAGGATGCAGGGTTGAACGCCATTGGGTTTGCAAGTCGCGACCCGGATTGGCAAACCACACAATGGCAAGTTTGGTTTGGGACGAAATTCAGCAGGTTGGAGCACCATTTTGGGATAGGAGCGCCAAAAATTTAATGCGGCAAGTCCAACAAAATTGCGGTATGAAGCCTGACGAAAACCCTATTTTGCCGGCTTGTGAAAAACTGATTTCTCCGCAAGACGCGGAGGCGATCCTGCGTGAGAGCTTGCCACCAAACCAACTCAATTCAACTTCCGATGACTACACCGACATGACGTGGCACACACCAACTGCGCGGTTCTATATTGCGCGTCCTGCACTTAAAGGTGGGCCATATCCGGCTTGGGCGATGAACGCGCTTGGGGGGATGGCACAAACAATTGATCCTATGGTTCAAGTGGCCGCTAAAGTGCTCGCGTGTTCGGCGTTGCGGCTATTGGTAGATGATGATGCTCGCACTGCAGCACACAAAGAATTCAACCGTCGCAAAGCCGAAAATGACATCCCTCCGCTTTGCGATTATCCTGCTCCAATTCAATTCAAATGGCCCGAATACGTAGAAACAACACGCGGAACTGATTGGTATATTCCAACAATGGAGCCTTTATGAGGCTCATATTGGCCCTTACTGGTGCCACCAATCCCGTCTGGGCTGATTGGTTGGAAATGAGTGTGCATTCATCTCTGGTAGTTTTGCCAATGGTAGAGGGGTGAAAGTATGCCTGAAGGATGATCATGCTCTTTACATTTCTGGACGAATTGAGTCAGATTTGGCTCCAACGCTTTAGTTGTTGTTTGGAGAGGGGATGAAGTTTGTTCTTTGGCCCGACATTCTTTGTACCATTTGGAAAGCCCTGTGGCTGATAAATAACGGCATTATTTGTATTTTTTATAATGGTTTTGACAAATTTAAGTTGGATTAAGGCAACCTCAAGGGCGTTATCCAAACTCTATTTGACGGCATTCATATTGAAGTTGATCACGGTAATGAACTGGCGCATTTGCAATGTATTCTAGGCACTGTCGTATACGCAAACTAGCGGCAACTGTGGCTCATTCGACTCACGATCTAGTAGTGTGATTTATCCACTACCCAAAACCTATACTGAGTCCTATACTAATAGTAGATAAATGGCCAAAAGACCCCACAGGCTGATGACAAGGACAGAATATGCGCTGCCCCTTTTGCGGAAACATCGACACACAAGTTAAGGACTCCCGCCCCGCGGAAGATCATGTTGCCATCCGACGTCGTCGGTTTTGCCCTGCGTGTGGCGGTCGTTTTACCACCTATGAGCGCGTTCAATTGCGAGATTTGGTTGTCATAAAGTCAAATGGTCGGCGTGAAGATTTCGACCGACCCAAGCTCGAACGTTCGGTCAGAATTTCGATGCAAAAACGCCCGATTGAGCCGGAGCGCGTAGACCAGATGATATCTGGTATCGTTCGTCGTCTTGAAAGTATGGGTGAAACTGACATTGGATCAAAACAAATCGGTGAGATTGTTATGGAAGCTTTGGCCCGCATCGATACCGTGGCCTACGTTCGGTTTGCCAGTGTGTACAAAAACTTCCAAGCGGCTGACGATTTTGATAAGTTTGTGAGTGAATTGCGTCCACAAACTCCACCAGAAGATTAAACAGCGCAAGATTGAACACAGATTTAAACCATAAATTTATGGGTATGGCCCTATCTCTTGGTCGGAGAGGCCTTGGTCGTGTTTGGCCCAATCCAAACGTAGGTTGCGTAATTGTGCGGCCCACCGAAAGTGGTGGTCACGTAATTGGGCGTGGCTGGACGGCTGACGGTGGGCGGCCCCATGCAGAAACACGTGCGCTTAACGGCATTGATGCAACAGGTGCCACAGCGTACGTGACGCTAGAACCTTGTGCTCATCATGGAAAAACACCTCCTTGTGTGGATAAGTTGATTGCTGCGAACGTGAGCCGTGTTGTGATTGCCACAGGTGACCCTGACCCGCGTGTGTTTGGTAGAGGGATCGCAAAGCTCCGTGCTGCTGGGATCGATGTCACAACTGGTGTGCGAGAGAACGAAGCCCGTGCGGACATGGCTGGTTTTCTGTTGCGCATCACGGAAAATCGTCCATTTGTGACGCTGAAACTGGCTAGTTCATTCGACGGGCGCATCGCTACAGCGAGTGGTGAAAGTAAATGGGTCACCGGACCGAATGCGCGTCGCAAGGTCCACGCCCTGCGTGCAAAGCATGACGCTGTTTTAGTTGGCGCAGGAACTGTTCGTGCTGATGATCCTTCCCTAACGGTGCGCGACATGGGGGCCGTACGACAACCTGTGCGCATAGTGGTGTCTGGGCAGCTTAATATTGATGCTGCAAACCTTTTGGCGACGATTGGTGTTGCTCCCTTGTGGCTTTGTCATGGGGCAAATGCTGATCCACAGAAATGGGTTGATCGAGGGGCAAAAACCTTTGCTTGTGACTTACAGGGCCAACAAATTGATCCTGTCGATATGATGCATAAATTTGCGAGTGCAGGGCTGACCAGAGTGTTTTGCGAAGGTGGAGGAAGCCTTGCAGCGTCGCTGCTTGGTGCGGGGCTGGTGGATGAAGTTGTCGGCTTTACGGCCGGCATTGTGCTAGGGGCAGAGGGCTTACCTTCCATTGGCGCAATGGGGCTGGATGTCTTGGCTGACGCTCCACGATTTGATCTGATTGAAACAATACGCATTGGTACAGATATCATGCACCGCTGGCAACGCGCCTCACTTTATCTTGATTGAAAAAGGATTTCGAAGGATAGATTAATAACTAGCGCCACAAATGAGCGTAGCTTGCGTACATGCCTTGGATTTTTGAAAGTAATTTATTTTCTAAGGAAGGGTGCGGAATTATGTCGCTCTGCAGTCGTTTTACAATGACCTCTGCGGGGCAAGGAAGGCCGCTGATGGGGTCATAATAGCGTGGATAATCGATTAGTACGGCGTGTGCCAATTGTGCCAGTGTAAGTATCACTGTGCGGCGTGGAATTGGTGCGGTGTGGTCGTCTGTAAGGCCCCAGCCCGCGTAAAAAGGTATCCCTAGGCAGGTCACATTTTTACCGCGCAGCAGCGCTTCGAATCCGATAGTTGACGTCATGGTCCAGACGGCGTCCACTGCGTCCAGCGCTGCAATCGGTGAGGTCTTGGTGAGCACGACATCCGCGATATCTGCAGCGTCTGGTACAGCGCCAGTCCGTAGCCCTGCTTCGACGTCAGGGTGCGGTTTGAAAATTATCACGGCAGTGGGATTAGCGACGCGACAGACCTGTAGCAGTTTGAGGTTTGTGGTGATGTCTGTCGTGCCAAACTGAATTGATGCGTCGTCTTCGACCTGTCCGGGCACCAAGATGCGGCGGCCTTTTGGTATGTTGTTTGGGAAGCTTTTAGCAGTTAGATTATATTTGCTTAGGCCTGCGCTCATGATCTGTTTGACCAGCCTTTCGGCCCGGAAAAGGGCTGTATTGGGCAATTTTACGCTGGCTTCGATGTAGGATTCCAGACGGCTTGGGCCATTAGGGTCATAGTAAATGCCAAGGTCATCAAGGACTAAAGATAGTGGGGCGATCAGATTGGCGCCTAGACCTCTAGAGCGTAGGAAACCATCCTCTACACGTAAAGCGTTTTCATGACGTGTGGCCTTCCCTGCCCAGACCATGTGGCTCCGTCCTGTTTTGGTAGCGAGCGCATCGGCTTTATCGGGATCATCTTCGAATATCATTTTGCGGTGTTGGCCAAAGATCTTCTGCAGGGGTGCGCGTTTCCATAATCGCATGCCCGATGCGACCCAACCATGACGGTCATCACGCCATGCACGGGCGTGGGCTTCGAGGGTTTGAACGGCAGTTTCAAGACTGCAAAGTTCATCATGGTATGGATCGTACCACACCGGGTACAGTATCATTGCTCCCGCAAAAAGTTGGGCGCGAGTCAGGTTTCTTTGTCGGCGTTTCAATGGCATGCGGTCATCTGTCAGGCCCCAGCCGACGTAAAATGGCTGGCCAAACACTATAGGTGTGTGGCCAGCCATTATTGCTTCAAATCCGTATTGCGATGACACGGTATAAACTGCAATGGCCCCGTCCAGAAGGCGGTGTGGCGAGATCTGATCACTAATGAAGGCAACGTTGTCTGACACATCGGAGTTTTGATAGTGACCGTCGCGGTAGCCTGCGGCAGTTTCAGGGTGAGTTTTGATTAAGATGCGCGCGCTTGGGTGTTCTTCGTGGGCGATAAGCAACATTTTGAGGAAGGTGTTTCGATCCGCGCGTGACGCGGTGACGGATGCATCGCCCGCCGTCTGGTCTATCACTAGAACATAGCCCGCATCGGGCGCAGGGGTGTCCGGATCGAAGGCATTGTATTTGCTGAGATGCGCATGCTTGATCGACTCCGCACAGCTTTGCGCACGGCCCAGTAGGGCGCTGTCATCAAGTGAGCTTTCTTGTAAGATCATTTCAAGATCGGATATTTTTGATGGGTCAAAGTGTACGCCGCGCGTATCAAGATGCAAACCAAGGGGTGGTTCGCTGCTGCGACCTGGCAAGACAGAACGCAAAAATGCATCCTCTACACATAAAATAGAGGTGGAAGTGCAGTTCGCTATTGCCTCACCACGCCAAGAATTTGGGGATTGGCCCCAAACACCAATCAGATCATTCGAAGAAGCTTTGCCTAATGAAATATCATACCCTGACAGCGTCAGAATACGGCGCGTACGTTTCTGAATTAAAAAACCACTATTATAAACAAAAAGTCGCCGCGAGGTTTTCCTTGTTAGGGCTTTTTCTTTAGACAACGTCATTATTCCCCTAGTGTTGTGGCCGAATTGACTGATCCAAGAGTGCCGAACACAGCCGAGATAGTTTTGCTGAACTGGCTGAAAGGTGCTTCGGTAACGTAGACAGTGTCACCGTCACGGATTGCAAAATCGCGCGCCATAAACATGCCGTTGGTTTCTGTCAAATCAAGCACATAGATCACGCGCTGGGTGCCAATCAAATCATCACGTTCAACCAATTTCTTTGCAATTTCAACGGGTTCATTGCGAAATACAAAAACGCCCGTGGGATCGGCAAGGTTGGTACTCAAGCCGCCAACTTGTGCTATAGCTTCGATTGCCGAAATTGTTTGGGATTCAAACGCAACGCGGCTTTGCATACCAGTTGCTCCGAGGGCGGTAAAACTACGGGTATCCTTTTCAACGAAAATGCGATCCCCTGCCCGTAAAGCGATGTTATAACTTGAATTTGAGTATAAATCTTCAAACCAGATTTCGCCAGTATGGTCGCCGCGCATAACAGTAACTTGTGCGATTTCGGGCTGAACTGTTACACCACCTGCACGTGCAAGCATCGCCGACAGCATGCGGGTTGGGCGTTCAATTGCGTAAACACCCTGAGCGCCAACGGCACCGACAACTGAAACGGTGGCGCCGTCACCAGCAAGTCGCCGTACTTGGACCTGGGGGTCGGGTGTTTGTTCTTCAAGTTTTTCTGTGATTATCCGCCGAATTGCGTCTGGCGTATTACCAGCGGCGCGAATGCGACCTGCATAGGGTACAAATATGAAACCTGAATCGTCAACTTGCACTTCTTCAAGTACAGTAGCGTTTTGGCCTACGGGCACGAGTAATGGATCCCGGACGTTTTCCCAGATTGTCAATCCTAGAATGTCACCAGCGCGGATCGTGTCACTGCCAATAGTGCTGGCATCGCGAAATCCTGTTGAAAAATTTAGGGCAGGGGTGACGCTTGCCACCAAATTTACGCGGTCATCAACAATAAGGACAAAGGCGTTGCCATCCTCCATTACCGATCCAGCAAAAATTTCACTTTTCGTTGGGCCTGAGCGCGGTAAGCCACAGGACGCAATAACTGCCAATATTGCAATGAGCGCAATATTTTTTGTCACGCACGATTTGGAGCGCAATTTTAAGAATTTCACTGGTCCGGTCTCCTCGACCTAATTTAATCTGCCTCAGTCGTTATGGGGGTAATTTTTTATCCACCTCACCTTTGCAATTTAGCTACCGAAATCTGTGAGCAAAATCTAGTATGAGGTTAGTTGCACAGTAGGGTGTGGCGCACTTACCATGGGGACCCCTAGGTGTTGTGTTGCTTACTTTACCACACGCAACTGCTGGCGCGGTGGGGCCTGTCCGGTCCGCAGCGCGTCATAGGGATCATTTTGATCTAGCATCATATCCACCACTTGACGCATTAATTGGCGACGGCCCTGAACGGAATAGAAACCACCCGGAACTTGGCTGGTTTCGAGTAAATAGCGGCGGTAATCTTTAAAGGCGCGATTGTCTGGGCGTGCGGGTGTTGCAAAGAATTGATCAATAGGCAGTTTAGACACGAATTCTGGTTTATCATAAACTGCATCGCCAAACACTTTGAGTGGAATACCACGGTATAAAGCTTGTTGTGCTGCGGTGGAATTGACCGTCACAGCTGTACGCGCATGGTCTAAAACCTGCGCTAGTTTTCCTCCTCGCACGTAATGGACACGTGAACTAACGTTAATTCTAGTTGCTAACCGCTGGATGATTTTGCGAAGTGGGCTGCGGCCATTTTCCAATGGGTGGGCTTTAAACACCAAGTGGTGATGTTTTGGTGCACCCTTAGCGAAGCCTTCGATCACTAGGGTAAGAAATTCTTCTGTCCGTCCAAATGGCGAATGCATCTGAAATGATGCGTCGTGTTCAAGTTGAAGCAACGCTATATGGTAGGGGTAGCCGCCATGTTTGATCCGAATTGTTGAAATCTTCCGGTCCAAAGCAATGAACGGCATAAGCAAAAGGCGTCGGGTGTATAGTGCTGTTTCGGCTATCAGCGGTAATTCGCGGTGCCGTTGATATTGGCGGTAGTTGCTATTCCAAAATATCACGAACCAATGGTATAATGCTCCATAAAACATATGATGACGCATGTCGCCCCAATGGGCAGGTGCCTCTGGAAGCTCGAATTCTGTTTTTGCTAGAGCCTTACGCATGTCATCGACACTTGTCTCCATCAGTTTGGAATGACCGTTTGCCCCGCCTCGCTCATAGGTGACCCAAAACGGGCGCATGTAGCCCTCTTCATAAACGTGTAATGTCAGGCCCATTTTGTTAGCCACAACAACTGCTTCTGCGTGAACTCGACGGGTGTCACCATACAGCACGATGTCAGTAATAGACTTTTCAGCGACGATTATTTTGAGCGTTTTAATCCAATCATCGGGTCTGCCATAATAAGGGATGTATCCCTTAGCGCCGAACCAGAACGCCCTATCGCCTGCATTGAAGCCAACTCGCCAAACATCCACTCCCGTTAGACGGAGCATCTTGCCCAAACGGTGGAAGAAAGGCCCATGAGGTCCTTGTAAAAGCAAAAAAGATTTGGTTGCGTGCTTAGTCACTCTGGTTCCATCATAACTTCACGTTTATTAAAAAGATAATAATCACTTAGTTTGTCTGAAATATGGCGTGTTGTGTCAATAATGCTATTTAGGCAACTTGCCCATAGTTATTCTAGGGGCTAGTTCGGTGTAGAGATAAGAGGAATATGCTATGTTTACAGGGATTATTACAGATATTGGCCGCATTTTGGCGCTCGAAAATCGTGGCGATCTGCGCGCACGGATTGCAACGCGTTACAACGTTTCTGGAATTGATGTTGGTGCGTCGATTGCATCTGACGGTGTATGTTTGACTGTTGTTGCCAAAGGGACATCGTCGGGTTGTGATCCGCAGGGCTGGTACGAAATTGATATTTCTGCAGAAACTGTCAGTAAAACATCACTGGCGGCATGGGTGGTTGGCAAACGGGTCAATCTGGAGCGCAGCCTGAGGGTTGGTGATGAACTTGGTGGGCATATCGTGTCTGGCCATGTGGACGGTGTGGCGACGATCGTAAGCATGATGGACGATGGTGCAAGTACACGTGTGACGTTGCAAGCACCCAAAGATCTGGAGCGTTTTATTGCGCCCAAAGGGTCGGTGGCGCTTAACGGCACGTCATTAACCATTAACGAAGTAATCGGCGCGCAATTTGGTATTAACTTTATACCGCACACCAAGTCTGTGACAACGTGGGGTGACGCAAAAATTGGTGATCCGGTAAACCTAGAAGTGGACACGATGGCTCGTTATGTGGCCCGCCTGCGGGACTACGACTAATGCCTGGCAGCATTCCAAGAGTTAGGTCTATTATTCGGTGCAATTTTGGCTGTGTTGATGAGCCTATTAAAAACTTGGGCAACCATGTTTGGGCTAAGGCATGCTCTGACCTGATGTCAGAAATAATAACTGATCTAATCCGTTTACGGCCTACAAGCGTTGAATGCATAAATTTAAAACCCATGCAAAGCTTTGTGCAGTGTCTGGTGATGATTTGATTAAGTTTTTATTTTTAAAATAACGCGGTCGACTTGTTTTGCGTGTTGGACACTGTATCTACTTCAAACTTGCGAAGTTGAGGATTTTGTTTTATGTTAAATCTATGATTTTGCCTACGTTCTAATTACTCCAGAAAAGCTTACACTTCAGCTGCAACTCGCCAACCCAGCTCTTAGATTGGTGGTCCTCGGGGCGAAAATCCTTGATGCATTGCGCACTTTTCTTACCCAAACCAGCCTGCTCACACCAGCTTTTTGTGCCTCTGTATAATTTTAAAGGAGATTAGTTCAAGCAATCCGCATGGCTGGTAAATTGCCCAGTTTAAAGTATTTTAAAACATCCTAATGACTTATAAATCAAGGCATCCTAATGACTGATACAGAAACACCTGAAATCGTATCCTCCCTAGAAGATGACAGCGGTGAACGCATGGTCGATATTTTGCACCATGTGGATGCAGAACATTTTACCTATGTCGAATATCATCGTGCCAGCGTAGAAACTGATGAGTGGCAACAGGTTAAAGACGACAGCGTGAAAACTTACAAAACCCAGTTCGCTGCTTATACAGCGGCCACACGCAAAGTAGATTGGATGATGGACTAACTAAGCGTCATTGGTTCTGAATAGTCTCTGCCATTAAGTTAACAAGATCTGATCTTACGCTCAGTCCTGCGGCTATAGTGCCCCTTTTCAATTGCGCACCCACAGGCTATTGCGCCCGTAATCGGCTGAGAGGACCACCATGAATAATTCGTCTGAAAAAACTGGGGCGTTCGAAAATCCTGGTCCTGTTGAAGTCGACTGGAAAGATGTGATTTCTAGCACTGATGACATTATTGAAGATGCCCGCAATGGTCGCATGTTCGTGTTGGTCGACCATGAAGATCGCGAAAACGAGGGTGATTTGGTGATACCTGCACAAATGGCAACGCCAGATGCAATCAATTTTATGGCTACTCATGGTCGTGGGTTAGTTTGCTTGACCCTACCAGCTGAACGACTGGACGCACTAGGTCTATCACTGATGTCGTCTCATAACTCTTCACGCCACGAAACTGCTTTTACCGTTTCTATTGAGGCCCGTGAGGGCGTCACGACTGGAATATCAGCTGCGGATCGTGCTCGTACTGTGTCTGTAGCCATTGATCCTACCAAAACTGCCGTCGATATTGCCACACCTGGCCATGTATTCCCACTTCGCGCTCGCGCTGGTGGAGTTCTGGTCCGTGCAGGCCACACTGAAGCCGCCGTTGATATTTCGCGACTCGCAGGGCTGAATCCGTCTGGTGTGATTTGTGAAATCATGAACGATGACGGCACTATGGCCCGCCTGCCTGATCTGGTGGCCTTTGCACAATTACATGATCTCAAGATCGGTACAATTTCTGATTTAATCGCTTATCGCCGCCGTCATGATAATTTGGTTAGTGTGCGCTCGGAACAGATTATCACGTCCGAGTTTGGTGGCGAATGGCAAATGAAAATCTACGCAGATGAAACTCATGGTGACGAACACGTAGTTTTGATCAAGGGTGACATTTCTGGTGATACGCCTGTTTTGGTGCGGATGCATGCCATGGACGCGATGTTGGATGTAGTTGGCATCGGCCCCCCTAACCGCACAAACGAATTTGGTGAGGCGATGAAACGTATCGCTGAGGAAGGCCGTGGTGTAGTTGTGCTGTTGCGTGATACATCAATGAAGATAGTTGCGCATGATGAAGTGTCTCCGCAAACGTTGCGGCAGTACGGGCTTGGAGCGCAAATTCTGTCTTCTTTGGGCTTGGGTGATATTGAGCTTCTGACCAATTCACCCCAACCTAAGATTGTTGGACTTGAGGCATATGGACTTGAGATTATCGGCACGCGCAAAATCTTGAAATTAGGATAATCGCTGTGGTTAGTTCATCGCATTACATCATGCCGCGCGCAGAATTTGATCAGAAACCAACGCTGCTAATTGTCATATCGCCCTACTATAAAGACATAGCGGACAATTTGCTTTATGGAGCGCAGTCTGAGATTGAGGCCGTAGGTGGCATGCACGAAACAGTGCAAGTTCCGGGCGCTTTGGAAATTCCGACGGCCATTTGCATAGCTGAACGGATGAGCAGTTTTGATGGCTATGTCGCGCTAGGTTGCGTTATTCGGGGTGAAACTTCGCATTATGAAACAGTATGTCACGACAGTTCGCGAGCACTTCAGTTGCTTGGACTTCAGGGTTTGTGCATAGGCAACGGAATCTTGACTGTTGAGACGCAGAAGCAGGCTGAAGCTCGTGCTGATACTAAAGATCAAAACAAAGGTGGCGGTGCGGCGGCTGCGGCCTTGCACTTGATCGCGCTCAGCCGTAGGTGGGGTAGCGCGAGATCGAGCGTTGGATTCACCAATGATATCTTGATGGCTGGCAACACGGATGGTTTCACAATAGTATGACTGATTTTCAATCAAATCCAACTAAGTCAAATTTATCTGGAAATGTAAGACGCAAAATGAAGTCTGCATCGCGGCTTTATGCGGTACAGGCCTTGTTCCAGATGGAACATTCCAACCAGACAATTGAATCCGTAACTCGTGAATTTGAAAACTACCGCTTTGGTGCAGTCTACGAAGGTGATGAATTAGCTGAGGGCGATGTAGTATTGTTCCGCATGCTGGTCGAAACGGCAGTGAATGAGCAAACTAAGATCGATCAGATGACCGATCGTGCCTTGGTTGCCAAATGGCCTCTAGGTCGGATTGATCCGACACTGCGTGCTTTATTCCGTGCTGCTGGCGTTGAATTAATTGGTCAAGATACGCCACCTAAGGTTGCTATTACAGAATATGTTGATGTTGCTAGAGCATTTTTTGATGACGGCGATGAACCGAAGTTTGTCAATGCTGTACTTGATCACATGGCCCGTCAAGCGAAGCCTGAGAGCTTTTAGCTAAGCCCCTGTAATATATATTATTTTCAATTAAATTGTATTTAAAAAAGTAGCGCGCTGGTGATAATATATTGCCAACGTCGTTCCAGCATTAGTATAAAAAAATGAACTTAGCACGCACAATCAAAACAAACATAAATTAATTAAGTTATGTGTAAAAAGTTGTGCGATTAACTTTGTATGATCTGCATTTTTTCGTGAATTGTTGCTTGGTTATGACGTCATGGGCCTTGGCGTACTTGTGGCACGATTTGACATTTTGTTTTAATATAGTGATATTTTGGAGTCTAAAGAGCTTCTTTCTGGCAGGTGTACTATTTTACACGTAAGTAGGTGTATGCCTGATGATGAAGACGAACTACCTGGTGATCTACAAGCCCCAGCACTTGCGTTTCTTACAAAAACCCTAATAAATTTTATAAAATATTCGACGCGTTATCTCCAAGTAGCATGACCTTAGACTAGTCGAGCCTTTTTGAAATGTTATAAGGTGGCGGGCCCCGCAGCAACCGTAGGGAGCTAATTCCGGAGGACCTGTATGTTACAGGTGGTAGCCAGGTAACGAGGCCAGAGCCCCGACAGCGCCAGCCGCCTCGGATTTGCTTAAGGCCACTGGAATGTTGTCCCGTATTTACGAGAAGAGCAGAAGCCCGCCTTTGTTACAGGTAATGTAGCTTTGTCGCTTCGGCAAGGCCTTACGCTCGATTGATCTTAATTTGCGCCAAGCAACGCTTAACTGGGTGATACGATTGCTCCGGCCGTTGGCGAGCGCGATTATTAGGTTGAAAGCACATACACTGGATAGCACTCTTTTGTGTAGCATTCAAAGTCGTTCCCTTACACATAATCAATTACCAAAATTCTAGAGAGGTATTTAAAGTTATTGAGCGGAACTTTTTTATTATGTTGCCTCGTATCAGTGTATCAACCTTAGTAATACCAAACATCGAACTTAAAACGCTCTACGTGAGTATGTTTTAAAATTATATCACCAATTTATTGGGGTCGGTCTGAAGGGCCAAACCGTCAGCTTTTATTCTTTTATGATGTTGGATTTTTTAGCCTGTATCGATTACTTTATTTTTTTAGATGACAGATTTTACATTTCTTAAACGGTCACTGTAGGAGGCCTCAAAGAAACTGAGCCAGTTGAGAATCTGTGCAAAAGCATTTTAATTAATGATGTTATAACGTTCGTGGCTTCGTATCCAATTAGTTATCTTCTAACGATTAGACACCACCATGTTATGTTTCTTTACGATTGCGTTAGCTATCTCATAATCTTCTGAGGCCGGTGCGAAAGTCACATGTCTGAGCTATAAATTAATAACAAAATATCACGGTGGTTTGATAGGAGAGGGTGTTGAAGAAATGGTGATCATTTGTACTCATTTTTTACCTTTAACTAAAAGGTGTCATGCACAGTCAGAACTTACCTTGACGGATGTTCATACATTGTTCATGTTCTAAGTATGCCTGATAATAATATTCTGTACGCGCGTTCGAACTACCAACCTGGTCAACTTTTGGCACGGGGTGTCTGCCGACATTTGCGTAGTTTGGGCTTTGTTTGCGTTGAGGAGCTGGCGCCAACGCGTGGTTTGCGGGTCGACGTTATGGCTCTGGGACCAAAGGGTGAAATCTGGATTATCGAATGTAAATCATCGCGGGCTGACTTTCAGTCAGACCACAAATGGCAGGGCTACTTAGAATGGTGTGATCAGTTTTTTTGGGCTGTTGATAGCTACTTTCCAACGGAATTACTGCCCGATGAAACTGGCTTAATCATTGCCGACGCTTATGACGGTGAGGTTGTACGCCTAGCGCCCGAGGATAAGTTAGCAGCGGCGCGGCGTAAGGTCGTAATACAGAAATTTGCACGAACTGCGGCTATGCGACTGCAGTCACTGCGAGACCCAACGGCGATGAAAAAAAATGGAATGAATTAGCGCCGTGACAATGCTAGCGAAGCAATCCCTGCTGCGAAAATCACTGCAAGACCCGTAAAGCTAATCCAGTCAGGCCAGTCCAAAAATATCAGATAGCCAAGAATTGTCGCGGGGATCAACTGCGTGTAGATCAGTGGCGCGATAACACTGGATGGAGTTGATTGGCTGAGCTTGACCAGCAGCAGATTACCAAATGCTGATCCTAAGGCGCTAATCGTAATAAGGATAAATGCCACTACGGTGAGGTTATCTGGACGTGCAGCCATCCCGAAAGGTGCGAGCAAGACACCACCAATTACCAATTGTGAGATTAGTAAAAGCCGTGGTCGGTAAAGAGGTGCGATCCAGCGTGTTGAGACCACGTAAAAGCCATGAAATATCCCTGCGAGAATTGCAAACCCCATACCAACTGTTGTTCCGAAGCCGGGTTTTACAACCAGCAGGACACCTATGAAGCTCATGCCTAACAAAACCGTGCGAGCCAGTGTGATCCGCTCCCTGAGCAACCACCCAGATAATACGTAGGCCACAACAGGTCCAACAAAAAACGCACCGAACGTGTTGGCGACTGGTTCTGTTCGTAGTGCAGTCAGAATCATGCAAATACCGCCCATTATAAATAGTGTCCGCAGCAAAATACGGGGATCGCGCAGGGCAGGGGCATCAGTGCGGGTTAGCCCACAAAATGGCAACAACACAACCGATGCTAGGGCAAAGCGCGTCCATGCAACAAAAATTGGGCTATTACCGCGCTGTGACAATAACTTCGCCGCGACATCGCCGATGACGATCAATGTCATTGATGCCAGCATAATTGTCCCAACCTGCCACAAGCTAACGGTCGGTGCGGCCATTGACATTTAGCGCGTCTTGATGATGCGCGCAGCTTGAGCTGCTGCGCGAATTTCTTCTGCGATTTCGTCAGCTTCTTCGGGGGTGAAATCCATAGGAATTTCAATTCCCTTACCTTCGATAAATAGGCGAACCTGTCCTTGATCGGTTGGACCGATTTGCAGGTTCGCTTCGATGTCACGTTCGTCGTTAATGCCCATTTCGGAGATCCTTTGGCTAAGTTTATGGTCGATCTACCTCGCAGGTATGCTGAATGGCAAGTCTGGTAGGTCTCTTGGGTTTAACTTGCTGAAATATCATGTGTCGAATGCAGCCAAAGGTACTTGCAATCGCGCTCATGGCTCGCTAAATCGTCGAAGATGCCGCCTTAGCTCAGTTGGTTAGAGCGCTGGTTTGTGGAACCAGAGGTCCCCCGTTCAAGCCGGGGAGGCGGTACCATTTTCTTTAATTAGCTTCGTTTATCAATCAGCCCCCTTTAAGTAGTGGCTGTGTCATGCAACCAAGCCCTATGGCATTGCTTGTAACTCTTCTAGTATCCAGTCTTGGCGTAGCAGCATTTATGGCTCTAGCGTTGCCATTGCCGTGGTTGCTGGGCCCATTGTTGGGGTGCTTGATCGTGGCTCTGTTTGGCGTTCGATTGCAAGGGGCGCCGAAGTCTGGCCAAGTGATGCGAACCATTTTAGGCGTTGCGGTAGGTGCAACCATAACGCCCGAGCTGTTTGCGCAGCTGGGCACCTTGATCTGGACGCTGGCGTTAATGCCACCATTGGTAATTTGCATTGGAGCTGTGGGCTATCCGTTGTTTCGTAAAGGTTTTGGGTTTGATCATCCGACAGCGTTTTATGCGGCGATGCCTGGTGGTTTGCAGGACATGCTGTTGTTTGGCGAAGAAGCGGGTGGCGATGTACGGGCGCTGTCATTGATCCACGCAACGCGCGTCTTGATCGTAGTGATGATCTTACCCTTCATGTTTGCCTTTTTCTATGACGTCGATATGAACCAACCCGCTGGAGAGCCGTTCTTGTCAGTGCCATGGACGCAGTTGTTGTTGCTTGTGGCTGCTGGACTTGCTGGATGGCGCATCGCGGTCGCTGTGGGATTGTTTGGCGCGTCGATATTGGGCCCGTTGTTTCTGACAGCGGCGTTGTCGCTTGCAGGCTTTATTCACCACCGTCCCCCCGCTGAAGCGATCCAAGCGGCACAATTTTTCATCGGTTTTTCGATTGGTGTTAAATACGCTGGAATTTCATGGCGCGAATTGCGGGTCGACGTGACGGCTGGGGTGATTTTTACAGTGCTAAGTCTTGGGATTTCTGCCGTATTCGCTCTTGTGGTGATCCGGTTAGGCTGGTTGCCATTTACCGAAGCAGTACTGGCGTTTTCACCAGGTGGACAGGCGGAAATGGCGATTGTGGCTTTGGTTGCAGGCGCAGACGCTGCTGTTGTGGTGGCGCATCATCTTGTGCGAATTGTCTTTGTGATCATCGGCGCCCCATTAGTGAACCGCTAGTTCGATTAGTTGATATCTAATTCCGCAACTAGCGGCGCCCAGCCCGCGCCGTGCATGTCGCGATCGGTGCGGCTGCCTTGGACTGTTGGGCGCGGCAGGCTGAACTTCACAACATTTAGCCCCGCGATATCAAAACGTTTGATTTGATCTGGCGTCGTTTGAAACAGGATGGCAATGCGCTCCGTACTGATGTTTTCAGTAATTTGGGCGTAGGCCGCTGGTGACCCACAGAAAATATCAATGGTAAGCCAGAATGGGCCAGCATTTTTGGACCGCACTTTTTGAACGATTTGTGCGACGCTAGACATCTGTGACCACCAATCGAAATGCATCCATTGGGTTTGCCAATTCCATGACGTGATGCAGGACAAATTCATAGGCCGCCCCACGATCAATTTCCGCTGGAGAAAACGGAAACGCAAATGTTGGCTGTTCTTCTTCTTGTGTCAGTGGGTGATGCAATAAATAGGGGTTCATCATTTTGCCCAAGGTATTGGCCGTTGCCTGATCTGGCGCTGTGAGAATGGCGAGCACACCCAGTTCGGTCGCGTCTGACGTTCGCTGCTCGAGCGCACCGAGGTTGGAATTTTGGCCGATGATGCGCAGTTCTGCGTGCCAAGTGGTAGGGTCTAGCTCCATCCGATCTGCGACTTTAACTGCGAGTTTTTCTATAATGTCATCACACCAAATTTGTACGTTTTCTACGTAATGTGCATCGCGTAAAATGGCCATCAGAATGGTTTGGTAGCCCGTGATCCGTGCACCTTCAAGTTTGACGGTGTAGGTGTCTGACGGCTCCCATTTTGAGCCCATGACACGCACTGCCACATCATTAATTGCAGTGTATGTCGCTTGCGTGACATCTAGATGTCCACCCGGTTCAAACAAAATAAACGGATCGGAGTTCTCATATAGCATATGGGCCGAAACTGTGTGTGGGCTGGCTTTTGCCCCATCTGCCATTGGAGTGACGGTGAAGCCGGTATCGTCGAAATCTACCAAGATAACACCAGATTGCGGGTTGGTCGCACAAAGGGCACCACATTCACCAATTTTCGCGCCGTGCCATGCAGCACCTGCGTGGTTGCCGTTTTGTAAGGGGAGGGCGGCGATGATGGCGGTGTCCGTTGTCCGGCCCGCTATAATGATTTCTGCACCAGTTTTCAGTGCAGTTTGTATTTGTTCTGCTCCTGCAAGGGCAACGATATGAGTGCAGCTTTTGACAGTGTCTGAATCTATATACGGTGCTGCTGAAAGAGGGAAGAGCGGGGTTTGCGCAATGATGGCAGTATCCTGTTCACTATATAATCGAGCAATTTTGGCACTTAGACCGAGATCTGACAAGATTTTTAATGTGATATCATAAAGCCAGTCAACGGTGCTGTCGGTTCCACAGGTCCCCGCGGTGCCAATGACAAGTGGGCAGCCGGCGGTTGCGCGGGCTTCGATTAAACCCTGCCATTCGATCTTGGTTGATTCGGTTGCGTATTTGCTGACCCCGCGCCCCAGATAGGACGGGCCAGAATCTGTGCTGCCGCCATCAATGGCGATAAGATCGGGCTTCGCCGCAACGGCACGATCCAACGCCGTCTTGTTATACCCAAGACCCAAAGCGCCTGAGGGTATAAGGATACGGGTGCCCATTAATCCGCCACTCTTTGCGGTTTGCGCAGGATACGGCGCAGGAACATCGGTGCGATGAAGCCCAAGACGGCGGCAACCAACAGACTTGATGCGATCATCGATAGGTCCGTTGGATCACTTGGACGGGTATAAATAAGGCCCCATGCGCTACCATCTGACAGCACCATGGCGTCGCGAAGTGATTTTTCCATTTTACCACCCAACAAAATGCCAAGGATAACTGGCACTGTGGGTATATCCATTTTTCGCAAAACATAACCCAGCACACCGAAGGCTACGACCAAGATCAGGTCGAAATAGCTGCCCGTCAAGGAAAATATACCGACCATTGAAATCATAGTGACGGTGGGCATTAGCGCGGCTGGCGGTACTTCAAGGATTTTGACGAAAACTTTGACCATCGGCACGTTCATCGCAAGCAGCACAAAGTTGGCAATGAGCAGTGATGCGATTAGGCCCCAGACTACTTCTTTTTCTTCTACAAAAAGCATTGGGCCAGGGGTAACATTGAGTGTGACCAAAACGGCCAGCAGAACGGCTGTGGTACCTGATCCTGGAACGCCGAGGGTCAGCATCGGCACCAATGCGCCGCCCGCTGCTGCGTTATTACCAGCTTCAGGTGCTGCAACGCCTTTGGGAACCCCTGTGCCAAAACAACCCTTTTCGCCTGCGATGCCTTTTTCAGTAATGTAGGTCATAAAACTGCCAAGTGACGCTCCCGCACCGGGCAGGACGCCACAAATAAATCCAAGGATGCTTGATCGCAGCATGACCCAGCGGACTTCAAATATGTCACGCCAAGGGACGCGGACCTTGCCGACCTTGACGTTGGTTGCACCGGATTTGCCCTTGCTCTCGATGAAAAAAAATACTTCGGACACTGCGAACAGGCCAACTATGGCGACAAGAAAATCTATGCCGTCATAAAGGTGTAGGTTGCCGCCTGTCAGACGCGGTGTGCCGGAGTTTGGATCCAGCCCGACCATTGCGATAGCAATGCCTAGGCACGATGCGAATGCAGCTTTGGCTTGGTTGTTGGAAGCCACACCCCCAAGCGTACAGAATGCTAACAAATACAGGGCAAAATATTCACCTGGTCCAAATTCAAAGGCAATGCGCGATAGTGCTGGCGCGAGTATCGCGAGGCCGATGGTTGCGATCAGTGCGCCCACAAACGACGCAACGCCGGAAATTACCAACGCATCTGCCGCGCGGCCCGCTTTGGCCATTGGGTAGCCGTCTAGCGTGGTCATCATAGCAGGTTCGTCACCGGGGATGTTTAATAGAATGGATGAAATCCGTCCGCCATACATTGCTCCATAATAAATTGACGTTAGTAACACCAGCGACGAAGTCGCATCAAGGCTAAGCGAGAAGGTAAGTGGGATCATGATCGCCACGCCATTAGATGGGCCAAGACCGGGCAAAGCACCAACAATTGTGCCGATAAAACAGCCAGCAACGGCTAGCATCAATGTCCACGGGGAGAGAGCAATTGAAAAGCCAAGCTGTAGGTTTTGAAGGATTTCCATGATGGCGTCCTACCCGAAGAAGTCGCGGGGGAAGGCGAATAGGCTTAGCCCCAATGCGAATTTGAACAACACAAACAAGCCAAATGAAATAATGAGGCCATAAATCACCGCCCGAATTGGTGCAGGTGTAATCTGATAAGAAATTACCGCGCTTGCGATGGCGGTGGGAACCAAAAAGCCCATAGGCTTCAAGACATAAGCATAGGTGATGAGCAGGATTGTTGACCCTAAGATCGACAAAAAGGACCGCATTTCTGGCCAGTTTGGTTCTTCATCTGGTGAAAACACCATTACCAACCCACAAATTGCGGCAACAATACCGACCCCGATGGGGAAGGCCTGTGGACCAAGCGGGTCAGCAAAAAACGGCTTTGAGATACCTCGAGCCGCCATCACATAGATGAACGACCCAAGGATCACGATTGCCCCGAAAATGCGGTCCGAGACACGCATTACTGAATAACGCCTATCTCACGTGACAATTCTTCAGTGGACGCAATTACGCCATCAACCCAAGATTGAAAATTGTCACCGACTTTAGTGAACGGCGCAAGGCCATTTTCTATCATTGCAGATTTCCATTCATCTGAATCGGCAACAGCTTGTAGACGCGCGGCCCACATGTCGAAGGTTTCGTCAGAGATGTCTTTTGGCACGTACAAACCGCGCCAGTTCACGGCTACTACATCAATTCCTTGCTCTACGGCGGTTGGGATGTCTTCAAAGCCAGGAACGCGCTCTTCTGCGAGCACTGCCAGCACGCGGACATCACCAGATTCAATGAAGCCGACAACTTCTGACATGTCGCCCGTCATACCTTGCGTAAAATCGCCCACAGTCTGTGTGACCGCATCTGCGCCGCCATCAACCCCGATATATTTGATATCAGTAATGTCAGTGAAGCCGGCTTCTTGCATAATCATCAGAACTTTTAGGTGGTCGAAGCCGCCCGCAGAAGATCCGCCAGCGAAGGCTACGGACGAAGGATCAGCGATAATCGCATTAACCATGTCATTTAATGTCATGAATGGGCTGTCAGCCGCCACAACAATCACACCTGGATCAGCACCAATGGCACCAACGAAACGGACTTGGTCAGCTGTTGCACCGCCGTAGGCGTCTTGCGCTAGACGGGTTGCTGTTGCTTGTGATGCAGCAACAATCAGGCCATCGTCGGTCTGGCGTTCGTTGACCACATGGGAAAACGCTAGGCCGCCACCGCCGCCTGCCATGTTTGTAACTTGGACAGGGCTGTCGACTTGGCCAATATCAAAAAGGATTTTGCCAATCTGACGGCAGGTGAAGTCCCAGCCGCCACCGGGGTTGGCGGGTGCAATACATTCAGCGGCCATTGCCGATGTAGCACCGACGCTCAGTGCGACGCTGACTGACAGCGCCTTCATGTTGAAATACTTCATAAGTTCCTCCCAGAACGTTGTGGGCTGACGCCCAGAGTTATTTATATCGTTGCCATAATGTGTATCAAGCTAACAGTTAAGGCTAACGTGACTGGAACAATATTGTCTAGCCCTTGGGTAATAATACAGGGCGGAGGGCGTGACATAGGCAGGCTTGCATACTAAGACGAAAACAACTTATTTATGAGGCTGTTATGTCTGCCACCATTGTGCTGTTTACTCTTGCCGAAAAACCGCCCGCCCGGATGGATAAGGCGCTGGCATTAAATGTGCCGCTTGATGCTTCGCTTAGCAGGTCGCGCCTGATGCGTTTGTTGTCAGATGGTGCTGTGCAAGTGAATGGTGCAGTGGTGACAGACCCCCGTGCAAAGCCTGCTGAGGGTGATACGATTGAGATTTTGGTTGAAATTGCGGATGACTATCACGTCTTGCCCGAAAACATCCCGCTGGATGTGGTTTTTGAGGACGATGACCTGATTGTCATTAATAAACCCACAGGTATGGTAGTTCATCCAGCCCCCGGCACGCCGAGTAGTACTTTGGTTAATGCGCTGCTGTATCATTGCGGTGATGCGCTGTCCGGTGTTGGAGGGGAAAAGCGCCCAGGTATTGTGCATCGCATTGATAAAGAAACTAGTGGGCTATTGGTCGTCGCTAAAACTGACCGAGCCCATCATGGGCTGGCCGCGCAGTTTGAGGCGCACACTGTCGAACGCCACTATCGCGCCATTTGTTATGGAGTGCCGGATTCCAACGATCCGCGTGTGCGCGGTATCAAAGGCGCGAGCTTTGAGCCTGGAAACATTTTAAAACTGCAAACCCAACTGGCACGCCACAAACATGATCGCCAAAAACAAGCAGTGATCTGGCACAATGGCCGGCACGCGGTCACGCGCGCCCGCGTTGTACAGCCGCTGGGCAACCCCGCAGTGGCTGCTGTGATGGATTGTTGGCTGGAAACCGGACGTACCCACCAGATTCGTGTGCATTTGACTCATGCGGGGCATGGTCTGATCGGTGATCCTACCTATGGTGGCCGTCGCAAGCTTTCTGAAAAAGTTGTGGGTGAGGCTGGTCGGATTGCGGCCTATACGTTTCCCCGTCAAGCGTTGCACGCTGCAACGTTAGGGTTTCAGCATCCAGTTAGCAAAGAAATGCTGCGTTTTGAGGCACCTATGCCTAGCGATATGGTTGGGTTGATTGCCGCTTTAGGCGGTACGCAAGTTTAAGAGATAGTGGAGTCAAGGACTGAAATATACGGTCCCATGTGCGTGAGTGCGCAGACATATCCCTAGTGATTTGTTTATTAATCCCTACCTAGCTATGACAATTACAAGCCAAGATACTCTTTAAATAGATGTATAGAGTAAGTATATAGTTAAAAATTTCGTGAACATAACGACAAAAAAATTACGAGGAGGGACATTATGAGCTCTTATGCAAATCTTCCAGCGCCAACACCAGAACAAGGTTTAAACCGTTACATGCAGGAAATCCGCAAATTTCCTATGCTGGAACCGGACGAGGAATACATGCTCGCCAAAAGGTGGGTGGACCATGAAGATTCTGAGGCGGCGCACAAGATGGTGACGTCACATCTGCGTCTGGCTGCCAAAATCGCTATGGGCTATCGCGGTTATGGCTTGCCGACAGCTGAGGTAATCTCCGAAGCCAATGTGGGTCTAATGCAAGCGGTAAAACGTTTTGATCCTGAAAAGGGCTTCCGCTTAGCGACCTATGCGATGTGGTGGATTCGTGCGTCGATTCAGGAATACGTTTTGCGGTCGTGGTCCATGGTCAAACTTGGCACGACATCGGCGCAAAAAAAGCTATTTTTTAATCTCCGCAAAGCTAAAAACCGCATTGGTGCTTTGGAAGAAGGTGATTTGCGTCCCGAGAACGTACAGCGAATTGCCACGGATCTTGGCGTGACAGAAGCTGAAGTCGTCTCGATGAACCGTCGCATGTCGGGTGGAGATGCGTCACTGAACGCTACTGTCGGATCGGATGGCGAAGGCACAATGCAATGGCAAGACTGGTTAGAAGATGAATCCGCTGACCAAGCTGGTGATTACGAAGCACGTGATGAGATGTCTCAACGCCGTGAACTAATGGCTGAAGCGATGGAAGTTCTGAATGATCGCGAAAAAGATATTCTTATGCAGCGTCGGCTTGCTGAAAAGGCGGTGACACTTGAAGATTTGAGTGGGCAGTATTCGGTTAGCCGCGAACGTATCCGCCAGATTGAAGTGCGTGCGTTTGAAAAACTGCAAAAAAAGATGCAGAGTTTGGCTAAGGATCGCGGTATGCTGGCATCCGCCTGACACTACGATCTTAAAGTAGGGCGCTGATCGAAGGTTTGGCGCCTTTTGCTTGTTTTAAATGCGTCCTGTGGGAATATTCGTCAAACAGAGGCAAATGCAAAGAAAAGGTGTGGCGATATGGGCAAACCAGTGCGTTGGGGAATCTTAGGGGCTGGAAAATTTGCGCGTGAACATATGGGTCCCGCTATTAATGCGGCAACTGGTGCGCAGCTTGTAGCGCTGGGCACTTCATCACCTGAAAAGGCTGCACCTTTTAAAGCTTTTGCACCTCAACTACATGTACATTATGACTACGAAGCGATTTTGGCCGATGCGGATGTAGAAGTGGTTTATATTCCGCTGCCTAATCACCTACATATCGATTGGGCGATGAAAGCACTGCGGGCAGGTAAGCACGTCTTAGTTGAAAAGCCTGTTGGCTTGCAAGCCACCCAAATTGATCCGCTGATTGCCCAGCGAGATAAAACGGGTTTAATAGTAACCGAGGCGTTCATGATCGCCCATCATCCTCAATGGTCACGAGTGAGAGACCTAATTGCGAACGGAGCGATTGGCGACTTGCGCCATGTGGACGGGATGTTTTGCTACAACAATCCTGACCTAACGAATGTGCGCTTTGACCCCGCCAAGGGTGGCGGCAGCCTGCCTGATATTGGCGTTTATACGATTGGTTCAACGCGGATGGCCACGGGTCAAGAACCACTCGAGATCACACATGCAGACATCGATTATCTGAATGGCGTTGACGTAACGGCCCGTGTTTCTGCTAAATTTAACGGGTTTTCGGCCCACTGGGTGACAGGCATGAATGTACATCAAACCCAACACATGACTTTTCTGGGCAGTGAAGGTCGCATCCATCTATGCGCGCCCTTCAACGCTGGAAGCTATGGTGAGGCTCAGTTGGAATTGACGCAAAGCGACGGATCGCTGCATGTTGAACGCTGGCCTGATCACGCGCAATATGTCACCCAAGTCGAAGCGTTTAGCTCGTCCTTGCGTAATAATGTACCTTATGCGTGGTCGCTTGAAGATGCGCGTGCAACTCAAGTGGTCATTGATGCAGTTTATGCGGCGGCTGGGTCTCGTTAGTTTGACCGCTTAACAAAGAGATAAGTACATGGCCGGAGCACATGGGTTCGAGGATCTTATACTGAAAAATACTGGAAAGCTGGAGCCAGGAAATCCATTTTATTTTTATATTTTTATATTTATATAATGATTATTGACATAATTATTAGCTTTTCTGGTATTGGCGTTTTGGCAGTTCTGCAATTCATCATAGTGCTGGTCAGCAGCATACAACCCAATGAGTGGTTAGCAGCGCTGGGTAAAAATGTGGGTATCTGGGTTGTCAAAGCCACGTACTATCAGACTGCTGCGTTTGAACACAAACCTTGCCTGTGGATGAAATTAGATTAATGGATGCCAAGTGGCTGGGCAAAAGATGGCGAAATTCTGGAACAGATTGAGGTGTCAATGAGAGTCAAATTATTCCGCATTAAGGCTGGAAAGGTCTCATTGGGAAGGGTCTTTTCGCGGAGTTTAAGGAACCAATTTCTCAGGCCAATCGTGTAGCTTTCATAGGCACCAAATTGTTTATCGAATATTAGCATTTAAGCTCCGGTGTGGTTTAGATCCGCGGTGATATTTACCGACGCGGATCTAAAAATAATATTTTAAAATAACGGTTTAGACTTCCATCGCTTCTAACTCATCAATCATGCTTTCGATCATTCCCAGACCTTTGGCCCAAAATGCGGGGTCTGATGCGTCAAGGCCAAATGGCGCAAGCAGCTCGCTGTGATGCTTTGATCCGCCCGCTCTTAGCATCTCAAAGTACTTATCTTTGAAATCATCGCCCATGTCCTCATAAACCGCATAAAGCGCGTTTACTAATCCGTCGCCGAACGCATATGCGTAGACGTAGAATGGTGAGTGAACGAAGTGTGGGATGTAAGCCCAGAATGTTTCGTAGCCGTCCATGAAGTTGAATACTGGGCCCAAGGATTCGCCCTGCACTGACATCCATAACGCGTTGATGTCATCTGGTGTTAGTTCGCCGTTGCTACGTGCATCGTGCAGCTTGCATTCAAAATCGTAGAACGCAATTTGGCGCACTACTGTGTTGATCATATCTTCAACTTTGCCAGCCAAAAGTACCTTGCGTTCTTCTGGCGTGGTGGCCTGCTCTAAGAGTTTGCGAAAGGTCAACATTTCGCCAAACACGGATGCTGTTTCAGCGAGGGTCAGCGGAGTTGAGGAAAGCAATTCACCTTGCTCTGCTGCGAGAACCTGATGCACGCCATGGCCCAATTCGTGCGCCAATGTCATGACATCACGCGGTTTTCCGAGGTAGTTGAGCATAACATAAGGATGTACTGTAGAAACAGTAGGATGCGCAAATGCACCTGGTGCTTTGCCATCTTTTACGCCAGCGTCGATCCAGCCATCAGTAAAAAATGGCTTGGCAAGCTTAGCCATTCGCGGATCGAACGCAGCGTAAGCATCCATTACGATTTGTTCGGCTTCAGCCCATGAGACGGTGCGATCTGACTCCATCGGCAAAGGTGCATTGCGGTCCCAGACTTCCATTTTCTCAAGGCCCATCCATTTGGCTTTGAGCGTGTAATAGCGGTGGCTTAAGCGCGGGTAGGCTTCAACGACGGCATCGCGCAGCGCCTCCACCACTTTGGGTTCGACGTGGTTGGACAGGTGGCGGCTTGATTGTGCGGTTGGCATGCCGCGCCAGCGATCCTCGATCTCTTTTTCTTTAGTAAGAGTGTTGTGAATCCGAGCAAACAACCCGACGTTCGCCCCAAACACCCGCGCCAACTCGCGCGAAGCTTTTTCGCGGGTGGCGCGGTCTTGGTCAGACATTAAGTTTAGTGTCCCCTCGATGTTCATCTCTTGCCCGTCGACGGTAAATTTCAGGGCGGCGATGGTTTCATCAAACAGCTTGTTCCATGCTGTGGCGCCAACAACTGACTGATCATGACAGAATTTTTCCATTTCATCAGAAAGCTGGTATGGCTTCATCGCCCGCATGCGATCAAATACCGGTTTGTAGCGCGCAAGGTCAGCGTTGGCGGCCATAACACCGTCCACATGGGCATCGTCCATGCGGTTGAACTCTAGCCCGTAAAAGATCAGTGGCATTGTATAAGTAGTAATTTTGTCCTGCATGTCGGACATAAATTTGCCACGCTCTGGATCGGTTGTGTGCTGGTAATAGCGCAAGCCCGCGAACGACATGATGCGGCCTGCGATGATATCGATTTGTTCAAACCGTTTCACCGCATCGAGCATTTGTTCCGCGTCCAGATCGACCAATTTTCCTTCGTGATCAGTGGCAAAGCTGTGACAGGCATTTTCGAGCCAGTCCAAGTCGCGCTTCAACTCCTTGGCGTCGGGTGACAGATATAGATCTGTTAGGTCCCATTCGGGCAAATTGCCAAATGGCATGTCATCGGACGCATCAGAGGATGGATTGGCATCAAATGCACGGGGAGCGGTCTTGGGAGTGTTCATTGGTGCCTCGTTGTTAGTTTAATCATATGTAAGGGCGCGTCGTGTATTTTGCCAGTCGGCCCTTTGGAGAGGGTTTTCCACAAAAGTTAACTAAGAGAAAATCAGACGATCTAGGGGTGTTTGGTATCGAAAACTATCCATAGTTTAAAAGTATTTGCTTGAGATCATCTAAAGTATTAATTTCATTTAAGGGTTTGTCTCGGCGCCAACGAAGCATGCGCGGAAAGCGCAGCGCAATCCCAGATTTATGTCTTGGCGACGCTTGAATTCCTTCAAAAGCGATTTCAAAAACGTGCTCAGCTTGTACGGATCGAACGGGGCCAAAGCGCTGCAATGTATTGCGTTTGACCCAGTGAGTAATCTGGAGAAATTCCTCGTCTGTCAGTCCTGAATAAGCCTTTGTGAACGGGATCAGATCGTTGCCGTTTTTGACTGCGAAAGTGAAGTCAGTAAACAGGTTTGCGCGTCGTCCCGATCCGGCCTGTGCATAGATCATCACCGCGTCGATTGTGAGTGGATCGATTTTCCACTTCCACCAATCACCTTTCTTTCGACCTGCTAGATAGGGGCTGTCGCGCCGCTTTAGCATCAGCCCTTCGGCACCAAAATCACGTGACTTTCCACGCTCAATTTTAAAGTTTTCCCAAGTGTCGCCAGTGACTTCGGATGAAATACGGATGGGTGCAACGGCAGGTGTGGAACTCAGCATTTTTTCCAATAAATTGCGACGCGTTGCCAAAGGTTCTCTCCTAATGTCGACGCCTTCACATTCGAGAAGGTCATAGGCCATCAACACCACAGGAGCTTCGGCAAGCAATTTCTTTGGAACGGTTTTACGTCCAATCCGCTTTTGTAGGACATTAAATGACATTGGCGTATTGTTTTGGAACGCCAAAAGTTCCCCATCGATGACTGTTCCATCCGGTAGGCATTCACGCAGCTGTACAAGCTCTGGAAAGCTATGTGTTATTAGGTCTTCGCCGCGCGACCAAATGTGATGTTCGCCATCCCGCAGTATGAATTGCCCACGGATGCCATCCCATTTTCTATCTATAAACCAATCACTTGGTAGTCCAATTTGGTCTAAATCATCAAGTCCATATGCCAGATAAAACGGGTATGGACGTGACAGGTCTGCGCTTGGGTCGTCAACTTCGATCAGGTTGTGCCACGTCACAGTTTCTGGCGTCCAATTGCCCATCAATTTATGTGTCAAGACCGCCTCATCTTGCCCAGTGGCTTTTGCTAATGCGCGAGTCATCAATTTCTGACTTACACCTATCCTGAAACCACCTGTCAGCAATTTTGTGAATAAAAAGTTCTCCGTCTGCGGCATTGTATCCCACGCAGTAAAGATGCCAGCCTTTTGGGCATTTTCATCCAGCACTGAGAGGCGTTTAAGTTCTGATATCCAATCGCTAAGTGGGCGGTCTTCATCTCCATCAGATGGAGGTAGAAATAGGCTGATTGTTTCTGCCATGTCGCCAACAATAGGGTAACATTCTTCAATCAACCAAAGCGGTAGTCCAGCACGTTCTGCTGCCCATTTGCGCAGCAGTTTCGTGGTGATGACGCGGCGTGGGCGACGGCCAGAAAACAAGGCAACGCACCATAGTTTGTCACTGTCCGATGCGGTGCAAAAAAAGTTAGCCATCGCCGCGACTTTCACAGTCGTTTTAGTGGACTGATCTACAGCGGTGAACAGTTTGGCAAAGTTCTTCATAGAATGTACAATTTGCTTACAGAACCCTTGTTCTGATTATATTCATAATGTGTCACTGCCCTTTCCCGTTATTGGCATCGGCGTCCGCCCCAAATTCAGTTTGCACAATTTTGGCGTCATAGCCCTGTTCATTCAACCAGCGAGAAAACACGGATTTGTAGCCGTGGGTTACAAAAATTTTTTCTGCACTGGTTGCCTTTATTGCGTCGTTAAGCCCCGCCCAATCGGCGTGATCTGAAACGATAAATCCGCGATCCGCTGCCCGTCTGCGCCGCACGCCGCGCATCGCCATCCAACCTGATGCGAATGCACTGGACGCAGGTTTAAAGCGGTGTGCCCATGTTGAATTCAGGGCGGATGGTGTGGCCAAAACTAGCGCCCCTTTATGCGCTTTGACATTTAGACCGGGAGTCACCAAAATAGTGTCTGGCAGCATAATTCCTTGACTTCGTAAAATGCAGTTGGTGTTTTCGATGGCGCCATGTGTTAAGATAGGGCCGATTCTTGAGTCAACTGCGCGCAACAGGCGTTGCGCCTTGCCGAGCGCGTAACATGACAATAGCGAGTATACTCCGTTCGCGGCATTGCTGGCCCACCAGTCATTGATCTGACTCGCCAAGATGTCTTGTGGGGGCCAGTTGAAAACAGGCAAGCCAAAGGTGGATTCAGTGATAAAAGTGTGGCACAATATAGGTTCGAAGGGTTCTGATAGTCCGTCATCGACTGTCTTATAGTCGCCTGAAGCGACCCAGATTTCACCTTTGTGTTCGATGCGGATTTGCGCTGATCCAGGGACGTGTCCTGCGGGGTGAAAAGATACTTTGACGCCATTGTGGGTAGTAACAACGCCATATTTTACAGTGTCGATGCGCACATTCCCCAAGCGATGCCTCATAACCGGAGCGGCGGTTTCGGTTGCAACATATGTTCCCATTCCGACGCGTGAATGATCGGCGTGGCCATGAGTGATTAGCGCCCGTGGCACAGGCAGCCAAGGGTCTATGTGGAAATCGCCAGCTGCACAATATATGCCTTCAGCTGTAAAGGTGAGAAGATCAGTCATTACCCGTAAGTAGTGCTAGGTGGGCGAGATGAAAGCCCATTTTTTAACTAAGATGAACGAGAGAGGTTGTTCTGTTGCTGTCGATGTGGTGGCTTAGTAAAAATTAGGGAGAGTGTGATGCGAACTGCGAATTTACGAAAGCGGGTACTGGGGCGAGAGCGGTTGGTGAGTACATTTGTAAAAACGGCTGAAGTAACGGTTATTGAAGTTTTGGCAACATCAGGTCTTGATTTTATTGTGCTGGATGGGGAACACTGCGGGTTTGACCGAGGTCGCTTGGATTCCTGCCTTGCAGTATGTCGCGCTTTAGACTTTCCAGCTTTGGTGCGAATTTCATCAGGTTCTGCTGAAAATATATTGATGGCACTTGATGCCGGTGCAGTTGGGGTTGTGGTGCCCCATGTGGATAGTGTGAAAAAAGCGCAAGAGATTGTAAAAGCAGCACATTTTGGACGTGGAGGGCGTGGTTTTGCTGGTTCGACACGTTGGGCTGGATTTGCAACGCGTCCCATGGGAGATGTGCTGGATCAAGATGTTCAGACTATAGTGATGGCGCAAATTGAGGAACCTGAGGGTGTTGAGGTTTGCGAAGGAATTGCGGCCCTTGATGGAATTGATGCATTATTTGCGGGGCCAGCTGATCTGTCAGTTGGTTTTGGACATCGCACACAGGAAAATCCCGACTTGCCGATGGCTTTGGCGCGTATTGGTCAGGCCTGCGCTGACAATAACAAAGGCTATATATCTTGGGTGCCCGACGCGGCACAGGCTGCAAAATGGGCAAGTTATGCGATTACTGGATTTGTTGTGGCGTCAGAACACATATGGATGCGCCAAGGGGCCACCGCTGCAGCCACTGATATTGGCAAAATCCCTTAGACCATTACAGTTGCTTAAGCATCAAAAAGTTTTGTGGAGTCATCAAGAACGCGGTTTCGTATTGCAGGTATTTCCATCAATACTTCGTGACGGCCGTTTTCCAGTATAGTAAGTGCACCGCGACTCCATTGTTCCATTCGTTGATAAACCCGTGCGGGATCAACAATCGATTCTTCAGTGCCGAGGAAGGTAATACACGGCACATCTGGAGAGGGGCGCTGAGATAGTAGACGCATTTCTCGTAGGGCTTCGTTCAGCCAGTGCAGCGATGGCCCGCCCAATGCCAGTTCGGGATGGGATTTGAGCTGCTGTTGCAACAATTTGAAGTTGGACACGTCTGACGTTAGGACGTTGTCGTTAGCTGTAGCACGCAAAACGTAGGTTTCACCGTGCTGACCCGGGGTGATTAGGCTGGAAAAGCCTAGCGGTTTGCTTACTGAGCTGAGCCCCCATGCGATCGGGCGCATGGCTGCAGATATTTTTATTCCCCACATTGGGGCGGAAAAGGCTGCTGATTTTACTGGAATGTTTTCATACAAGGCTCGCAGCCCGATACAACCGCCCATGGAATGACCAAAAAGATGGTACGGTTCAGCTAGACCAATAGATTTGACGTACGCAATCATTGCTTTCACGTCAAGTTGGTAATCATCAAAAGAATCGACATGGCCCACAGCGTGGTTTTCTAATAAGCGATCTGCGATGCCTTGGCCTCGCCAATCAATTGCGACGCAAGAATAGCCTCTTTTGCCGAAATCTAAAGCTGTTTGGCCATATTTTTCAATGTATTCTGTACGGCCAGTAAAAAAAAGAATCGTTCCTTTAGCGTGTGTTACTGGCCAATGGCCAACACGAATGCGGACCCCGTCCACGGTCAACAGCCAGTGGCAAATCCCGTCGTGATGTCCTGCTGTATCTGTGTGGTAGGGGGCCGCATTTTTCATTTTAACTTAACACTCCGGCGAGTTTCATCGCGAGGCCCATGTCGCCATCAACTGCTAATTTGCCTGTCATAAAAGCCGATGTAGGGTTTTGTTCGCCATCAAGGATCGCCTTGAATGTTTCAGCGTCAGCCGACAATGTTACTTCTGCGTCATCGTCCGATACGCGAGCACCATTTACATCGATAAAAATCGCTCCTTCGCCTTTAATATCGAATTTTGCGGTTCCGTCAAAACCGCCTGCGCCCATCTTCATGTTCAGTGCATTGACAGCTTCGTTGATAACGTTGCTCATAATGTGATCTCATCCTTTGCTGTGGCCCGCAAATTGTTAGTAGGGGCCCTCTGGTACCTCGCGCATGATGCGCTACAATGAATACTATGCGTATTAATAAACATCTTCACAAACCTATAGTGGCGGCACTTTTGCTGGGAGTATGGTTTTCCACACCTGCTTTCGCTCAATCTTTAGTGAAATCCGAGCAGTTTGATTTGCTGTTTGAGCAATTGCTAGAGGCGGAGCTGGACGAGGCTGAGCGTATTCAGCGGCAAATTATTACAGAGTGGGGCAAGTCAGGCTCTGCGGCGATGGACTTGTTGTTGCGGCGCGGCCAAGATGCGATGGAAGCGGGTACACCCGATGTAGCGCTTCAACATTTTACCGCGCTAGTTGATCACGCGCCGAATTTCGCCGCGGGCTACAATGGCCGGGCTTCGGCGTATTATCAGTTGGGCCTTTATGGCCCTGCTATTGATGATCTACGGCAGGTTTTGGTGTTTGAGCAACGCCATTTTGGGGCGATGAAGGGCGTTGCAGTCGTTCTGGAAGAAATAGGGCGTCAAGAGGATGCGCTTGAAGTTTGGCGTAACATTCACGCGCTCTTGCCAATTGATCCAGATGTTGCAGTGATGATAAATAGGTTGGAAATCCGACTTGAGGGCGAAACACTTTAATACCATGTCAGAGAGAATTTAAAATGACGACTCGAGGGCGTGTAACTGCCGTTTTGGGCCCGACAAACACGGGCAAAACCCACTATGCTATTGAACGTATGCTGGCGCATCGCACTGGTGTGATCGGTCTGCCGCTGCGTCTGCTTGCGCGTGAAGTATATGACAGGATTGTCAGCGTGCGCGGGCCAAGTGCTGTAGCTCTGGTCACGGGTGAAGAGCGCATTGTGCCGCCACGTGCCAAATATTGGGTTTGCACAGTTGAGGCGATGCCACAGGATATTGGTGCAGATTTTGTTGCGATTGATGAAATACAACTTTGTGCGGATCTGGATCGGGGGCATGTGTTTACTGATCGCTTATTACGCATGCGTGGGTTGCACGAGACATTATTTATGGGTGCTGAAACTATGTGGGGCGCAATTGCATCCATGGTGCCGGAGGCTGATTTTGTAAAACGTGAACGGTTTAGCACGCTAACTTACACAGGTTCCAAAAAAATAAGTCGGATGCCTCCACGGTCTGCAATTGTTGGATTTTCGGTTGATAATGTGTATGCTATCGCAGAGCTTTTACGCCGTCAAAAGGGTGGCGCGGCGGTTGTAATGGGGGCGCTCAGTCCGCGCACACGCAATGCACAGGTGGAGATGTATCAAAACGGTGACGTAGATTATCTAGTGGCGACTGATGCCATTGGGATGGGTCTGAACCTCGATATCGATCATGTCGCATTTTCGAGCATTACGAAATATGATGGCCGTCGTATGCGGCATTTGATGCCAAACGAGCTGGCGCAAATTGCGGGTCGGGCGGGGCGCTTCATGAACAAAGGAACTTTCGGTGTTACGGGGGAGGCCCCGACGCTTGACGACGATGTAGTTCAAGCAATTCAGAATAATCAATTTATGCCAGTAAAAAAATTACAATGGCGAAACGCGCGGCTTCAATTTGGCTCAGTGAGCCGTTTAATCCAAACACTAGAAGAACGTACTGATGATTCTTGGTTGTCACGAGTGCGTGAAAGTGATGATTTGGGAGCACTTAAGGCAGTGTCATCTGACGCCGAAGTTGCTGCACGGGCCTCAGATGGGCCGTCAGTGCAATTGTTGTGGGACGTTTGCCGAATTCCTGATTTTCGTGGCATCAGCAACTCCGAACACGCGCAGCTTTTAACAAATATCTATAATTTTTTACATCAATCTGGCAGCATTCCAGACGAATGGCTCGCAGTCCGCGTAAATCGTATCGATCGTACTGATGGTGATATTGACGCGCTGTCAAAACGTTTGGCATATATACGCACGTGGACCTACGTGGCGCAACGCAAAGGCTGGGTGGGTGACGAAAGTCATTGGCGCGAGACGACTCGAGCTGTAGAAGATCGATTATCAGACGCTCTACACGAACGTCTGACAGCAAGATTTGTGGATCGGCGGACAAGTGTTTTACTTCGCCGACTCAATCAAAAGGAGGGCCTCGTGGCCGACGTAAACGAAACTGGTGAAGTGACTGTCGAAGGACAGTTTGTTGGAAAAATTGAAGGATTTAGGTTCCGTCAGGACCAGAATGCAAGTGTCGAGGAAGCAAAAACTATTCGCGCGGCATCCATTCAGGCATTGGCCCCGCAATTCCATTTGCGCGCGGATCGGTTCTACAATGCGCCGGACACGGAAATTGATTTTACCGAACAGGGTGGATTAATGTGGGGATCTGCGGCTGTCGGTAAATTGATAAAGGGCGATGATGCGTTAAAGCCAAAAGTTGTTGCATTTGTTGATGATGAGGCAGGCACGGATGTTGCTGAAAAGGTTCAACGCCGGCTGCAACACTTTATTGACCGCAAAATTACAACTGTTTTTGAGCCAATGAAGAAGTTGCAAAACGACACTACATTAACTGGATTGGCCAAGGGTTTTGCGTTCCGACTGGTGGAATGCTTTGGAGTAGCTCCGCGTGGCGATGTTGCCGACGAAGTCAAAGCGCTTGAACAAGATGCCCGTGGCGCTTTGCGCAAACACGGTGTTAGATTTGGTCAATTTACAATTTTTATGCCGCTGCTGCTTAAACCCTCTCCGACGCGTTTGCGTTTGGTTTTATGGTCTCTGTCCAAAGGATTGCAGGATTTTCCAGAGGCTCCACCGCCTGGGTTAGTTACTGTTTCAACTGCCCAAGGGCTTGAGGCTGGCGCATGGGCGATGTCTGGGTACCGCGCAGCAGGCGAGCGCGCGATTCGAATCGATATGCTTGAGCGTCTGGCTGACATGCTGCGCGATCAAAATACCCGTGCAGGTTTTGAAGCGACTCCAGATATGTTGTCGATTACTGGAATGACCTTGGTGCAATTCTCCGACCTGATGAATGGCCTTGGATATAAGTCTGAAAAAGGCGAGCGTGAAAAAGTGCGTGCTGCGGTGCCATTTTTGCCCCTGCTTCAAGAACCAAAATCCGATTCTATTAGCTCCATAATTGGCGAAACCACATTGGCAGTGGCGCAAGAAGATGTTCCGGAAACCAGCACCGATGAGCCTGTGCCTCAGATCGGTAGCGCTGAACAGATTGAAATAGAAGCGTTTTATACCTTTACTTGGGCACCCAAACGTTCGGTAAATAGCCCACAGGGTAATAAGCCACAACGCAAAGGACCGCCAAAAGGTAAGCGCGGTGCCAAACCTGTGCAAGTCAACAAATCTCAGCCCTTTGCTGCGCGACCACTGAAGAAGGAAAAAGCAATTGATCCCGATAATCCATTTGCCGCTGCGTTGGCTGGGCTCAAGCGGGATTGAGTGAAACCGGCACAACAACCCTTCGCCTTGATAAATGGCTCTGGCACGCACGGTTTTTCAAATCGCGCGGGCTAGCAGCTGATCTTGTCAAATCAGGTCGTATTAGGGTCAATGGGACACCTGTGTCTAAACCTAGTCGCGCCGTTGCCGTAGAGACAGTACTAACATTCCCGAAAGACGATGAGGTGCGCATCGTCAAAGTACTGGGTCTTGGATCGCGTCGTGGTCCCGCACCAGAAGCCCAAGCACTGTATGAGGATTTGAGTCCATCGCCCAAACCGCGTGTTGACACGACAGATCAAAGAGTTGGTGGACGTCCAACCAAAAAAAATCGTCGCAATTTAGACATTCTTAAAGGGTCGCGATGACGCACTTGTACTGTCAGGCCTTGAAGGCAGCGCAGGTCGCAGCTAAGGACGCTGAGCAATCATACTGGACGGATCAATGACATACATCGTCAACGACAACTGCATTGCCTGCAAATACACGGACTGTGTTGAAGTGTGCCCAGTAGATTGTTTCTATGAGGGTGAAAATATGTTGGTTATTCATCCTGATGAATGTATCGACTGTGGCGTTTGCGAACCCGAATGTCCTGCAGACGCGATCCGCCCTGACACCGAACCAGACATGGAAAAATGGGTTGAATTTAACCTTAAGTACTCTGAGGTATGGCCAGTCATCATTACTAAAAAAGACCAACTACCGAATGCTGACGAGATGGACGGTAAAGAAGGCAAGATGGAGTTGTTTTCCGAAGTTCCTGGTGAGGGCGGTTAAACGCTACTTCGCATTAATGCGTTATGTTGTGGGAAGCAGTTGTTTTTTGTGTTACGGTAATGATAATGTCGCGTAATTGCTGATCCAGAATTGACTATGCCGCTGATGGAGACTTATTGTCTTTGCCAGTTTTTTTGTTTTCTGATGATGCCGCTTTGAGAAAAGGACACCACTCATGGCTAAGAAGAAATACGATTATAGCCCGAACGATTTCGTCGTCTACCCATCACATGGAGTAGGCAAAGTCGTATCGATTGAGACACAAGAAATTGCTGGCTTCGAGTTAGAGATGTTTGTAATAGCCTTCGAAAAGGACAAGATGACGTTACGTGTGCCAACGAACAAAGCCGAGGAAGTTGGTATGAGATCACTCGCGTCGGCGGATGTGGTGGCCGATTGCATGAAAACCCTCAAAGGTAAGGCTAAAGTCAAAAAAGCCATGTGGTCGCGTCGTGCGCAGGAATATGAACAAAAAATTAATTCTGGTGACTTAGTTGCCATTGCCGAGGTAGTGCGTGATTTGCATCGCGCTGACGATCAGCGTGAGCAGAGCTATTCGGAGCGTCAACTATATGAAGCTGCTTTGGAGCGTCTAACTCGAGAGTTTGCTGCTGTCGGCAACGGTAATGAACTCGAAGCTGGAACTGGGATTACGGATATTTTGCAAAGCCGTGCACCCGCAGCCTAAACTAGATTCGTATAAATAAATAAAACTACCTTCCCAGATGCCATCTGGGAAGGTAGTTTTTAAAGCGCTTTCATGTCCTTCGATGCGTCCAGAATATTTACTGAAAACTAATTTTGGGGGCCGACTTTATTTAATTAAAGCTGTAGAGCGCGATGGCCGATGTCTGTGCGATAAAAGCCATTGGGCCAATCAATTTGGCGGACAAGCGCGTAAGCCTTTGCATGAGCGACCTTCAGGGATGCCCCTCGAGTTGTCACATTAAGGACACGGCCCCCTTTAGCGACGACTTCACCGTTTTTTATTGCTGTTCCTGCGTGGAATATCATTTCTGATGATGTTTCTGGCAAGGAGACCAAGTTGTTGATCGATGTACCATTTTTATAGGCTCCCGGATAGCCTCTAGTTGCCATTACAACAGTCATAGCATGATCATCGCCCCAGTTTGGCGTAATGTCGGAAAGGCGATTTTCGGCGCAGGCGTGTAACAAATCTAATACTTGGCCTCCAAGCCGCATCATCAACACCTGACATTCTGGATCGCCGAATCGCACGTTATATTCTACTAATCGCGGCTGTCCGTTCTTGATCATCAAGCCCGCATAAAGGATACCTTGAAAAGGGGTGCCGCGCTTGATCATTTCAGCAATAGTGGGCCTAATGATATCTCGCAGCGAAATGGCTGCGATGTCATCTGTAAGGATAGGGGCCGGAGAATAGGCGCCCATGCCGCCTGTGTTAGGGCCTTCGTCGCCATCATACGCGCGTTTGTGATCTTGGGCGGTGCCGATGGGCAAAATAGATGTACTATCGCAAAGGATAAAAAAGGATGCTTCTTCACCGTCCATGAATTCTTCAACTACGACCTCAGCGCCCGCAGCGCCAAACTGACCGCCGAGCATATCATGAATTGCGGTGTGCGCCGTTGCGATGTCCATCGCTACAACCACGCCTTTGCCCGCGGCAAGCCCATCCGCCTTTATGACGATCGGCGCACCTTGCTCAGTAGCATAATCGCATGCCGCTTTTGCCTCCGTGAAATGTTCGTAACGCGCAGTTGGTGCACCACATGCGGCGCAGATTTCTTTTGTGAAAGATTTTGATGCTTCAAGCTGTGCAGCAGCTTTTGAACACCCAAACACTACGAGGCCGTTAGACCGCAAAACATCCGAAACGCCTGCTACAAGCGGTGCTTCTGGACCGATAATTACAAAATCAACTGCGTTGTCTGCGCAAAAGCCTGCAACCACGTCACCATCTTCGATATCAAACGTTGCGCATTCAGCAATTTCAGCGATTCCCGCATTTCCAGGCGCCACTATTATTCGGTCGCATTTGGGGTTCTGTTTGATTGCCCATGCGAGAGAATGTTCGCGTCCTCCGCCGCCCAAAATCAGGATATTCATATGCTATTTCCCTTCTGCTTAGTGGACGTTTAAGGTGAGTATAAACCTAGCACAAGGGCACCAAATTCTATGGCAATGGACCTAATTGACGAACCAGAAGCCGCAGGTAACACGCCTGAATTCACTGTAACTGAACTGTCGGGTGCAGTGAAGCGCGCTATCGAGGGCGAGTTTGGACATGTGCGTGTCAAAGCAGAGGTAGGCCGCGTTGTGCGCGCACGGTCTGGTCATTTGTATTTTGATTTAAAGGATGAACGAAACGTATTGGCCTGCACGACATGGAAGGGGCAGGTGGCAGACCTTTCGATTATTCCCGAAGAGGGAATGGAGGTGGTCGTAAAGGGCAGAATGACAACATTTGGTAGTCAATCCAAATACCAGTTGAACGCAATTGAAGTTTCGGTGGCAGGGGTAGGCGCGCTTATGGCGATGCTGGAAAAACGTAAAAAGGCGTTGGAAGCGGAGGGGCTTTTTAGAGCAGATTGTAAGCAGGATTTGCCCTTTTTACCTGATGTTATTGGAGTTATAACATCACCTACTGGTGCGGTTATTCGTGACGTTTTACACAGGCTTAGAGACCGGTTTCCACGAAAAGTGATCGTCTGGCCTGTAGTGGTGCAGGGTAAAGATTGTGCCACACAAGTGGCTTGCGCTATTGAGGGATTTAACGTGATGTCATCTGGTGGTGCGCTGCCAAGACCAGACTTAATTATTGTGGCACGCGGTGGTGGATCAATTGAGGATCTTTGGGGCTTTAATGAAGAGATCGTTGTGCGGGAAGCGGCCGCATCAACTATTCCGTTGATTTCAGCAGTTGGGCACGAAACTGACACGACACTGATTGACTTTGTGTCTGATCAACGTGCGCCGACACCATCGGCGGCGGCAGAAATGGCAGTGCCAGTTCGATTGGAATTAATGGCCGCCGTGGATCAGTTGGGTGCGCGAGCGTCGCGGGCTGCGACGGATGGTGTTGCGCGTCGTAAACAACGTGTAGCGGATTTAGCGCGTGTCTTGCCTAAGCCAAAACAGTTGACAGAAGATGCCAAGCAACGCTTTGATTATTTGTCAGAAAAACTTGATGTGGCGTTGATTGACTGCGTTGGAGTGGGGCGCTTACGTTTGGGTAAGGCTTCTAATTTACTGCGTCCATCAGTGGTGGGCAATCGGCTGGCGCAGGGAAGTGAACGTATGTTGGGCTTGGACGAGCGGTTGGGTTCAATTTTGGGGCGCATTGCGGCGCAGGCGCGGCGCGACTTGAATAGACTGGCCCATAGGCTGTGCCCCGACATAGTAGTTGTGGGGCAAACTCGTGCCACAAAAGATCTTGCGGTGATGCTACACCGCTTAGCGACGGTGGCTTGCACTCAGACTCAGATATTACGAAGTAAGCTCGAAGCGTTGGGCCGTATGCGCGAAACGCTAGGGTACCGTGCAACACTGGTACGCGGTTATGCCGTTGTGCGAGGCGATGGGGAAGTGGTCACAACGGCAAATGCTGCTAACTTTGCCACGACGCTTAGTATCGAATTTGTGGATGGAAAAATGTCACCTACTTCAAAACTTACCAAGCCAAAGACTAGCACTCCGCCATCTGATCAGGGCAAACTTTTTTAGTCAAAGCGGATCTAAATGCACAAAAGTCAATTGTTGCAATGCGGGGGAGGCATTTAGGAGCTAACGTCACTGTAAATAAGTGGTTAAACCTTGATTGCTTTTACAGGACTGTTGTAAGTCTTGAGTTGATAAAGTTGGTATGGTTCTTTTTGGCGGTATCAAACACTCTCAATATTAATTTGTAGGCTTTGCCCTAGGTAAAGTTTAATTTAACTGCTTTTTTTGCTATTATCTATCGTATCAAACACCTACAGAGAAATTCTGAATATTGCGGTTGGTGGAGTGCTGTTCGATACCGTAAGGTGCGTCATTGATCGATATGTAAATATTTCATTCTGAACAAAGCCCTAGAACCATCACTGGATAGGGGGAATAATTTCAAAAAGATAAAGTATTTAAGCGTGAATACATTAAAATAGTTAAAGTGATCGTCCCACGACAAAGACAAAACCCCCATTAGCCCAAGTGTTTAAAACTTTGCTGTTTGGGGAACCATCAAGCGAGAATACAGCTTAACGAAGACCGTAACTGGACAAGATTGCAACAAACACTGGCAAGTATTTTTAAGAGGCAACACCACTTCGGCTAGTCCGTGCTGGTATGGAGGTCATGCATCAGTGTGTGCTTGGATGTATGTTGCCAGAACAGAAACTAAATGTATACATAACTCCTGCGCATCGCAGCCAGCGGTTGGAGCGGTGAGTGAATTTATGAGCGTTGAAACTGCTGACCTGGAGCATAAATGAAACACCTCAGTCGAACATTACCAGCTTTTTACAAAAAATTGTAGTTAATCTATGACATAAAATACGCGAAAATCATAGAGAGATAATCTGCAATAGAAAACTTGTTGCTTTCAAGTGTGGCTAGAAATCGTCTATGGGAGTGCACAGTGTGAGCGTATATCTAGAACAAACCGGCTACTGCCCATAAACTATCCCGAACTTCATCCACCGCTGTGACGATTATGAAAACTGGGATGAGGTTTTTTACCATTACATTATTCAAATACAAAAAAATAATATTAAAATGCATAATATAGCCTAAAGCTGGCGTGAGACGTCGCCTCAAGCATTGCCCCAATGCGAAATTTTAATGGTTACGGGTTTCGTCTGTGATTTGGGACCATTAGACATTAATAAAGACTTATCCGGAGCCCTAAATGGCATTTTTTAAAAAACTTAAAGACAGAATGTTTAAATCCTCATTAAAAATTGAGGAAGGGCTGGATGCCATAATGGAAGATGGTGGCGTTGAAGAAAAAGCACAATTTTCTCAACTAAATGATTCAGCCACCACTAATACGGCAGCAATTGAAGTGCTGGCACAGTCTTCTGGGGCAGCAGAGTTCGCCTCTGAACAAAAGCCCGTTACTCGGGTGATTCGCGAACAAGCCGAACAAAAAGAGATAAATGCTGAGGAAGTTGTACAACATGTAGCACTGATTGCGCAGGTTGAAGCCGATGCGACAGAGATGAGTGCAATGCAAACTGCCGCTGACGTCGCTCCAGCTGGCCAACTAGAATTTGAACGCGTAAAGGGTGAAGAAACTATAAGAAACGCCAAGGCTGAAACTGCACGCCAAACTGATGCCACAGCAGCCAAAAACTCAGAAAATTCCAGTCGACTGCTTCAAGCAGAGGTGATGAGTCGCGCAGAAGAAGAACGGCTTGGGGCAAAAAGTGAATTACACGAAATAAGCGCCAAGCCGGGTCTAATCGGGCGATTGTTTGGACGCCGTGATAATAATACTGTGGTGCGCCGCGAACTTGATGATGATATGCTTGAACGTCTTGAAGAGCTGTTGATCAGTGCTGATATGGGCGTCGACACCGCATTGCGCGTTACGTCAAATATGGCCGAAGGACGTTTAGGAAAGCGCCTTTCAACGCAAGAAATTAAAAAACTATTGGCTGCAGAAATTACCCGCATTATGGAACCGGTTGCGAGGCCAATGCCGTTGTATCCGACCAAACCTCAGGTCGTATTAGTAGTCGGGGTGAATGGGTCGGGTAAAACTACAACAATAGGTAAGCTTGCCAGTCAATTCCAAGCGGCGGGCAAAAAGGTTATAATAGCTGCGGGGGATACGTTCCGTGCGGCTGCGGTTGAACAATTGCAAGTTTGGGGGGATCGCGCGGGCGTGCCTGTGCTTACAGCACCTGAGGGCAGCGACCCGGCGTCTTTGGCATATGATGCGATGGAGCAGGCTGCCCGAGACGGTGCAGACTTGTTGATGATCGACACAGCAGGGCGATTGCAAAACCGCGCAGATTTGATGGAAGAGCTGCAAAAGATCGTGCGTGTTATCCGTAAAAAAGACCATAATGCGCCTCATAACACTCTGCTGGTTTTGGATGCGACAACAGGACAAAATGCATTGTCTCAGGTGAAAGCATTTCAAGAGCTTGCTGATGTAACTGGGCTAATCATGACCAAGTTAGATGGTACGGCCAAGGGTGGAGTTTTGGTGGCGTTGGCGGACAAGTTTGGCTTGCCTATCCATGCCATTGGTGTGGGTGAGAAAATTGATGACCTCGCGCCGTTTGATCCGGAAGATTTCGCCGCAGCTTTGACAGGATTAGATCGGTGAAATATGGGTTCTCTATGCTACTTTATGTCTGTCATTTCCAGTTTTTGAGCAAGATAGTATAATTATCGAACAATGCTTCCACAGTTTGGTGGGGCTTAGATCTTTAATAGGGAGCGCCGGAGGACGACTTAGATAAGTTGGCCACTACGAGCACTGGTGCCTGATCTCAGTTGATACGTTTGACACTAATGCGCACATAAATTTTTTAATCTGAATTTTTTGGGACAGTAGACTTTTTACATTGATAAATTAACGAATAATGGTTTGGTATAATTCTCGACTGAGATCGCTGGCGATTAGATCGGGATCACTTTCCCGTCTGGCAGTCTAGTTTTGATTATTTATTTTTTTAGATAGTATATACCTGAGGGTGAAGTTGGGTAAGTCAATGTGCTGGGAAGGCCTTGCAGGATGTGGTACTCTCGCCTTTTGCATACGTAGATTAATTCGCCGACAATCAAATTGAAGTTATATAGGGGAATGATGCTTCAATCTGATGTATCAGACAGTATTACAGACGAGTGTATGGGTCATGAGCCTGCGCAAACCGAACATCACTATAAGAATATTAACAGGTTAATATGCTGGGACTCTGATTCAGCTCAAACAAGTTTTAATGTTAAAGCGCGAGGGATTAAAATGCTGGGGCAAATCTCCAACATTCTACTATCGCAAATTGCCAATCCAAGTGTTGAGTCTGCAAGTCTGGCAAAGTTTACGATGTTGCCAGACTGGTAGTGCATTGATCCGATTGTCGGGTTGGCTTTAGTAATTCTTTGTCTTTTATAAATTTTAAATAGTTTATCAGCCTCAATATGCATCGATCCTGTGGCGATTATAATTGTCACTGCGTTGCCTGCCGCAGTATTTGGCTAAATGTCCTACACGTGCTGCCAAATATAGTTTGAACGGGTGACCGAGTTGGCTAAATAAAACGATCTAGCCAGTAGCATTGGAAAAAATACTTTTAGCAACCCTGAGTTTGAAGCTGAGCGGATTCAGAATTTTAAACGGCGTCTGGTACAACATGGCTTTGGACAGATGAGGCCTTTCTACGTTTTGAGTCGAAAATGCGTACGTGCGTTAAAGACTTGGATTAAAAACAGTTTAATGTATCACGGCCCAAGTGATAGTTAATGAAGATTTCACTTTGTGCCATGAATACGTTGGCAGACAAGTAGTTGCTAAATGTGCGGTGGCGCAGAACGATGTTTAAATTTTTTTGGGGGTTAGGGCGTGTTTGGACAAATGTATTTGTCACGTTGACTGCTGATGCAGTTTTGTTGGGATCGCCTATATTTAAGCTGGGCTTGATGTCGATGACGTTAGAAGGAAGCGATAAAAGCCCGTTTAGCTTAAAAAATCGAGATTGCGCTAATATCTGACAACAAAAGCAGTTAAACGGCATAAAATATTATAACCCCGGGAGGAAACAACGCTGCTCCCTAGTGATTTTTTTAAGTATTTAGGTTCATTAAACGTGTCTGTTAATTTCGAACGGTTGGGTGGGTATTTTTATACTTATCGGAAATTCTGAATTGGCATGTATGTGGATGATCATGGAAAACGTTAAAATCAGTATTAAGCTTAAAATTATTTTTTACTGACTTGAGATTGATGCTGATTTGAGCCCTGCTCGGCAGGCTTATGATTAATGTGGTGAAAGACAAAGTGTTTGACTGGCTTATTAATCTGTTAGGAAAGCTCGAGGGCGCGCGGTTGTTGAGGTTATTGGTTGTGACATCAGTGGTGTCGCACGGCTGGTTGGGGGGGCGTTACCAAAGGAAAATCATGATTATTTGCTATAATGTTGTTGGCGCTGCGTAATATAGCCGTATAATATGTGGATCTGTGTGGGCTCAATATCGGGCTGCTGCTGGCGGAATGTTAGCATCATTCTTTAAGATCTATGAAGCCTGTAGTATTTGCCAAAGCTATGATCCGTTTACTTTTTTGGTTTGGTCCTTTGTCATAATGACTTTGGTTTTTACCGTTCTAACTGCGTTGCCCTATCGCCGCATGGGTGCTCTTAGTGGGTTGTGGTTATTACTGTGGTTAGGGTCTGCAGTATGCCGATTGCGAGAGTCTATTTTGGCTGTGTAATGATAGTGACGAGACTGGGCAGCATCGGCGAGGCAGCAGCCCTGGTATGGGCGGGATTATTTCTAGTGAGGCTGTTGGTCTGCGTCGTTTAATCTTGATGACTTTTAACGCTTTGGGGGCTGTAATGGTCCAAGTTGGAAGGTAAGTGGAATACATGAATGAAAAATATATAAATCCGATACTGAAACAGGTCCTTGAACTAGGGCCAACTATAATTTTCTTCTTGATCTATTTACGCATCAAGGATGAGGTCTACTCTATTGGCGACACGGACTATTCAGGCTTCATCGTAGCTACGCTTGTATTCGTGCCTATTCTACTGGCTGCGATGGGGATTCTATGGATTATGACTGGAAAATTAAGTAGAATTCAAGTGTTTACGGCCTTTATGGTAATCTTCTTTGGCGGATTGACAGCATGGTTCAACGACGAGCGGTTCTTTAAAATGAAGACATCCATTGTTAATGGGATGTTCGCATTCATCCTTGGGATTGGGCTTTTGCGCAAAAAAAGCCTGCTGCAATATGTAATGGGCGATATGCTTCCCATGGAACAAGAAGGTTGGATGATCCTCACCAAGCGGCTGGCCTTAGGATTTGCGGCGTTGGCTGCGACAAACGAAATTGTCTGGCGCACTATGTCGACAGATTCATGGGTGAAGATTGAAACATTTGCGTTTCCAGCAGCATTATTTTTGTTCTTGTGGGCGCAAATTGTGATGTTGGAAAAATATGTTATAAAACCGGACGTACCGAAATTGTGACCTATTTTAGTAAAACTTAAACGTTTTGACGGTTTTGGGAATTGGTTCTCTTAAGGAAAGCTTATCTGATCAAGCATGCCGAAAAACAGTGTTTTCAAAGCTAGATTGATTTTCCAACCTTGATGCAGCAATTTTTGGCTGATGCGCATCTTTCATTTAACAACATTCAATCCCTTAATTTAACGCAATGTAATTCATGGTGATCACGCATCTTCCAGTTTTATTTATCCTGGAGACGACACATTTAAGGTTTGTGTCATCACGGCAATTGCGACTTAATAGTCAATAGTATCATAATGTGCCTTATAATCCCTAAGCTTCACACCCAAACGCTTCTTGAAAATTAAACTTTGATACTGCGACATTTTTAGATGGACCATTTAAAAATGTTAATATTTTTTAAAAAGTGTGTCCTGTGCGGTCTTATTGCCTTTGTAGTCACCACGCTTTTCGGCAGCGATTGCGCGCCCTTTCTGGACACCCGCGCGGGCAGTAACTGTATCAAGCCAGCGTCTCAAATTTGGTTTGTCATCTAGACTTTGTTGCTGGTCTTCCCAAAGCGAAGCCCAGCCCCAGATCGATATATCGGCGATTGAGTAAAAATCACCAGCTACGAATTCATGATTGGCAAGCTGACAATTCAAAACCCCATAAAGTCTCGCAGTTTCAGAGCGATATCGATCTTTAGAATAGGCATTATCTTGTGGTGGTTTCATGTTGGGCGCGTATTTCAAGAAATGATGTGCCTGACCCGCCATCGGACCAAGACCGCCCATTTGCCACATTAACCATTGATCAACGGCAACGCGGTCACGTTCCGTTGGCCCGCCAAATTGACCAGTTTTGCGCGCAAGATATTGGAGGATCGCGCCAGACTCAAATACCGAAATAGATTCACCATCTGGCCCGACGTGGTCGGTGATCGCGGGTATTCGATTGTTGGGGGCAATGGTTAGAAAGTCTGTTTTAAACTGATCCCCTGAACCGATATCAATTAGATTGATGCGGTAGGGCAGCTCCATTTCCTCAAGTGCGATGGTGATTTTCCAGCCGTTGGGTGTGGGCCAGTAATAGAGATCGATCATGATTTGGGCTCCTTTGGACTGACTGTGCCTGATGGTAATGCACAGTGGCAAGTGGCCGCGGCAAGGGGTGTTGACGACGTTGTTAGGTGGGCGTATTTATTTTTAAAATGGTAATTAAATTGCCAGATTGTGGCCCACTTTAAAAGTTCCACTAAAAGGAAACGGGTCAGCCCTGATACCTTGATCGGTGTTGGGGATTTGACGTTCCAAGCGAACGCAGATTAAAAACGTCCTGAAGGGACATGCTAAATGAAATATTGGAAGAAAAGTACCAAAGCGGTGCACGCAGGAACACGGCGCAGCCAGTACGGCGAAGTCAGTGAAGCCATTTTTCTGACGCAAGGTTTTGTTTATCCATCGGCGGAAGCTGCTGAAGCGCGATTCGAAAGCCCCGGTAAAGATGAGTTTATTTACGCCCGTTACGGTAATCCCACTGTGCGGATGTTTGAAGACCGCATGGCCGCCTTGATGGACTTTGAAGATGCATTCGCGTGTTCATCGGGTATGTCCGCCGTTAGTGGGGCTTTGATGGCGTTGCTAAAGGTGGGCGATCATGTTGTGTCGTCGCGAGCGCTTTTTGGATCGTGTCTTTATGTGCTTGAGGATATTTTGGTGCGTTTTGGGGTCAAAATTACACTGGTGGATGGCACTAACAATGCAGAGTGGGACGCTGCGATTGAGCTCGACACAACATTGGTGTTCCTTGAAAGTATTTCAAACCCGACACTGGAAGTTGTGGACCTAAACCATGTCTGCAAAGTTGCCCACAAGGTTGGTGCTCTGGTCTTGGTGGACGACGCAATGGCCACACCGATACATTCCTATGCCGCCGACTGCGGAGCTGATATTGCCATCGTGTCGACTACCAAACACGTTGATGGGCAGGGGCGGATGCTAGGTGGAGTCATTACAGGAAGTCGTGATCTGATCCGTGGGCCCATTGAAGCCTACATGAAACATACCGGTGGTGCGATGAACCCTTTCACAGCGTGGACCCACCTTAAGGGACTGGAAACGTTGGATTTGCGGGTTAATAAGCAATCGTCTACTACGATGGCTATTGCAAACGTTCTGGACGATCACCCCCAAATAATCACCGTGCGGTACCCAACTCATTCAGCGCATCCACAGCACATATTGGCGTGCACACAGGGTGAAACGGGAGGGACTGTTTTGGCGTTTGAAATCAAGGGTGGCAAAGACGCCTGTTTCAAATTCCTCAATGGGTTGGAGTTATTTATCATCTCAAATAACTTTGCTGATGCGAAGTCTATAGTAACCCACCCGGCGACAACGACGCATCAAAGGTTGCCACAAGAACAGAAGGATCTGTTGGGGATTTCAGGTGGCTTGGTGCGGCTTTCGGCAGGGCTTGAAGATGCGGATGATCTGATTTCCGACTTGCTAGCTGCTCTGAATGCGATTTAGCATAATAGTGTTTACAGATATTCGTCATCACCATTATTGATCTAAAACTATTAAAAATCCGTAGAAAGTAAAACAAATCTCAAAAAATACTGTACACATTCCCTTTAAAGGGCTTGCTTGGTGTGCCGAAGGGGGACGCGATGAATATCCAACCCAAAGAAATTAACTGTAACTTTACCCATAAAGACGCAGCTGAGGCACTGGCCTTGCTGCGCAACTGGGTGAGTCAAGTGACTGACGAAGAAGTTTCAGCGCTTGACCCTCTGGTATCACGTTTGGTGCCGGGCCGTGAAGTGTCGAATTATCCCGCACTGGCGCGTGCTTACCCCGAAGAATTTAAAGTGGATGATGTTTATAAGGCGTCGATGCCAGACCTTCAAAACGGGCCTAGCAGTTTGATTAAAGGTGCAAAACGCGAGATCCAGCACGTTGGGATTAGCAATTTTCGCCTACCTATACGTTTCCATACCCGATCGAATGGTCATAATTTAACGCTTGAAACATCTGTTACCGGCACCGTTAGTCTTGAAGCTGAAAAGAAGGGCATCAACATGTCCCGCATCATGCGGACATTCTATAAACACGCTGAAGAAACGTTTAGTTTCGAGGTCGTGGATGCAGCCCTTGACGCTTATAAGACTGATTTAGACAGCTTTGATGCCCGCATTATGATGCGTATGTCATTTCCGATGGAGGTGAATAGCCTAAGGTCCGGCCTTGTGGGGTATCAATACTATGACATTGCACTTGAACTGATCGAAACAGGTGGGCAGCGCAAAAAGATTGTACATCTTGATTACGTTTATGCATCGACATGTCCGTGTTCGCTGGAACTTTCAGAACACGCTCGTCAATTCCGTGGCCAACTTGCAACGCCACATTCCCAACGCAGTGTAGCGCGTGTGTCGGTTGAACTGGTGCCTGAGGGAGATGTTTTGTGGTTTGAAGATCTGATTGATATGTGTCGCTTAGCAGTGCCTACCGAAACCCAAGTCATGGTCAAACGTGAAGACGAACAGGCGTTTGCCGAACTTAACGCAGCCAATCCGATCTTTGTGGAAGACGCTGCTCGGCTATTTTCTGAACAAATGCAAGCTGATCCACGCATCGCCGATTACCGTGTCATAGCAAGCCACCAAGAAAGCTTGCACAGTCATGATGCAGTGAGCGTTCTTACAGAAGGCACCACATTTGATGCGGAAAGCTTGGACCCAAGATTGTTTCAGTCGTTATTTCATGTGGGTTAACATAAAATTCAGTTTGGGCGACGCTGTTTATTTTTAACATCAACAGCTTGAGTTTCACTCTATCAAAAATTTGCGTATAATCAGTGGTATTTTCTCCTTTTCTCGCTAGTTTTGGTTTTCTTCTATAACGACGTTTCCCTGTTCAATGTGCTTTCGCATAAGCGCAACATAGTTTTTTTTTGGCTTTCCAACTTTAACCATTTTATCTCACGGTAGAGGTGAAGCCGGACCACACTCGAGTCAGTTATGTAAAGCATCTATCTCAATACTTTCTGGCTTTCCGGAATACATAGTTTTTGTTGCTTTTTCCTTGACCACCTTGTCATTATCGAATTTTTTTGACGCGCAAATACAACTTTCAAGCAAAGGGAATTTTCTGTTTGTTTGTGTGAGAAAAGCAATAGCTCAGTTAAACTGGCTACCTGTGTTGAATCCATACACCCGAGCTCGGGCATCTCTATTAAAATGGTGACAGCGCAGACAAGGATAATTTAAGGAATTGAGTGTAGCCTTTTCACCGCTTGTGTCACCTTTGGGCTGGAATTTATCAGACGGCCAAACTCAGCGATTTGTTTATTAACTTGAGCAACGTAAGCTTTTATTTGAAGGCTAGTGATGGACAGGTTTTGAGTTTTCAGACAGTTAACTCTGCTGGCTCAATCTTTGATAAATCCAAAAAACAAGCGCAGTTTTATCAGATCATGTTGTACTTTTAGGCTGGCTCATTTGGCTTCAACATAAATTTATTTTCCATAAAGGCCAGTTTTTGGCATTTGGTGCCTAGACGGCAATTTTTAAATCCCCTTTAACAGGAAGTATCTAAACTTATGTGATCGTCTTGTACTTGAGCAAACCGTCGCGCCCGAAACAGGTTCACTTTTACTAATAGCAAGTGCGCACCTCAGGTTAGGTTCAACCCATTGTTGTAAAATACTAACACTTCATAAAGGACGCTAATAAATGCCGTTTTTGCGCAGAACTTAGAAAACACCTTTAATCCTGAAGCGCAGTTGTTAATAGGAATTGTCTTTAAGTCTTTTAGCTGGTGAATGCCCAAGGTGTTTTGAAATGCTTACACCAATGGAATTATTTGTTATATTTTATGTTTGTCCCATAGAGCTTCGTACCACTCTGTACCACCTCTCGGTAGATTGCTGCGCATCCTCCTGTTGCTCAGTTATTCAGGTCTTTAGTGAGAAAAGTAGTGGTTTCTAAAAAACTATTTTCTCAACAAAATAAGTGGTGTTGAATATTTTCTTAAAAAGTTGTCAATAGCACATTGAAGTTTGTTTATTTAAATTTTTTAAGTGAACGTACCCTTAAAATCAAACGCAGGATGAGGATTTTATAACCTAGTTCTGCAGCAAAACTTGATCTAAAGGCAGCTTACTCATCAGATATTTTTTCCAGTAATTTGCCATTGTCTAAATTGCCCAAATGATCATTTTCAGTTTGAGTTGCCATTTCGAAACGAGCTGAGCCGTAGTCGACTGCGAAGAATTAAGCGATATCTGCATGCACGAGTGTGGCGAGCGGGCAGTAAATTGTGGCAAAAGATACACTGCTATTTATGGATTTGGTACGATTATATAATTCTTCTGAGGTTGATTTTTAGTGGTTCTGCTCCAAAGTTGCAATAACGTTGCGGCGTTGATAAATTGTGCAGCTTCCTGCATCTTGTAGCATGTTTTTATTTTATCAGATTGGATTATTAGAATAGTATCTTTGAGAAATTTATAATGCTCAATGTAATCATAGCGGCTAATTGCGAATAGTTCTCAGTAGCACTTGACAGTTGCGACTGACTTGCATTTACGGGTTGCAAGATTCACTTAAAGGAGAACTAAATGCAATCACGATTTTTAAAGTCGACATCAATCGCGGCTCTCTCTGTATTATTTGTGACCGGTGCCTTTGCGCAGGATCGCATGAAAGTTGTAACGACCTTTACTGTCCTTGCGGACATGGCTTCAAATGTTGCGGGTGACGCGGCTGATGTAGTTTCGATCACCAAACCGGGCGCTGAAATTCACGGCTACGAGCCAACACCGCAGGATATCGTGCGTGCTTCAGGTGCCGATTTAATTTTGTGGAATGGCATGAACTTAGAACTTTGGTTCGAACAGTTCCTTAGCAATATGGAGGATGTGCCCTCTGCGACGCTTACGGATGGGATCGACCCGATTTCAATTTCAGGTGGCAGTTATGAGGGTAAGCCAAATCCACATGCTTGGATGGGTTTGGACAATGCTCTGATTTACATCGATAATATAGTCACAGCATTTTCTGAGCAGGATCCTAGTAACGCAGATGTCTATGCTGCGAATGCTGCTTCCTATAAAGAAGAATTGCGTGAGACAATTGAGCCGTTACGTGCTGCAATTGGTAACATCCCCGAGGAGAATCGCTGGCTAGTTACCTGTGAGGGTGCATTTAGCTATCTTGCACGTGATTTTGGAATGAAGGAATTATACCTTTGGCCGATGAACGCTGACCAAATGGGTACGCCGCAACAGGTTCGCGCAGTGATAGATGGTGTGAATGATAACGACATTCCCGTAGTGTTCTGTGAAAGTACCGTCAATACGGCTCCCGCCGAACAGGTGGCCCGCGAAACGGGTGTAGCATATGGTGGAGTTCTTTATGTCGATAGTCTAAGCGAACCTGACGGTCCGGTGCCAACTTATCTTGACCTGCTCAGTGTGACATCGCGCACAGTTGCTAATGGTCTTACGTCCGCGACAAACTAAGTCGCAACAACATTATGATAAATAACCTGCGGCGCCAGTGCCGCAGGTTATTTATTTCTCATTGCTAGGGCTTTATTGCCAAAGGAAAGAACATGCTTGACGGTCAAAATCCTCCAAAACACAGTGATATTAAAACTAAAGTAGGCATCTCAGCGCAGGATGTGACCGTAACATACCGCAACGGTCACACTGCGCTTTGGAACGCGAGTTTTGAGGTTCCGCGCGGCACTGTTACGGCACTTGTTGGGGTGAACGGTTCGGGTAAGTCTACATTGTTCAAGGCAATAATGGGATTTGTTCCAGCTGCCAAAGGTACGATTAAAATCCTTGGCCTCGATGTAAAAGAAGCCCTTGCCAAGAATCTCGTGGCCTATGTGCCGCAATCTGAAGAGGTTGACTGGGCTTTTCCAGTGCTGGTTGAGGACGTCGTGATGATGGGGCGCTATGGCCATATGGGTTTCTTGCGTCGCCCCAAGAAAGTCGACCATGATGCTGTCAATGAGGCCTTACGACGAGTCAACATGCAGGACTTTAGAACTCGTCAGATTGGTGAATTGTCTGGCGGTCAGCGCAAACGCGTATTCTTGGCGCGCTCTTTGGCGCAAGACGGGCAGGTGATTTTGCTGGACGAGCCGTTCACTGGCGTAGACGTGAAAACCGAAGAACAGATAGTCGGCTTGCTACGTGAATTGCGTGATGAAGGTCGCGTGATGCTGGTCTCGACCCACAACCTCGGGTCGGTTCCGGAATTTTGCGACCGCACGGTTTTGGTCAAAGGCACGGTCCTAAGTTATGGGCTGACGGAAACGACATTCACCCGCGAAAATCTTGAAGAAACGTTTGGTGGGGTACTGCGGCATTTCACGCTTGGTGGCGATGCGCTGCATGATGATGAAGACGCGCGTTCAATCACGATTATTACCGATGACGAACGCCCGTTGGTTCAGTACGGCGACAAGACACAGCATTCGAAGCGAGGTGAATGATGCAATATTTACTCGAACCATTTACCTACGGCTTTATGATTAACGCGATGTGGGTGTCCGCCCTCGTCGGTGGCGTATGCGCATTTTTATCAGCATATTTGATGCTCAAAGGCTGGTCGCTGATCGGGGACGCGCTGTCCCATTCAGTTGTTCCGGGGGTGGCTGGGGCCTATATTCTTGGCTTACCGTTTGCGTTGGGCGCGTTCATTGCGGGCGGCCTTGCCGCGGGTGCAATGTTGTTCCTCTCAGAGCGGTCGGGCCTAAAGGTCGATGTGATCATTGGTCTGATTTTCACATCCTTCTTCGGGTTGGGTTTGTTCATCGTGTCGATCAACCCAATGTCGGTGTCAATTCAGACGATCACCATGGGAAATATTTTGGCCATCACACCGGAAGACACCCTACAATTGGCGATCATCGGGTTTGTGTCGTTGGCCGTGTTGCTGGCTAAATGGAAAGACCTCATGGTAACATTTTTTGATGAAAATCACGCGCGTACGATTGGTCTGCGCCCCGGCATGCTCAAGGCGGTTTTCTTCATTTTATTGTCTGCTTCTGTGGTTGCTGCCATGCAAACCGTCGGTGCTTTTCTGGTGATTGCCTTGGTCGTCACACCCGGGGCCACGGCCTACTTGCTTTGCGACAGATTTCCGCGTTTGATAATCACATCCGTCGCCATTGGGTCGATCACCAGTTTCATCGGCGCTTATAGTAGTTATTTTCTAGATGGCGCGACGGGTGGCATCATCGTGACATTGCAAACTCTTATCTTTCTTGTGGCGTTTGTTTTTGCCCCAAAGCACGGGCTACTGGCTGCCAAACGCAAAGCCAAACAGGCGCTGGAACGTGGACCTGGCGATCTAGCAGCGGAGTTTAAATAATGGATACCCTGCTTTTACCGTTCCAGTTTGCTTTCATGCAGAACGCGTTTTACATCTCGATTATCGTGTCTGTTCCAACTGCCTTATTGTCGTGTTTTCTAGTGATGAAAGGCTGGGCGCTGATGGGTGATGCCGTCAGTCACGCGGTGCTGCCGGGCATTGTTCTGGCCTATATCATCGGTATCCCGCTAATCATTGGTGCGTTCGTCGCTGGCATGACTTGTGCGCTTGCTACTGGTTATCTGTCCACGAACAGCCGCGTGAAACAGGACACCGTTATGGGTGTTGTATTTTCGGGCATGTTTGGTGTCGGCATCGTACTTTACGTCTCGGTTGAGACAAGCGCGCATCTTGACCACATTCTATTTGGCAACATGCTAGGTGTTGAACCACATGAGCTTTGGACTGCTGGCATGATCTCTGCGGGCGTTGGTCTGATACTGGCGCTAAAATGGAAAGATTGGTTGCTGCACAGCTTTGACCCCGCGCAGGCACGCGCATCAGGTCTTTGGGTCAATTGGCTGCACTATGGATTGCTCGCAGCACTTTCGCTGACGATTGTGGCCACTCTATCTGCTGCAGGCCTGATCCTTGCGATTGGTTTACTGATTGCACCGGGTGCCATCGCATTCTTGGTCGCGCGCAAGTTTTCCACGATGCTATGGGTGTCCGTAATAGTATGTATGGTATCGATGCTGTTGGGAACTTATGCCAGTTTCTTCCTTGACAGTGCCCCTGCGCCAACGATCATTCTTGTTATGACCGCATTATTTATCGCAGCGTTTATCAGACGTCAGATCATCACGCGGAGAACTTCTATGCAGCGGATAGAAGATGTGGTAAATTCTTGATCTATGATGATGACATGGCGGCGCACCTGTCTGTGCATGGCGTGCGCCCCACACGGCAACGGCATGCGATTGCTAATGTCCTTTTCAAAAGACGGAGGGGCCATATCGATGAAACGGGCCTGTACGCATAGTTTTGGAAATTTAGAGTCAAAAGTGTTTCTTGAGACTGTTTGCAATATGTTTAACGCGTACGGCAAAATATGATTTGTGCGATTCGACACCTTCGGTGAAGGTAGACAGAAATTTATATGGCTATAAGCAAAAATCATTTATTTTTCGTCGTTTTAAAAAATTGTTTTTTAAATAGAATGTTAACCTACCATAAATCAAAAAATTACTGACATCTCCTGATAGCAATTAAAAACTGGGCGTAGATGCAGTCATTAATAACTTTTATTTTTAAATTATTTCTTGCGGCTGCCAATAAGCCCAACGGAATCACTGTTAGTTAAACAGATAAAGTGCAGTTGGACTTGTGTACCAATTTTGCTAAATAATTAGCCTTACTGATATCAAAATTCACTTTGTATACTTAACTTTTCTTGGTTGCGACCGAAGTGAAAGTTTTTCTGCCTTCAGCGTCAAAATTTGGCTGCCTTAGCATCTGTCAACGAGGGTTCATATTTTGCCTTGCTTTACCCATTCAAAATTTAGTTGGTTACAAAAATCCAGAGCTGGCATTGATTTAACTGCAGCGAATGCCCGATTCAGCACTCGTATTAGACATTGCTCCGCTTGACACTTTGCCCACCTCACGCCAACCGTTGATCTATGTTTGACGTGCGCCCTGTGGGATATGTGATTGGCCTTCTGGTTGCGGCCCTAGGGTTCACTATGTTCGCGCCTTTGTTAGCTGATTTGGTGGCTGGAAATGGCCATTGGACAGTTTTCTTTGAAAGTGCAGTTATAACCATTCTGGTTGGTGGGCTTGTGGCACTTGCGTGTCACAACGGTGTATCTTCAGGCCTGACCATCCGTCAGACTTTCTTGCTAACAACACTTGTTTGGCTGACATTGCCGTTGTTTGGATCTTTGCCTTTTATGTTAGGCGTATCCGAGTTGAACTTCACTGATGCGTTCTTTGAGGCGATGTCGGGCCTTACAACTACAGGTGCTACGGTTATTATTGAGATAGAAGGCTTAACTGAAGGATTAAAGCTTTGGCGTGCAATCATGCAATGGTTAGGTGGCATCGGTATCATCGTTGTAGCGATGGTATTTCTTCCCGAATTACGCGTTGGTGGCATGCAAATATTTCGTTCAGAGTCTTTTGACACTATGGGTAAAATTTTGCCTCGAGCGGCTGAAATTTCGAGTCGTATTTCAGTAATCTATGTTGCAATCACACTTGCTTGCGCCATTTGTTATTTTATCGTTGGGCTTAATTCATTTGACGCAATCACTCATGCAATGACAACTGTGTCGACAGGTGGATTTGCAAACTACGATAATTCGTTTGGGGCGTTCAGCGCGGGAACACATTACGTCGCTAGCATGTTTATGATCCTCGCGGCGTTGCCATTTGTGAGGTATGTGCAACTTATTTCTGGCAATGGCGTAAAGCCACTGATTTTTGACAGCCAAATCCGCACCTTTTTTGTTGTGGTTTTTGTATTGGTTCTGTTAATGACTATATGGTTGTGGCGAACGTTTCATGGATTTGGTGAAGCAGGCTTTCGTGAAGCGCTTTTTAACGTTACATCCATCATTACTGGAACAGGTTTTGCCAGTGCGGATTACATGCAATGGGGTCCGTTCGCAGTTACGATGTTTTTCTTTATTGGCTTGATCGGGGGGTGCGCTGGATCAACAGCTTGTAGCGTTAAAATTTTTCGTTATCAGTTGCTGTTTACTTCTATCAAAGCACAAATCCGTCGCATTCATTCGCCCCATGGTATTTTCACCCCGCGCTATCAGGGGCGCGCAGTCAGTGACGATGTCTTAAACTCGGTCATGGCGTTTTTTGTGGCGTTCATGGTTGCGATTGGTGTCGTTGGCGTGGCGCTTGCATTAACGGGGTTGGATTTCATCACTTCAATTTCAGGTGCTGCAACAGCGTTGGCCAACGTGGGGCCGGGATTGGGCACAGAAATTGGACCAGCAGGCAATTTTGCAGGCATTAACGATACCGCAAAGTGGATTTTGGCTATCGCAATGTTGGTGGGACGGCTTGAAATTTTGGCTGTTTTTACCATTCTTAGCTGGCATTTCTGGAGAGAATAAAAATGACGATAAGACCTTTAGGCGCCCAAATTTCCCACATGCTCAAAGATCGTGGCATTGATGTGATTTTTGGTATCCCAGGTGTCCACAATCAAGAAATGTATCGTGGGATCGAAGAAGCGGGCATTACTCATGTTCTGGCTCGCCATGAACAGGGTGCTGGCTTTATGGCCGACGGTTACGCACGCGCATCTAATAAACCGGGTGTTTGTTACGTGATTACTGGGCCAGGTGTTCTGAACGCGCTGACACCTATGGGGCAGGCCTATTCTGACAGTGTCCCTGTGTTGATGTTGGCATCCTGTTTGGATGAAATTGTTTTCGAAAAGGGCCAGCTGCACCAGATGAGGGACCAAGAAGGTGCTGCTGAAAGCGTCACCGATTGGTCTGTTACCGCGCGTACGGTTGACGCGGTCTATGGTCTGATTGACTTTGCTTTCACTGAATTTGCGACCAAGCGGAAACGCCCCAAAGCGATCCATGTGCCCATTAAACTGCTTGAAGCTGAATCTAGTATGCCGCCTAATGCTGTACCTGAACGGAACTGTAAAACTGATGACACCTTAGTCATAGGCGACATAGCCGATCTGCTACAGAACGCTGAACGCCCACTGATCATCGCAGGTGGTGGTTGTGTTGGCGCTGATGAGGCACTGCGGATCGTTACGCAAGTAACTGGGGCGGCAAGTTTCAGTACCTACGCAGGCCGTGGCGTGTTTGCGCATGATGACCCGTTGCACTTTGGTTCAAACCTGTCGCGCGCGGGATCGCAGGTCATCATCGGACAGGCAGACGTTGTTTTTGCTATTGGAACCGAATTGGCTGAGGTTGATATTTGGCGATCAGAATTGGGACATACCGGAACATTTATTCGCGTTGATATCGATCCAGAGATGCTGACATCCCGACCACGCACCGATGTGGCGCTTTGTGCTGATGCGTCGATAACTTTGATTGCCCTTATGGATAAAATTCATCGAGAAGTTCCAACAAAATGGACAGCCGCAGAGGTCGTCCAGGCCCGGTCTGGCTGGCGTTTAGAAATCGAAGTGGAACGCCCTGGCCTACCTCTGATTATTGATACTGTTCGCGCTGCAATGCCGGATAATGCGATGATTTATTCTGACATGACGGGCTTTGCCTACGCTGCACAAGACATTTGGCCGATGAAACACGCCGGTCATTGGCACCACCCGTTCGGGTTCGGCACGCTTGGTTACGCGTTACCTGCGTCCATCGGGGGCGCTGTTGCCCGCAAAGATCGGCCGACGGTATGCATCATTGGCGACTATGGGTTGCAATATACGATTGCGGAACTTGGCACAGCCGTAGAACTTGGGCTGCCATTAGCGATTATTTTGTGGGATAATGGAAAACTGGGCGAGATTGAGAATTCTATGATAAGTGCCCAGATTCCACCCAACGCAGTAATCCAGCGGAATCCTGACTTTTTGGCGCTGGCTAGAGCTTATGGCGCGCTTGCGGCGCAACCGGCAACACTTTCAGATATTGCGCCGGCATTAGACGCTGCGTTTAAAGCTAATGTTCCGACACTTATTCGCCTGACGCCAGAGCTTGCCACTTGAAGAAGTCTAGTCGCTCCAGCAGCTGACAAGAACTGCCATGTTGGCGGCCATCAGAGTCATGGTTTCCGGCGTCATGTAGCCTTCGGTCTTCGTTGTCAAAATGTCCAAGCCCGCGTTAGTAATTGACGCCACAATCTGGTTGGCATCCACAGAGAATGAAACCTCTGCTGGCAGAATCTGGCCGTTTTTTTGCGTCTTAGGCAATAACATCCCTAAGACCGCACCGCTGTTGTCATAGACTGGCCCACCTGCATCACCAGGCTGTGCAAAAATTGACAGTCGTTTGACCTCGTCTTCGCCGTTCAGCCCGCGAATATCTGCAAGTTTTCCAAATGTGAGTGCAGGCGTTGTTAACACACCGCCATAAGGAAAACCCGCAACAGCGACTTCAGCGTTCAGCCGTGGCACGCCAGTTTGAAATTCTGCAATGGCAGGGGGTGCAATACGTGTAGTTGGGCGCAAGACGGCAAGCCCTAGCGCGACATCCTGGTGCACCACTGTCATGTCATGCTCCATCCCGAGGGTAATTGATGTGCATTCGCTAATTGCTTCAAGCGTGGTCAAAACATCACCTGCACTATTTATATAGAAACCAGAACGATCGCGGATTGGTGTTCGCAAGGCCAAACCTGCAATCATATTAATAGTCTGATCTTCGTTTGGGCGCACGGTTGATGGGTCGAGCACACCACTGATTGTCTTAAAGCTTGCGATCATCTCACCAAGCACACGGCGGCGACGTTCGTCATCCTCCACTGGCCAGACCAGCGTAAAACCTTTGATCTCCCCATTTTCCAATTGAACTGATGTAAAGGATTTAACTGTTTCGTTTGTGCCTTCGATTGTGAAACTGCGATCGCGACGGCTTCGTTCCCCGTTGGGTGGAATGATCGCAAGTGTTTGTAGGATTTCGTAAAGTCCGGACAACCGTGCTTGGTCGCCAGGTTGCGAGATCAACAAAACCTGAGCCGCGACATCACCCGACGCATCGAAACGTGCGAACGGGGGCTGATACTCGGAAAACTTTACCACGCCAGTTGGGATCTGCATCTCAATACCGGACGAAACATCGCGTACCAATTGTAGGCCCATACCATCGAGAATGGAATTATAAGCACCGAGTAATTCGGCCCGCTGACCTTTTGTCAAAATACCCGTTGGTTCATGGCTATTCATTTTTTGCCATAAAAACATCGATTGCCGAGTGCCGCGCCCATAAAGCCCGTCAATCGCACCATTGTAAAATCCAGCCCATTGCATTGCAGTTTGCAATACCTGTTTTTCATTATTATCAAGGGCTTGTTCGCTGTCTATCGCCTCACGCAGGGTTTCATTGGAGGGCAAAATAGGGTCGGGATCAACATTGGAAGTCGATGTCTGATCCAGTGCAGTTGCTTCTACAGCTACAGGATTATCAGGGGCTGTGACGCTGATAGGCCAGAATTGCGTGCGAAAGCGATCGCCGTCGACAATGTAGCTATCAACAGGGATCACACGCGCATTGCGCAAACGGTTCAGCTGTGTCTCTGCATAATTTGGTGTATAGGGGCCGAGAGCGATACCATACCAGTTCCCTGGTAGAGTGAATCCTGTCACGTCCATCACACCTGCGGATGCATAACCACGTGCGGCGCTTTGTGCGCCAGTCAATGTCTGTTGGGCTTCGACCTGAACCCAAACGCTTTGCTGGGCTGCAGCAGGGAGGGCTATAAAAATGCTAAAAATTAATATTGATAAAATGCGAGCCATGTCTTTGTATTTTTCCTTAAAAAGATTGCTTAATAGCTACTTCAATCATGCGTTCTGCGCAATTTATCAATTTTACCCCCCCAATATACATTCAAAGTGGCTTTATCTGTAAAGAGACGGGACCGATTTCCCTTAAATTATAGACATTTGTGCACATTGACCCTCGCGGCGCAGCAACCTATGCAAGCTTCAGTTATGCAAGAGGGCTCCAATGGCCAATACACCGCGCAGTTTTCAAGAAATCATCCTTCGCCTGCAGGCGTATTGGGCATCCAAAGGTTGTGCTATTATGCAGCCCTATGACCTTGAAGTCGGAGCGGGTACGTTCCATCCTGCTACGACTCTGCGCAGTCTTGGGACTGTCCCATGGGCCGCAGCCTACGTACAACCATCGCGTCGTCCAACGGATGGACGCTACGGCGAAAATCCGAACCGTTTGCAACACTATTATCAGTTTCAAGTTTTAATCAAACCTAGCCCGCCCGATTTGCAGGACCTTTATCTGGGGTCACTGAAGGCCATTGGAGTGGACATGGACCTGCATGATATTCGATTTGTTGAAGACGACTGGGAAAGCCCGACTTTAGGTGCTTGGGGTCTTGGCTGGGAAGTTTGGTGTGATGGTATGGAAGTGTCACAATTTACTTATTTTCAGCAAGTTGGTGGCCACGAATGTCATCCCGTGTCCGGTGAGTTAACATTTGGGCTAGAGCGCCTTGCAATGTATGTACTAGGTGCTGACCACGTCATGGACATGCCCTATAATGACCCTCAGTCGCTGATCCCATTGACCTATGGCGACGTGTTCAAGCAGGCGGAACAAGAATATTCACGCTTTAACTTTGATATCGCGGATACAGACATTCTGCTTAAGCACTTTGAAGATGCTGAATGCGAATGTGCTGCAATCCTTTCCCATGATCATATTGATCCGAAAACGGGTCACAAAATAGTCATGGCGCAACCCGCTTATGATCAGGCGATCAAAGCCAGCCACCTTTTTAATCTTCTTGATGCGCGTGGTGTAATTTCCGTTACTGAGCGCCAAGCCTATATTGGTCGTGTTCGCGCGTTGTCAAAACTATGTGCTGATGCTTTTCTGCAAACCACAGCTGGTGGACACACTGAGGACGCAGCATGAACGCCACCCGCGTTGCGATTGTTGCCATATTGGGCTCATCCGTAATTTTTGGGGCTTTGATGTACTATCAGCTTGTCTATGCGGGCTACGTTGAATTGACCGCAACTGAGATTGGAGAAATCCAATTGATTAGCATTATATCGGGTGATCCAGAGCCGTTGTTATTGGAAAATGTAAAAGGCATAGACTCAGTAGTAGACGGCGTCCGTCTGTCTAGCAGTGTATCCTACCGCGCTTGTTTTATGACACAACAAAGCCAAGCCAAGCTGATAGAAGCTTATGTGATCATGAACGATGCAGTACCTTTGACTGCTCCGCCGTGGTTTGATTGTTTTGATGCCCGTGCAATCGGTCAGTCGCTTGAAGATGGTGTTGCTACTGCATTCATGAGTCAAGAAAATATTACATTTGGGGTCGATCGCGTCGTGGCTGTGTTACCAAATGGTTATGGTTTTGTGTGGCATCAACTCAACTCCTGCGGTAATGCTGTCTTTTCTGGTGATCCAACCCCAGATCATTGCCCAGACTTGCCTGAGGACTTTTAAATGCCCGACCTCTTAATTGAACTTTTTTCCGAAGAAATTCCAGCCCGCATGCAGGACAAAGCTGCTATCGACTTGCGGAAATTGGTTACTGATGGATTAGTCGACGCGGGCCTTACCTACGCAAGTGCTGGGGTGTTTTGCACGCCTCGCCGGCTGGCTGTGTCGGTTGAGGGTTTGTCGCCTGAATCCCCTGACACCCGCGAAGAACGCAAAGGCCCAAAAGTAGATGCACCTGATGTGGCTATTGACGGATTTTGTAGTGGTGCAGGAGTGTCGCGTGACACTTTGGAGGCCCGTCTTACCGGTAAGGGTGAGGTCTTCTTTGCGGTAATCCAAAAGCCTGGCCGCAAGGCTGCCGATATCATTGCGCAGGTCCTTGAAGGGGCAATCCGAAACTTCCCGTGGCCGAAATCTATGCGCTGGGGCACTGGGACGTTAAAATGGGTTCGCCCGCTACATTCGATCATATGCATTTTGACTGATGATAGTGGAACTGAAATTGTCACAATTTCTATTGATGGTATTGCTGCTGGAAACATTACGCGAGGCCACCGCTTTATGGCACCGGGTGAATTTTCTGTAACGTCATTTGACGATTACGAAGCGAAGCTAAAGCGCGCTAAAGTGATTTTGCGTGCCGATGAACGGGCTAATATGATTTGGTCGGAAGCGTCCAATCAAGCGTTTGCTGCGGGTCTGGAATTAGTTGAAGATAAAAGGCTGCTGGCTGAGGTTGCAGGTCTTGTTGAATGGCCTGTTGTGCTAATGGGTACCATTGCAAATAATTTCTTGAACTTGCCTCCAGAGGTTTTGACGGCGTCGATGAAAGAACATCAGAAATTCTTTTCTGTCCGTGATAAAACTGGCCAGATTGTGCGTTTTGTAACCGTCGCAAATCGCGAAACCGTAGACAATTGTAAAACAATCCTTGCAGGCAACCAAAAGGTACTTTTTGCTCGACTTTCTGACGCAAAATTTTTCTGGGAAAATGATCTGCGTGTTGCCAAGAGTGGTGGACAGGTGTGGTTGGATGCGCTGGATAATGTGATATTTCACAATAAACTTGGCACAGTTGCTGAATTGGTCGATCGCATGGCCGTACTGTCACGAGAAATTGCGCCGTTAGTAGGTGCAGATCCCGATGAAGTTGAAGTTGCGGCACGATTTTCTAAGGCTGATCTAAGTTCGGAAATGGTCTACGAATTTCCTGAGCTTCAAGGATTGATGGGGCGTTATTATGCGGGTGAGGCCGGGTTGTCTCACGCTGTGTCACTTGCCGCGCAAGAGCATTATTCGCCGTTGGGTCCGTCAGACGATGTGCCAACTGCGCCAGTTTCAGTGGCTGTAGCTTTGGCAGAAAAGATTGATAAGCTTGCGGGTTTCTGGACGATTAATGAGAAGCCCACAGGATCGAAAGATCCTTTTGCGCTGCGTCGTGCGGCATTGGGGGTTATTCGGTTGGTGTTGGAGAATGGGTTGCGATGTCCTCTGAATACCATCCTTTGGCAATCAATCGTTGAAAATTTTATTTATTTTGAGTGGGCGCAGGAGCAGCTCATTTGTCAGGATACTGATCCAGAACACCCAGTCGGGAAGATTGGTCTTGATGGATTTCGCAAAGAGTTCTTGAGCAGGCATGACAAAGCTATCACAAAAGCTGTAGCGGCCGACCTTCTCACCTTCTTCCATGACCGCTTAAAAGTCTTTCTTCGTGATGATGGATATAAACCAGATTTGGTTGATGCTTGTATTGGCGCTTCAGGTGCAGATGATCTCTTAAAGATTTCAAAAATGCTTCCTGCACTTGCTGCATTCCTAAAAACTGATGACGGGGTCAATCTGATCCAAGGGTTCAAGCGCGCCAACAATATTTTGTCGCAAGCTGAAGATAAAGACGGGGTCGAATATTCTTTTGGCGCTGATATAAAATTCGCTGAAGGGGGCGCGGAAAAAGCATTATTTATTGCCCTTGATGTGGCAGATGCTCAAATCGCGCCTGCGATGGAGGCTGAGGAATTTTCGGTGGCAATGTCTGCTATGGCGGATCTGCGCGTACCAATTGATGCTTTTTTCGACACAGTCCAGATTAATGCAGATAGCGCAGTATTGCGGAGAAATCGTTTAAATTTATTGTATCGCATCCGCACAATCTGCCTGAGTGTTGCGGACCTGCGAAAACTTGAAGGTTAACTCCCTGTTAAGGTTATCCTTGCTCTGTTCAGGCACCCCTCTATGGTACGCACAAAGGGGATGCCGCAGTGCAGAAAGTTATCACACCTAAGGATATGTGTCTTGTGACAAAAACCGTGCCCATGGTCGCGGATGTTTATGGTGGGCGGGCGAAATGCCTGCAACGGCTGATCCGTTTAGATATGCCCGTACCGACTACAGTAGCTATGTCCTTTAATGTTGTACGTGCGATTGCGGCTGGGCAAGCAGCTGATCTGCAGAAAATTTTATGCCATTTTAGGGACAACCCTTTGCTATCGGTCCGCCCAAGCAGCATGGATCCTGATTGGGGCGGACCAGTTGCCATGCTGAACATTGGGATGAATGACGCAAAGTACGTTGCCTTGTGCGATACCTTAGGTGATGACACTGCAATTCGGCTGTATATGCGTTATATTCAAACTTTTGCTGTCGAAGTGGCGCGGCTAGACCCAGAAGAGTTTTACCTTCCCGATCATCCATCGCGCGATGCGCTGCGCATGATGTTATTAAACTACGAAACTGAAATGGATGCCGAATTTCCACAAGATGTGGGCGCGCAATTAGCCGAGGTTTTGCGGTCTATGGCGCGGACATGGGAAGGCACTACCGCCCGGCTTTTGCGTCAAGCCAAGGGTGCGCCGCCCGACGCGGGGCTCGGGTTGGTTGTGCAAGAAATGGCTTTGGCGGTAGGGAAGGGTATTTCGGGGTCTGGTGTAATCCAATTTGCATCTGGTAGAACTGGAACGCCTGAAATTAACGGGCGTTTCGTGCCACAAGCATTGCATGGCGAGGGGCTGCGCGACAGTAAAGATGCGCTTTACTTGACCCGTGATCCACGTGGGCCGTCGTTGGAAGAGCAGGCACGAGATGCGTTTACTAAGCTTGTGAAATTTGGAGCTTTAGTGCGCGTCAAGTTGCGCGAAGAGATGGAAATTAAGTTTATCCTGCTAGACGGTCAGCTGACAATTTTGGACGCTGTGCGTATTCCGCGATCTAACCGTGCCGCAGTACGCATTGCTGTTGATTTGGCCAGTTCAGGTGTTATCGCTAAAGAAGACGCTATTATGCGGGTGCAGCCTGCTACATTGTCTGAATTGTTGCACCGTCAGGTAGATCGAAATGCGAAGCGCGATGTGTTTGTGCGGGGCATTGCGGCCAGCCCTGGTGCAGCCAGCGGGCGTTTAGTATTCACCGCAATCGAAGCGCAGGCAAGTGCAGCGCGCAGCGAGGCATGCGTTCTAGTACGCCGTGAAACCACACCTGAAGATATTCGTGGTATGCACGCCGCGGTTGCTATCGTTACGCTGCGTGGTGGCATCACCAGCCATGCAGCAGTGATTGGGCGCGGTATTGGCTTGCCCTGTATAGTTGGGGCTGCCGAGTTGGACATTGATGAACGTAAACGCACAATTACGGGTCTCGACGGGCGCACTTTTAAGGCTGGTGATATGGTCACAGTCGATGGCAGTACGGGGCAGATGTTGGTCGGTGAACCAGCCATGCTTGAGGCTGCCCTTGATGATGCTTTCCAGACCTTGTTGTCATGGGCTGACGATGTGCGAGATATTGGTATTCGCGCTAACGCTGATACTCCCGCAGATGCACAAACGGCCCGTAACTTTGCTGCTGAAGGCATCGGATTGGTCCGCACAGAACATATGTTTTTTCAGGGTGAGCGCGTAGATTTGATGAGAGAGATGATATTTGCGGAAACGCCAGTCGCCCTTGCTGCAGTTTTGGAACGACTTTTACCGCTGCAACGAGCTGACTTTTCTGAGATATTTCAAATCATGCAGAATCAGCCTGTTTGTATCCGGTTGTTTGATGCGCCGCTCCACGAATTTTTGCCTGCAGGCAAGCAGGGTATGCGCGATCTGGCTGAAGTGCTGAACGTGCCGTTGGCGCAGATGACGGCGCGAGTTGATGATTTGTCGGAATACAACCCTATGCTGGGTATGCGCGGTGTGCGGCTGGGCATTACCGTGCCAGAAATTTACGACATGCAGGTGCGTGCTATTTTTGAGGCAACGGTTGCTTCCAGCGCCAAAGGTATCGCTCTGGTACCGGAAATCATGATCCCGCTTGTCAGCGCGAAACGCGAAGTTGAGCTGGTGCAATCGCGTCTTGATGCTGTTGCTGCTGCTGTGCGGGCCGAATCTGGTGTGGATTTTGAATATCGACTTGGCGTAATGGTCGAAACGCCGCGTGCAGCGCTGCGTGCAGCAGATATTGCTGAACACGCAGCATTCTTGTCTTTTGGGACTAACGATTTGACCCAGATGACCTATGGTTTGTCTCGCGATGACGCTGGTAAATTCATGTCTGATTATGTCAAGTTGCATGTCTACCCGGAGGATCCGTTTCACACGCTCGATTTAGATGGCGTCGGTGAATTGCTTCAATTGGGTGCAGAACGTGGCCGTAAGGGTCGGCCAGATGTGACGCTGTCGATCTGTGGAGAACATGGTGGTGACACTGCTGCAATCGCATTTTGCCGTGCGCAGGGCTTCGACTATGTGTCATGTTCTCCATTTCGAGTCCCAGTTGCGCGGCTTTCTGCTGCTCAACTGGCGCTCAAAGACAAGTTAGGCAGATAAATTGGATTATGTGTGAATGCAGAAAATCGTATTATTCCAATCATTTTTAGGGTGATTGTTAGTGTTGTGTACTAAGGACATCGCTGCGACCGCACACCGCATGAGGCTAACTAGACGGATTAGACATTTTCCCATAGAGGCAAGTTTCATAAGAGAAACTGATCACCTGTCTGCTTGAGGACAAGAATGTTAAATCAATTTAGAATGAGTTTGGTTGTTGCTGCATTGAGCATTATTATAACTCTTGCTGCAGTAGGCGGTTTGCAAGCGGATGGAGGGGGGGGGGCCAATTTAATTACGTTGTTTGGACAAGAAAAGTTAGCCATCCAGCAGGTTCCTAGTGACAGCGCTACAGTGTCCTCAGTCGTAATGCCGTCAACAGCCAGCTATATTCCAATTGCACTTGACGCCATTATTTATGATAAATTCTTCCTAGCGTCCCAGCCAACTGCATCCGGGGGCGAGCAATGGCGCTGCCTGACGGAAGCTTTGTATTTCGAGGCACGTGGCGAAAATGTGCGTGGACTTTTTGCAGTCGGTGAAGTGATTATGAACCGTCGTGATTCTGTACGCTATCCAAGCACGCTCTGCGGTGTCATTAATCAAGGTACTGGCCGTCAGTTCGCCTGCCAATTTACGTACACATGTGACGGTGCCTCAGAACAAATTAACGAACATGCTGCTTGGAAGCAAGTTGGGAAAGTTGCCCGTATACTACTAGACGGGTCACCGCGTGAATTGACAAATGGTGCCACACATTATCATACTACGGCTGTAAATCCGCGGTGGGCAAGTATATTTCCGCGCACAGCCTCCATCGGATCGCATTACTTTTATCGCGAGGGTTAACATCACTTCGTCGCATGTGCCCTAAAGGGTGGCGTAACAGGCTGTTGTCGTGGACCTACACGCTTAGTACTCAAAGAATACAACTGCGCAATGATACAAAGTGGGATAAGCATGAGCAGCGACACTAAATTAGCATTTTCCCACCCCTCCGAGCGGGCAGAGGCGACCACTCCAAGTGAAAAATTTGGTCTACGCGACCGTATTTCTCTACGCGATTATATTACCGAAGTCGAAATAGGCGCGTTTCAACAAGAACGCGGCCACCTTCAACGTATTAAATTTAACGTGGTGGTTGAATTAGAAACTCTTACAGGACCCATTGATGATGATGTTGATCGTATCCTGTCTTACGACCGTGTGACCGAAGCGATTGAGGCAGAACTAGGGGCAGAGCGGCTTAACCTGCTCGAAACTCTGGCCGCACGGGTAGCAGAACGAATATTGCTAGAACCCCAAGCATTGCGGGTGTTTGTGCGGATCGAAAAGATTGACCGCGGTCCATATTCTCTTGGTGTGGAAATTATGCGCGAGCAAGGTGGACATGAGGACGCGGCGGTAGAAACTGTTGAGGATCCACACCCACGGATTGTGTATTTATCTAATGAAACTATTGCATCAGAGGGCATATCAGAGTTGATTGATGATTTTTTGGTGAACGAAATACCGCTGATTTTTTGCGTTGGCGTTGCTGATGTTCTGACACCACAAACCGGTATAACTATGGCACAACGGCGCATTGATCTGCTGGCGATAGAACAAAACGCATGGGTTTTGGCAGGACGCGACAAACGCTGCGTCGTAGTTGGCACGCGTACGGAACTTGATTGGGCAATGAAAAATGGCCAAATTTGCGTTTGGGCACCATCTAAAATAGTGCTTGATGCAGCGGATAGTCCAGGCGCTGATGCCCGGGATGCGCGATCGCTGGCCGCATGGTTTGCAGGCCAATTACAAGCTTTAGAATTGGTTATTGTTGGAACAGGTGCGCCTGACTGTGATATTCCAACTCGTGTAATCTAATGGTTTATTATCGTACCGTCGCAATGACTGACCCACACCGCCCTGATGCTGCGCATACGCTTGCCGGGGGCTGGTGTTGGTTCACCCATGTAGAGCGGTTGGAACGTGGGCAACCAAACAAACTTATCCGTGCATCCGACGTGCCCGATGATGTCTTAAATCGCCTTACGGTGCATCGTGCGCCCGTCGCTGGGCTCAACATGAACACGCCCAAAATTATGGGCGTCTTGAACGTTACACCCGATAGCTTTTCTGACGGTGGACGGTTTGACACCTTTGAAACCGCGCGCAGGCAGGGCCGCTCCATGGTGACGGATGGGGCGGATATTATTGATATTGGTGGTGAAAGCACACGCCCCGGTGCTGTAACAGTTGATGTGGATGAAGAGATCTTGCGCACATTGCCAGTGATTGCTGCAATCCGTGCGGATGGCGTAACTCCAATATCAATTGACACCCGTAAGGCCCGCGTTGCGCAGGCGGCACTCGATGCTGGTGCGTCGATGGTTAATGATGTGTCGGCTTTTTTGTTTGACCCAGACATGGCCCGTGTCACTGCTCAAACTGGTGCACCGTGCTGTCTGATGCATGCCCAAGGCGATCCTGCTACAATGCAAGACGCGCCAACATATGATAACGTCACATTAGATGTTTATGATTTCCTAGAAAGTCACATCCAGAAGGCAGAGGCTGCAGGAATTCGCCGTGACCAAATTATTGTTGATCCGGGGATTGGTTTTGGAAAAACACTTGGACATAACTTAACGCTTTTAAAGAACTTATCAATATTTCATAGTCTTGGCTGTGTCATTTTGCTTGGCGCATCTCGTAAACGGTTCATCGGTATTGTTGGAAACGCACCAAACGCTTGGGATCGTATGCCGGGGTCTCTGGCCATCGCCTTGCATGGCATCCGGCAGGGTATGCAAATCCTGCGGGTCCATGATACACTAGAAACAAGACAGGCTTTGAGCTTGCATATGGCAGTGAATTAACGCTGTCTAGAAAGTCAGGCGGGACATTATGGCACGTAAATTTTTTGGAACTGATGGTGTGCGTGGTACGGCTAATAAATATCCTATGACTGCAGAGATTGGCTTAAAAATCGGTGCTGCTGCAGGTCGTTATTTTCGAAATGACGGATCAAACGGCCACCGTGTTGTAATTGGCAAAGACACGCGGTTGTCAGGCTATATGTTCGAATCCGCGCTAACGGCTGGTCTAACCAGTACGGGTATGAATGTGCTCCTGCTCGGCCCGATACCGACACCTGGCGTTGGGATGTTAACCACATCTATGCGAGCGGATTTGGGTATTATGATTTCTGCTAGTCACAACCCTGCTGTGGATAATGGTATCAAATTCTTTGGTCCTGATGGGTTCAAATTGTCTGATGAGGCTGAATCTGAGATTGAGAGCCTGTTAGAGGGCGAAATTTTAGCTGTACAAGCGTCTAATATTGGTCGTGCAAAACGTATTGATGACGGTCGTTTCCGCTACGCTGAACGTCTGAAGGGGACGTTCCCGCACGGCATGCGGCTGGACGGTATCAAGGTTGTAATTGATTGTGCGAACGGGGCAGGCTATAAAGTTGCTCCTGAGATCTTATGGGAACTTGGCGCGACAGTCATTCCCGTTGGCACCAACCCTAATGGCTATAATATTAACGAGTCTTGCGGGTCCACTGCACCGCGTACGGCAGCGGAAACCATCGTTAGCCACGGTGCCGATGTTGGGATTTGTCTAGATGGTGACGCTGATCGAGTGATGATTTTGGATGAAAACGGAAACGTCGCTGATGGTGACCAGATCATGGGGCTTTTTGCCAACCGTTGGGCCGAAAGCGATCGTCTAAACAAGGGTACGTTGGTGGCAACAGTTATGTCCAACCTTGGTCTGGAACGTTTCTTGACAGACAAGGGCTTGACCCTTGAACGCACTGATGTTGGCGACCGTTATGTGGTTGAAGCGATGCGCGCAGGCGGATTTAATCTTGGTGGAGAGCAGTCAGGCCATATTGTAATGACTGACTTCGCCACCACAGGTGATGGTTTACTAGCGGGATTACAATTCCTTGCGGCAATGATTGAAACTGGCAAACCTGCATCGGAACTCATCTGCGTGTTTGAAATGGTTCCGCAGATGTTAAAAAATGTTCGCTACAGTGATGGGGCAGATCCACTTGGCCAAAAGCCATTAAAGGCTGCGATAGCGGCGGCTGAAGAATCACTTGTAGGCAAAGGTCGCTTGTTGATCCGCAAATCTGGTACTGAACCGTTAATTCGTGTGATGGCGGAATGTGAAGATGACATGCTGCTGGCACAGGTCGTGGACAGTATTGTGTTTCAGGTTGAAGCGGTGGCGAAGGTCAGCGTTTGAGCAGCTTTGCAAGGCTAGACCATTGGCTAATCATGAGGCCGCACATTATCAAAGCCAATGCTGCAAAAAATCGCAATGGCAGAATTTCTGAAAGAACCCAAGTGCCAAAAACCATTGACCAAACAGGGACTTGGTAGTTTACTAAAGTCATAAATACTGATCCGGCAGTGCGGATGGTTTGTACCCTTAGCAGGGCCGCAAATGCCGTAGGTATTAGGCCAAGAAAGATTATTGCAAAGCCCGCACGCCCTTCGACCCACACCGGTATACCCTCAAACACCAGCATCGCAGGGATTAAGCAGATCGAGCCAACGACCAGTGTCAATGCTGCCATTACAATGCTGTCAATAGGTGGGCAGACACGGGTTAACACGCTTGAGATCGCATAAGAAATTGACGCCCCTATACATGCCATCTGTGGCAAGGCAAGGCTGCCTTCTGAGAAATCAAAGGATGTTGGACCAATTAGCACCGCAGCGCCAATAAAGCCGAGAATAACGCCTCCCGTTTTTCGGGCTGACATTTTCTCGTCGCTTAAAAGATGCGCCAAAGGCAATACAAACAGCGGCAATACAGCCATGGATATACCTGCAAACGCCGATGGCACATATTGTTGGCCCCATGATAAAAGCGCGAAGGGCAACGCAGTGTTTAGCATTCCAATTACTACTAAATAGCCCCAAACTGAACGTCCAGTGGGCATTGGACGGCCCATTATGCGCACTAACAACAACAAAGTTAGTGCACCCAAAGTCGTGCGTGCGCAGGCAACAGTCAGAGGAGGATAGCCTTCAAGTGCAATCGCTACTACCATAAATGTCCCACCCCAAATCAGGCCAAGAAAAAGGATTGACAGCCAGTTGAACACAGAGGGTTGCGCGGTCATACATTTCCTTTGCCGAGATCAGTTGGGACTGTCACGCAGCCAAATTTGGTCTAAAAGTTTAATAAAAAAGCTTCGAATATAACCATATTTAAATTTATAAGCTATTTTCAATAGTACTAATTAAAGAGTAAAAAAATTAATACAACTTAGTTATTCAAAATTACCTTTGATAATAAACTATTCATACTATTAAAAGTACTAATATTAAAAGTAAAAGTTTGACTATTAAAAATATTATTTTCAATGATTGTGATGTAAAAAGTCTAGCTATAATGCTTAAAGTAAATATAAAAAAGTGTAGGCTTTTTTTATGATAAAGTATTTTCAAATTATCTTGTGAAGTTATAAAAGTATTGAGATAAAACTATACAAATTTAAAACTATATAATTTTAGTAAAAGTATATATTAAAATAAATTTGATTAAATTAATAATTTTTGGTTGATCTAAAAAATATTTAAATAAAATGAAAAAAATGATACTGTTTTACCCAATACGTAAAGAAAATTTCAGAAATTGTACCTTTTCATATAAATAAAACAATTAAGTTTTGAGCGTATTTCCAAAAATACCTAAATCAGCAGATATAACATTTTAGTTCGTCTGTTGAGGCTGTACAGGTATGTTGACGCTAGTGAAACTAAAATAAATTAAAGCATCAAGTCGCTTTAGGCGACATCTAGAAAAAAAGTATCAACAAAATAAAAAATATAATCCCAAACGCATTTAATAAAAGTGTACCAATTATCTATTTTACGACTTACCCAAATTTAAAATAACTTATGAGGGCAAGTGCTAATTTAAAGCTTAATAATATTGGAAAATATCTTGGAATCCTGAATTAAGGTACTCTAGTTTAGTTATGTGAAATGTTTAGATTTTAAAAAAGCACGAGCATAAAAAATTCACGCCCGTGCTTAAAGCAATTTAGTTCTTGGCTTTGTCGACCATTTTACCCGCAGAAATCCATGGCATCATGTCTCGCAGTTTGCCACCAACCTGTTCGATTTGGTGTTCGTCGTTTGCGCGACGCGCTGCCTTGATCGTTGGTTGACCAACCGCGTTTTCCAGCATGAAGTCACGCACGAATTTACCAGACTGGATATCGTCAAGAACCGCTTTCATACGAGCCTTGGTTTCAACATAGGGCAAGATGCGCGGCCCGGAGACATATTGGCCGTATTCAGCTGTGTTAGAGATAGAATAGTCCATGTTGGCGATGCCGCCTTCATAGATCAGGTCCACGATCAGCTTTACTTCGTGCAAGCACTCGAAATAAGCCATCTCAGGTTCGTAACCAGCCTCAACCAAGGTCTCGAAGCCCATACGGATTAGTTCAACAACACCACCACACAGGACTGCTTGTTCGCCGAACAGGTCTGTTTCGCATTCTTGACGGAAATTGGTTTCAATAATGCCCGAGCGACCTCCACCAATGGCAGAGCAATAGGACAAGCCAATCTCATGAGCTTTGCCAGATTCATCTTTGTCGACTGCGATTAGGCAAGGGACACCGCCGCCTTTTGTGTATTCGCCACGCACTGTATGGCCTGGGCCTTTAGGCGCCATCATAATGACGTCGATGCCTTTTTTCGGCTCAATCAGACCGAAGTGGACATTCAGGCCATGGGCAAATGCAATTGCAGCGCCGGGCTTGATGTTGTCATGTACGTACTTACTGTAAGTTTCGGACTGCAATTCGTCCGGCATAGTAAACATGATCAAGTCCGCCCAAGCCGCAGCTTCTGCAATGCCCATAACGGAAAGACCTTCACCTTCGGCTTTAGCTTTGCTTGGTGATCCGTCGCGCAGAGCGACAACAAGGTTCTTCGCACCGCTATCACGCAGGTTCAAAGCGTGAGCGTGGCCTTGTGAGCCATAGCCAAGAATAGCAACTTTCATGTCTTTGATGAGGTTCACATCGCAGTCACGATCATAATAGACGCGCATGGGGATATTCCTTTAATTAGTTCGATCTGATCTGAATATGGCTGAGGTTTAAATGCGTTACGAGACCTATTCTTTTATATTTATTTGTTTAAATGAATTTGTAATGCGTGTATTAGATTAATTATGGATATTTCATGCTTGATGACTTAGATCGCCGATTGCTTCGCCAATTGCAGGCTGAACCATCTCTTACAGTTGCCGAGCTGGGCCAGAGGGCGGGTGTAACTGCTTTGAAGACAATGCGGCGATTGGGGCGATTGCAGGAAAGTGGTATCTTAAAAGGTTATCACGCGGTGATTGACTGGCGCGTACTGGGCTACTTTGTTGAAGTTTCACTGCGCATCACCTTAGATAAAACCCACGCCCGCACGTTTGATGAATTTCTTGATGCGGCACGCGCCATTGCTGAGGTTACAGAAATTCAGACTTTTTTGGGTCGTGTCGATGTTCGCTTGAGCGTGATTGCGCGAGACATGGCGCATTATCAAACGATTTACCGTAAAAATATCCTTGCACTGCCGCATATGGCGGATATCGAAGCATTGATGACTGTGGCGACGTTGAAGGATGATGAAAGTTTTCCGTTATGATAAAAATTGATGATACTGACCGCGTAATCTTATGTGCGCTGGTCCGAGATGCGACCCAAACTGCGATGGCGCTTGGAGGGCGAATCGGCCTTAGTCAGCCGGCCACGTGGCGCCGTATCAAACGCTTGCGCGATGCGGGGATTTTAGCAGGACAACGGGTGTCATTGGATGCAGTCAAGCTGGGCTTTGGCGTGACAGTTTTTTTAGGTATCAAACTGGCTACAAAGGGGCGGGTATCACTCGACGATTTTGAACGCGCGGTGACGGCCATTCCAGAGGTGCATTTGGTAGAACATGTGCTAGGACGCTATGATTATCGCTTGCGGGTCGTTGCGCGTGATCTAGCAGATTTCGAACGGGTTCTGCGCAGACGTGTAATGACATTGCCGGGCGTCGGGGATGTTGAGGCAAACGTATTGCTCAGCGAAGAACGCAGACCTGGGCCAATTTTATTTTAGATTTTATGCTGAATTAAGATGTTCAGCTTAGGTTTTTTCATACAAAATTTTGAAGAATTGGTGCTTATAGTGTTAACAGCGTCAATGTATTTTTCTGACTTTTGAAGAGACTAATTCGTCACCTTTTTGCAAGGTTCTATCCTAAAAATTAAAAGTTATGATGTTCATATTCTTTGCTGAAGGGTGAGGCATAAGTTTTTGTTTGTGTTCTGCATATTATATTTAACCTTGGTTACAGATGTGATCTTATCCATCAGACATTTTTCATTTTGCGTTAGTCACGTCTTTGTTAAATTTTGTGATATGGGCGGTGACCGTTATCTCATTAATGATAGTTCGAAAGATATCACTAGTCTTGTTGTGGCTGCGCAGATTGGCCTCTCATTAGGCTTTATTGGCCTAAAATCAGTTGCAAGAATTGTTAAAGTGACGGGATAAGAAAAATTTCTGATGTTTAAATTAGCGTTTTGAATATGATAAATCTTGATCAAATAGTCCGTGGCTAGACCCGCGCAAAGATTGGGCATATGCCAATAGTATGACTACACACTTGGCATATCGCACACATACCAAACGTTTGCTAAAATTAGGTCTTCCTTTGGTCGGCGCCAATGTTGCAGGCTTTTCGATACATATGACAGATACCATCATGCTTGGCTGGTATTCTGTCACATCATTGGCGGCGGCAACGGTGGCGACGGGTCTGTGGTTTATTACATTCATCATCGGCGCAGGTTTTGGTCGTGCAGTGACGCCAATGGTTGCCGAAGCGGTCGAGATGGGCGATGAAACTCGCGCACGACGTGTTACCCGTATGGCCCTATGGTTGTCGGCTATATATGCGGTGTTGCTGTTTGTCCCGTTTATGTATGGCGAAGTGCTGTTGCTTGCGATGGGGCAGGAAGCGACTGTGGCGGCCCAAGGCGGTTTATATTTGCAGATCGCAGTGCTTGGCATGTTCCCAGCAATGGGCGTGCAGGTCATGCGATCTTACCTTGGCGCGATGGAAATGACGGCCGTTCAATTGTGGATTACGCTTGTCGCTTTGGCCGCAAACGCGCTGGTAAATTACGCGCTGATCTTTGGTAATTTAGGCGCTCCTGAACTGGGGATTAAAGGTGCTGCCATTGCCTCTGTGGTAATCCAAATATTGCAGATGATCGCATTAATGCTTTATGTGCAGCGTAAAAAGCCCGAAGCTGAATTGTTTTGCCGGATTTGGAAATTGGACCATGAGGCGATGGGGCAGGTGTTTCGGCTTGGTCTGCCTATTGGTCTGACATCTTTCGCTGAAGGGGGGTTGTTCGTTGGCTCATCGGTAATGATGGGCTGGATCGGAGAGATCGAACTTGCAGCGCACGGGATCGCCATGCAGCTGACTGCTTTTATGTTCATGTTTCACGTTGGCATGTCAGAAGCCGCTACGATCCGCGCCAGCCGCCAATTCGGTGCACGAGATGAGGCTGATCTGCGACGCGGTGCGATTGCGGCTTATGGTGTTTCACTTAGTTTTGCTGTCTTAGTGGTGATATTGTACCTTGCAATGCCAGAGGTTTTTGTTGGCCTATTTATTGATCCTTTAGATCCCGCACGTGATGCAGTTTTGGCGCTGGGTGTTGTGTTGGTAATGCTGTCAGCTTTGTTTCAATTAGTTGATGCAGCCCAGATAGTAGCACTATCTGTGCTGCGTGGCGTTCAGGACACTCGGGTTCCAATGTGGTTAGCTATTGTTAGCTACTGGGTAATTGGAATTCCATCCAGCTATGTCATGGCATTCACATTTGACTGGGGACCTGTGGGGTTATGGCTTGGTCTGACTGTCGGTCTGGGAGTTGCTGCGGTATTGCTAAACCAGCGGTTCTGGGGAGGGACTGTGCACATTGCACGCGCGGGGGCGGCGGGATTGCAGAATTAGTTCAAGTAAGAATTTCTCAAGCTGTGCGATCTTCATCAAGATATTTTTTGCATTAAAAGGGTAGGTAAAAAAAGACGTTCCAAGTATTTTTGGGCGGTATCTATTGCAGCTGTTTGACGGCTGGTTTTTTGCTTTCTATCAATAAATGTAGGCCGTGCACGGTCAGTTAGTGGCCATCACTGAGCCTTCGAGCTACTGTTTATTGTATTTGGATTGCATCCGCTATATCGCAATGTTGGAATAGTCGACTTTACGGTGGGATTTACAAATATTGTTTGCACTGCGGTTACAACCAGAATGCATGAGCTGCGTTGTTAATGTTTTAATTTAAACTGTGTTGACCCCCAAAAAGGCGCGGTTGGCTTAGGATTTTACCCCACCATCCTTGATGTTGACAGTCGCTTTTATGTTTATTTCAATGTGAAGCTGACAGCTTTTGTTATCTACTCAAAACACCGCTAAGTCATTTTCACGGAAACAAAATAATTGCTGAAAAGTTGTTCGCGCATATCCACTGCCTAAAAGCTCTACTTAAATCTTAGCTGAGGCTGGCACAGAAGTTTTGAATGCGGGTGCAGGCTTCTTTAAGTGTGTCGTCTGATGTAGCGTAACTGACGCGAAAATTTGGCGAAAGTCCAAAGGCCGCCCCAAAGACAACAGCGACACCGACTTCTTCCAGCAAGGCTGTGGCGAAGACCTCATCATTAATTATCATGGTACCAGCTGTTGTGGTTTTGCCAATACAACCTGTGATGCTTGGATAAACGTAGAACGCACCTTCGGGCATGGGGCAGACTATGCCTGCTGCCTCGTTCAGCATCGACACCACCAGATCGCGGCGACGTACGAACATCTCGTTGTTTTGGATAATGAAATCTTGCGGGCCGTTCAACGCTTCGACAGCTGCCCATTGGCTGATAGAACATGGGTTGGACGTACTTTGGCTTTGCACTTTACGGATCCCTTCGATGAGGTTTATTGGGCCTGCTGCATAGCCAATGCGCCAACCTGTCATAGAGTATGCCTTAGATACGCCGTTCATAGTTAGCGTGCGGTCATGTAACCGCGGTTCAACCTGTGCAGGCGTGCAAAATTTGAAATTGTCATAAGATAGATGTTCATAAATATCATCAGTTAGAACCCAGACATGCGAGTGGCGAAGCAAGACATCGGTCAAGGACTTTAGTTCAGACCAGCTATATCCGGCGCCAGTGGGGTTGGAGGGCGAATTGAACAAGAACCACTTTGTTTTTGGGGTAATCGCTGCCTCAAGTTGATCGCCCGTAATTTTAAAGCCAGCTTCTAAAGTGGTATTGATAAATACAGGTTCACCACCGGACATAAGCACCATATCAGGATAGCTGACCCAATAGGGTGCGGGAATGATAACTTCATCCCCGGAGTTCAGTGTAGCCATAAAGGCATTATAAAGAACCTGTTTGCCACCAGTGCCAACGGTCACTTGGTCTGGAGTGTAAATCAAGCTATTGTCACGATCGTACTTGGCGCAGATTGCTTTCTTCAGTTCAGGAATGCCGTCCACAGCTGTATATTTCGTCCTGCCATTATTGATCGCCGCGATACCAGCCGCCTTGATATTGTCAGGTGTGTCAAAATCAGGTTCTCCGGCTCCAAGGCTGATAACGTCGCGCCCCGCGGCTTGCAATTCCTGCGCTTTGGTGGTCACCGCAATTGTTGGCGAGGGCTTAACGCGCTTAAGTGTCGCGGAGAGAAAAGACATGGTTGGCCTCATCTGGAAAATCTATTTCTTATGCCATAAGAGACAAGAGAGTAAAGAACAACAGACTTCAGTCATATTGGAGACGGAGATGGAAAATGAAATGGTAACCCAAGATCGTTACAGCGAGGAAAACGCGCCGATTGGGGGCCATGTGGAGTTTGCCCGAGACGTCGCGCAGCTGACAAAAAAACTACTGCAGCGTATGGGAATTAATCATATTACTTTGTTCAATTGGGAAGAAGGTCTGAATAAAATACGCATCAATTGGTTTGGCATTTTTCCCAGTATTATAAAGGTTTCCCTGAGGTTTTTATTAAATACTGATAGTAATGGGCCTTTGGCGATTCACGAGGACGCGTCTATCGTTGCGGATGCACCTGCAATGCTTACGACACTCAGCGTCGTGCCGACGCAATTGAAACAGTCGACTGAGCAGCTTGAAAAGCGCATTAAGTTAATGGTGATAACATGAACGAACCTCTCGATGTGATGCGTAAACGATTGCACATGCGATCAATTCGGCGCGGGATTAAAGAAATGGACTTGATCCTTATGGGCTTTTCAAAAGCGCATTTGGCGAGTTTGGATGTCGTGCAGCTAACAGTTTATGATCGGATGCTAAACGAGAACGATCATGAATTATATCAATGGGTCAGTGGACAGTCTGATGAACCACCCGAATACAGTGCGTTAATGGAAATGATCCGTGAAGGCGCGGTTGGTGTTACAAAGCCGACTGCATAACCCCATTTCTGATCATTTTTCAATGATTAAACCTAACGTTTGCCAGTGGCATGTTAAGCAATTTTTGGGAGTATTAGCAAAACCTTTGTGATGGTGTGAAATATGAGCTTATATTTGCTGCCAGCACTTGTGCATGCCCTCAACAGGACAGAACTTTTGTTAGTTTAAGAGCCTTTTTTGACGTTATGACGCTGATTAAATGCCCACATCGAATTTTGCTAAATAATGGCTAAAACGAAATGGCCCACGCCCGATACAAAAAATTGCGGCTATTTTCAAGGAAGCTATCATCTCAAAATTTTACAAAATGTAACTATTATATTTTAATTAATGTGAGATTTAACTGGTGATCTGTGCATGTGCGTGTAATCGAAAAGAGGCAGGGTTTGCCGTCCTGTGTTGTGGGTATTTAAAGGACATACAATAAAACTGAAAAACAGGGCGTCATTTGCATAAACATTTTAAATGAAATTGCAGTGGTTTTGCGACTTGCAGAAGGTTACGGTACCAGTAATTTTATCTACATCCATTAATTTTTTTGAGCGCTAGCTGGCTGATCGTGAATGTCGTGATTTTGTGAAAGAATTTGTGGCGTATGGCGTCATCGTAGACGCCAAATATAACGCTTTTTCAACAAAGGTATTAGGCCCTTGGTTCATGAAAACGATAAAATAAGGCGACAATTCTGCAATTCGTAGGTTTCGATTGTTGGCTGTGACATCGGCGAAGCTGTTGATAACGTTTTTGGGTGCACCCCACTTTTTGCCTTGCTGTTGTCGGAAATATTAAGGGTATTGTTTGAAAAATTGGGCTTTTGTTTGAGCAGTATAAACCTCGCTTGAAGTTTGGCACCTAGACTTGTGGTTGGAACCGTCGCTGCCACTGGGGTTGTGTCAAATGTTGATTGATTGGAAACAACATTGGATTAGTTTGTCAAAGTTGTCCAATCAAAGATAAGTAGATCAAAATCCAGATCTGAACATTCATAAAACGCAGTTCGAGCTTCTGCGCTATGATGAAAAAGCAAGACTGCTGTAACTCCATGATCAGCTAAGGCCAATGCTAGGCCTTTTAAATTATAGCCCATATCTCAATGTTTTAACGGATTAAGATACATTAAGTTCATGTACCAACGCTTCCCGATTGATTAATTATGTTGTTAATGGGTTTGCAAGAAAAACCCCTGATAAATACGTCGCGCGAAAAACTTCTGTGAAGATCATCCTCCTGTTTCACTATTTTCAAGTGTTTCTTGTGGACCCGTTGGGTGCCGGACAGAATTTTTCCCCAACATCACACACCCCAATCACGGATTACTTCAGGTGTGTAGTAGCCAACAAAATTACCAAAAGCTTCACGCTAGGTGGCGTCTTCAGGCACATCGATAAGCAATCGGTTAACTGTTATGTCGCAAAACCGAAATACAGCGAAATCTGAATGCGGACTGAACTCTGCATTTTTTGGATAATTATATGATAGGTTAACCATTTGAAATTCAAAAGTCGGGAAATAGCGTAGCATCGTTGCCGCAAAAACCACAGCGGTTAGGAAATCGTTATGGCTGCGTGCAGCTGCTGCGATGCGAAAAGTCACTTAAATTCAAAGGGGCTGTCGATCAAAAAACAATCTTAAACCACTAATTGGTTACAGCGGTAAGATCATTCAAAAACTGCCACTGCTGCTGAAGCATCTGGGGCGAACAGGGCTGACTGCAATTGTGGTGCTATTAGTGCTGTCAACAATCCAGTAAGCTGAGATACAACTTCTTGCGCTCTGACCGAAGATGAAAAATCTATCGACAGAACATATGCTTATCGCCAAGCCTCAGGGCCCTGATACCAGATTGCCGCAACGCCTGCCAAAAAGCATAGTCTGATCAGGAATTTACCAATGACCTGTGTTCTCCATGCTGGCCCAAGGTTCTGCTTTTGCCAAGGAATCGCCTGCTTGCAACAATTCAATCGATATGTTGTCTGGACTGCGTACAAACGCCATATGGCCGTCGCGTGGCGGGCGGTTAATTGTTACACCGTTATCCATTAGTAGCTGGCACAGATTATAAATATTGTCGCAGGTATAAGCGAGGTGGCCAAAATGCCGGCTGTCTGATGGGAGGGCATCGTCGTCGTCCCAATTGTAAGTCAGTTCGACGTCGGCGTGTCCGTCAGTTTGATTGGGTGGGCACATAAAGACCAGCGTGAATCGCCCACCTTCACTTTCGGAGCGCCTGCGTTCCACCATACCGAGCAATTTGTAAAAAGAGATAGAGACATCAAGGTCTTTGACGCGCACCATTGTATGTAAAAATTTAAGGGCCATTATTTTTCCTATGTTAATGAAAGAACCGTAGCATAGCGCGTGCGCAAAATCAGTAGGTGATATAACTAGTAATTTGAATGAACCAACATATTTTACGACACCCATCCTACTGGCAGCGTTCGTCTTTAAAATTAATCTGATAGGCTAGCAGCTAGACGGCAAGAGAAAATCCGTAAAGCCCTACCACTAGCAGCCCAATGTTTGATGTGTTGTCACTGAGAAAATCGGTCCAATTATTGGGTGTGACGAAGTTAGGTTTTGGACGTTTTGGGAGTTATATTTGCAGATACTTCTGCACACAATCGCAAAGAATATGTGTGGGAAACTAGTGATGGCGCCATAAACAATCTCATTACTGATACTAACAATCACGCGATACAGAATGATATTAGGGACAACGACGCTACCGACTTCATTGTCAATAATTTAAGTTGCTTTAAAAATATTAATTGACCTACTGATTGCTAAAAAGTGCGATCTTTTAAAATGTGTCTATGCCGCTTTTCAATCAAAATCGAGGTCATTGAAAGAAAACGTGTCTTATCTAGGATTGTGGTAAAACCTTCAGCGCGGCCACCACCAATACCGTTGCGTTTTTCATATCGAATGAGGTCTTTGATGTGGAAAAGCTTTGCACTGTCTACGGTGCGTGACAAGCCGCCGCCGCCGGTATTTCAACCTTATGTACGGTTAGCATCAAGGCCCTTATCTTTCATGAATCGGTTCGTGCTAGATTACCTGAACGCGTCGAGCATCATGTCGCCACAAATCACGGCCACTAAAATTGGTTTCATCAAGATTTGTTCTACGTAGTAGGCAACGGTTTATTAAATACACAATCTTTAATAATATCGATTAAAGCATAGCAGCTAATGACTAAACTTGACTAGGATATGGTGGTTTTCGTAGCTGTGATGGGCAGATATAGTATTTACAAAGCTAATGCACAGAATCATCGTGCAAAACGACAACCTATGCAAAGGACGACCTAATGCCCGTGACACCCGACCAACAGGCCGAAATTAACGAACAACGCAGCCAGCCCAAGCAGACATTTCGTGCAGTATCTGAAGGCATGGAGAAACATTTGTATGTAGCGCATGACGTTCTCGACCATGGATTTGTTCGTGTTGTGGACTACATGGGTGATGATGAAGCTATTTGTCAGGCTGCGCGGGTCAGTTATGGTCGTGGCACCAAATCGGTGCAAAATGACGAAGGCCTCATTCGCTATTTGATGCGCCATTGGCATTCCACCCCGTTTGAAATGTGCGAAGTCAAACTGCACGTTAAATTACCAGTTTTTGTAGCTCGCCAATGGATCCGTCATCGTACAGCTAACGTCAACGAATACTCCGCGCGCTATTCGATCCTTGATCGTGAATTCTACATTCCACGTGCTGAAGACCTTGCTGCTCAATCTGTCATCAACAACCAAGGCCGTGGTGAAACGTTGACTGGTGATCAGGCCGAACAAGTGCTGCGCTACCTTAAAGATGACGCTAACCGCGCTTACGACCACTATGAAGAAATGATTTCTGAAACGGATTCCGACGGAAACGCCAAACAGGGTCTCGCCCGGGAACTCGCCCGCATGAACCTGCCAGCAAACATCTACACGCAGTGGTACTGGAAAGTTGATCTGCACAACTTGTTTCACTTTCTTCGATTACGCGCCGACAGCCATGCACAGTATGAAATTCGCGTCTATGCTGATGCAATATGCGAAATAATCAAAGACTGGGTGCCAGCGGCCTATGGGGCTTTTGAAGATTACCGGTTGGGTGGTGTGAATTTGAGTGGCAAAGCGGTTGAGTGTGTCCGCAAGATGGTCGCTGGCGAAGCCGTAACACAGGAATCTTCAGGCATGAGCAAAGGCGAGTGGCGTGAGTTTATAAGCGTTGTTGAAGGATGAATGAAGTGAGAGTGAAATTATTAATTATGCACTCAATGAGATTGGATAAGTATTGCGAGATCAAAGTTCCACCTTACTGATTTTGTGTCACAACCTTTTAAATTTTTATGTGAATAGTATTTATATTTTTTTGTTAAAAAAACTTTTTTATTGAAATATAGAGATAAAGCTAAAAATTAAATAGTGGACTTTTATACAAGGTTTACAATCGAATTAGATTTTAGTCTGATAGCTATTTCGCTCAAGATTTGGATTATTCCAAATGGTTAGACCCTTCTAAAAAAAGAGTTTTCAAAAATTTTTGTCTTTAAATTATAAAATAAACCTAAAAATAAGTCATATATGATGTGATAAGATTTCGGTTGTGTGGAAATATAAAAAATAAACTGGAGACTTTAATTGTGTGAACAAAAATACTAGAAAAGTTTTTATTAGTATTCAAAGTTAAATTGATGATTATAAATCAAAAAAGCCAAATATTTTTTAATAAAGTAAATAAAATATGGCTAGTTTTGCATATAATAACCACTCATTTTTGTAAGCGCCTGTCCTGCACCTCAGAAAGCTGAGCACTGCGCCAGCTTCAGGTCATTAGATTACTTCTTGGGTGAACTCATTATAACAAGCAGCTAAAGTTAACTCTTTACCATAATATAGGTGGATTTCTTATGCGCTTTTTTTCTCTCAAATCATGTGACACATGCCAGAAGGCGCTTAAAGACCTTGGTGACCGCTACGTCACAGTGATTGACGTGCGCGCTGACGAGGTCAGCGACATTGATCGTGCGGCGATGATTTTGGCGTTTGGGGAAAAAGTGATCAACACCCGTTCAACTACGTGGCGTGGGCTGTCTGAGGTGGAGCAGGCCAGCGATCTGGCCATGCTACTTTCCAAGTACCCAACCTTGATGAAACGCCCTGTTATTGAGATCGACGGAGAGTGGTATCAGGGTTGGACGCCCACCACCAAAGCTGCAGCTGGAATTTGATATGCGCAGCTCTGCAACAGTTTTAGGATGCATCATGACGATCAAGCCACACTAAGCTGACGTAACGTTTCAACGCTACTAACAAGGAAGTGTATCGCGGGCGCGTGACTGTCCGCGATGTGGCCTTTTGGATTGAGCCACTAAAAAAACAGGCATCTCTTTTTCAAATGGTTGGGCATGAAACACTTTTGAGTACTGGGATGTTACAAAAGATCTGGTGGTGTCACCGATGTTTTCAGACTGTCTATGATTGCCGTGAGGGTTGTTACAGAAGTTTGTTTTTCTCCAAGGCGGCGCACGGACACTGTGTGTTCCTCGACCTCGCGCGCACCGCACGCAAGTATCACAGGGACCTTTCCTAGTGAATGCTCACGGACTTTATAGTTGATTTTTTCGTTGCGAATATCGGCCTCTGCACGCACGCCGACAGCCTTTAACAGCGCAACAACTTCGCGGACGTAATCATCAGCATCCGAAATGATGGAAGCTACTACTACCTGACGCGGTGCCAACCAAAACGGCAGTTTTCCAGCATGCTCTTCAATCAAGATACCGATAAAACGCTCAAAACTGCCTAGGGTGGCGCGGTGCAACATAACGGGTCGGTGTTTTTCGCCATCTGAGCCAATGTAATTTGCCTCAAGGCGTTCTGGCAACACAAAATCAACTTGGTGCGTGCCACATTGCCAATCACGGCCAATTGCGTCGGTCAGAACAAATTCTAACTTTGGACCATAAAATGCGCCTTCGCCGGGGTTCAATTCCGGCTCGATGCCAGCCTTGCGCGTAGCCGCCAGGAGTGCGGTTTCAGCTTTATCCCATACCTCATCAGAGCCAGAACGCGTGTTGGGACGGTCAGAGAATTTGACCTTAAAGTTCTCAAAGCCGAGGTCTCGGTAGATGCTGGTAAGGAATTCAATGTAGGTTAGCGTTTCCTCTTCGATCTGGTCTTCGGTGCAGAATATGTGTCCGTCATCTTGGGTAAATCCACGCACGCGCATAATGCCGTGCAGAGCACCAGATGGTTCGTAGCGGTTGCAGGATCCGAATTCCGCCATGCGCAGTGGAAGATCGCGGTACGACTTCAAGCCTTGGTTAAAGATTTGCACATGGCAGGGACAGTTCATCGGTTTAAGTGCATTAATTGACTTTTCGCGGGCGTGTTCTTCGTCAACTTCAACAATAAACATGTGTTCTTGATACTTTTCCCAGTGCCCTGATTGTTCCCACAATTTGCGATCTACAACTTGTGGTGTGTTGACTTCAACGTAGCCACCGCCGCGTTGTTTTCGGCGCATATAGTCTTGTAATTGTGTGTAAATCAACCAGCCATTGGGGTGCCAGAAAATCTGGCCAGGAGCCTCTTCTTGCATATGAAACAAGTCCATTTCACGACCTAACTTGCGATGGTCGCGTTTTGCGGCTTCTTCCAACATGTGAAGGTGCGCTTTAAGTTGTTCTTTGTTTTGAAACGCCACGCCATAAATGCGTTGCAGCATAGTGCGGTTGCTATCACCACGCCAATAGGCACCTGCAATGGACATCAATTTCCATGAATCTCCTGGCACTTGGCCAGTGTTTTGCAAGTGTGGCCCACGACACAGGTCCTGCCAGTCACCATGCCAATACATGCGTAGCGGTTCGTCACCGGGGATGCCATTGATTAGTTCGACTTTGTACGGCTCACAGCGGTCTTCGTAGTATTTTAGTGCCACGTCACGGTCCCACACTTCGGTGCGCACTTCATCACGTTTATTGATGATTTCTTTCATCTTTTTTTCGATGGTTCCAAGGTCATCTGGTGTAAAAGGTTCTTTGCGATCAAAGTCATAGTACCAGCCATCTTTGATGACAGGCCCGATAGTAACTTGTGTGCTAGGCCAAATTTCTTGTACCGCTCGTGCCATGATATGTGCAAGATCATGGCGGATTAGTTCCACGGCAGGGGCTTCGTCTTTCATTGTGTTTATAGCAATGGTTGAGTCTGTTTTAATTGGCCACGCCATGTCCCAATGCTCGCCGTCCACTGTGGCTGAAATAGCCTTTTTTGCTAGTGAGGAGGCGATGGACGCTGCAACATCGGCAGGTGTTACGCCTTCATTGTACTGACGTGAATTACCATCGGGAAATGTAAGAGAAATTTGTTGGGCCATCTCGGGCTCCTCGTCAGTTTGGCGTCTACAAAAGCGCCCGGTTGCGGGTAGTATTTATATTGGCTTACGACGATGCCAGTAAGGGCGTCAAGTGGTTGGAGCAGCCTATACCTGTTATGCATGCTCTTTATGCCTGCACACCACACGAAAAGCCCCCCATTGTGCGGGCTATTGTGCAGTTTGAGCGTAATTAGAATTTTGCGGCGAAGACCGCATATGCCATGATCAGGCTACAAACTTAACCCAGCAAAAAAAGTTGGCAAAGTGGCATTTTGGTGATTTCTGAAATCATTAAGATCGTATGCAACACCTGCCTGTAGATGAACGCGATCACACCTCAATATATTGGTGCATTAAAGCAATCTATATATTCTATTGCCAGTACCAGTATTTTAAAGTGGAGCTTCTGTTCTAGCTAGTTCAAGTGAGTGGGTAAGGCGTGGTGCATCCAATTTTTTTAAGTTATTCAAGTTATGAGGGTGACAAAGTCTATCTTATACGCCTTCGTCAGCCCCCAATCTGAAAATAGATTTAAGGTTAGTTAAAGTATGATTCTCTTTTGGTGCAATGCTTCCATTAGTCTTTAGTGCGTCGGTTTGCTAAGGGTCTTAAAGATGTAGCCGGTTTTTTTTGATCAATGATGATGTTGTTTCGTGACAATAAAGTAACGTATTTTGCCTCCACAGTAAGCTGACACAAGTCAGCTAAAATGCGGGCTAGGAATTTTAAAATGAATGATACTTTTGTGACACCGCATAAACGCTCAATTGCCTATCATTTAACTGAAGGCACAGGACCGATGATTGTTTTCCTGAGTGGTTTTAAATCTGACATGAACGGCACGAAGGCGGTTTTTCTTGAAAACTGGGCCAAAAAGTCAGGTCATGCGTTTTTGCGTTTTGATTATTCGGGACATGGGAAAAGTAGTGGTAATTTTGAAGATGGGTGTATTGGTGATTGGTTTGATGACACAACTGCCATGTTAGACTTGATTGCAAAACCTGTAGTTTTGGTTGGATCAAGCATGGGTGGCTGGATATCGTTGCAGATCGCCCAAGCCATGGAATGGCACGTCGTGGGGCTTGTGACGATTGCCGCGGCTCCAGATTTTACCGAAGACGGGTTTTGGGCTGGGTTTGATGACGCACAAAAGGCTGAGTTGGAGGCAGAGGGGCGCGTTGTGGTACCTTCAGAGTATGGCGATCCATATATTATTACTAAGAGATTGATTGAAGAAGGGCGTGAACGATGCGTTTTGCGCAAGCCGTTGTCGTTGCCGTTTGCAGTGCGCTTTTTGCAAGGAACGGCTGACACATATGTGCGCACAACAACGGCGCTGAAGTTGTTTGAACATGCAGACGGCACGGACATGCGTTTGACGTTAGTGGACAAAGCGGATCATTCATTTTCGGATAGCGCGTGTCTGGAGCTGATTGTGGCGTCGATCAAAGAGGTACTAGCGGCGCGCTAATTTGTTTAGAGATACGCGTCCCCCATCCCTATGCTTATTATCTATAGTTTTGCTGAGGCAAAATCAGTGGCTATCAGTGATTATAAGAGCATGTTGGATTTTTGCGTCGCGTTGCGCACCAAAGATAAAACCGTCAAGTTTACTTTGTTAAGTTTAGATATTTTTGTTGGTGTTTACAACTGCGCCTTAGTGATGTTGGCGGCGCTGTACGGCATCATAAAATTAGCGTTGGGCCAATCATAGCAGGATTGGCGTCCGCAGTGATGCAATTGGTGCGCGATGATTGCGTTACGCAGTTGTCTGACGCGGCGGTTTCATTGATTTTCCTAAGCCTGATGTTTACGCAATTTACGATTTGGTTTATCCTAAGCCAAGTAGAAAATGGCTAAGTATTCGCATGATACGGTGTGTTTTTGGGGCTTTAGCTGATGGGACAAAAGACGGCGTTTGCGCTGCTGATCCTGTGGAAAAACATTGGCCCTTTCACGGCGTTGAAAAAATGCCGAGAGAAGATGTGAATTAGGACGTAACGTTGCGCGTAAATATGTGCTTTATGCGACTGCCGTGTTAGTGAGACGTAGCGTAAGCATTGTAGATTGACGCGTTTTGATTATATCAGGAGTAAATATATAGTATGTCGTATTTTTTTCACAACGGTGTTGATGCAAGGTCTGATTAATACCAAAATCAAACTTAGTACGCTAATTAGCGCATATGTGGTTGGGACTTATAAATCAAAATATATAAACTCTTTTATATAAAATATATTTTTTACTGAGATGGTATCTTAAATTTCGTTTGAGCAGCAACTGATGCTTGCGTCGTATGAAAGCATAAACTGCGTAAGGGCAACCACGCGGTCAAACTATTAATACTATTTTCATCTTGGAGTGCCCTGCCAGAATTGAGGGTCGCGCATTGTCAAGATATTACCGACTGTCAAGCAGTTGCTAAGCTCTTGTGGATAGAGCGAGGAGTGCAACTTAGAATCTGCTTTTGAGAACGCATATATGGGAGTGCTAGTTGAGCGCGCTTTCTAATTTGTGTTTCAGGTAAAGGTTGAGGGCAAAGACATCAGAAGAGTTTTGATGGTGTTGAAGGGGCACTAAAAATCCCATATTAAAGGCTTCATATGTTCTCAAAATAAAATTGTGGAAAAAAATTATACAATAATAAATAGATTATTTCCATAACAAAAAAGTAAACATTTACTTCTCTTATCTACAAGGCACTTGGCAACGTGGCGCGAACAAAAATACCAACTTTTTGCCGCACCAATACTTTCCTAAGAAAGCCAATTAGGCAGTGCCTGCTCAAAGACAATTTGAATTTTTTTGCAATACACTTGAATACTCACACTAGAAAAAATGATAGATTTAAATTCTAGAAAAATTAGTTGGGATGTTGTGATGGCTGGTTTAATACACCGCTGCCTATTTCACTTTTGGTGTACTTGATTATGTGATTAGCTCTACAAAGAAAAAGGTAACGATGGCGCGTTGAGGTGTAAATATGCTAGAGGATATTTTTGCAAGGCTCCTTTGATGATAAAATATGACATGTAATGATGAGTGAAGTATTCAGCCTGAATTAGATTGCACCACTGGCGTTGGAGATTTCTGATCGGCGTGAAATTTTTAGAGCTCGCATGTAGACGCAGCTCTAAGGCTGCCTCAGTTTAAGGTTGCGTCTGGAGCTGACCCGTGAACAATAACACAAATATTGGTCAATGGATAATTTTGAAGGCACGCATGGTAGAACCCCTCGTTTTATTACCAGGCATGATGTGCGATGCGCGTGTCTGGGCAACCCAATTAACAGTGCTTAGTTATCAACGCCCCGTTACGATTGCGCCTGTGTGCTTTGGTGAGCGGATTGAGGAAATCGCATCTGAATTGCTGTCTTCCCTACCAACTAAATTTGCGCTGTGTGGTCACGGAATGGGCGGAGTTGTCGCGCTAGAATTGACGCGCCGAGCGCCGGAACGGGTAATCCGTTTGGCTCTAATTGGGACCAACCCGTTAAATGACACCCCGCAAGAGTCGGCAGATCGCGAACCATGGATGATTGGCGCCAAATCTGGCCGATTTGAGCAGATGTTGGAAATGGATATTTTGCCTTGTCATGTAGGTAGAGGACCGCTGCGTGCCCATGCAATAGCAGAGATGCAGGATATGGCGATGTCACTGGGGGCTGATACATTTGTGCGCCAAGAACGCGCAATGCAGCGGCGGCGTGAACAACAAAGTAATCTGCGCCGGATTACCCAACCAACGTTGATTTTAGCGGGGGAAGAAGACCAGATTGTGCCATTGAAACGTCAAGAATTTCTGGCTGAACTTATTCCTTATGCTAAGCTAGGTGTGCTACGAGGCGTCGGTCACACTGTAATGTTGGAAGATCCGGAAGGCACAACAGAAGCGCTTTATACATGGATGCGCCAACCACTGGTGAAGCGGTAGTAAAAGGGGCAGCTGCCCTGTCCTGCGCACCCATGAAACACCTTTAAAATGATCAGCGTATGATATGTGGGCTTTGGTGCTGTTGTCATGAACTTCGGTAATTGCTGATAATATATAATATAGCATAATTTAACTAAAACCATTTAACTAAAAGTTGCCAAACCTGAGGTGGTGGCCAATAGTCTTTAGTGGGTAGGTTTTCTTTGAATGATATTACCGCCAACACATTTTTATCTGTATTTTCAGCGCGGATAAAAAAGGTCGTGGCATTTATTTTTGTCAGAAAGCCATTTGGTTTTTTTGTTTCCATCTTAAACACTTTTTGTCTAACGGATCGATATCTTCATTTTTGCTGACCAGAGGAAAGTTGCTTTTTGCTGATGTGACCACGCTTTTTACGGCTATCTCAGTTTTTTCTTAAGTTTAGCATTCGGCAATTTAGGTGCCGAGGAGACCTTCGTTTCGAAAGAATTTTCTGAATTGGCGTCAATAAAGTTTAGTACCAATGGCCGGATGTTTTCACGCCAGCTTTTGCCTGCGAATATGCCAAAGTGGCCAGCTCCTGGTTCAAGATGTGATGCCTTTTTGCTGTCTGGTAGACCGGTCAGCAGATTAAGCGCGGCCAAACATTGACCCGGTGCCGATATATCATCGTTCTCACCTTCAACAATTTTAACAGCAACAGTAGTGATCTTTCCGAGATCAACAGTGCGGCCTTGCACCGTGAAGGAGTTTGTTGCGATTTCGCGTTCTTTAAAGATGCGCTGCACAGTAGAAAGATAAAATTCCGCCGTCATATCCATAACCGAGAGGTATTCGTCATAGAAGGTGTTGTGCTTATCATGTTCGGAAGCTTCACCACTTGCTACGGCTGCAATTTGATTTTTGAACGCGTTAGCATGAGTTTCGTTATTCATGGAAATGAACGATGCCAATTGTAACAAACCTGGATAGACTTTGCGACCTACGCCAGCGTATTTAAATCCAACGCGCTGAATCGCTGATTGTTCAAGCTGACGCATAGTAACTGTGCGACCAAATTCAGTAACTTCGGTGCTGTTTGCCTCTGGATCCACTGGACCGCCGATCAGGGTCATAGACCGTGGCTGTGCGGCGGGATCTTCTTCGGCTAGGTAAGCTACTGCGGCCAATGTTAATGGGACGGGCTGGCAGACTGAGACAATGTGAGTATTGGGGCCAAGCTCGCGCATGAAGTCAACGAGGTATAAAGTGTAATCTTCAACGTCAAATTTACCCTTCGATACTGGAATATCCCGCGCGTTGTGCCAATCAGTGACGTATACTTCGCAGTCTGCCATTAGTGAAATTACTGTTTTGCGTAACAGCGTTGCGTAGTGGCCTGACATCGGCGCGACCAACAGAACTCGCCGCTTGCGGGTTTTGCGGCCTGGAATGGCGAAATATAATAGATCGCCAAAAGGTTTGCTAACTACAGTCTGAAGCTGCACGAGGTGGTCGCGACCATCTTCAGAAAATGTCAAAATGCCCCAATCAGGTTTTATTATCATACGCGCAAAGCTGCGTTCGGTTACTTCGCCCCAAGCACGCAACATTTCCATCGATGGATTTGGCCACATGGCAACTGCCGGATAGGATCCCATAGCGCGTGCAGTTGCACCCAGCCATTCATTGGTGTTTCTAACCGTTTCCATCATGTCGTAAGATGCCATATACTTCATTTATTCACCTTTGGGCTTTGTTCGCTCCCCGCATTTGGCCGATTGGCCACTCTTTAGGCGCGATATTTTCTGACATTTACGACAAAACTGTCTAAAACAATAAAAAGCCACAAATGCTGCACCTGCACAATAAGAAGGCGACTGTGATATGACAACAGATGATTCAACAAACAGTGAACCCATTAATCTTGGTGAAGACCTTCATGCAGCGCTTCCCAAGCTGGAAGAAAACATTAAACGTATACAAGAGCTTACGCAGAGACTTATGAAGGTAATGTCGCATAAACGAAAGGTCTCACAGGATTTGCAGGGCCCTAGTCCAGAGCTTTATAGTAAGGCTAGCACGGTTGCATTTCAGGAAATGACACAAAATCCTTCTAAAATCATTGAACAGCAAATCGAATATTGGGGCAAAACGTTTCAACACTATATCGACGCCCAGCAGGCTTTTAATAAGGGAAATCTTGATGAGACCATTGATGACACGCCAACAGATCGACGGTTTGCCAACCCTTTGTGGCAAACGCACCCATATTTCAACTTTCTTAAGCAGCAATATAAATTGAATGCGCAATCAGTCGATAAAGTAGTGACTGAAATGGGGGGGTTGGACGAGTCCGAAAAGACTCGTTTAGAATTTTTTAGCAATCAGATCATTGATATGCTGAGTCCAACAAATTTTCTTGCAACTAACCCAGATGCTTTGACTAAAGCCGTTGAAACGGAAGGTCATAGCTTAGTACGTGGTCTGGAAAATATGATTGCGGACCTAGAAGCTAACAACGGTGAACTCGTAGTGTCACTGGCTGATAAAAGTGCGTTTACGGTTGGTAAAAATCTTGCAACAACACCGGGTGAAGTGGTATTTCGCAATCATATGTTTGAGTTAATTCAGTATGCGCCAAGCACTCAAAAAGTCTATACAAAGCCACTGATTATTTTTCCACCGTGGATCAACAAATTTTATGTTCTGGACCTCAAAGAAAAAAATTCGTTGGTCAAATGGATCGTTGATCAGGGTTTCACGCTGTTTGTGGTATCTTGGGCAAACGCAGATGAAGCCTCTCACGATATCGGAATGACGGATTATGTCGAAGACGGATATCTAACAGCTTTTAAAGTCGTGCGTGAAATTTGTGACGTTAAAAAGGTTAATGCTGTGGGCTATTGCATCGCGGGCACGACACTGTCGCTTTCATTGACGGTAATGAAAGAGCGTGGAATCGATTATGTGAACTCCGCCACTTTGTTTACCACACTGACTGATTTTTCAAATCGTGGAGAAGTTGGCGTATTCTTAAATGATGATTTTGTTGATGGAATTGAAACTGAGGTGGCGCAGGTTGGTTTTCTTGACAGCTTTTTCATGAGCCGGACATTTAGCTATTTGCGATCCAATGACCTGATTTATCAGCCAGCCATTCGCAGTTACATGATGGGTGAAAATCCGCCTGCCTTTGATTTGTTGTATTGGAATGGTGATGGTACAAACCTTCCAGGTAAAATGGCAATCGAGTATTTACGGGGGCTGTGTCAGGGTGACAACTTCGCGACCAATGGGTTTGATGTTGCGGGCGTATCCGCAAAGATTGCCAACGTTGAAGTGCCGATCTGTGCTATTTCATGTGAAAGTGACCATATAGCTGCATGGAAATCTTCGTTTCAAGGGGTGCAAAAAATGGGATCAAAAGACAAGACATTTATTTTGTCAGGATCAGGTCATATCGCGGGCATCGTGAATCCACCTGTTAAAAATAAATACGGCTTCTGGACCAACGATGACCTAATGCTGAGCCCTGAAGACTGGAAGGCCACCGCACAGAAGCATGAGGGGTCGTGGTGGCCGATGTGGGGCAATTGGTTGGCCAAGAAGTCTGGTAAAAAGATTAATTCCCGTACACCAGGATCGGCGAATCACCCACCATTGGCACCGGCGCCTGGAAGCTATGTTTTGCGCGACAAGTCAGGATAAGGTTTATAATTATAGTTATTTGCAAAAGTAAGTTTTTAAAAGAGATACGAAAAAATGTTACCTTTTAGGTGTTTAGGTGATAAACATCCGTTTATGCTGCAGTGCAGAATAAACTTGAAATGCTGCAATGCAGCATGTAACATTGACCTTAATAGGAATTTCGGAATTTACCGATATTGATAATTAAGGATCACTAAAATGGTTGCTAATACACAAGATTTCACTGCTGTCATGAAAGACTTCATGGGTTCATTCCCAGTGGACACAAAAACAGTAGAAGATGCGATAAAAACTCAGTCTTCATTGAATGAAAAGTTATCAGCTGTTTCCTTAACTGCTGCTCAGAAATCAACGGACTTGTCCGCTAAATGGGCTCAAGAGGCGCTGACAAAAATGACAACCTTCTCTTCGGCTAAGACAGATCCCGCCGACTATATGAAATCAGTATCCAATTTTGCATCTGAATCTGCTGAAGCCGCTGCTGAACACATGGCTTCTTTTGCTGAAATCGCTAAGTCCGTCCAAACAGAAGCTTTAGAGCTAATGATGGCTGTTGGTAAAAACATTAGCACAGATATTTCTTCCGTTGCAAATAAAGCGACTGTTGATCCAACTACTTCTGCTAAGAAATCAACAACTGAAAAGTAATTTTTCGAAAATTGATGCGTGCTGTCTCCTCCCATGGTGCGACGTCTTTTCGGAGGGCGTGCTGTTTCGATTGAAAGCGCGCCCTTTTCTTTTTCTGAGTTGCAGCCTAACCTCCTCTATAAACAAATATACCCTTGGGAGGGCATGAGTTGGCCAAAACATCACAGCCTCTGCTGATCAAACGGTACGCAAGCCGTCGCTTGTACAATACCGAGACCAGCGATTACGTCACCTTAGAAGATATTGCGACGTTTATTCGGGAAGGCCGTGAAGTTCAGATTATTGATCTGAAATCAGGCGACGACCTAACACGTCAATTTCTTTTACAGATTATCGCAGAACATGAAAGCCGTGGCGAAAGTGTGCTTCCGGTTGATGTACTAAATGATTTGGTAAGATCTTATACATCACAATCTATGTCTGTGGTGCCACAATTTTTGTCCCAATCGTTTGATATGCTCCGTGATAGGCAATCAAAAATTATGGAAGATATGGGATCGACAAATCCTTTAGCGAAGATGCCAGGGTTCGAAGCGATGCAGGCGCAGCAAAAAGCATTTATGAAAGCAATGACGGGTGGTGTAATACCCAGTCCATTGTCGGCTGCATCTTCTGATTCAGTTCGCAGCGATAATGATTTGAGCGAGATCAAAGCAGAGCTTGCAGCGTTGCAGCAAAAGTTGTCCAAATTTGGAAAGTAAAAGTTTTATCTAGTTCTGGATCGCCTTCATGAGCATTGAATTTAAGCAGAATTTGTGTGGCTTTAGTTTCATCGCTTCGCGTAGTAGATTTTAATTTATATAATATTTAGCCAAAGCCAGACATATTGGCAGGCGCACATCACATGCCTACATGGTTATGTTATAAATGCGCGGTAAAATTGGCGACACACCTATGAATTGCAAGCCCTAAAAAGTCTGTGCATCGTCCTCGCTCTGTCCGAAGATTTGAAGCCTGACTCTGCAGATTTCAGCCAATTCAGCAAGTATTTTTGCTGTGTAATGATCTAATTTACAGTTTAGGCTGGATTTTAGCGCGGGGTTCATTTGCTAGTAGGACAGAGAAGTCCAGATTGGCGCACTATTAAGTTGTTGAGCAACATGGTCGTGATAACGTAATCCTCTTACTACTCGGCTGAGTGGATAGATTAACTGCGGATGGGTAATCACTACGAAGAGGTTTGATATGAAAAATTTAAAAAGTGGTTCTTTGTTTAACCTGCGGGTCAAAGTGGTGGATAAAACTGGGTATCTTGTCCCCTTGTTTTTTTCATAAGTTTTTGGCATGAGAGATGCCCACGCTGCAAACACTGCTTTATTAGTTACCAGAATGTAATCTTAATCTAAGATAATTATCCGTAAGCATTAAAAAGTGTGCAGTTGATCTCGTTAATTTTGACAATTTTGAGCCAGTTTCTGCTTGTGCCAAGGCTGTCGACAGCATCTTTAATCGCAGATAAACCTGCTTAAGGTAATCTTTATTAATATATCTGATATATATTCAAATAAATGAGAGTTTAAGCTGGCCTCAGCATTTAGTATTTCACCGCAAAAGTTGATATAATGATGTTCTAGTTGTTGCCGAATTTGACTTAAGCTGATATTTTATCAACATAAATAACTGACTATGGTACTAAAATAACTGCAAACGCGATGTTATCACACAAAAACTTTGTGTTAGATTAAGTGCATTTAAGAACAAAAAAGTGTAGCTGAACATCTAGGGACGGCTAGGGCAAACTTAGTGCCCATTATGGCTGCGATTTTTCCAGCAGGGAATCTTGTGCATTTACTGAAGCTGTATAAAGTTTGCCGATGTGAGAAGCTGTGCAATTTCGTTCTATGCAACAGCAGGTTTTTCCTAGCTTTTGGAGTTAAGTATTTGTCACTTCCAAGTTATTTTTACAAAATATCTATGACAATAGTGCGTAAAGTGTTGTTTGACCTAAATTATGGATAAATATCTATGGCGTATCACGCAGATCAAAATAATTAAGGTTGTATAATTCTGCCTGGCTTTGGATCACGTAGGTATCATCCCTCGAACCGCCATTCATCAAAATTAAAAAACAATCCACACAGGTACTTTGAAGTCTGTCACGGGCAAAAAGTGCGAAATCAGTTTTAAAATCATATTGATCTGTGGTCTGATTTGTCAGTGAATCAAGAATTTTTTGGTCAATGGATGCTGTCCCATCAATCCAAGCTGTAACAGAATAATAAAGAGCGTTAGGGTAACTAATCGGAGCACCGCCTGCGAGTACTGGGGTGTGGTTGTCGCCGTCGACTACAATGCCATTGCCAAGTTGTGAGATAGTAATATTGCGTAAACTTGCACCGTCTGGCAACACGGCAGAAAGGGAAATTGATACTAGGAGTTCATGGGCGACCTCGTCAAGTGGATCTGACGTTGGCACTATTACTGTAGGAAAGCTGATTTGCATTGATGCTGGTGTGCGTAGTTCTGGAAAATCGGTCATTGGGCGGGCGTGCAACAGCATGAATTCTGGATCCGCTGTAATGGCGTAAATTGTGGACAAATAATCGGTGTACGTATCAAAGTGGTCTTCGATTATTTGGATTGGCGTTGCGCCAGTACGCAGTCCGCCATAATTTATATATGGTGTATTGGAAAATTCACTACATTCTAAAAACACGCAACTGAACGTGCCTAGAAGCGCGTCGTTGCGGTAAACTTGAGCGAAAATATCTTCTGTTCTAGCCGCCTTTGTGGTAGGTGTGAAACTCCCCAAAATCTGACCATTTGGTGCATTAATTGAGACATAGGCTTTATTTTGTGCGGCCTTAATAATATTAATATCCCGCACAAAAAGTGGGTCTGGGCCAAGATTAAACAGTACCAGTGCAATATTACCCTGATCCAAATCGATATCCTGTAAAAAATATAAATTTTTGACCTCTGCGACGATGCTTGGTGGGTGTGGCGTGCTTGGGGTTGCAGGTTTTAAGGGATCACTTGAAGATTTTTCAAAGCCACGAACTAGGTGAAAACCCCCAAATGCAATCAGCCCACCAAAAAATATGACACCAATAAATGCTAGCCGTATCAAACGTTTAACAATAAGTTTTCACGCTCCCAAGGACTTATAACCTGTAAGAATTCCTCGTATTCGGTGCGCTTGACTATAGAATAGACACGGGCAAAATCTGGCCCCAGAACTTCATGCATTTCAGCATTTTTGTCAAAAAGTGTCAGTGCTGCATCTAGGCCAGTTGGCAATTCACTGTCTCCCTCATAGGCATCACCATTGAAAATAGCGGCTGGCTTAGACTGATTCTTCATACCTAGGTATCCGCAGGCAAGTGACGCAGCAATGCATAAATAGGGGTTACAATCCATACCTGCGATGCGGTTTTCAATTCGTCGTGCGTTCGGGGATGACAGTGGAACTCGCAACCCCGTAGTTCGGTTGTCACGTGCCCAGCTGAGGTTTATTGGAGCTGCATGGTCTTTCACGTAGCGACGATAGCTGTTCACATACGGTGCCATTACAGCAATGACGCTTGGCAAGTGTTTTTGCAATCCACCAATAAAATGCAAAAAAACTTCAGTTTCTTCGTCGTTTGGTCCAGTGAAGATGTTATTGCCATCTTTGTCGAGTATCGAGTGATGGATGTGCATCGCTGATCCAGGTTCGTTTTCGATTGGTTTGGCCATGAACGTGGCATAGCAATTGTGCTTTAATGCGGCTTCTTTAAGAAGACGTTTGAAGAAAAAAACCTCATCCGCGAGCTTGACAGGATTGCCGTGATTGAGGTTAATTTCAAGTTGACCTGCGCCACCTTCTTGCGTGATACCGTCAATTTCAAACCCTTGGATCTCAGCAAATTCATAGATGTCGTCGATCACAGGTCCGTAATCGTCAACGGCAGTCATGGAATAGGCTTGGCGTGCAGCGGCAGGGCGACCGGACCGTCCAATCATGGGTTCAATGGGTTTGGCAGGATCAGTGTTGGGCGCAACAAGAAAAAATTCCATTTCTGGTGCCACAACAGGTGTCCAGCCCTCGGCTTCGTATAAGGCAACTACACGTTTAAGCACATTGCGCGGGCTGAATTGTACTGGATCGCCTTGTTGGTTGAATGCGTCATGAATCACTTGTAAAGTGCCATCTGCTGCCCAGGGGGCGGCAGTTGCTGTCGAATAATCAGGCTTTAGAATCATGTCGGGTTCTGTGAACCCAGCGTCGCCTGCCGCTTCGCCCCAACCACCTGTAAGCGTTTGAAAAAAAATAGATTCAGGCAGATGAAACTGCATCATTTTTTCCCATTTTGCTGCCGGAACGGCTTTACCGCGCGCGATGCCAGGTAGGTCTGAAATCATGCATTCAACCTCGTCCAGACGGTTAGCATCAAGATATTTGCGTGCTGCTTGTGGAATTTTAGTAGTCCAGCTCATGCTTTCGTCCCTTTGAAAAACGTGCCTATTTTGACCGCTAGGTACGCATTGTCGACGTTTTTTATGAGGTCTTTTTTAGCAACTTCAATCTGTTCGGGTGGGACTGTACCCGCACGCGCAGTGATCAAACCATTAATAAATATGCTGTCAAATTCTGGGTGGGCTTGCACAGTAAAAATGCGATCGTTGTACACCAGCGCTGCATTTTTACAAAACGCATTTGAGGCAACTGGCGTCGCTTCATTGGGCCTTTGCACCACCTGATCTTGGTGCCATGCGTTCAGATAAATTTGTTCGCCTTGCCAGTCGTATGTCTGGCGTCCAACGGCCCAACCGCCCTCGTATTTTTCAACTTTACCCCCCAGAGCCTGCGCAATAATTTGATGTCCAAAGCAGATGCCAACTAACGGTCGTCCAATACGGTAGATATCGCGGATCAGGGTTTCGAGTGGTGTGATCCACGGTAGTTCTTCGTATGCGCCATGTTTAGATCCAGTAATTAGCCAACCATCGCAGCTATTAGGCCCGTCGGGGAAGTCGCCATCCACAACTGCGAACGTCTCGAAAGTGAAACCCTGACCATCCAGCAGTCGTTCGAACAAATTGTTCACGTCGCCAGTAATAGGACGCAGCTCATCGGGAGCATGTCCAGTCTGTAAAATGCCGATTTTCATAAAGCACCAGTATTTAAGAATTTAATTGTATATTAGGCGTTGGCGCGCTGGCACGCAAGCGCATCTAACTTCGGATATTCAGACTGTATCGAGATAAAGGTCAATCTGTTCTTCTGGGCTGAGTTCCGCAAAAGCCTGCAATTCCTGCCGTTTGGTAGCAACAAGATTATTAATCAATTCGCTGGGGAAAATCCGCGAGATTTGAGGGTCAGTCTCGAATAAATCAATAGCATCAGCCCAGTTTCCAGGAAGCTGCGGCAGGCCTTGATCGTAGGCGTTTCCTGTGATTGGTGGAGGAGGCATTTTTGCATCTTCAATGCCGGTCAGGGCCGCCCCAAGAACAGCAGCTAGCATAAGGTATGGGTTTACATCACCGCCCGCGACTCGGTGTTCTATCCGCCGCGCATTGTGGTTGCCGCCCGGAACACGAATGGCGGCTGTGCGATTCTCATATGCCCAACAGATTGATGTTGGCGCATGAGCATTTGGTACAAGGCGATCATAAGAATTGCCATGGGGTGCGAGGATTAGTGCTGATGCGGACAGCCCATTCATACAGCCCGCAATGGCGTGGTGCATCACGTCGGTGCCTTCAGGCCCACCATTGTCAAAGATGTTATTGCCATCTCTGTCTAGTACTGAGAAATGAACATGCATACCGTTACCTGAATATTCGGGGTATGGTTTTGCCATAAATGATGCAGCGAATCCGTGCTGTCGTGCTACACCACGCACTAATAGCTTAAAAAGCCAAGTGTCGTCGGCGGCTTTCATGGCGTGGCTGTGGGACAGGTTAATTTCAAACTGCCCAAGGCCAGCCTCCGAAATTGCGGTTTCTGCAGGAATGTCCATTGCTTCGGCACCATCATAAAGCGCGGTGAAATAGTTATCGAATGCATCAAGCGCGCGCAGTGACAGAATTTCTGCACCGGGGCGGCGTTTGCCTGAGCGTGGGCTAGCCACGACCTGTAAGTCTTTGCCACTGTCATCCACGAGGTAGAATTCCAGTTCTGTACCGCAGATCGGTGTTAGGCCGCGATCTTTGTAGCGTTTTAACACTGTCGCTAATGCATGGCGCGGATCACCCTCAAAAGCGCGTCCATCTTCGCGGTACATCCACATAGGTAAGAGTGCTGACGGATTATCAAGCCATGGCATAGGTAAAAACCCACGTTCAGTTGGAAGGCAAACGCCGTCTGGATCGCCTGCTTCAAATACTAGCGGTGAATTGTCGATGTCTTCGCCCCAGATATCGAGGTTTAACACGGACAATGGAAAACGCGTTCCATCCTCTTCGATACTCTGTGCGAACCGCGTTGGCATTCGTTTGCCGCGGGCGACACCATTGAGGTCAGAGGCAGCCAGGCGGATAGTTTTTACATGTGGGTTATCATGAAGCCATGACATGGGAGATCACCGGATAATTTGAGGGCGAAAACGGAATGATGGACGATTGGCATCTTTTGGTAAATGGCTATACAAGCGTTTTGCAATACGGCTCATTATCCCAATGATAACTAACGTCAAAAGAATGAAATAAAACGCCAAAATTGGGTAAGGGACGAAGGGGTTAAACGTTTTGTCTGCAAAGAAACTTGCATAATAAAGCGCGTCCCCTTTTTGACCCCAAGCAGGAAAACCACTGAAAAAAACTAGAGTAGTTGAGTGAAACAAAAAGATAGCTTCGTTAGTATAAGCGGGCCATGCAAGACGAAGCATTGTCGGCCATATCACGCGACGAAATCTTGACCAACCTGACAAGCCATAGGCGTCAGCGGCTTCGATATCACCTTTGGGGATGGATTGCAGTGCACCGTAGAAAATCTCACCGGTATAGGCGGAAGTGTTGAGGAACAGTACGATTAGCGCTCCAAGCCACGCAGCCGTGAACGGGTCAAAAAAGGCATATTGGCCTTTGAGTGAAAGGAAGAAAAAATAGGCAAAAAAGAATTGGATAAACAGGGGTGACCCGCGAAATATGAAGATAAACCATTCTGATGCTTTTTGAATCACTGGGTTTCGTGCAGCTTTGCCGAGGGCCACAGCTGTGGCAAGAATGAAACCAGACAAAAGCGCGACAACCCCAAAATATACGTTCCAGATCATGCCTGATCCGATCAGCGTAAATTGTTGACACAGGGTAAAATCCTTACGAGGCAGCAGGCGTTCTCCAAATCCAATGGAGCGAAACGCATAGTCGGAAATTGTATCAAGGCATTCTATCATTCAGCCGTCCTGCGCTGTGCTTCGCCACCCGATGTGGCCTGCCCGCGGGTGAGGCGGATCATGGCGCTGTGAAGGATGATTTCTGAAATTTTTGTGAAAGAGAGGTAAAATACCAGTAATGTAAGAAAATACCACATGCGCCAATCACCATGCGGGTAGGCAGTAAACTGGGGTGTTTTTGTAGCACCAAGTTCACGGGCCCAATAAACTATGTCTTCGATGCCAAGCAAGAACAATAGTGGGGTCGCTTTAATTAGCACCATCCACAAATTGCCCAATCCAGGCAGTGCATAGACCCACATTTGGGGCACAATAATACGCCAGAATGTTTGGCGACTGGTCATGCCATATGATTCGGCGGTTTCGACCTGCGCGCGTGGTACTGCACGCATGGCACCCAATAAGACGTTTGCGGCAAACGCCCCAAAAACAATGGCAAAAGTGAAAATAGCTATGAAAAAGCCGTACGTTTCATGCATCCACTGTGGCGAATTTCCTAATGGCATTTTTGCTTCCGCACAAACAATGAAATCACTGCCTTGTCGGATGGCATCAGGCCAGTTGGGGCACTTGATCTTGTGACGCAAAAGTTCAATTCCCTGATCCAGTGCGATCACAAAGAACAGGAAGAATGCAATATCAGGCACGCCGCGCACTATTGCAATGTAGCCTTTACCGAACCACGATAGTAATAGAATTTTTGAGCGTGCGGCTATTGCGCCGCCCATGCCGAATGCCATAGCAAGTGGGGCGGTAATGGCGAGAAGCAACAGGACGGTGCCGAATGACACATAGAAACCCATATGCTTGCCTGTGGTCAGGTAGCAGGTGAGCCACTTTGTGGTCTCTAGGGCATTGGGGTCGGCGCAAAACTGGAAGATGTAAGAGCCTCGGCTAAAGGGTTTGATTTACATTTTTTGTTTAGATGAAATAGTGAGGTGCGCCCCGCTTATGTGGGCAGGGCGCAATTTCGGTAGTATCAGAACTTAGAAGCAACTTCCCACTTCTCAATCAAAGTGTTGAGCGAACCGTCATCCTTCATGGACTGAATCGCTGCGTCGAATGTGTCACGTAGTTCGGTGTCACTTTGACGTAAACCCATCCCAACACCGCCACCGATTGCTTCTTCGCGTGCAAGTATTACTAGGTCTGATTGACCCTTAAGCGCGGCTACTAGGACGGATTTATCGGCCAGAACCGCATCTGCTTCGCCGTTGCGTACGGCCGCGATTGTTTCTTCCAGTGTTGCAAATTCTACAACTGTCCAGCCTTGGTCAGCAATAAACGATGCTTGGATCGTACCAGTTTGCGCGGCAACTATTGCGCTTTCAACGTCAAGGCCTGCGTCAAGTACAAGGTAGGATGACGGATCAGCAGGAGTGTAAGGTTGTGTGAAATCGATGAGTTCAGCACGCTCTGCCGTAATCGACATGCCAGCAATGATTGTATCGTAGTTTCCGGATGTGAGGTTTGGAATAATGCTGTCCCATTCATTTGTGACCCATTCGCAAGTCAATTCGGCGCGTGCGCACAGCTCATCACCAAGCTCACGCTCGAAGCCATCAACTTCGCCGGCATCGTTGATAAAGTTCCAAGGAGCATACGCTCCTTCAGTTCCCATGCGTACGACGGAGTGAGCGTCTGCAAGTGCCATTGTGGATGTCAAAGCAACCGCAGCTGTTGCCAGAATAAAGTTTTTCATAGGTATCTCCCAGTTTTGATTATCAAGTTATTTAGGTTAGAGCGTTTAAGCTTGGGCAGCGAGCAATCACATCACCTTGGTCACTACCCAACCACCTTAAATGAAGACTTCCCAAGGTCCCATCCGTAGATATATCAGCTAATAGCTTATCAATCGCCATAAGCAAGGATGGTGCTTCTTCGGAAATCCCGAGTACTGAGCCGCCTGAAAAGGTTGGATATCCGCCCAAATCGTAAAAACCACTGTGGCTTTGTGCGATGTCAGCCATGTGTCCTGATCCAAAAACCACATCCACATCACCCGCAACTAGTGCATTTAGTGCGGCTACCTCGGTTGGGTATGCGTATACATTACGATCTGCCTGTTCCATGGCTTCTGCAAAAAGTGACTGGTCCAGTGTTCCAATCCGCGAATTGATAAGGTCAATTTTTTGATTTTTAGCGATGAAATGACCGATGCTATCGCCACGTAAAACATAGGGACAGGTGAAATCTACAAGTTTATCGCGTTTTAAAGAATAGCCGAATCCACCGGTAACCACGTCGATGTCGCCTCGGGCAAGCGCAGGGAATATATCGCCCATTGGTAGATCAATCCAAACGCAGTCATAGCCACCGCGCGTACAAATTTCATTCATCAAGTCTTTATCAAGACCGCTCACGCGTTCAGTTCCAGGGTTGTAAATATAGGGTGGATAATGTCCACCCGTGGCGATCCGCAGAGTATCTGCTGGCACAGTGCTGGCTAGAAGCGTCAAGAAGACGGTCAACCCTTTAATGTAGAACAAATTCTTCATGCTGGAACAGTCGCTGACAAGAACCCACGCAACCGCTCAGATTGTGGATTTACGAATAGCTCTTCGGGAGGGCCTTCTTCTTCAATCAATCCTTGATGCAAGAATACAACGTGATTTGAGATTTCACGAGCCATGCGCATGTCATGGGTCACGACCAACATCGTTCGGCCTTCAGATGCCAAGTTTTTGATGACTTTGACGACTTCTTGTTCCAGTTCGGGGTCTAGTGCTGATGTCGGTTCGTCAAACAGCAGCGCCTTGGGTTCCATGCAAAGAGCACGTGCGATGGCGGCGCGTTGTTGTTGGCCTCCTGAGAGCATTCCAGGGTAGGCGTCACACTTGTCGCCAATACCTACTTTATCGAGGTACTTGCGTGCCGATTCTGCGACTTCAGCGCGATCCCGTTTCAACACGGTGACGGGGGCTTCCATTACGTTTTGCAAGATTGTCATGTGCGCCCACAGGTTAAACTGTTGAAACACCATAGAAAGGTTAGTGCGGATGCGGATCATCTGAGCATGATCCCCAGGATGGCGGCCAAGGCCTTGGCCTTTCCACGTTACAGGTTCGCCGCAGAAAATTACGTCCCCAAGCTGGCTGTTCTCCAACAGATTGGCACAACGCAAAAGTGTTGATTTGCCAGACCCGGACGACCCAATCAGACTTATCACGTGACCTTGCTGTGCCGATATATCGACACCCTTCAATACCTCTAGTGCGCCGTAAGCTTTGTGAAGATTACGAATCTCAATGATGGGTCCGTTCATGGTGCCTCGTTTAGTTTCTGTTGTGGAGTAAGGCGTAAATCGGTAGTGGTTGCAACGGTGTTGTCAGGGGAAGTCGGTAAGGCGATATTCTAGGTACTGTCTAGCAGCACTGCTAAATTTTGTAATCTTAAAGTTTTGGCGTAATCTAGCGCAAGCTCTGTAATAGCATTGTGCAAGGCGGCAAGTATTAGCTCGGAATCATTAGTATTGGCTACAACGAATGTCATTTTGGGCGAACATTCAGTGTGATCCAGCACGTATAGTTCCTCTGAGCGCGGTTTCTGAGCTTACAACATTAGCTTTGTCACGACGTCAACTGTGGCAAGATCTGCGCGTCCGTTAAGGAAGGCTAACATGCTTTCGTTATAGGTTTCTGTGCGTAGGTTTATGTGATATTTCAGCATCTTGATGTTTATGGTGGCAAGAGTTGCGCCCCAGCCAGAATGCGACAAAGCATCATTATAGACAAATCGGACAAGTGTGGCAGTCACAAGACCCCAAGGGGCATTAGCATTAAGTGCCAAAATATCGAATGATAATATTTAGCGTGGGTGTCAGGCAGCCCATAATAAGTGCTAGCAATGTGGGTGACACGGTCGAGAAAATTTGTGCGGTAGAGTGGGTCGCAAACCTGATCGAGCAGCAGGTCATGGTGCCCCTAGCGGGTCAAACGAACTGTTTCGTGGTCCAATTTCTTTGTTCCGTATCCCATAGTATTATGAACAACAGTCTAGAGGGAGTCATGTGCTGCACTGTTTTCGGGGCGGTCATACATCGGCAAAACAGCGAACATTTCTGTTGCCGTATTTAGGGTCATTAGCCTGACATGACACGCAGGCGTGCCTTATGACTGTCTTGGTCCGTCACGCCCAGCAGAGGAGCAACCATCCGTAGCATCGCGTCTTCGTGGTTATCGCGCACACCGTCCACCAGAACGACGGACCACAATGCCTCAATCACGGCCTCACGGTCCTCGTAGGGAACTGCATCTTTAATAGCGCGTGTAAATCTCACTGTGTCGGGTGCTTCGGTTTCTGCGATCTCGCACTGGGCTCTCAAAGCAGATGCATTGGCTTCAGATAAACCGTACCGTTGAACCAATACTGCATCGATGTGCGCGATCTCTGCTTGGTCATATGACCCATCGGTTCGAGCTAAACGAACCATCAATGCACCTAGAGCTACACGCGCGTCAGCATCGGGAAGTGGAGCGGGGTCAGGCGCTGTTAGGCGCTTAAATAAATCGGCGAACATTTTTTAGGTTCCCTAGTTGAATAGGCCAAGCCTAGATTTTGCGAATAATATTTAGGCGATAGGTGTCACAAACAAAACTGGTGCTACGTTGCAATGTTAAACATTGCGCTGCAAAGGATACAACCTGCGTTTTAGTGTTACGGCTTGCCCACCGTCATCAAACACCTGCCGCAGCGCACGCAACAATTTATTACTAGTTATCTCACATAACAGTATATGGGCCAATTCGCGTGAGTTAAATATTTAACCTCGTTTTTTTACATTCAGCTGGCATGTGCGCGGCCTCAACAGCATTCAGTTTAGCCAGCAGGATGCTAATTTTTTTTAAAAAATAAGAAATTTCATTATAAGCACCATCAGCTTAATCAACCTGCACTAACAAAGCATCAAGTGCGCTTCAACTTCTAGTATAAAAGAAAAATCTGTCACAGGCACACTGCGAAGGACAAGTTTTTGTTCACATATTAAATCTTCTTACTCGTGTTATATATCCCTGCAAGCTTCAAAGGTTTGCGAAGTGTTTACCAAGATTGGCTAGCTCACCATCTAACCCCCATGGGGCGTTTACCACGACCAATCCTGACCCAACCATTCGGTGTCCTTCACGAGCAGGTTCAAAGTAGACTTCATGGTTCATAGCGTCTGGTAAGCTGTGCAAGATCGCTGATTTCATCGTGCGGTGACGGGCATCTTTCAGGATCGGGTACCAAAGCATCAACACACCGACTGGCCAAATTTTGGCTATCTTGGCAAGATGATTTGGGATGGTAACATAATCGTCCTTCAACTCATAGGATGGGTCAATCAACATCAAGCCACGACGTGGTGTTGGTGGGCACATGGAATACGCCATTTCAAACCCATCTTGCGCATGTACGTGAGCGCCAGGGACAGATTCGTAAAGCCCTTCAAATTCTTGCGGATGAAGCTCGGCTATATGCAAAATATCATCACCACGCAAAAGATGTGATGCTATCCAAGGACTGCCAGGATAGGATGTCTTTCCGTTTTCCGTCCGACATGCATTCAATGTGCGAGAATAGGGATGATCAGATGCAAACCAAGGTTCTGAGGTAGTAATACCTACTGCAGCCTCACCGGTTTTAACAGCCTCATCCGCACTCAAATCATACAGTCCTCGCCCACCGTGGGTTTCAATGTAGCTGAGTGGTTTATCCTTCCGGATCATGTAGTTTAAAATCCACGACAGTGCTACGTGCTTGTGTACATCTGCTAAATTGCCAGCGTGATAGAGGTGTTGATAAGATAGCATCGCTGACTCCGCTTATTCTAAAAAAATTTTATCTATTTTTATAATTATTCCGATGAGCACGAAGTGCGGGACAAAGCCCTCTTTGATTAGATCGACGTGGCTGTTTCGATTTCATACTAGCCGAGAAGACTCAACCGCAGCGCGGACGAAATCTGCAAACAGCGGATGCGGTGCGAAGGGTTTTGATTTTAGTTCTGGATGGAATTGAACACCGATGAACCATGGGTGATCTGTCCACTCTACGATCTCAGGCAGTTTGCCGTCTGGCGACATGCCTGAAAAGCAAAGGCCCACTTCTTCAAGTCTAGCGCAGTATTTTGTATCAACCTCATAGCGGTGACGGTGACGTTCTTCGATTGTCAGACTACCATAAATATTGGCAACTTTTGATCCAGGTGTCAGCGTTGCATTATAAGATCCAAGGCGCATTGTGCCACCTTTGTTGTCATCAGCCTTGCGCATGATCTTGGCATTGCCCTGCACCCATTCTTGCAGATGGTAGACGACGGGCTCAAACCGCTTTTTACCAGCCTCAAAGTCGAATTCTTCCGACCCAGCATTTACCATGCCCACAACATTCCGAGCAGCTTCAATAACGGCCATTTGCATACCTAGACAAATTCCAAAATAAGGAATTTTGTTGATTCGGGCATATTCGGCGGCCTTGATCTTGCCTTCGGTACCACGCTCGCCAAACCCACCCGGAACGAGGATCGCGTGGAACCCTTCAAGGTAGGGTGCTGCGTCTTCAGAATCAAAAACTTCAGCATCTACCCAAGATACATTTACTTTAACACGGTTGGCCATGCCGCCATGTGTCAGCGCCTCTTTGAACGACTTATAGGCGTCTTCCAGCTGGGTGTACTTGCCAACAATCGCAATATTTACTTCGCCGTCCGTGGTGTGAATTCGGTCATAAACATCATTCCAGATCTGCAAATCTGGCTTGGGCGCGGGAGAGATGTTGAATGCGTCCAGCACAGCTTGGTCGAGCCCCTGTTTGTGATAAGCAAGTGGGGCTTCGTAGATCGATTTTAGATCATAGGCCGCTACTACAGAGTCTTTTCGAACGTTGCAAAACAGCGCAATCTTTTCACGTTCTTTGTCAGGGATCGGGTGTTCAGAACGGCAAACTAGTATGTCTGGCGCAATGCCAATGCTTTGCAATTCTTTGACTGAGTGTTGTGTTGGCTTGGTTTTTAATTCACCGGAGGCTGCAAGGTAGGGCAATAGTGTAAGGTGCATGAAAATGCATTCACCACGCGGTCTGTCGTGGCTGAACTGACGGATCGCCTCAAAGAATGGCAGACCTTCAATATCACCAACAGTACCACCTATTTCGCACAGCATAAAATCGACTTCGTCTTCGCCAATATGCAGAAAGTCTTTGATTTCATTAGTTACGTGAGGGACTACTTGGATGGTTTTGCCAAGGTAATCACCACGTCGTTCTTTTTCCAATACGTTGGAATAGACTCTACCAGACGAAATTGAATCTGTATTTCGTGCTGGTACACCGGTGAAACGTTCGTAATGACCAAGGTCCAAATCGGTTTCAGCGCCATCATCGGTTACAAATACTTCGCCATGTTCGAATGGCGACATTGTGCCGGGGTCAACGTTTAGGTAAGGATCTAATTTGCGCAAGCGTACTGAAAAGCCACGCGCCTGCAACAACGCTCCAAGGGCGGCAGAGGCGAGCCCCTTCCCAAGCGAAGAAACCACACCGCCAGTGATAAATACGAAACGCGCCATTGATCAGAGGTCCTCTGTTAAGTCTGCCTTCTAGTTTAGAAGGCAGACAAATTTTTGTGGATAATACCCAAATAGCAGTACGCCAAAACGCATGTATCACGGATATTAATTTTAAGTGGATTCGCGTGCAATTAGCAACCAAGTCAACAGAAATTTAACAAATAAAACGCAACGTTGAGGGCATTCTGTCACTTATACAGCGACTTGTTGTAATTAGTCTACGTCTGGAACTAAAGGTTCGTTGCTCGGGACCGCGACTGTAGGGGGCAACAGGCTTCCAGAGGAATTCGGCGAATCTGTTGATTGTTCAGACGAAGGTACCAGAATATCTCCACTTACGACAGATGCGTCGCTAGCCTTTTGTGCTGCCAGGATTGTCAGGGCCAATGATGTGCATATAAATGCGATCGCTAGGACCCAAGTGACTTTGCCAAGAGCCGTAGCAGCAGAGCGGCTGGACATTGCACCACCTCCACCACCGCCGCCAATTCCAAGACCTCCACCTTCAGAGCGCTGCAACAAAACCACCCCAATTAAAGTCAGCGCGAGAAGTAGGTGGACAACAAGAACAACATTTTCCATGTGATATAGACCTTTGGCGAAAGAACGAGTGGTACCTAGAAGCGAAATGGGCCTCCTGCAACCCCTCAAACAACGCTAATGCGTTAAGCGTCCAAATCATTCGTATAAGCTTGCCCCAAATGGCAACCGTGCAGGTGCTACCAATTCAGACTGAAGCCAATTGTATAGAACTTATCTCATGAGGTATTTTAGGTGTTTGATTAGAATTTTTGATCTTATTCAGCCCAGATCATTGACGACCAAAATATCGGTTCAGTCATGGCAGCCACAAGCACCGTTCTAACAAAGCAAAATTTATTTAGTTATGACGAATATGTAATTAATAAAGTCAGCGATAAGCAATAATTTGGCGAGTTCTAAAATTTTTTTTCTATGCATTTAATGTTATTAAAAAGATTAAAAACTTTTTTTTCAGATTATTTAGTCCCCGAAAGTAGGGTGACTTAAAGTTCAAGTGAGACAAAATGATATTTATATTCCTCAAAATTCAAATTTAGTGCAGATATAATTAGGCGGCAGCGCTCAGTCTAGCCAATCACATCAAATGCATGCTTTCCCCTCTAGGTGTGATGTCCTATGACGGTCTCGGATTTACCGATTGGGATCGATGATATGGCGAATGTAGTGGTTGTTGGCGCCCAGTGGGGCGATGAAGGCAAAGGCAAGATTGTTGATTGGCTGTCCGAACGCGCCGATGTGATTGCGCGGTTTCAAGGTGGGCATAACGCAGGTCATACGTTGGTAATTGACGGCAAAGTTTACAAATTGCATGCGCTGCCATCAGGTGTAGTGCGTGGCGGCAAGCTTTCTGTGATAGGCAACGGAGTTGTGCTTGATCCTTGGCACCTCATGAAGGAAATAGCCACAGTGCGCGCACAGGGCGTAGATATTAGACCAGAAACGTTAATGATTGCAGAAAACACGCCCTTAATCCTACCCATGCACGGCGAACTTGACCGTGCCCGTGAAGAAGCATCAAATAAGGGTACAAAGATTGGTACCACAGGACGGGGCATTGGTCCCTGTTATGAAGACAAAGTTGGTCGACGCGCAATTCGAGTTGCTGATCTTGCTGATACTGCTACTCTTGAAGCTCGCATCGACCGCGCGCTCCAGCACCATAATCCACTACGCAAAGGACTGGGTATCAAAGCTGTAAATCGGCATAAACTTGTTGCTGATTTACAGGCGATTTCAGTTGAGATTCTGCCGTTTGCCGCCCCCGTTTGGAAGGTGCTGAACGAAAAGCGCAAAGCGGGTAAGCGAATACTGTTCGAAGGCGCGCAGGGCGCGCTTTTGGATATTGATTTTGGTACTTATCCATTTGTCACGTCGTCCAATGTGATTGCAGGGCAGGCCGCAACTGGGGTTGGCGTCGGACCGGGCGCGATTGATTTTGTTTTAGGCATAGTCAAAGCATATACCACCCGCGTTGGCGAAGGCCCGTTTCCAACAGAATTGCATGATGCGGACGGTCAGATGTTGGGTGATCGCGGCCATGAATTTGGCACCACTACAGGACGTAAACGTCGATGTGGTTGGTTCGATGCCTGCCTTTTGCGTCAGACTTGTGCAACATCTGGCGTGTCCGGTATAGCTTTGACCAAGCTTGATGTTCTCGACGGGTTCGAGACTTTAAAAATTTGCGTCGGTTATGATCTGGACGGTGAACGTTTAGACTACCTGCCCACAGCAGCAGACCAACAAGCCCGTTGCAAGCCGATCTATGAAGAAATGAAGGGCTGGTCAGACAGCACTGAAGGTGCACGTTCCTGGGTAGACTTGCCTGCTGAGGCGATTAAATATGTTCGCCGTGTTGAAGAATTGATCGATTGCCCCGTCGCGCTATTATCCACATCACCAGAGCGCGAAGACACAATTTTAGTAACGGACCCATTTGCGGATTAATGCTTGCTCGCCAAGAAAGGAAGCTAAATGACCCTGTCCCTTAAAGCCCGAAAGCGCTGGTCGTTGGTCATATTGTTGTTGGGATTGCCAATCTACGTGGTAGTCGCAGTAAGCATGATGAACTTGCTTTACCCTGATCCAGTGGCACGAGGGCCTATCTGGATAGAGTTGGTTATTTATGTTGGCCTTGGGGTGCTTTGGGCGGTGCCGCTCAAATTTATATTTATGGGTGTGGGACAGCCTGATCCGGACGTATAAGAAATAATAGAGATCTGCAGCGCGGCAGACTCAAATTTAGTACTTTTAGTACGTGAAAGTATAGTGGCATTCGAAATTATATCGGCTGCTATCAGCCACTTTAAACTGTCTATTGCGCACTTTGGTAAATCGGCCCTCAAGCAGAAGATCACCCAAGCTGCACAGCCTGTCTTGGCGGTTGAATGCACGGATTGCTACTGTGCACACACGACGCAAAGTCTGTTGGTGAGAGAATTCACCCGCACCTTCATCGAAGGAGGTTTAGGCGGCTTCAGCTTCAAGAAGGTCAGTCAGTTCGATCGTGCCCGAGTTGTTTACGAATTCAGTAAATGACCTTGCGGTTTGCATTTTATTGTCTTCCAGGTGAGAAGCGATGTGGTATGTATCCATAAGATTTAAATGACTGCATGCTTAGTTGGTGCTTCCCACATCAGTGCGCTGGGCAGTAACCAGCTTAAGAGACGTGGGACGCAGAGGTACTGTGTTAGTTCTGGAGCGAATAACGGTACGTAGACGTGGTTCGAATTTTGTTCCTTGTAGGCGAATGGCCTCCGAAAGATTATTTTAAAGCGCGTTTTTTGTTGACTCTGTCATGGTTACCGCTCTGACCCACTTTGCGAGCCGCTTGTTTAGTAGCAGCAGCGGCTTTTAGCTTTGAAATTGCGTCGCGGTGACAGCTCCCTGCAGGTTTTTGCATATGCACGTCAGATTCAGACATGAGGCGATCATTTGTGGCATCTTCAATTTGAGGTTCACTAATATGACAACCTTTAGGTGCACCATAAGCTAATATTTTTGTTTTATTCAGTTTTAGCAGCGGACACAGAAAAATTATTAGTATTATGAGGTGGGACAGTTGCTTCTTCGTCTTGCAAGCGATTGATGGGCGTTTCAATGGCTGACCTGTCTTAAAAACCTACTTTAATTTCAGCGAGTTTTTTTACAAAATATTTATCATCCAAATTCAGTAATTAAACGTCGGTAAAACCACTATCTTTTAAGTAGCCATCGAGGTCGTGCATGCCATCAAACTAGTCTAGATGAGGTATGATATTAAGCGGTGGTGCTTTTACTTGCGCATTAGCTTTGTCTTCATCCAACGCGTTGTTGAAGCTGGCACTTTTCATGCGGATTGCATAAGCCTGCGTTTCGGCCTGAGGATTATCTGGCGCCAAATTGTTAGTAGTTTTAGCAGCATCATGCAGCTATTTTGCGGCTGTCACTTTTGGTTTGGGCCGACTTGGCTTAACTTTTTCATCACTGCGTGAGTTGTCGTTGAGCTTAAGGTCAGACCATTTTGTTGGAATTGAAATTTCAGATAAATTTGTCTTAACTTTTCGCTTGTGTACCGAAACTTCTATTTTTTTAATAGAATTTAGTTTTTTTAAACGAAGCGCTTATGCGTCAATTTCATATATATTACCTTGATCAATATCCGCGATCTCAATTTTTTATATTGCGGTAGGAGCTGTTCGATCAGATCATTTGTGATAGCTTTCTTGGCGTAATTTGTGTTGCTAACAACTGAACTTATACGATGCAATTTAGTGGCGATGCTGATGAAGTTATGTAGTACTTCCAAGGGATTTAATAATTTAACAACAGGGGCTGGATTATCTATTTTTTTCTAAGTTATAGATGTTGTGTCTAAAGCACCTACAATAATTGCGACTATGCTGCTTAAAAATGTTGTTTTAAATTTAACTTCGGCGCTGTGGTCTGAGGTGTTGCGCTTTATTTCTTCTGATTTTGTATCGCCTTCAGCTTTTGTGATAACGTCCACATTTGTCTTTATTTTTGTAGATGCCTTCACTTTAGTAGTTTTAAGTCTTCCTAGTAGACTTGGCTTGGTTCTCGACTTGAGAATAGCCTTGGTAGTAATTTGCGTAGCTTCTATTTTTGCGCGGTTATCCGCGTTATGTGTAGTGCCAGGGGAGTCAACTGACCGATCGATGAGAGTGGCGACACGTAAAATGATTCCGTTTTCGTTCTTGCGGGTGTTGTCAGGATGCAAAATTTCACTTTCGCCAATCTTAGACCACATTTCGGCTTCCGAGGTAGAAGGCTGCGCATCAAAGTACCAATCATCTGAGGCTTAACTGCTAAAATATTCCATAATTGTTTTCAGAGTAATTAAAGAATTATTGAATCCTTCAAATGTGCAAAATAAACTATAATTTGAAACAGTAAAAATCTTGCTCCAATCAACCGTGTTTTACTAGCTCTCTTTTCATCAAATGAGAATTTATTTACCACCAATTGGGTCGCAATCTGAATCAAAATTGCATTAATCTTGTTATTATTTCTTGACTATTTTAAGGCAGGATTTAAAAATTGAAAGTTTCCAAACATGTATCAGACGATTGTTTCAAGTGCGGCACCAATTACATTACTTGGTGGAGCGCCGCTTGCAAATGACACGCTTAGTGTTGCATTTAAATGGGCAAAAACGATTGTATGTGCTGACGGTGGGGCTGAGCATGCGCTGCGGGCTCAGCTGAAACCTGTTGCAGTGATTGGTGACATGGATTCAATTACTTATGCTGCACGTCAAGCCTTTAGTGATGTGTTGCATCTGATCAAAGAACAAGACAGCACCGATTTCGACAAGGCGCTGCGACACATTGTTGCCCCCCTAATTTTGGGGGGCGGGTTCAGTGGTGCGCGGCTTGATCACGAACTAGGGTCAATTACGGTGCTGGTGCGTCATCCTGATAAGCGCTGCATCTTGATCGGTAATGAAACAATTACTTTGTTGTGTCCACCGCAAATCACGCTTGATTTGCCAATTGGTAGTGTGGTGTCACTTTATCCGATGGCAGATGCTGGATGTGGGAGCAGTGGATTGTGCTGGCCAACGGCTGGATTGCGATTTGCGCCTGACAGTCGGGTCGGTACGTTAAACAAGGTTACTGGATTGGTAACTTTGTGGCCTGACTCACCAAAGATGCTGTTGATTCTGCCTCGCGATGCACTCGATATTACTGTGGGGGCACTTTTAAAAGAAGATGCGAGATGGCCCATTCGTCCGCGATGACATAAATCTCCGCAGTTATCTTGATGCAGATGCCAATAGCGGCCAATTAACTGTGACTGGATTAATTCCTGGAACCTAAATTTTGAGAATGCCAGTATGGAAAGTCCGACTAATGGTTCAGCAATGACACTGAACATCGTCTGCAAGCTGATTGGGACCACTTCTTTGGTGATAGCGCAAATGAGCATTGCGAACAGGACGCCCACGTCCTTTTAATAACTTGGGCCAGCCAACGGCTACGGAATTTTGCAGTATCACTAGTAAACTAGCCACAATTCTAACGGTAAAAATAATGGGGTGATGTGGACTGACGCTCTTATTGAGGTAAGCGTTGCTAAGCAGCGGCAAGATTAATCGCATGACTAACACAATGGAGATAGCGTTCTCCAATTTCTAGTATTGCAGGGACGCGGTTATCATTCATGGGCCGCAAACGTGCAGCACCATGCGAACTGCTGTTAGCTAAATTAACCGCGCGCCTTTTGGTATTTTGTGAACCGCAAGCCAAATCAATAGTAAGATCAGTTTTGCTTGCGCTAGCAGCAGTATAAAGACAATGCAAAAACAGATACTTCACCCTCCAACATATATGCAACGGCCACGCCAAGTGGGGCCACCACAAAAATGATTGAGCATCAGTACCTTTCCAAGGTTCATTTCGCAAAACGTAGCGTAAATCTTTGTAAGATTGCTAGGAGAGTTTAAACAGGCGCATGAAGCCGCGTTTTGATCCGTGACGTGACTCGTTCGCGGTGAATCATATAAAGTCCTGCTCCCATAATAAGGACAATCCCTCCAAGTGCAATTGAATTGGGAAACTCCGCAAACACTAGTAAACCCAGCAGAGTGGCCACTGGAATTTCAAGATATTGCATTGGAGCCAATGTTGATGACGGCGCGAGTGTGAGACCATAAGTCATCATCATGTGGCTAATTGTGGCAAAAAACCCAACACCGAATAGCCAGAGCCAATAGATGCCTTGTGGCCAAATTGGATCAAACATGGCAAATTCTGTCCCATTTGCCATCCAAATAATTGGTAGGCATATGAGTGATGCAATCGCTCCAGTATGAAACTGCATCATCACCGGATGTAGCCACCCGCGCAGTTCACGCGTTACCAATACATAACCCGCAAAACAAACCGCAGTCCCAAGCGGATAAAGCGCAACCGCACCAAACGTCGCAAATGAGGGCTGGATCACAAAAACGACCCCCAAGAACCCAACGCCAGCGGCTGCAATACGGCGTGGGCCGACGTCTTCGCTTAAGCCATATTTACCAACTAACATGACTATGAAAGGTTCGATAAACACAATCGCCAATGCATCAGCCAATGGCATGACCCGAATAGCAGAGATGAAAAAGAACGTTGAAAGCACCAGCAAAATCGCTCGCAGAGCCAGGATACCAAACCGACCGTTCATCTTGAAGGACAGCCCCATTGCTAGACAGAATGGTAACATCAACGCGACCTGCACTAAAAACCGTGTCGCAGTAATCTGCCCAACAGGGATGATGTCCGAAGCCAGTTTGGCAGTTACATCCAATAGTGGCGCTGTCATGCAGAACCCCATCATCAGGGTGACACCGAGCATGATGCGGTCTGTTGTTGTATCGAGAGGCTTGGATTGTATTGTCATGATATTCACATAGCGGTGTGGCATCGTCGTGTCAGGTCAAAACTGAAACTGAAATCTAGACTGATCTGAAAGGTTAATAGGACGCAATTAATAAGTGGTGGGTGTATAATTCTTTGTGCTGTGCCAATCCGACTAAGATTGCCAGTTTCAATCGAATCACAGCGCTCAGCAAATTCATTCTGAAGGGCGCAATCATTTTGTATAGAATACCACAGCCTTTACAGGTGACGGCGTTTGTCAGTGTCTCGCCGGTTAGTTAAACTTATCCGATCGTGCAATTAATTAGTATCATAAATGAAGTTCATGTCGCCATATTGTAGCTGCATAGAAAATCTTACGGTTCAATCGTTGGCAAAGCTATCTACCAAATTAAGCGCTTTGATTTGCTGATCTGTTATTCGTGAAGTGTTTGCAGAGCGCTTGGCACTTTCAATATATTGACGCTGGTTGAATACCGTCAAATTGACTTCATGCTCTTTCAAAACGGGTATGTGCACAATCGGTTCATTACGGTTGGGAACTTCACCACGGTGGCCGCTGTCTATCCGATCAAATAACAGTTCCAGCAATTAGGGGGCTAGGCAGCAATGCGGTTAGCGATGTTATGCGCACTGACTAACAGGGTCATGCCGCTGATATAGGTTTTGCGCACACACAATCACCAGCCCTCATTGATGCTGGTGGTGTGTAACGTTTGGCCTTCGGAGGTGCATTAAATTCGTGACGTTGAACTTTATATGGCCAAGATGCGCCCCGATGCCACAAAAGATAATTGTGGCTAATTCGAGGCTATTATTAGACAATGTAATGCTGCGCGGAACTTTAAATCTAGGGCTCTGAAGGAGAGTATTTGACAGTTTAGCAAAATGGGACGGCAAAGTTAAGCAGAGGTAATGCTTCCATAGTGATTTTCCCCATATGGCTGCCCATTGACAAGTATTGCGCATTAGTAATCTCAAGTTCGTTAGCTCGGACAGGTATGTGTGAATCAGCCAGTCGGGTTGTTGGGCTGACACATTGCGATCAATTACAAGCGGCTGGGCCAGTGAACGAAGTAGGAAGAGAATGCGCCATGAGTGTGACTGTTAGCCAGCACATTTTTTTTAATTATAAAATTTTTAAACCGAATGGGTCAGAATGATAAAAAATACATAAATACCAAATAGCCTAGGTAAATTTCAAGTATGAGCAATGTCAACTTTAGCATGATCGATTTTGAGCATGAGTTTTAATGCTAACGGCTCACTAAATTAATATATCTATAGATATGACCACTTTGCGCAGATTAGCTCTGATATTATACAGTTTTAATCACCAAAATTATTAAATAACGTTTAAAAAAAATTTCCAGTAAAATAGAATATGTACGTAACATATTGATTATGAAGTAAGATATTACTCTAATGTTTGTTAAGTGGGCATCTGAAGTTTTGGTGTAGGGGTTCGATGAGATGGAAAATCTTATCAAATTACGTTTGCCCCAAGATTGATTTTCTGGGGCCAGTAAGGCTATTTTGCCGTCTTAAAAGTTTTCTTTGTCAGTAATTTGACTATTTTATCGTTTCTCAGGCGTATTAAAATCGCAAAACTGTTATGTGAAAGTGGTATTTATTTTGTAACACTATAATCGAGGCCAGCCTGCCAGAAAAACTTCTAAAAATATTTGTTAGTTGCTTCTTAAACTGGCGCCTCTAATTTTTAACAATTCGGTACATTGACGGCTAAGCCGCCAAGCGATGTTTCTTTGTATTTCACAGACATATCTGCCCCAGTTTGGCGCATGGTTTCAATAGCAGCGTCTAATGGCACAAGGTGCGTTCCGTCCCCGCGTAGGGCAAGAGATGCTGCACTGACAGCTTTGATCGCTCCAAGGCCATTGCGTTCAATGCAGGGCACCTGAACCAGGCCACGGACTGGATCACATGTCATACCAAGATGATGTTCCAACGCAATTTCGGCGGCATTTTCGATTTGCTCGGGTGTCCCGCCCAAGACTGCACAAAGGCCTGCCGCAGCCATTGCAGCCGCACTGCCAACCTCGGCCTGACAGCCGGCTTCCGCACCGGAGATTGAGGCGTTAAATTTAACCAAGCCACCAATTGCTGCCGCGGTTAGTAAAAAGTCTGCTATCTTGTCTTTTGAAGCGCTGGGCACATGATCCAAATAATAGCGTATTGCCGCTGGAACGACGCCTGCTGCGCCATTGGTGGGTGCAGTGACAACCTGCCCCCCGGCGGCATTTTCTTCGTTCACGGCCATTGCATAGGCAGACATCCAGTCATTGATTGTGTGGGGTGCGGTTTGGTTAACGCCAGCTTCGGCCAGTAATGCGTCATGGATGCCTTTGGCACGGCGTTTGACGAACAATCCACCAGGTAAAATACCGTCTGTCACCAGCCCTCGGTTAATGCAGTCGTTCATTACTTGCCACAGTCGATCCAGCCTCGTGTTCAGTTCTGTACCGGTAATCCGGCTTAACTCGTTTTGGCGCTTCATGTCTGCGATGCTTAGTCCGCTCTCTGCTGCCATTTCAAGCATTCCAGATGCGCTTTTAAACGGAAACGTTACAGGTGCGCCATCGTCTTTGTCGGCCCCTGACGCCAGCTCATCGGCGGTCAAAACAAAACCACCACCGATGGAATAATATGTTACCTGCGTGACCACATCGCCCTGCGCATCACATCCTTTTAAGATCATACCGTTGGGGTGGCCCTCTAGTGGAGGGCCATAGTCAAATTTAAGGTGTTCTTTGGGTTTAAACGTTAAGCGCGGAAGACCATCAGGTTCAACCCAGCCATCATTGGTAATCCGCACTATTTCTATATCCGCTTTGTTGCGATCATAATCGTCTGCGCGAAACCCAGCGAGGCCAAGGACAGTGGCGCGGTCGGTTGAATGCCCGATGCCTGTAAATGCTAGTGATCCATGCAGTGATGCTTTGAGGCTCACTACCTCAAACGGCTGTGCACGTAGGTGATCAAGGAACCGCGCAGCGGCTACCATAGGGCCAATAGTGTGTGATGATGACGGGCCAATACCCACTTTGAACATATCGAAAACGGAGAGAAACATGTGCGGTAAGCCTTATTTATTTAATTAACAATCTACAAATATCATCGCGATTGTCCCATTTGAAAACGACGCATCGATAGGCGTTTGCGGGGGCCATCAGCAAATTTTATTGTAGGGGTCGCACCATGGGAACGGTCGTTCTATAAGGCTGGCATCGTTAATTCATATTGTAGGAGCTATGCCTATGTCGTTCGAACTGTCCCCCATCGAAAAAGCCAAATTCGTTGCCGCCAAGCAAGCGACACAATATGTAAAAGATGGAATGAAAGTAGGCCTTGGAACAGGATCCACTGCGGCTTGGCTAGTCAAATGTCTGGGTGAGCTGGTTGAAAAAGAAGGCCTTAAAATTAAAGGTATACCAACCTCTACCCGGACTGCTGAGCTAGCACGCAATGTTGGGATCGAGGTTATTTCATTGGATGAGGCAAAGTGGTTAGATCTAACAATAGATGGCACCGATGAATACGACGATAATTTTAATTTAATCAAAGGTGGCGGTGGAGCATTGCTGCAAGAAAAAATTGTGGCCACTGCAAGTGATCAGATGATAGTAATCGCAGATGCTTCTAAACATGTGAAAACGTTGGGACAGTTCCCACTTCCGATTGAAGTTATTCCATTTGGATGGCAAACAACAAAATCTTTGGTCGAAGAATCGCTGATTGGAATGGACTTACTAGGGCGTCAAGTGGCCCTGCGCATGAAGGGTGAGGTTCCTTTTTACACTGATGAGGGTAATCACATCCTTGATTTGCACCTGAAAAGAATTGGTAATGTGCGGAATTTTTCAATAATTATTAACCAGATACCTGGTATTGTAGAAAATGGGCTGTTTATTGATGTCTGTGATAAGGTAATAATAGGATATGGTGATGGTAACGTTGAAGTGCTCGACATCAACGAAGGCTTGATTGAAAAAAATCGCATTGATTTCGTGGAGACTACAAATCTTTTTGCAGATCTTAACGACTGAGAAGTTGTGTGGCTTTTAGTAAGCTTGAATATGTTTAAAATAGAGCATTGGGACGGTTTAGTAAAAATATTTTTTTGGCAGGCTTCTTAAAGATTTAAAGTGATCTTGCTTCTAGATTCCGCGAGACTGGTCATTAGGTTGGAGCTGTGTTTTATCAGAAGTCGAGATTATTGCCGATTTAATCACAATCGGATCCTGTCCAAACCTAAGCCGAAAGGCCAGTAATATGTCTAATTTTGACTATGATCTTTTTGTAATTGGAGGTGGGTCTGGTGGCGTACGTGCAGCGCGGGTAGCGGCGGCAACGGGCGCGAATGTGGGATTGGCCGAAGAGTTTCGCATGGGTGGCACCTGCGTGATACGTGGTTGCGTTCCCAAAAAGCTGATGGTTTTTGCATCCGAATACCAAGAAATGTTTGCGGATGCGCGTGCCTATGGCTGGGATGTGCAAGATGGCACATTTAATTGGCCATCGTTTCGCACCAACCTAGCCAGTGAATTAGACCGTCTCGAAGCTGTTTATCGAAAATTGCTAGTGGGGTCGGGTGTGGCTATACATGACTCACGCACAACTGTGACTGGCACCCACGAGGTGGCGCTGTCTGACGGTACAAAATTTAGTGTTAAGCATATTTTGGTTGCAACAGGTGGGCGCCCAGTTTTGCCTGATATTAAAAATTCTGAACTTGGCATTACCAGCAACAATATCTTTTTATTACCAGAATTACCTAAGAAAATTTTAATTGTAGGCGGTGGCTATATTGCTAGCGAATTTGCCTGCATTCTTAATGGCCTTAGCGTTGAGGTGACGCAGTTCTATCGTGGTGAGCAAATCTTGCGTGGCTTTGATGACGAAGCGCGTGGGTTAGTTTCAGAAATGATGATTGAAAAAGGCGTTAATCTGCAGCTTGGTATGAATGTGCTGGAAATGGAAAAGTATGATGATGGCATTTGTGTAAAATGCACAAATGGTTCTGAAAAGATTTATGACCAAGTAATGTTCGCCACGGGGCGTACGCCCAATACTGATGGGCTTGGACTTGAGGCTGTTGGCGTTGAAGTTGGTCTTAGTAAAGAAGTTATGGTTGATGATTACAGCCAAACCAAAGTGCCTAGCATTTATGCGATTGGGGATGTGACAAACCGTGTACAGTTAACGCCAGTTGCAATACGCGAAGGCATGGCTTTTGTGGAAACTGTTTTTAAAGGGAATCCAACGAAGATTGATCATGCTCTGATCCCGTCTGCTATTTTCACCCAACCTGAAATGGGAACAGTTGGTTTGAGCGAGGAAGATGCCCGCCAACAAGAAGCTATTGAAGTTTACGCTACATCTTTTCGCCCGTTGCAAACTGCTTTCGCAAACCGCCCCGATCGGGTGTTGATGAAGCTGGTTGTGTCAAAAACTACGCGAAAGGTGTTAGGCTGTCATATTGTTAGTCCAAATGCGGGTGAGATGATCCAGCTTGCTGGGATTGCGATCAAAATGGGTGCCACAAAAGAGCAATTTGATGCGACCTGTGCTGTTCATCCAACAATTTCTGAAGAATTGGTTACAATGCGTGATCCAGTCAGGACTGCATAAATGTAGCGCTTGTATATTGAGCTCAAAGGCACACTTATAATAAGTGAATATGAGTAAGATACGTTCCAGCCCCGCAAGGGGATCTATTACTAAAACCGCCAGTTGTTGGCGAGAAAAAGGAAGACAAGCTTAATGGCTGGAAATAATGGCGGCCCCTGGGGGGGCGGAGGTGATGGTAGCGACGACGAAGAACGCACGCGCCCAAATGGTAATCGTGATAGCAATGATGGACGCCGTCCAAACAGTGGACCACAAATTTCCGAATTTGATGAAATTATTAATAAAACTAAAGACCAGTTGCGCGTTCTGATGGGTGGTGGAAACGGTGGCAATCGCACTGGCGGCAGTGGTAGCGGGTCAGGTGGTCCACAGATAACTCGCGGTATGGTTGGACTCGGCCTTCTTGCTGGAGTTGCTTTGTGGCTGTTTACAAGTGTTTACACAGTGCGGCCTGAGCAACGGTCGGTCGAGCTTTTTTTAGGTGAATTTTCGACTATAGGCGAATCTGGACTGAACTTTGCGCCTTGGCCAATAATCACATACGAAATAGTCAATGTTTCTCAGGAACGCGTCATTGAGATTGGTGAAGAAGAAGTGCCAGCACAATTAGGTAGTAGTCGAGCCGTCCAATCCCAGCTTGAGGCTGATATTGGTCTGATGTTGACGGGTGACGAAAACATAGTCGACATCGATTTTCAGGTAGTCTGGAACATCACCGAGCCGGACAAGTTCCTGTTTAATCTTGCTGATCCAGAAACCACGATTACTGCCGTAGCTGAATCAGCTATGCGCGAAATTATCGCAACGTCTGAACTGGCCAGCCTTAACCGTGAGCGTGCTGTCATCCGTGAACGGCTGCAGGAACTGACCCAAAGTACGCTTAACAGCTATGTCAGCGGTGTGAATATTGTGCGAATTAACCTCGACGAGGCAGACCCACCCGCAACACAGGTTCAGGTTATAGATATTGATGGCAACCAGCGCCTTACATCCCCATTGGATGCTTTCCGTGACGTGCAGGACGCCGAGCAAGAACGAATTCAGTTGCAAAACCAAGCTGATGCCTACGCGAACCGTGCAACTGCTGGTGCGCGTGGTAATGCTGCACAGATAGTGGAGGCTGCAGAAGGTTATCGTGCTCGAGTTGTAAACGAAGCTGAAGGTGAGGCGAGCCGTTTCTTGGCTGTTCTGAATGAATACGACAAAGCGCCAGAAGTTACGCGCCAGCGTTTATATTTAGAAACAATAGAAAATGTGTTTAGCACTTCTGACATTATTTTGCTTGATGATACTGGTGGTTCAGGCGGGGCCGGCGTTGTGCCATACTTACCACTCGATCAGGTCCGTCGTCCAACTACACAGGGGAACAACTAAATGAATAAGTCAGTTTTAGTTCTGCCTGTCATCGTGGTTGCGATTGCGGCTATTATGAGCTCTATTTTCATAGTGGACGAACGTGAAAAGGCGCTGATTTTGCGCTTTGGTAGGGTTGTTCAAGTTCAGGAAGATCCGGGAATAGGGTTTCGTGTGCCTTTCGTTGACCAGGTAGTTACCTATGACGACAGGATCATTTCTATTGATATGGAAGCGCAAGAGGTAATTCCAAATGATGACCGTCGTTTGATTATTGACGCTTTCGCGCGCTACCGGATTTCGGATGTTGTGCAGTTCCGTCAAGCTACCGGTGCGGGTGGTGAACAAGCCAAAGCAGTTGCCGATCGTCGTCTTGAAGATATCTTGCGCGCACAAACCCGTGAAGTTTTAGGTTCGGTTAGTTCAGGTGATATCTTATCCACGGACCGAACTGCATTGATGCTGCGTATTCGAAATGGCGCAAGGTCTGAAGCCAGTTCGTTGGGTATGACGCTTATTGACGTGCGATTGAAGCGCACCGATTTACCGACTGAAAACTTAGCTGAAACATTCCGTCGAATGGTTTCAGAGCGTGAACGTGAGGCCGAAGACGAACGCGCTCGTGGTCGTGAAGCTGCGCAGCGTATTCGTGCGCTGGCGGATCGTACAGTGATCGAACTGGTGTCAGACGCAGAACGCTTGGCGCGGATCGCTGAGGGCGAAGCGGATGCTGAACGCAACGGTATTTTTGCCAGCGCTTATGGACAAAATGCTGAATTCTTTCAGTTTTACCGTTCTCTTGAGGCCTACAGCAAAGCCATTGGTAATGGAAATGCACGTCTAGTTCTCAGCCCTGATCATGAGTTTTTTGATTATATGCGCAATGAAAACGGTACATCTGCTGATCAGTAAATGATGCCGGTGGAGCTATAAATGGGAATTGCAATTCTTGCTCTAGGGCTAGTTTTGATCGTAGAGGGGCTGGTGTACGCATTAGCCCCTTCGCTTGTTGAGGAATTTCTTGCGGCCCTGCGGGAATTACCGCTTGAAATACGACGCTTGGTCGGGCTGGTCGCACTAGCGATTGGAATGGCACTGGTTTGGGCAGCAGCAAACCTTGGAGCGTTGGGCTAAACTGCTAGATTTGATGTAGCAACTACTTCTCTGAAATTACGCTAAAGAGCTCAAATTAATATAGCACTTATTATAAATTTGAACTATGAGTTTATGGTTTTCTACTTCATGTTTTTTGAGTTCCAGTGCAGTTAATTCTGGACCTGTAGTAAATGTTTTTGTGACTGTGTTGAGCTGTTGCAACAGGTAGGTTTCTGTATATTTAAAAAATATAAACCGCGCATTGTGTTTGTGCATTTTGACAACGTAAAAAATCGGTTAACCTCCGGATAACTTTCGGTTGTAACGACTTGATCCACGCTCAAGTTGATCTGGTCAGCACTTTTCAACAATAGATTAGATCATGGTAAACACTTGATATATGTCTGTGAGGATGGCGAGTAACGGATTCTTTGAACATTTTAACATAAGTTTGTCATGCTGGCGAAATTGGCCTCAATCATTACCCTTGTTCTGTAAATACCATCATTCGCAATTGCATTTGATTGGTCAGTCAACTGTCTGAAACAAACGCTGTTGCTGCACAGGTGATGAGGATGTTTGTGATAATGGTTTATCTATTTTGTGTTGATCTTAAAAACTAATGTTTTGTTGGAGTAATAGTAAAGAATTGTCTATCATACGATCTTATTGAGTTATTTATATTTTAGGATTGTTCACGCGTGAGTGACGTCTCCGTGTTTAGCGTTGCGCTAGCGTACGCTAAGCCTACATTATGGACTACTAGCTAATTTATTTTAAGTCCCAAAAAGGAAAAATCCCGTGATAGCACATGTAGGATCCCAAGTGACAAATAATTCAGTCACAACTCCACGCGCCATTGCCGCTGCGCCTAATATCGAACCGCGCCAGACAAAGTTAGTGTGCCTTATGGTAGGCCTAGCCCTGTCTTTGGTCACAGTCGTTGGGGCTGAGGCCCAAAACCGTCCTGGGTCATTTGCGGATTTGGCCGAAGTGATCAGCCCTGCTGTGGTTAACATCACCACTAGTACGATGATAGCGGGCCGTACGGGACCTCAAGGGATTGTTCCAGAAGGCTCGCCGTTTGAGGACTTCTTTGAAGAGTTTGGCGAAAACGGTCAACGCCGGTCATCAGCGCTTGGATCAGGATTTGTAATTTCTGCCGATGGCTACATCGTGACTAACAACCACGTCATTGAAGATGCTGACGCAATTGAAATTGAGTTTTTTCCAGGTGACGATCAACCTTCAAAATTACTGCCAGCTGTCATCGTTGGCACTGATCCGAACACGGATATAGCACTTCTGAAAGTAGAATATGATACTCCTTTGAGTTTTGTAAGTTTTGGTGATAGCAGTGGCCCTGGATCCCGCGTTGGCGATTGGGTCATGGCAATGGGTAACCCATTGGGGCAGGGATTTTCAGTGTCTGCTGGTATTATTTCTGCGCGCAACCGGTCCTTGCAGGGCACCTATGACGATTACATCCAAACTGATGCGGCTATTAATCGTGGTAATTCGGGTGGGCCTTTGTTCAATATGGACGGGGATGTGATTGGTGTTAATACAGCTATACTGTCCCCCAATGGTGGTTCAATCGGCATTGGATTTGCGATGTCGTCTGACGTTGTAATTAACGTGGTTGACCAATTAGAGGAATTTGGTGAAACGCGACGCGGATGGTTGGGTGTGCGCATCCAGGACGTGACGGCCGACATGATTGGTGCAATTGATGGTCTAGAAAACGTGCGCGGCGCAATGGTAACGGATGTGCCTGCTGGCCCTGCAGAAAATGCAGGAATGGAAGCTGGCGATATTATTATGTTGTTTGACGGAATCGCGATAGAAGACACCCGTGAGCTGGTGCAAATTGTTGGCAACTCTCCGGTTGGCAAAGAAGTCCCCGTTGAAATCCTTCGCAGCGGCAAGATGTTTGATCTGACTGTTGTGTTAGGACGACGTGAAACCGCAGAAGCGGCTGCATTCCCCGACGATGGTGATGCGCTGGAAGGAGGTAAACCAAATACGTCCAACATGCTTGGAATGACTCTGTCCGAAATTACCCCAGATATGGAAGAAAGTCTTGGTGTTGAAGCGGGGAGTGGACTAGTTATCGTCGAGGTTGAAGCCGTTTCAGAGGCTCAAACTAAAGGCTTAATGGCGGGCGATTTGATAACTGAGGCTGGTCAGCAAAAGATTTCAAGCATCTCCGACTTTGAAGCTCGCGTTGAAAATGCACAACAGGCTGGACGTAAGTCCCTTCTGCTGCTGGTGCGCCGAGACGGATCTCCACGCTTTGTAGCTATCGCACTGGAATAAGATCAAAGAAATTTTTTGAAGAGGGCGAACCTGCCGGGGGCGCCCTTTTTTGTTAATAAAGTTGATAATCATAAAGAATTATTGAGTTCTCAAATTATTGAAGTTTTTTTAAACCCATCAAATAATCATCATTGATGACATCCATTTTATAATTCGGCATTTTGATTTTAATCACGGCTTATGTTCACACTTTATGCTAAATTATTTTCTGGCACATTATTTAAAGAAAAATGTGGCTAGCATCCATGCTGATACCCACTGAATTAGGTGGAAATTTATTTTTAAATGTGGAATAATCTATGCTGTGTTTAATTTTAAAATTATATATTTATTATTGGAGTTTGTTGAACTTACTACGGTAGTACCGATGAATTTTTGGTGCGGTGTTAGCTAATACAGCATAATTGCTGTCTTTCGATACGATCAACGATCATGTTCTTTTGTCTGTTAAGTTGTGCTATGAGGCTTTGATTATTTAAATAATTTTGCAGAATAATACAGTTAATCAAGGCTAGTGATGTAGCAAATCACTGAATAAATTTCATGCTTTGAACACTGTCAGATTAGTTAGTGTAGCTGCTGTTGCCTAGGACCGGCTTTCCAGTTATTATTATTTTATGAAACATGTGCCAAAAGATACTACTGATGATGCCCTTATTCAAGAATACCTTAACAAGGGTGGTAAAGTTAGCAAAGGTAAGACGAAACCGCTTAACCCAAGTTTGGGTCTGAGCAAGAACGTTTGGAACCAGACACTTTCTAAAGAAGAAAAAGCTGCACGCGACAAGAAATAATTATTTGTTTTTGGTTTGTTTTTTAGATTACGGCCAATCTACTTAGTCGACAGCTTGCAATTCAGGGCATTGATGCACATTCTAAAATGTCTCGCGTGGTTGAGCCACCAATCCAAGAGCACGTGCAGTCTGCAATGTTAACGTGCTTGTGTGCACATAGCCCTGTGCAGTCTGAAATCGTTCAATTGCTGATGAAGTGTATTGGTCAACAACGCCGTTGATGGCACCGTTGTAATACCCACGTGCGATCAAAGCGCGTTGTACTGATGCGATAAGTTGGGGGGTCATAATGGCTCTGCAGGGAATTTCAAATTCAACTTCACGACGTTCCCGCATGATTTTTTGTCGTGTTACAGTGTGGAAAGCGGCTGGGGGGACAACGGTGCTATCGCCGCGTATAGATAAAGATTTTAACATGATTTGTTCGGTGACAGTTTCAATAATCGCAGGAGTTGTTGCACTGTCAAAACAAGCGTTTTTTGTCGGATCTACAATCAAGGGATTGGCCAGTGAGCCGATAGAAGTATCCTCAGCTTGGGTTACTTGCTCTGTGTTCGTACAGGCAGACAATATGCTTAAGCTTACCCCTAATAAAAGGGTGCGGACTGCTATGTCTGGCTTCAATTTTTTTTGAGATAAAATCACCTACTCATCTCCATAATCTGATGGCCCATGCTATATTACAGTATACCTAACGTATGCGCACAGACAAAGCCTACATCGGAGGAGCTGGTTAAAAAGTAGGCCAAGAATGTTGTTTGCGTGCCATGTTTGATACATTTTGAGTTGCAACAGGGGTGGCAGGGCTGTGCTGTGCGCCCTATCTAATAGTTAATCGTTTCATTGAGAAAGGGCCACAACAATGGCAAAGATTACCTACGTCGAACATAGCGGTCAAGAACATGTCGTAGAGGTAGCTAACGGGCTTACTGTTATGGAAGGTGCGCGCGACAATGGCATTCCCGGGATTGAGGCCGATTGTGGTGGTGCCTGTGCATGTTCGACTTGCCATGTTTATGTTGATGTTGGGTGGATTGGAAAAGTGCCAGCCAAGGACGCGATGGAAGAAGATATGCTTGATTTTGCGTATGAGCCAGATCCAGCGCGGTCTCGTTTGACCTGCCAGTTGAAAGTTACGGACACGCTGGATGGGTTGATCGTCCAGATGCCAGAAAAACAGATTTAAATTGATCCTGCAATGAGCATTAGATCTGGCTTCATGGCTGTTACAGGGCTTTGCACGTGGTGTGTTGTGCGCACTGTAATGAGGAGTACCAGGAGCTTCTTTGGCCTTTGAGTTTGCAAAATCTGGATTTTAAATTGTGTTCGATGAATATCAGCATTGTGACTCGTGCGCCTATATCGATTGATCGGCATTTGAGAGTGTCAGGCGTAAGTCAAATGATGCGCTGACATCTAGTGTAAATGAGGCCAGAGCTTGATTTGTACTTTGGGACACTGTTGTGAGGTTTGGTGAAGTAACTTGTGATGGCCAGTTTGAGGTCGTAGCTAGCTTGATAAGCTTTATGTTAGAGAAATTTGGACCTACTATTCTATCAAAGTCTTGAGCACAAAAATGCTATTCATCTGCCAGATACGTCGTTGGTTGCCCCTATCTGGTTCGGGAAATTTTAATCAGATGGTCATATTCCATTGGCTTTCGTGACTCGTCTGCACCAGTCAAAAGCTCTTTGGGTATTTTCACGAAAGGGGACATATTGGTTATGAGTACAGAAAATAGTGGGTTGACCAATTATCGTATTGGGGAAGTTTTTATTTCAAGAGGTGTGCGTGATTGCTGCACAAGATTGAAAATGGTTAGTACAAATGGCGAATTGTCTATTCTGATGGATTGTCGGTTCCTAATTGTGCAGTCTTTGTGTTTGCTCACGTTCGAGCGGCTTGCATCAGTTTTAGAAGATTCAGGCGGCGATTTTGTGCAGATGTAAAGTTGGGCTCACGAAAGTATAGCTGCTAGGGTGAGCAGCATGGTAATTTCGCAAATTTGTTGTGTTGCTCCAAGGATATCGCCGGTTTGTCCTTCGATTTTGATCTTTGCTATTGTGATACAAGCTAGGGTGGCAAGAACTGCCACAGTTAGAAGCCAAAGCCCAGTATACTGGAGCAGTATCAAGCAGGCGAAGACCGCAATACTGCACGCGACTAGGGCTGTTTTTGTATTAGGTCGCCCGACGGACTGGCTAAGGCCTTCTTTGCGTGCATGTGGCAGTTTGGCCATAACGGGAACCATAACTGCGCGGCTTAACATGGCCGTAGAAATTATAGCTGGCCAAAGTGCATTCTGGTCGATGATGAGGGTGAGAGCCTGCCAGCGAAGACCGATGCCCAACGTTAAAGCGAGTACACCGTAGACCCCGGTATGGCTGTCTTTCATAATTTTTAGTCTTTGGTTTTTATCCCATCCTCCCCACAGACCATCTACAGTATCTGCTAATCCGTCCTCGTGCATAGCGCCAGTTATGATCACAAGTGCCGCTAGAGTGAGGCCCGAAACGAGACTGTTTGGCAGACTTATCCATATGGCAATCTGACCAATGATGCATGCCAGTGCTCCAAGGATCAAACCTGCGAGCGGGTAGGCCCACGTTGATGTGGGACCTCGCTCAGTTGCACAGTCAACTTTGATACGCACGGGCAAACGGCTAAGCAATCCTAATGCTGCAGCGATGTCCCAAAGTTTGGTAAATTTTGATTTTTTGGTGTTATGCGCCAAGCTTTCGCTTCCTGTCTGATCATTTTCGCTCCATTGGGTAGAGACTACATGAAATGTTTGCAATGAGGCCTTTTATTATGACTGCACCCTTCACTACTCTAAACGAATTCCGCGTAACACTGGAGGCTGCAAAAGGACCTGATATGGTATCTATTGTGGGGGCTAAGGATCGCAACGAACACCTAACTAAGCCGCATGGTGCTTTGGGGCGGTTGGAGGAATTGGCAATTTGGTATGCAAGTTGGCGCGATACGGATCGTCCTAGTATTGAAAAGCCACAAATTATTATTTTTGCGGGAAACCACGGCGTTTGTGCGCAAGGTGTGTCGGCGTTTCCACCCCAAGTGACAGCGCAGATGGTGAGCAATTTTGAACACGGTGGAGCGGCAATCAACCAATTGGCCAAAACCTTTGGTGCAGTGTTAAACGTGCATGCGCTTGATCTTGATCTGCCGACACAGGATTTTACCACCGCCCCTGCAATGAGTGAGACAGAGGTCGTGGTTGCATTAATAGTAGGTTGGAATGCGGTTGACCCAAACGCGGACCTGCTAGTCACTGGTGAAATGGGCATTGGCAACACAACTTCAGCTGCAGCCGTTGCAGCGGCAGTAATTGGTGGGACTGCAGCTGAATGGACCGGGCGCGGTACGGGTGTGGATAATGATGGATTGGCGCGCAAGACCGATGTGGTGGCAAATGGCTTGGCGTTGCATGACACCTCTGATCCGTTGGAGGCGCTGCGCTGCTTAGGTGGGCGTGAGCTGGCGGCCATGGCAGGTGCAATAGCGGCCGCGCGTCATTATCGTATTCCAGTTATTTTGGATGGGTTCATTTGCTGCGCAGCCGCGGCGACGTTGGAAAAGGCCGTTGTAGGATCGTTAGATCACACAGTTGCAGGCCATCTGAGTACTGAAAGTGCGCATGGCAAGTTACTGAATAAATTGGGTAAAACTCCAATTTTGTCACTGGGTTTGCGGCTTGGTGAAGGGTCTGGAGGAGCGTTGGCGATTGGTATTATGCAGGCCGCTATCGCATGTCATTCTGGTATGGCTACATTTGGAGAAGCGGGTGTCGAAGCAGGCTGATCAGGGTTTGACGTATGGTTTGGGCTTGGGGCTGTCGCTGCCGCGGGTTGCTTTGCGTTCTGCCTCATCCAAAGTTTCGGTCAGTGCAATTTCAAGATCGCGGTCTGCAGCTTTGGAGCGTTCGATGTAGGCCGTGTTTTTAGAGATTGGGATGTTTGGGTTCCACACTTCTGCCAGATCGCGCAACATGGCGCGGTCGTGGTGGTAGAAAGACATCTCTGCTTCAGAAGCTTCGTATTCTGAGAGGCCAAGGTTTTCGAGAACGTAACGTCCTGCACGCAGTGAACTGTCGAACAATTCGCGCACGATGTCATTTGCACCTGCTGCATAAAGTTCATAGACATGTACACGATCCCGTGCCCGTGCAACAATGTGAATATCGGGGCGGTGGCTGCGAGCATATTTGACGAGGTTTACGGCAGAGTCTTTGTTATCTAATGCCACCACCAGCACAGTCGCGTCATCCAATCCGGCTGCGTGCAGAATGTCGGGTCGAGTTGGGTCGCCAAAGAAACCTTTAAATCCGAATGTTCGCATTAATTGCACAGTTTTAAGATTATTATCAAGAACCACAGTGCTGAAACCACTGGACTGCACAAGGCGGTTGACTACCTGCCCAAACCGGCCAATTCCTGCGATTATAACTGTTCCTTTTTCATCAATTTCGTCCTCTGGATGGTCTGTGGTTTCGATGTTCATACGGTGTGACACCACATCATAGGCAATAAATAATAGTGGTGTAATCATCATCGATAATGCTACCACCAGCAACAAATCTGCGCCCAAGGTTGGGCCTAGGACGTCTTGTTGTAGCGAGAACGAAATCAAAACAAAGCCAAATTCACCAGCTTGCGCGAGGCCAAGAGTGAACAGCCATCGTGCACGGCCACGGATGTCGAACACTCTGGCCAGAAAATAAAGAACGCAGCCTTTGGTCACCATCACCGCGATTGTCAAGCCAACAATACGCATTGGTTTGGTGAACAGTACGTCAAAGTCGATGCCTGCACCCACAGTGATAAAAAATAATCCGAGTAAAAGGCCTTTAAACGGCGCAAGGTCACTTTCAAGCTCATGGCGGAATTCCGAGTTTGCAAGAACCACGCCCGCAAGAAATGTTCCGAGGGCCGCGGATAGTCCGACGAGGCCCATCAACGTGGCGATGGAGACGACAATCAGTAGGGCTAAGGCGGTATACATTTCCCTCAGACGCGCGTGGTGTATGTATCTAAAGATTGGCTTAGTCAGGAATACACCAACCAAGATAACCATTATGACAGCGCTGATAGTAACAAGGGTCACACCCCATCCGGGCAGGCCGTCAACGAGGCTAAGGGAGCTGTCGGTGGAGCCTTCAACTGGGCTATGAGATATCGATCCGTCCAGTTGCACACGTACGGGTGCTAGCAGTGCCAGCAGGGGAAGTATTGCTAACATCGGGATCACCGCTATGTCTTGGGTGAGCAGCACCGAGAAGGTGTTGCGTCCGCCGTTGGTCTGCATCAGGCCCTTTTCAGATAGTGTTTGCAGCACGATAGCGGTTGAGGACAGCGCAAATATCATACCAATCGCAAGGGCGGTTTGCCAAGGTTGGCCCATCCACATGAACAGGAAAGTGATCAGAAGCGTAGTCAAGGTGATTTGTAAGCCTCCAAGTCCGATCAATCGGTGGCGCATCCCCCACAAGGCGCGGGGTTCCATTTCAAGTCCAATTAGAAAAAGCATCATCACGACGCCAAATTCAGCAATATGCTGTAATTCGGCTGCTTCCGCGCCAATCAGTGGCCCAATTGCGACACCTGCAAGCAAATACCCCAACACGGACCCAAGACCGAGGCGTGCAGCTAAAGGAACCGCAATAACAGCCGCGCCGAGGAGGATCGTGGCGAGAAGAAGGGTTTGTTCCATAGGGTACCATCCGCGAATGTTTAGAATTAGGGCTGCGAAACAAAAATTTGGTTAGCCAATAACGCGCAGGGTAATTGCGCGTCCGCGCTTGGTGTAATTAAGAGCGGTCGCGCTGATTGCGGTCACACGGCCCCCGTCAAGGTGATCCCCAACGGTTACGCGCACGTAACGCCCATTGTTCATCCGTAACAGTGCACGTCGATCACCGGATCCACCGTAGATGCCTATCAAGTTCATCTCTTCAAGATTGATGGTGTTATGGAGTGTTGCAGCTTGTGCAACTGACCCAGCTGTTGGCCTACTTGGGGAAACTGTTTGCAGGGCAACTGTAGTTGCTGCAATATGTTTAGCGGCGTTTTCACGTGCATCGATTGCGCGTAATACGATGCGTGCCATATTGCGGGGGCGTAGATCGGGCCGGCTACTTATTTTAACTGCTTGTGTGGTTGCATTAACAATTGGGTTTGGAAGGCTGGTTGTGGTGAGCACTGAAGTGGCGAATTTACGTGAAGTTCGTAAACCTGTTACCGCTGGTTGTGCTACGCTCACATCTAAAATGGGTTTTCGTTCTGCAAGACGTGTGCGTGGGCGAAAGGCTGAGGCTTGCGCGTCGTTCAACACGCCAAGGACAGTAATATTTTCTGTAACGGCTTGTGCTGCGGAAATTTCTGCTGCGTCTTTAATAACGGCGCTAGGACGGGGCAAAGGGCGGGGTGTGTCAGAAGTGGGGACCTGTGCTATAAAGGTTGGCACAGCAGAGATACTTTGTTTGAGGTTTTCAGTATCAATTCGTGGCGGACCGGTTCCTTGACGGTCAGGTCGGAACAATGGGAGCGACCCGGCAATATTATTTACGCTCCTGGGAGAGGTGTTTGGAACACCCATTTCAGGTGCGACGACCACTGATGGTGTAATCGTTTTGGGTCGCACAGGTGGCAAGATAGGAGGTGATCCAGTAAGTACCAGCAGATCATCAGTGGCCAGCAGAGTGAGAGCGCTTGACGCCAGTGCAGACTCTTTTGGCGTGAAGAAGGTTGGGAGTGTTCTTGAGCGGATGGGTGGTGTGATTGTGGGGCGACCGACGATTAAGATCACGCCTACTGGGGAATCATTTATGGGATTTGCGTCTTGCGAGATGACGCCAGAAAGTTGATGTTGTGTTGTAATTTCAATCGCCAAAGTGCGGGGTCGCTTTGGAGGATTGAGTGGTGGTCGTCCGGCAATGACCAGAATACCGTCTGGTGTTAGCGCGCCCTGCGTGGTTGCTAAAACCAAACCATCAGCGTTGTAGTCAAAACTTTGGCTTGGCGGTGGGGGGAGGGTTGGAGTGGCGATTAGGGTGTCACGCGTAGCATTGATGTACGGTTTGAGTGGGCTGGACTGAATCAAATGCACAGGGTGCGACAAGACACTGTGTGTAATGGTATTAAGCTTTGTTGTGCGAGGAATTTGGGGTATGCGAGGAGCCCTTTGCCAAACGCCAATGGCGGCATACAGGCGAGCTGCTTCTTGTGGTGTCAGGATCTGTTCCCCAGTCGCTAGGCTATGAGCAACATTCTTAGGTAAAAGGTTCGTTGTGTTTCGTGTTGCAACCAGTTGTTTGTAATAGGCAGTTTGTGGTGCTGCCGCCTCCAACGCCGAAGTTGGGGTGGGGTCATATGCTATTTGAGTTGCTGATGTTTTCAAACCGAACCAGCTGGCGAAGTTTTCCTCAGACAGCGCAGCGACCGCGGCCATTGTGAGGAGGAACAGCAGTAGTACGGCAGTCAGGACGAGCCCCAGAAAGCGTGGTTTACCACCAATGGCAGCTTTGGGTTTATTTTTTGCTTCTTTGCGTGCACTAAAAAAAGTTAGTTTAGATTTTTTGTTTTTAGTGCTGTAGCGGATATCCGTGGTGTCTGATCGTGCATTTATTTTGGTGGCGTTGGTTTTTGCATCATTCATGGCTACGCGGCGGCTGGCGAACATGCTGCTGAATGCACCTCCAACGGTTGATGCTGCACCGAATGCAGTAGCCCCTGAACTGCGCTTTTTGTTTAGTTTTGCGCTTTGGCCATGATCATTGTCATAAGTATGACCAGGGGGTTCTATGGACTCAATATTTAAGGATGCCGCAGCGATGGCTGCATCGGGCAACAGGTTCGTTGGTGCATTACCAGTTAAGATGAAACCAACGTCACTGTTGGGCTTTTTAATTGTAATTAGCGGGGCGACAGCGCCCTTATCTGCAGTGCGATTGGGGGCCGAAAGCGAGGGCATCCGCTTGGTGCGTTTGCCTATTGGAACAAATAAATTTGGTGAAGTTGAAGTTTGTGGTGTTTGGTGGTTAAGCGTTAGTCTTGCGGGAACGATTGAACGCTTGTTGGCTTGGCGCTTGATTATTTGTGTGGGTGCAGGGCGCTCTTCGTTACGATCAGCGCGCAGTCGGGATGAGAACATCTGTGCAGCTGTGTCGTTCGCGTCCGTTGCCTCGGGTGTCAGTTTTATGTTGTTAGACGTCAGTCCTGCTCCGTTGTCTTGCATCATCCGCTGATGAGGGAAGTACTTGTCTAATGCGTCAATGTTAGCTTCGTCAAAGATAAGCGTGTCGAGCTTCAGTGTCGCAGTAAATTTATTTTCATCCGGTGTTAGTGTTAGATCGATGTCAGGCTCACTGGGGATAAAGGCATCTATGATAGTAGTTTGAGTATCAAATCCAACATCTGGCACAGGGCGTAGTTCTAGCTTGATATTAGCTTCAGGCAGTCCGTAACCGATAGCGATTTCGTTTGGCTTAATAGGAATATCAGGCTCTGCAACACTTTGCGTGGCTTCTCCGGTTATGATCACAGAATCTGTGTCGCGTTCGACAAACAACCCGTCTACGCTACCAAAAAATGCCTCTCCAACATAGGTGAATGGTTCGGGAACTGCAGCAAAACTGATAGGATCAAATCCATGTTCAGTAGAAAATTGTTTTGCTTCGGTCAGGGTTTTTTTAGCGACAGCAGCCACGTAAGTACGCCCTCCGCCTCTAACGTAATCGTAGACTAAATCGTCAACGTCATAGGGGGTGGCCTCATGCAACGCTTTTCGGACGTCATCTTCTTCAGCGCGGGTAGTATCCAATGCAAGGTACTTTATTTGATCATTTGGAATTAACAATTTAGTTAAAATTCCGCTTGGTTCAAGAATTTTAGCCATGACGCGCAAACGATCTAGCTCACCCGTCAGATCAGCGTCATCCAGTGCAACCTGACCCACCAAATGCCATCCATCGGAGACGCGATGCATTAGGCGCAGTCCTTCAAAGGACAGTGATAAAGCGAAATTCGACTTCATGATCTTGACCTAGCATCCTGCATTAGGACTGAAAACTCCCCTTTTTACTAATAACTTAAAAGTACAGCAAGCTTTCGCTCACGCCAAGTGAGACTTTTAATTTTTAAATACTTCTAAGGCTGGAAGGATAGTCTTTCGAGGTATTTTAAAAAATTAGTAGTAAGATGCCATAATTTTCATGTGTATTATTGTTCGATCTTTATTAACCACCTCTGTGCTTTAAGTGCCTTTTGTCGTTCTAGGCTGCAACATCATGGTTACTGGCCAAAGATAAGTCAGCGTAGGGCCGGACATGGGAACGGTGGTAATCAGGGTGCTGGATCAGGCATAAATTTTGACAATGCATTGGTCTCAGCCAATACGTCTAAATCGACTTTTTCAACGACTGTGGACAGCGAAGGCCTTGCAATTTGCAATGGTGCTATCTGGCTGAACCCGTACTATTTACAAAATGTTTAAAGTATAGTGACTTAAACCTCTGTCAATTAAGCTGTTAATGAAGTGTAATCAAAAATAACAGGCTAGGCGCACTTGGGTAGAACTTTGGCCACTGTGGACGAGTGTGGTTCGAGCTGACTGGAAGTTTTACTATACACTTACGTGGCTACTGAAGTAGCTCGTTATCTTATTATTTTAAACATGCTTGGCTTGTAAAGCTTCATGCAGATCCAGCAGGTGTTTTTTTAGATGAAATGGTGATGCTGAATGAAGCTGGTAGCGGTCGCTAACTCACGTTGGGATTGTTACCCTCCCCGCAATATAAAGTCTAAGTTGCAGTTGGAAAAATAAAAATTATCGCGTCATTTATGCTCTTCTTTAATATATTTAATTGGAACAGGGCGCGGCGATGTGCGACGCCCCATTCTGTATAATAATTAAGCAGTCGCTTTTGCGAGCGCCTGATCCAAGTCTGCGATCAAATCTGTTGCATCCTCAAGCCCGATGGACACACGCACAACACCGGGGCCAGACCCTGCTGCTTTTTGCTGATCTGCCGACAATTGGCGGTGGGTTGTTGATGCAGGATGAATGATCAAAGAGCGGGTGTCGCCAAGGTTTGCCACGTGACTGAAGATTTCCAGCGCATCGACTAGTTTAATGCAAGCTTCGTAACCGCCCTTCACAGCGAAAGTAAACAACGCGGAAGCGCCGCGTGGACAGACGTCTTTGATGCGGTAAAAATAGGGCGAAGACTTGAGGCCTGCATAGGTCACGTAGTCAACGCGTTTGTCAGCCTCCAACCAGTTAGCCAACTTGGTAGCATTTTCAACATGGCGATCCATGCGAAGCGACAGGGTTTCAATTCCCATCAAAGTATAGTGCGCCGCTTGCGGGTTCATCGTCATGCCAAGGTCGCGCAGACCTATAGCGATGCCGTGGAACGTGTAGGCGAGGGGGCCAAACGTTTCAGCGAACTTAAGACCATGATAGGCTGGTTCTGGCTGAGATAGGCTTGGAAATTTGTCAGACGCAGTCCAATCAAACTTGCCGCTATCTACGACACAACCGCCAGTCACAGTTCCATTTCCAGTGAGATATTTGGTTGTGGAATGAACGACCAGCGTCGCCCCATGTTCAATTGGGCGGCATAAGTATGGTGTGGCCGTGGTGTTGTCGATGATCAGTGGGATGCCAGCGGCGTCAGCAATATCAGCAACTGCACGCACGTCCATGATGTGACCTCCGGGGTTAGCAATAGCCTCTCCAAAAATTGCGCGTGTGTTGTCGTCAATTGCAGCAGTGACAGCTGCTGTGTCATCAATATCGACGAATTTGGCTTCCCAGCCAAACCGCTTGATAGTTTGGCTGAACTGGGTGACCGAACCACCATAAAGGCGGGTGGACACTACTATGTTCATTCCTGGAGACATGATCGGAAATAACGCCATCAATTGCGCGGCGTGACCAGACGAACAACAGACTGCACCTGCTCCGCCTTCAAGTGTGGCTATGCGTTCTTGCAGCACGGCAACGGTTGGATTGGTCAGACGAGAATAAATATAACCAACTTCTTGCAAGTTAAATAGGGCTGCGGCGTGGTCTGAATTGCGAAAGACATAGGCAGTAGTTTGGTAGATCGGAGTGTTGCGTGCGCCTGTAGCGGGATCAGGCCGAGCGCCTGCGTGAATTTGCAAGGTATCAAAGCCGTAGGATGAGGTATCGGTCATTAATCTTCTCCAAGTATAAAGTTGATATTACATTAAAGTTAAATGTGAGGGACCTCAATGTTGTCTTGGCTGATGCGCGGATCAACCCTGAATGAAGAACGACGTTCGCGGAAAAATCGTTTTTTTGGGTAAATGTTCGGTGAGCTAGCTGTGTGAAAGATTGAAGTTCCATACGTACAAATCAGTATCCCAAAAGAAGTATCTATTTTGATAAAGCCGCTCTTTTCTACCCAGTTTTAATTTGCTCGTATGACGGCGTTGGCACATTCAACGAGCTTTTACATGCGCGTTGAAAAAACTTGTTTTGGTATTTTTTAATGGTTCAATTAAAGCTTTTATTTTGAGATCGAGGTTGTTTCACGTTGCCGCGAAGGCAGATATGTAAAGTACGTATTTTACGATTTTCTGGTTCTTCGGGATAAATAAATTTCTTCGCCAGTGCCACAATCGATTTATCTAAATCCTTAGAGTTTCTTTAGGTGGCTTAAAGAATGATGATATAAAACTTCATGTGTGGTTTTCAAACCTATTGGTGCAGATCCTCACATAAATTAACGTATCCAGAAGCCTTCTTTTTTGATCTGATTGCGGATTTGGCGTTCGCTTGGAGGCATGTCGTTTTGATCAAACAATGCACGCACTTTTTCGCCGCGTCCTTGGTAGATCATGAGTTTAAATGGATCATACTGTTTGAGCCATTTCTTAATATTATTGGGGGCTGTGACTGTGTTTAGCACTGATATAACTGCGTCGGTTTCGCGTGCGTAAAGCAGTGGCAACATACGGTAGTGACAGGTTAGAGTACCGTCCAATCCGGCAAGATCAATGCCTGGGCGTCCACCCCCAAAACTGTGAATGACCAATGGTAATGTTACTTGGTCAAGCCACGGGTTCAGAGATTGCAATATCAGCTCTTCTGGACGGTTGTCACGCACCTCAAGCGCCCAGTCTCTCCAACGCGAACCGAACGTTGGTGCATCGTGCCCCGTAATCCAGCCTGCGTTAAAATACAGATAACGTTGCCAATATTCGTCTGGCTGATCTGTATCAAGCGTGCTGTCGAAGTCCAGCCCATAGCGGTCATAAAGTGATTTCCAAATGACGCTGTAACCTGGCCAGTACAGCTCTTCTTTGGGCCATGTACCTGTGCGCCGCATTGAAGCGCTTGGTCGTGAAAAAACGGTGGACAGCGATGCAATATCGCCAACTATCAAGGTATCGGTGTCTAAAAATAGGAAATTGCGGCCAGCGGGCATGGCGCAGAGCGCTTCGATCTTGTTGCCGTAAGGGTATTTTGCGCCAAATGCCTTGTTGACGAAAGGCAAGATCACCGCTCCAAGGGATTCTAGCGCGCCTTTAATATCAAAAGGCATTGTTGGATCTTTTGGCCACAATAGACCAGCTTGCGGTTCAGCGACGAAAAGCGTGCCTGCAAACGTCGGTGAGTTGGCCTGAAGAGAAGCCGCTAGCAATATAGCTTCATATTGAAGTCGCCCACTTTGGCCGACGACCATAATGTCGAAATCTGATGATGGAATCTGGTTGGTTGCTTGATTGCATGTGGGGATCTGGTCAGACATTTTATTTCCCTACTTACTCAATGAAAATACTATAGGGGCTCCTTGGTCACCAAGGGAAGGCCAATTTATTGTATCTGTTTTGTTGTAGAGGGAAAGAGCTTTGATTGACTTACTCCTAGTGTTAATTGTCTGAATTGGTGTAGGAATAGAACTGCCGGAACGATGCAGACCTAAGGACGATGTGGCCGTGGTCCCAACGCAGGACATATTTTTCGAGCCGCTTAGACTTGGGGCTGGTGATGATCTGAATGCAGTCCGCGAACTGGAACCAAACAGTTCGGCTGATAAACATACCAGCACGATGGAATTTCGCCAAATCCTTGCGGAAACTTAGACCCAGAATTTATTCTCAAAATATGAACAGTTGGAGTATTCATGATGGCTGGAAGAAAGGCATTGTGCGTGTGTTGTAGCGTGTATTGATGCGTCTCAAGTCTTTGGTCCTGCTAAACAGATTCGTCAGAACAATCCTTGACGACGCGCATAAAGAAGTGGTTTCTGTTGTAGGCAAAACCCATCTTTGAAGGTCACCCCCAAAGAAATGTCAGAACGTCCAAATATAGTCGTTATCCTCGCTGATCACGTTGCTTTTTCTGGTCATTATGGGAATGATCGCTTCTCTTATCGTTGGCCTCATCTGGAACAGATAGCTGCGAAAGGGGCGTGGTGCGATCGTGCATACGCAATTACTCCCGTTTGTACGCCATCGCGCGCCAGCTTTCTGACGGGCAAGCGTCCTGATAAGCATGGGATGCGGTGGAATTCTGAATATCCAATTCCTTACAATCGACAAGAATTTCGCGAGGATGAGGTCCTTTATGCACATCATCTGGCACACGCCGGTTATGATAACCACTATTTTGGAAAGTGGCACTGTGGGGTCAATAAGACTGCCCAAGACTATGGCTTAAAGGGTTGGAGTTTGCCAGAATATGGCAACATATACGCGTGTGTAGCCTACAAAGATTATCTGTCGCGGATTGGCGAAGAACATCCAAAATGCGTGATAGAACATCATCTTTTGAAACCAGAGCTTGGTGGAACTGAGGTTTTGATGGACCCAGCTGAACCTTGGGATTACATGGATGGAGCAGGCATTTTACTCGGATCACCAGAGGTAAATGAGCAATTTTTTGTAGCAAATTTAGCTTGTGACCGTCTCAGATCACTGCAAGGGCAAGAGCAACCATTTTCTATGGTGATAAGTATGTGGGGTCCACACCATCCTTATTATCCCAGTTTGGCTTATGCTGATCTGATAAATCCTGGAGATATCCCAAAATACCCAAGCTTTGACGAAAACCTTTCTGACAAACCATGGCGATACAGTGTCCAACGGGACCTACGTTGCCAGCATCGTGCCTTTGAACGTTGGCCAGACTGGGAAACGTGGCAGACTGTATTGGCGCGATGTTATGCATCAGGGCTACAAACGGATGCTGCAATTGGCCGGATTTCAGCCTGCTTAGATGACACTGGCCTTGCGGATAATACGCTTTTTATCGTGACGGCAGATCATGGCGACGGTATTGCTGCGCACGGTGCTGGTTGGGACAAATATTCGACTTTTACAGAAGAGGTTGGGCGCATTCCTTTGGTTTTGCGCTATCCGGCCAAAATCCCAGAAGGTACGAGAGTCAAAGCTCCCGTTAGCCTGCTAGATGTGACTGCGACTATGTTGGATGTGGCAGGTGTAGAAGATGACCGACATCCTTTAACAATGGATGGAACAAGTTTGATTGCTATTGTAGATAAAAGCCATGGTCGAGACAGTCTTATATGCGATCACTTTGGGCATTCAGGCGATATTAGCTTTCAAAAAATCCTTTATTTAGATGGCTGGAAATATGTATCCGTTTGGGGTGACGAAGATGAACTCTACTGCCTTGATGATGATCCCTATGAGCTGAAAAATAAGTTGAAAGATCCCCAAACGGTTCATCGGCAACGGATCATGCGTGACAAAATAATTGACCACATGATTGATCGGCGAAAAGAGCGAAGCCTATGGCACCCAGCTGAATTTTGGGAAGACGGTATTGTCTTCTCATCACCAGAATGGCCACGAGAAGAGACGCTACATTTGTACAAGCTACGAACCCAGCAAGGTTATCCTGTTTGAACAGATTATGTATTTAGATTGTAATTTAATCGATCGATCTGTGAAGTAATGATTATAGACTTGTCCACATCATGGGCCAAGCTGAGCTTATTTTTTCACGCAGAGCCGCAGAGCCGCAGAGCCGCAGAGCCGCAGAGAGCCGAGTACGCAAGGCAATGTTTGGGCGCTTGTTTAATTGTTGGGCAAGGCCGTTGAGATAGCGATGACAATTGCGGCCTTTGCGGTATAATTAATGAAATATCGCCTCAGTCAGTTCTTTCAAAACACATTCACTAACAGGTGTACTAAGAACTTTTGTTTGGCGTAAATATTGCGCAGTAAAATGCGCGTAATAGCGAACCCTGAGCAAGGGTACATTCGGCCCAGCCAGTAGTTCCGCATACTGTTTATCTTCCAGTCAGCGGGCTTGCTGAACGGATATTGAGTATCTTAATCATCTTCCCCCGGCGCAAGTGTGGCCTGTGGTGAAAATGCAATCACAGTGCTGCCCGGCACGAGTGCGGAAAAAGCACAGGCCGCATAAGCGCCCATTGACGTTGCTGAAAAGATGACTGTTAGGAATTTACTAAAAAATCTATTATCAGAAAGTTGAGATATTTCATCGAAAAGCTTTGGTGTTCTGAACCAATTTGGCTCAAACAAATCGCAGATTCGACCATCCTGATATTTTTGCAAGATCGTATCCCTAAGGATTGCGTTTCCTAGAGGGTGAGTGGACACTCTCCAAATTGTCCAAACTACCATAAAGTATATTTGAACTTCTGAATATATATAGCAGCGTAAATAAATCGCTAGAGATCAAAAAACCCTTTCGGTTATTTGATGTAAGCAGGCGATTAAACCATTGATATGTGTATGGAGTTTCAATTGCTTATCACTTGATTAGCTGTTGCTTTTTATCCAGATATTTTAAATTTAAACCTATTATCTTACAGATCCCGAATGTCACAAAAATTGAAAGGGCCTACTCATTTCGCTGCCAGTCTCATCTTTAGACATCAGAACCATACTGCGTCGTTTGGCAAACTCTGCTGTGGGCTTGGTGTTGTTGGTGCCATTGTGGGTAACGAGAAATTATAAGTCTCCGATGACAACATTAAGAAACCTTTTTGCCAAGGCAAAATGGCCAAACTCGTAAATACTCTTGCTAGGCTGGCGGATCGCAGCACCAGCGCCGAGAAAATCTATTGACCAATAAGATACGCCATCCTGTGTATTATTATTTGTTTTACAGATGAGTTTAATTGGCACGCTGAGGCGCAAGTCGTTGAGCGTGGATATGCGTTCAGCGAAGTGGCAGAACAGCTCGGGATCAGCACCAAGTCACTGTACACGTGTAAGGTGCAGTTTTCTAAGCCAATACGTGTTCCAGACGCTGAGTTAGATTTGGCCGCTGAGCTTAAACCGGTAAAAAGGAATTGATCCACGTCAACGAGGAACGCAATATCTTAAAAAAGGCGACCGCGTACTTCGCGAGAGAGCCTCAGTGAAGTACGCGTTTATAAAAGCTCATCGAGCTAATCTTTCAGTCCGTTCAATGTGTTGAGTCCTATTGTTACATTTCAGCGGGTTCTACGCATGGCGTAAAGAACTATTAAGCCTGCGTGCGCTTTAAGATGTGCGTCAAACGGATCTGATCCAGCAAGCTTGGAAGGATAGTGGAAAAGCCTATGGATACCGCAAACTGCATGACGATCTGCTCGACCTAAGCGAGACTCTTTTCAGAGATTCGTGTTGCACGTTTGGCCAGCTTAGCTGGGATTGTGGCACAAATTGGCTACATGCGCCGCAATGGTCGATATTGCGGCAAACCAGCTGTCGTCACCGACAATAGTCTGGCTCGGCAGTTCGAGGTATATGCCCCAAATACTATTTGGGTAACTGACATCACCTACATCAAGACGCATGAAAGCTTTTCACATCTTACCGTCGTGATCGATCTGTTCTTCAGGCGCATTGTTGGCCCTTCTTGTTGATTGCTTTGCAATCAACTGTCGGTCAGCGGGATCAATACAATCGCGCATGACGACCGACCTCGCTTTGCAGGCGCTTCTGAATGCAGTTTAGCAGAGCAAACCAAAGACCAAGAAAATGATCCATTCTTACCAAGGATCACAGTTCACCAGCAAAGAGTGGTAATTGTTTCTCGGCAAAAAACTTAAATGCCAGCATGAGCCTCCGTGGAAATTTCCATTACAAAGCCTTTGCAGAGAGCTTCTTCCAGCTATTGAAACGGGAGCGCATCAGGCGGCGAACATACGTCAGCCGTGACGCGGCAAGGGAGGACGTGTTGGATTACATCGAGATGTTCTACTACCCAAACCATAAGCACACCAAAAACGGCATGCTATCACCTGTTAACTATGAAATTAAACAGCGGAAACTGAACGAGGCAAGTGTCTAGCAAACTAGGGGCACCTCAGTTCAGTTTTAATCCACCAATCAAAAAATCACTTTCTTATGTAGTTCCAGTTTTATTTGAAGCAATCAGTAACTCTATGAAATAATATTCTTTGTGAAAGTAGGTTAGCGATCGTGGTTGTATAATTAGAGTAATTTTTTCTGTAGCAACTAAGAAGCTTCACATGATTTATTAATAGGGCTTTTTCTGCATGAGAACCAAGATGGCTTTAGTTGATTTAATCCTAATTGGTTTGATATGAAATCAAACCAATTAGGTTTTTTATCTAGAAAAAATTAATTGAGACACTCCTTTATTACCTCAACAGTAAAGTTTTGAGCGCTGGACAGACAGACCTCTGGCCGAAGGTCTTTCCCTGTTAGGCTATCCTAAAATTGATGGTTGTGATGAATTTTTGACATGGTTAAAATCTGTGATGAACTTCAGGTTGGAGATATTTCGAGATCTGAAGTAGCTAATAACTACTAAGGCCACGCGTCAAAGAATTTTAAGTATTTAAATTTATCAAATAATTTTTCTAGAACTGATGTATCAACAGTACATATTATTGCGTAGTCTGAGTGAGACCTTTTTTGCTGTTGTTTCAAACGGGAAAAGTATGGAGCTTTGGATATCTGCTTCAAAGCTAAATTGCCGCATTTAATGGATCAATTCAGGCTTCAAGTTATATATATATTGTTAGTCATAACTTAGTTCCCTGTGACCAACCCGACTTGCCTGTGCTTAGTATCCCAATTCTGAGCGCAGGCCTTTTTTTAGTAAATCGTTAAATTCTTTTTCAACACTAGGTCGAGATAGTAATTTTTGTTATTACCTCTAAATTTAAAAAAGATTTTTTATGTTTGATCTCCTTGATATCATTAAACTAGAAAGCTTTTTGTAACACTCTGTCGTCGTTAGGCATGGAAACATTAAGAAAAAATATAACGGTGGCTATGAGCTTGATGGCGTTGAGGAAGACGGTCGGGCTTCTGTCGTAGCATGTTGCGTCTCCAGTCTTTGATCCTGCCTAACATGCGGTCGATACGATTGCGTCGTTTGTAGCGTCGCTTATCGTATTTGATGTTTATTTTGCGCGTTTTACGACACGGGATAAAGGGGCGAGTTAGCCTTTCTTTGAGGTATTCTTGAAACCTGTCAGCGCCATATCCTTGATCTACTGCCCTCTTATCAAAAAGGAGTTTCGATAAAAGGGCAGTAATCTATCTGCCTGTTTTAGGACGTTCATCAAAGTAGCTGCGTCAACATAATCGCTGACTTGACCTGCCGTGATAAAGAAGCGGACAGGACGTTGGCTGTGATTAAATGTAGCTTTGTGTTCATCCCACCTTTGGTCTGCTCAATCAGACGCTCACACCCCTTTTTAACCCCAGGCTTGAGGCAGTGTGGTGCGCTTTGATGTAGGTTGCATCCGCTGTCTGGCATTTTATTACATATAAATTAATGAGATGGGATCTAAATTGCCTTATTATTATGGGCCTCTTGTAGCTGCCTCATGATAATCTGCGCGAACACGCTCATGTCACTCTAGCGGTAGTGTAAGGTCTTTAGAAATCTATATTTGCCAGATGTGTCACGCCACTAAAAACCATTTCGATTCATGAAATAATGCTGCTTAAAAACGGGGATTGTCTACGTGTACAATGCCCCAGATTTTTGGAAAGTATGGTCTAAATAGTCTCATCTGCCCTTCAATCAGTCAATAAAGACAACTTATTCTATCCCTAAACTTTAAAAATTTGAATCATAAAGGAATAATAGCATCAAGTTGTTTGATGCGTCCTTAAATAGATATTATAAAACTGAGGTTGGCGTAAGTAAATTATTGGTTTTAAAGTACTGGTGGGCGACCCTGGAATCGAACCAGGCGTGCGTTTCCGCGAGAGAGTTACAGTCTCCTGCCACACCTTGCGGCCTGACGCCCACTTGAGCTTTGAATAACTATGGCCACTAGGGGCGTCAACCTCAATTCGGGGTCAGGTCTTGCGGTTTTTGTGCGTACTCGCCATGAGGGAACAAATACAAAGGAATTCATCGTGAAAAAACCAACCTGGGTTGTCGATAAAGAACGTAACAAGCGAGCCGCTGCTAATGAAACTGTATGGCTGTTTGGTATCCACGCGGTTCGCGACGCTCTGCTGAACCCAACACGCGAAAAAATGCGTTTTGTTGTAACCAAGAACGCGTTTGATCGTCTTGGTGATGCGGTGGCCATTGGGTTGAAAGACAGTGGCCTAAAGCCTGAAATGTGCGAACCTAGGAATTTTACAGCACCAATTGATCCGCAATCGGTGCACCAAGGTGCTGCATTGGAGGTTAAACCTCTTGACTGGGGCAAAATTGAGGATCGCTGCATGGGTAACGGGGTGAGTCCGCCGCGTGTGGTTTTGCTTGATAAAGTAACTGATCCACACAATGTAGGAGCAGTTTTACGGTCTGCCGAAGTGTTTGGCGCACAAGCAGTGGTCGCAATGAATCGCCATGCCGCTCCTGAAACAGGCGCACTGGCTAAGACGGCCAGTGGTGCAATGGAACGCCAACCTTATTTGCGCGTGCGTAATTTAGCGGACGCGATAGTTGAACTTCAGAGCATGGGGTATTTGGTTCTCGGGCTGGACGGTGAGGGCGAACAAACGATAGACCAAGTGGTCGCTGGAAAACGCGATCGTGCAATTGCACTTGTTTTGGGCGCTGAGGGGCCTGGGCTTCGTGAGAAAACGAAAGAAACCTGCGACGCTTTGGTAAGAATAGACTTTGCGGGTGAGTTTGGCTCACTAAACGTTTCAAACGCAGCAGCCGTGGCCCTATATGCTACTAGAGCGAATTAGACTGGAGATAGGATACATAGGTTACTTATGCGCGATAGATACCGATATGAGCTAGACTGCGATTAAAATATTTTAGTGGTACACTTTACAGATACGCTAGGTTGTTATTTTGCATGCCTAGATCGGCCAAAATAAATGCAATATCCAATTGATAGTAAATTTTATGCTAAAACGCATTGTTTTATCGATAGATTTAGAAACTGCACGGCTGACCATATTTTCGCTTGCCTGTTAATAGCTCCTATAACTTATGTTTTAAGTGTAGGGATCATAGTCATGCCCGGCTTGAACCCTATGCAGTTTTTCCCAGAAGTATTTGTTGTCAAGTTAGCTGTAATTACATCCTTATATAAATCGTTGCGATATGGCACTCCTTTGGTGTTGATATTATTAAACTATTCATGGCTGATCCAAGGCTTACGTGTTTCAATATGATGAAACATGCACATATGAGGTGTCCCAAGGCTATGTTGATACCAATGTTTTAAAAGTTTAGTGATTTAATGGAGGCAACATTCATCTGAAATTTTCATCTGGTGTGCATTGTCACTGAGCGCATGACATTCTGGGTTAAATCGTATCCGCTGTCGCAAACTTGTCTACAATCACTTCTTAATTGCAGGTAATCACAGAAAATAATGTGGTTTTAGTGTTTTGTTTACTTACCCATAATGCTCAAATGTGATGCTTGGTTAAAATTCACGAATAAGTACTACAATTATTTGGCTTTAATAATTGTTCTTATCTAATGATCTGAGCCCAGTTTATAGACAGGATGCTTTTTTTGGTGCAAAGTTCTGCTAGGTAATTAACATGTATAGTGACAAATTGCTAAAAGATGTATTGAAGCAGATGAAGACAGTCGCGGTGGTTGGCGTGTCCGCCAATCCACTGCGGCCTAGTTATTTTGTGGCGCAATATTTGTCCCGCAAGGGGATCCGCGTGGTGCCGGTTAATCCTGGGCTTTACGGGCAGAATCTTTTTGGTGAAATGGTTTATGCATCTCTATCAGACATTCCGTTTGCTGTGGATATGGTTGATGTGTTTCGCCGTTCTGAAGCAGTGCCCGCAATTGTTGATGAAGCACTATTGCGCTGGACTGATTTGCAGACAATCTGGCTGCAAATCAGTGTCAAGCATGCAGATGCTGCCATAGTGGCCCAAGAACGTGGTGTGACCATGATTCAAAACAGATGCCCGAAAATTGAATATCAGCGCTTGTTTGGTGAGTTGCGGATGGGTGGTTTTGCAACAGGCGTGATTTCGTCAAAGTTATAATGTAGTGTGGGACACTATCTCTATATCGCTGCACTGAAATATTTCTCACATAAAGGCAGGAAAAAAGTTTATGTCACGATGGATCTTTAATCATTAGATCTGCGGCGGCGCGAATTTTACGCAATGGGCGCACACGGCGGATCGATTCTGTGTACAGCGGATGGGCTTTGTAGGCTGTTAGAGCGGCTTGATCTTTGATGTCAGCAATGACGACAAAATCGGGGTGTGGACCTGGAATTTCGTCTAAGGCTAGGTTGCGTGAAACGCTGAACATTTCGGCGTGTGGGTTGTCTTTTAGAACCCAAAGACCAGCCTCGATTTCATCTAAATCATTTGAGTCAATTGCGCTAAAAAATGCAATATGGCGGATCATCGGTTAGCCTTTTCTGTGAGGCCGGATTGGACGCTACGGCTAGCAAGTTCCACTTCGATATCATCAAAAGTGACATCGTGAGCAGCGCACATTACCAGAAGATGGTACAAAACGTCGGCTGCCTCGGCTACCAGGCGTGATTTGTTGCCTTTTGTAGCTTCGATGATGGCTTCTATCGCTTCTTCACCAAATTTTTCAGCGGCCTTGTCTGGATTATTCAGTAATTTGGCTGTCCAGCTTGTGTCTGGATTTGAATTTTTACGGGCAGCTATCGTTTGAGCGAGGTCTTTTATAGACATATCATAACCTTACAGGAACGCCAGCGGCATGCATATGCGCTTTGGCTTGTGGGATTGTGTAGGTACCAAAGTGGAAAATCGACGCGGCGAGAACCGCAGAAGCGCCCCCCAGTGTGACACCTTCGACTAGGTGGTCAAGAGTGCCAACACCACCTGAAGCGATAACTGGAATAGACACAGCATCAGTTACGGCACGGGTCAGTGCGAGATTAAAACCGGATTTTGTGCCATCGTTGTCCATTGCAGTGAGCAGGATTTCACCCGCGCCTTTAGCTTGTGCTGTGAGGGCGAATTCAACTGCGTCGATGCCAGTTGCGCGCCGACCGCCGTGGGTAAAGATTTCCCAGCGGCCAGGGGCGACTGTTTTGGCGTCAATTGCGCAGACAATACACTGGCTGCCAAATCGTAGGGCGGCTGCGGTCAGCACGTCTGGGTTGGTAACTGCGGCAGAATTGAAAGACACCTTGTCAGCTCCTGCCAATAGTAGATGTCGCACGTCTTGGTGGGTACGAACGCCGCCACCAATGGTTAGTGGCATAAAACACGCTTCAGCTGTGCGGGTGGCAAGATCATACATGGTGCCACGGTTTTCTTCAGTGGCCATAATATCGAGGAAGCACAGTTCGTCTGCGCCCGCAGCGTCATAAGCACGCGCGGTTTCAACGGGATCGCCTGCATCTACAATGTCGACAAAATTTACACCTTTTACGACGCGGCCATTGGCAACGTCGAGGCAGGGGATGATGCGGGTTTTAAGCATGGCTTAAAGTCCGCAAAGCAACCGCCAAATCAATTGCACCGTCGTATAACGCCCGTCCTGAAATAGCGCCAGAAATTACGCCAGTGGCCTTGAGGGCCTCAAGGTCGGCCAATGAAGATACGCCGCCTGAGGCTATGACGGGTATATCCACGGCGCGAGCCAAATTTGTGGTTGCGGCTATGTTAGGGCCTTTCATTGCGCCGTCGCGTAAAATGTCGGTATAGATGATTGAGGCAATGCCGGCATCCTCAAATGATTTTGCTAAATCGGTGACTTGAATATTGGTTTCAGTTGCCCATCCCTTTGTGGCGACAAACCCATTGCGTGCGTCTAATCCGACGGCAACTTGGTTTGGGAATGCCCGCGCAGCTTCACGCACTAGGTCGGGATTTTCGACTGCCACAGTACCAAGGATTACACGGGTCAGCCCACGGGTCAGCCAGCGTTCGATCGTAGCCATGTCGCGAATGCCACCGCCCAGTTGTGTTGGTACGGGGCACGATGCAAGAATAGCTTCAACAGGTTTAGCATTAATAGGTTCACCGGCAAATGCACCGTTAAGGTCTACCAAGTGCAGCCATTCGCAGCCTGCATCAACAAATGCGCGCGCCTGTGCTGTGGGATCATCGTGAAACACCGTAGATTGTTCCATATCACCGTGCACAAGCCGCACAGCTTGTCCGTCTTTGAGGTCGATTGCGGGGTAAAGGATCATTGCGGCACCTCTGGTTTGATTTAGATGTGTTTATGCACGCAGTGGAGCCAGATGCAACGTAATCAAAAAGAGTTGATACAACGTGCGACCCTACGTTAAGCTTGTATGAAATAAAATATAATGGCCAATATTAGCGCACCTCAGGAAGGAGACACTTTATGAAAAAAACCATATCTATGCTTGTGGCCGCTGCTGGCTTTGCTGGTGCAACTCTTGCAGACCCGCTTGAAGGCGCTTGGCGCACACCAACAGATGACAATGGCAATTCTGGTCTTGTTCTGGTGGCCCCTTGTGGGGCTGTATTTTGTGGGACGCTTTCGCAATCGTTTAATGGTTCGGGTGCACAGATGGCATCGCCCAATACTGGCCGACAGATTATCTTTGATACGATCCCATTAGGGGACGGCGCATATCGCGGGCAAATCTGGTCACCAGATCGTGATAAGGTTTACAATTCGCGCCTTCAGTTAACTGGCGACACACTGTCAGTTTCCGGCTGTTTTTTTGGTATTTGTCGCGATGGTGGCACTTGGTTTCGAAATTAAATTATAGTTTAAATATTGGTCTATTGCGCTGAAAAAATAAAGAAGCTTAGTTAAGTATTCTACCCTTTGCGCAGTTTTTTTACGGCGCCCATTGCAGAAAGTTTGCGATCAGTTGTAAGCCTGAACTTTGGCTTTTTTCTGGATGAAACTGCGTGCCAATAATGTTGTCACGCCCAACGATTGCGGTGACGCTGCCCGAGTAATCACAGTGTGCCAGACGTTGCCCTACATCCCACATTACCATTTGCCAAGAATGGACAAAATACGCATGATCTCCAGTTTTTATGCCCTTTAGCACAGGGTGTGGCGCGTCGATGACTAAATCATTCCATCCCATGTGTGGCACGGGCAGGGCCAAATTAGTGGGCCTGATCTTGTGTACCTCACCGTTGATCCAGCCGAAGCCTGGAGTTTTTTCGTGTTCGTATCCTTTAATTGCAAGCATCTGCATTCCGACGCAGATGCCCAAGAATGGAACAGCGCGAACCTCAACGCTTTCACGGATTGCATCTGCCAATCCAGAAATTCCTTGTAGTTCGGCTTGACAGTGTGGGAATGCGCCGTCGCCAGGCAATACTATACGGTCAGCTTTAGCAATGATATCAGGGTCGCCAGTGACAACAATGGCTCCTGCGTTAGTTTCAATAGCCATGCGTTCAAACGCTTTTTGCGCTGAATGTAAATTGCCGCTGTCGTAGTCAATGAGAACAGTTGTCATATGGTTTGTCCTGCTTAGGTTGTCACAAGGCGCCTTTGGTTGATGGGATTGTATCCGCTTTGCGCAGATCGATTTCCAAGGCGACGCGCAGTGCGCGGGCAAGTGCTTTAAATGCCGCCTCAACAATGTGGTGGCTGTTAAATCCGTGCAACTTATCAATGTGCAGCGTGATGCCGCCATGAGTACTGAGAGCCTGAAAAAATTCACGAACTAGTTCAGTATCAAAGTTGCCAATTTTTGCAGTTGGCAAATCAAGATTGCAGATCATAAATGGGCGGGCGGATAAGTCCAGCGCACAGCGCACCTGTGCGTCGTCCATGGCAAGAAGACAATCGCCATAGCGATTTATCCCGCGTTTATCACCCAATGCTTCGACCAATGCCTGACCCAGTGCAATACCAACATCTTCGACAGTGTGGTGATCGTCGACGTGTTGATCACCCGTAGCGCGAACCACCATATCTATCAGTGAATGGCGCGCCAATTGATCTAGCATGTGGTCAAAAAAACCCACTCCTGTCTGGTTATCGTAATTACCTGTTCCGTCTAGATTAACTTCTACTGAAATATTAGTTTCAGCAGTCTCACGGGTAATTTTGCTAGTGCGCATGGTGGTACTTCCTTAATTTTGTTTGCCGTATAGAGCGTGCACTATGCATCGCCAAGCGGGGTTGCACTAAAAGTAAGAAAGTGGGCGCAATGGCCACAGCAGCAAGGGGTTGGAATTGGTAACGAAATTTCGTCAGATGTTTAAACCAATAAGCAACAGGGATCGATCATGAATTCAGAGTTTTGGGACGTTCCAGTGGGTAAGATCGCATCAGTAGTTACGCATCTGCAAATGTTTGAACGCCCCGCACCACGAAAAATCCCGCCGTTTATCGCAGATCTAATAGTACACGAAACACCCAACTTGGACTGGTATCGCGATCTTTTCAAACGGGTTGGAGGGCAGGACTGGATGTGGTTTTCACGCCTTGGTATGAATGATGCGGAGTTATCTGCGATTCTGCACTGTGAAAATTTGCATCTTTATTCGGTGCGTGTGGATGGCTATGACGAGGGGATTTTGGAACTTGATTTTCGCGTGCCAGGTGAATGCGAGCTGGGCTATTTTGGCCTAACATCTGCGATGGTTGGTATGGGTGCGGGGCGATGGTTGATGGAACATGCGCTCGATAAGGCATGGTCGCAAGTTATCCATCGTTTTCATGTCCATACGTGCACTTTGGATAGCCCGCAGGCTCTGCCGTTCTATATGCGCACTGGCTTTGTCGCCTATCACCGTCAAGTGGAAATTGCTGATGATCCGCGCAAGGTTGGTGTGTTGCCGATGGATAGTGCACCGCAGGAACCAATTATATAATTTTGAATTTCGACAAGAATAAAACATTATTTTTGTGATACGATTGATGCTGTGCAGTCTTATATTGCACCAAGATTTTTTTCTACCATTCAGCATCCTGCTAGGATTACTAGAAATTGCACTTTTTAAAAATTCGACCGTCACGTAGTTGGTGCATAAAGCGCAGCTCTAGTAAGACTAACATATGTCCCTTGGTGTCATTTAAACATAACACGTAATCTAAATTTGAACTCAAATAAAAATTTTAGCTGATTTAGTGTAATGTATGAAAACACTTAGTCAACAATTTTGACTTCATTTTTAAAAAGACGACATAGAAAAAAATAAAGCCTGCAAGTATTGATTGCAGGTGAAACATATTTCAATGGTATTGACGAACTGGAGCGGGCGAAGAGATTCGAACTCTCGACCCTAACCTTGGCAAGGTTATGCTCTACCCCTGAGCTACGCCCGCATCCTGTTCGTTGGGGTGATCTATAAAGTCTGGCCCAACCCTGCAAGAGCAAATGTTGCTATATGTGGACTTTTTTTCAGCAATCCCAGAATGGTGCTATTGCAGAAAAAACTAGCCAAAAAATTAATACTAAAAATGATGTTTAGGTCAGCGTCATGTATCCTCCCAGAAAAGTTCATCTTTAATGCGAAGCAGAAAATTTTAAATAGTCTTAACGCGTCAGACTAACACGTCCATCTTTATGAAATGTTACACTATGAGTGCTAAGCTTTGAAATTTGACCAGCAGCATCCGCAATAGGCAAAAAAAGGGTATTTTGCGCGTTTTGACTGCGAGCGGATACGCTTTATGAGATATTTGTCTTCATAATTGTCAAGACTAGGCTGGATTGCTCATCAACACATAGCTACGATTCAGTTGAAAGCGATAAATAACTTCATAATAAAAGTATTATATATACTAGTGATCGTTGTCTTTAGATCATTTAGGTTGGTTACAAATATAAAATAAGTGGTTATACTTACCCCAAATCATGTTCAATCGTTGGCAGGGTGAGTTTTAGGGCTTATTTTAATTTATAAACTAAAACAAAATAGAGGCTTTGTCGAAATTATCGTTACCTGCAACCACGTCTGATAGTTTAAATAGAAGGATGCGCAGTTCAGATCGAAAATAAGCCCCCACGATCAACCAATGTGGTTGTTTCTTCGCCACCAGATACGACTTTAGTGCAAAATGCATTCGCTCCGTTGGACGCCGGGGGCAGGCTGTTTTCAGCTGTGGTAAACGGACATGATTGTAGCCCATTCAGCGTCTAACAAGCTGGGTTCAAATATTTAGGTCACGATGATTGTTTGGTGTATTGAACAAAACCCCCAATCTATTTAAATTTGAAGGTGTTCAACATAAATCGTTTGCCGCTTCTACAAGTTCATTGCATTGTGCTTACTAGTACCAACTCGATAACGCGAGTGGTATCATTATCTTATCCAACGGTGTCAGTATAGCAGTAATAATCTGCAGCTTGAATAAAAGTGAGCGGGAAGAAGCGTACCATCCTCGCCTGCGTCATGGGTAACTAGAAAAATTTCTGATGCACTGGCCACGATCATGGGATATTATATAGTACGGGTGTCGACGTCAGTGTTGTTGATTAATTCAACTACTTTCATTATAAGATTATTGGGTTTAGCGCCGAGCAATGGTTGTTTATTTTGCCATTGAAATGTCTTTGGTCCGCCTTGGGCTAATGTGGTAACCATATGATACTTTTTTAGGCAGATTAGCTAATTTTTTATTAAAAATTTATAAAATAATTTAATCTAAAGTTTTATTAAAAATGCTTTATTACCTTTTCTATACGTTGATCTAGTTCGTAATTGATATCGTAATTAAAGTGCATCATTAAAATCTTTAATTCTAAACTCTTAAAGTTTAAAAATTATCCTTTGAAGGATCGATTTGTACTAATCTCACCCTTTTTCTTAATATAATTATATATTTTCAGTCCGAAGGATTAGTACCACCATTGTCATTTTTTTCAATTGAAAATTTTTGCTATGAATAATTGTATCTAGCTAAAACGATTAAAATTTTGTTATTTACAAGAACTACTCCAATTCAATGAGCAAATCTTTGGCGTCGATCTGACTGCCAGCTGCCACGTGAATGGCTTTAACAGTTGCGTCTCTTTCAGCGTGGATGCCAGTTTCCATCTTCATCGCCTCGATAGTCAACAATAGATCACCTTCTTTTACTTTTTGCCCTGAAGTGATCACGACGCTGGCCACAACGCCAGGCATAGGCGCGCCGATCTGTGCGTCATTGCCTAGTTCAGCCTTTGCGCGCTGCTTGAGCATTGAATCGACTGAACGATTTGGCACACGGATTGTGCGCGGTTGGCCGTTGAGTTCAAAGAATACCTTCACCTCGCCCTCATCGTTGGTTTCAGCCACCGCTTGCAGAAGAATTTCCAATGTCTTGCCTGGATCGATTTCAGCGGAAACTTCTTCAGCGGGTTCCATGCCGTAAAAAAACGTGCGCGTAGGAAGAGTGCGCACGGGACCGTATAATTCGTGGCGTTGCGCATAATCAAGGTACACCTTAGGATACATCAAATACCCGTTTAGGTCTTCATTGTCGATCTCTGCACCATCCAGTTTTGCAGACAACTCGGCGCGGACCACAGCAAGATCAACAGGCTTCCGGTGCTTTCCGGGACGTTCAAGGTTAGGTTTTTCGCCTTTTAATACCTTTTTAACGATGGCGCTAGGAAAGCCATTAGGTGGCTGGCCAAGGTTGCCGCGCATCATATCCACCACGCTTTCGGGAAAGCTAACGTCCATATTAGGATCTTCGACCTGAGTGCGCGTCAGATTTTGGCTGACCATCATTAAAGCCATATCGCCAACCACTTTTGAAGACGGCGTTACCTTGACGATATCACCGAACATCTGGTTGACGTCGGCGTAAGTTTGGGCCACTTCGTGCCAGCGTTCTTCAAGGCCCAAGGACCGCGCTTGTGCTTTCAAATTTGTGAATTGACCGCCCGGCATTTCGTGTAAATACACCTCAGACGCGGGAGCCTGTAAGCCAGATTCGAACGGCGCATAGTGCGCACGCACAGTTTCCCAATAATTACTAATCTCGCGAATAGCAGAAATATCGAGGCCGGTTTCACGGTCAGTACATTTCAGCGATTCAACTATTGATCCCATCGTTGGTTGACTGGTGTTGCCGGAAAAGCTGTCCATCGCGGCGTCGATGCAGTCCACACCTGCCGCAGATGCTGCCAACACAGTCGCAATAGCAGCGCCAGACGTGTCGTGGGTGTGGAAATGGATTGGTAAGCCAACCTCGTTTTTTAGGGTCCTGATCAACACAGAAGCGGTGCCATGTTTCATAAGCCCTGCCATGTCTTTTAGACCAAGTACATGTGCACCCGCCTTTTCCAGTTCTTTCGCCATGCCGACATAATATTTTAAGTTATACTTGGACCTATTAGGGTCTAGCATATCCCCTGTGTAGCATATTGTTCCTTCGCAAACCTTATCGGCATTAACCACTGCATCCATTGCCACACGCATGTTTTCTATCCAGTTCAAGCTGTCAAAAACGCGGAATACATCAACGCCGGATACAGCTGCTTGGCGCACAAATTCTTGTACAACGTTGTCTGGATAATTGGTGTAGCCGACGCCGTTGGACGCCCGCAAAAGCATCTGCGTCATAATATTGGGCATCTTTGCACGGATATCGCGCAGACGCTGCCACGGACATTCCTGCAAGAAACGATAGGCCACATCAAACGTTGCACCTCCCCAGCATTCCATAGAAAACAGACCCGACATATTTGACGCATAAGCGGGGGCGATTGATATCATATCAATGGATCGCATGCGTGTGGCAAGTAAAGATTGGTGCCCGTCGCGCATGGTGGTGTCGGTAATAAGCAGCTGTTTTTGGCTTCTCATCCAGTCAGCCAAAGCTTGTGGACCTTTTTGATCCAGAATTTGGCGTGTGCCATCGAGGACCTTCAAGTTGCGCTGGACGGGTGCTTTAGGTGCAATTGCCTGCGCACTTGGCTTGGGACGACCTTGGGTTTCGGGATGTCCATTAACCGTGATTTCCGCAATGTAGGTCAGGATTTTTGTGGCACGGTCACGGCGCGGTTTAAAATCAAACAGCGCCGGCGTCTGATCTATGAACTTTGTGTGGTATTCATTTTTCAGAAACGTTGGATGTTTAAGCAGGTTTTCCACAAAGGCGATGTTAGTGGATACTCCTCTGATGCGAAATTCACGCAACGCACGGTCCATTCGCGCAATTGCGGCTTCTGGGGTTGGAGCCCACGCTGTGACTTTTTCGAGTAGACTGTCGTAGTAGCGCGTGATGACCGCACCGGAATAGGCAGTGCCGCCATCAAGGCGAATGCCCATGCCCGTTGCACTGCGATAGGTCTGGATGCGGCCATAATCGGGGATGAAATTGTTGGATGGATCTTCTGTAGTGACGCGGGTTTGTAGCGCGTGACCGTCGAGTTTAACATCATATTGGCTGGCACATCCTGTAGCCTCAACCAGCGATTTTCCCTCAGCGATCTTGATCTGCGCTTGGACAATGTCAATGCCCGTAACTTCTTCGGTGACGGTGTGTTCGACCTGCACGCGAGGATTAACCTCTATGAAGAAAAAATTGCCTGTATCCATATCCATTAGGAATTCAACAGTTCCAGCACATTCGTAGTTCACATGTTTGCATATCTTTTTCCCCAAGGCGCAAATTTGTTCGCGCTGTGTGTCAGACAAATATGGAGCAGGCGCACGTTCAACTACTTTCTGATTGCGGCGTTGTACGGAACAATCGCGTTCCCACAGGTGGTAAATCTCCCCTTTGTTGTCACCAAGGATTTGTACCTCAACGTGGCGCGCCTTGATGATCATTTTTTCAAGGTAGCCCTCAGAATTTCCGAAGGCGGCCTCGGCCTCACGGCGGCCCTCAAGAACTTTTTCTTCAAGTTCAGACTCATCCATAATGGCACGCATGCCACGCCCGCCACCGCCCCATGATGCTTTAAGCATCAGTGGATAGCCGACTGCAATGGCTTCCTTTTTGATTACTGCCATATCATCGCCAAGTACTTCGGTGGCGGGGATGACTGGAACTCCAGCCTCAACGGCAACGCGGCGCGCGCTAGCTTTGTCACCCAGTCGTCGCATAGTTTTGGCGCTGGGCCCGATGAATTTAATGTTGTTGGCCACGCAGGCATCTACAAAACTGGGGTTTTCGGAAAGCAGACCATACCCAGGGTGGATCGCGTCGGCCCCACATTGCAGCGCCACACGAATGAATTCATCAATACTGAGGTAGGCTGCAACGGGGCCAAGGCCTTCACCGATGCGATACGCCTCATCAGCTTTGAAACGATGCAGTCCGAGTTTATCTTCTTCTGCATAGACTGCGACGGTTTTCTTACCCATCTCATTAGCAGCGCGCATGATGCGGATGGCAATTTCGCCCCGATTTGCTATCAAGATTTTCTTGAAGTCAGCCATGGAGTAATCCTCTCAATTTGCACTTGCAGCATTTATGATTATTTTGTCGCGGGTGTAAACGGTTGAGCGGTTTACTGGCTCGTTGTGTGATCACAAAGTGTGACCAGTCTTCCATCAGTTTCGGTCACCTACTAAGATATTTTATCAGTAAAGATATTGTGAACATATCACGAACATCGGGGTTTTCTTGATCTGTAAACGGGGCTAGATAAAGTCATATGACTAGTTATTCAGATAATGATGCCTTTGAGGCAGCCGCAACCCCAAGCACAGGGGGTAAACCGCCGCTGTCTCAGCGGGCGACGGCTGCACCCCATATAAATTACTTTGAGGGGTTAAACTCCGCACAGCGCCAAGCGGTTGAAACGCTGGGTGGCCCTGTGTTGATGCTCGCGGGGGCGGGTACGGGCAAGACTAAGGCGCTGACCTGCCGAATTGCGCATTTGATGGCGACGGGTCGCGCCCGCCCGGATGAGATTTTGGCAGTGACTTTTACTAACAAGGCTGCGCGCGAAATGAAAAACCGTATCGGCGGACTGACGCAAGGTGCGTCGGAGGGAATGCGCTGGCTTGGAACTTTTCATGCAATCTGTGTGAAATTGTTGCGTCGCCATTCAGAGTTGGTCGGTTTAAAGTCTAATTTTACGATTTTGGACACCGACGACCAGTTGCGACTGCTGAAGCAACTTATCAGGGCGGCGGGTATTGATGAAAAGCGTTGGCCACCGCGCATGCTCGCAGGCATCATAGATGGCTGGAAGAATAAGGCTTTGACGCCGGCGCAAGTTCCGGTGAGCGAAAGTGGTGCTTATGACGAAAAGGGTATAAGTCTATACTCCGTCTATCAACAACGCTTAAAAGATCTGAACGCCTGTGATTTTGGCGATCTATTGCTTCACATGGTGAATATCTTTCAAACCCATGCAGATGTGCTGGCAACCTATCAGCGCTGGTTTAAATACATCCTTGTGGACGAATACCAAGACACTAACGTCGCTCAATATCTGTGGTTACGCCTTCTGGCACAGGGGCATAAAAATATCTGCTGCGTTGGTGATGATGATCAATCAATCTACGGTTGGCGTGGCGCTGAGGTTGGTAATATCCTACGGTTTGAAAAAGACTTTCCGGGTGCTCATGTAGTGCGACTTGAACAAAACTATCGTTCCACTGGACATATTTTAGGCGCAGCTGCGGGCGTCATTGATGCGAATAAAGACCGGCTTGGTAAGGCGCTATTCACTGATGGGGAAGACGGTGAATTGGTGCGTTTGATTGGCCATTGGGACGGTGAGGAGGAGGCGCGTTGGATTGGTGAAGATATCGAATCTATGCTGCATGGTACCCGTGGACAGAACGCCACTACATTAAATTCAACGGCCATTCTAGTGCGTGCGTCCCACCAAATGCGCAGTTTTGAAGATCGTTTTTTAACCATTGGTCTGCCCTACCGTGTCATCGGGGGGCCGCGTTTTTATGAACGAATGGAAGTGCGCGTTGCGATGTCGTACTTTCGGCTTGCGGTCAGTCAGGACGATGATCTGGCATTTGAACGTATCGTTAACACACCAAAACGCGGGCTTGGCGAAAAAGCAGTGCAGACGATCCAAAAGGTGGCACGCAGCAACGGTGTTAATTTGATTGAAGGTGCGCGCCTTTGCGTCGATGGTGGCCTTATAAAAGGTAGGGGTGGCAACGCGCTGCGCGAATTGGTGCAAGGGCTGGATCGCTGGCATCATCAATTGCACGGTCAGCTAAATGGGCCGAGACGCCGCAACAATGCCGACAATACTTCTTCTGTCATTGATGATGGTCCGACGGTTGAAGTCTTGGATGGCGCATCGCACGTGAATCACGTTGAACTGGCCGAGGTGATATTGGATGAATGCGGTTATACGGCGCATTGGCAAAACGAAAAAACACCGGAAGCACCAGGGCGGTTAGAGAATCTAAAAGAGCTCATTAAAGCTCTTGAGAACTTTGACAGTTTACAGGGTTTTCTTGAGCATATTTCTCTAATTCTGGATAACGCTAAAGAAGAAAAGGGTGATATGGTCACTATCATGACATTGCATGGTGCCAAAGGCCTAGAATTCCCTTCAGTGTATTTGCCTGGTTGGGAAGATGGGCTGTTTCCGTCGCAGCGCAGCATGGATGAAAGTGGTGTTAAGGGGCTAGAAGAAGAACGTCGACTAGCCTACGTGGGCATCACGCGGGCCGAAAAACATTGTACAATTTCGTTCACGTCCAGCCGACTTGTATACGGTCAATGGCAAAGCCAAATGCCAAGCCGTTTCATTGACGAACTGCCAGAAATAAATGTGGAGGTTCTAACGCCACCCGGTCTATACGGTGGTGGATTTGGTGCCGCTGGTATGTCATCACAGCCGAAACCCGCTAGCGAAGGTATGGCTTCAACGTTGCACGATAAGATGGCCAAGGCTGACGTCTACAACTCTCCTGGTTGGCGACGCTTGCAAAGCCGTTCCCGACAGCGTTCAATTACTTTACCTCAAGAAACTCGCAACTCTGTGATTGATATGAAGGCCACGTCGTCATTCACCACGGGAGAACGCGTGTTCCACCAGAAATTTGGTTACGGTTTGGTGATGGAGATAGAGGGCGACAAGCTTTTGATCGATTTCGAAAAGGCTGGCGACAAGAAGGTTGTTGCAAAGTTTATTGTTAGTGCTGAAAGTGCTAACGATGTTCCGTTTTAAAGGATTATTATTTCGATGGTTTGGTTGTACAACTGCCTTATATAGTTTCATAGATAATCCACACTTTTCTTGGGCTGTATAACCTAAGAGATATAATTTTAGAGCTTAGGGCACTATATCGTTGCAGAAAAAAGATGTGGATATACTGATTGCACCAGCTTCAGCACTAATGTTGCCACTACGATTATGCTAAAATAGTATTAATTTTAGTATTAGTATATGTTTAAAATCACTGCATTTGTTTGCCTGAAGCTGTCCATAATACGCTGCAAGGAATGCTGATCGAGCCAAATGATAACTTTACGATACTGATGGCTCACAGCGTCGTGATCAGTTTGTGACTGTCGCATATGCGGTGATTGCGTAGACATCCATTAATCGCGCCTTTAAGCTGTTTCATCAAAACTCAACTGTTTGCAAGAATGTTAGTGTTACTCTCGTCTTTTTTTGTGCGACGGCCAGCTTTTGGGTTTCCATTGGAACTTCCTATACCAGCCATAATAAATAGGGAATTAACACAATTTTATAAATGTGGTCTGTTACTAAAAAAGCATCAAAAAGCTGCACCTATACGACGCTAATTAGTAAAATCATCACTTCAAAACAAATTATGATCTCAATTTTATGTCGTAAACTGCGCCTGAAGCCAAAATTAGTTACTGATGGCATCAGTATCGTATTTTTGGGCCTAGTTGTAACTTTGGCCATAAAGGAAAGACTAACAGGGTGGGCTTCTACTATGATTTATAGTTACAGCTATATGTTATAAAATTACCAAAATGTAGGGATATAAGCTTAAATAAGTTTTATAATAGAGCGGCTCAATTAAGCCGTAAAAATTCCGTATGATTATTTTTTGTTGATGCAACAAGCCAAATACATAAAAAAATATCTAAAGAGAAAAAAAGTCCAGTTTTGGTTAGATATCAAGTGCGACGATGTCAGGGAGGAGGAAAGACAACACCGCTTCTTGACCGAAGTGCCCAGACCCCGGGGAGGAGACAGGATTGGGCCCGATCATGGGACACCTTCTGGGAGGAAGAGAAAGTCCCGATCCCAGAATATTTATGCGGAGCCGTAAGCTGCCTCGCGGGCGACAGCTTGCAACGTGTGCTGGTTTAATCCCAAGTCGTTTAATTCACGCTTGGACAGTGACTCTAACTCACGCAATGTCTTGCTGTATGTCTGATATTGAACGTACCGCGCGGTTAGTAGATCTCTTAAGTTAATTAGTTTAGAAAAAACTGATGTGCCAATGATGCCAGTGTCTGATAAATGTGCCATAATAAATTTCTTTCAAGGTTTGACCCTGATATTGGGTCATCGAGTTAAGCGCCAAATTGCAACTTCATTTTTTAAAATAGGGAATTGCTGCACCTGCACAATCCCCGTTTTATCAATGCTGCTATGCAGAATGTGCATAATTAACAGATTGAAATTGTTTAGGTTAGCGCAATCATCTAATTTTGTTTTTGATAAACTTATCAAATGCACAAAGCATAAGCGCTTTTGTCCTAAAGCTAAGCGGTCTATGAATGTGGCAAGATAGTGAACTAAAAGGCAGGTTGATCATGGTGCAAACAAGCAAGTCGATTCTGGCAGCTCTGAAGACCATTGATATGGCCGACGGTGGAGATCTAGTTTCGCATGACATGATCCGTGCGCTGAGCATTGTGGGCGGCACTGTGAGCTTCGTCATTGAAGCCTCCGATGCAGTTATGGCCAGCCAGATGGAGCCGACACGTCAAGCAGCAGAGATGCTAGTTGCCAAGATGGGTGGCGTTTCGTCGGTGTCAGTAGTGCTCACCGCGCACAATTCAATTCCTGATCCATATAAAAAGTCACCTCCGCTCATAGACAAAACAACGCCAAACTTAACAATTGGGCGCCATCCCACAGCGCAAGTAGGCCCTGAAAACTTGCCTGGTGTGGACCGCATCATTGCAATTGGATCTGGTAAAGGTGGTGTTGGGAAGTCGACAGTCTCAAGCAATCTTGCCGTGGCTCTTGCTAAGCAGGGTCGTCGCGTCGGCCTGCTTGACGCTGATATCTACGGGCCTAGCCAGCCGCGTATGATGGGCATCAACACACGTCCTGCTAGCCCAGATGGTAAAACGATCATTCCACTGCAAGCGCATGGTGTAACGATTATGTCCATTGGTCTTATGACAGACCCTACCAAGGCAATAGTCTGGCGTGGTCCGATGTTAATGGGAGCACTGCAACAGATGTTAACTCAGGTTGAGTGGGGTGAATTGGATGTGTTGTTGGTTGATTTGCCCCCTGGTACTGGAGATGTACAGCTAACTCTTTGCCAGAAAACACAACTTACTGGCGCGATTGTCGTATCTACACCGCAAGACGTTGCTTTGATTGATGCGCGCAAAGCGATTGATATGTTCAATACACTTAAGACGCCAATCCTTGGACTAATTGAAAACATGTCTACCTATAAGTGTCCTCATTGTGGCCACGAAGCCCACCTGTTTGGCCACGGTGGCGTCCAGAAAGAAGCCAAAGAAATCGGTGCGCCGTTTCTTGTTTCGCTTCCAATTGATCTAGACACGCGGCTAGCAGGCGACGCTGGTACACCGATTGCAGCAGGCGATGGGCCGATGGCGGATGTTTATGCAGCTTTAGCCGGACAATTAATTGATGGTGGCATGAGTTAATACTTTTAAATTTTAGCAGTCATTGATGCTAGTAAGCCTGAATCAGGACTAAATTGATCAGTTGTTTTAAATGGTTCTGTCGTCAATTTTGGAAGTTGACCAATTTTAGTAGCGGCTCAGATATGTGATTGTTGGCCTATTGATAATTTGATGCTTAGGCATGTTTCATGGTTATGTGCTATGAAAATTGTTAAAAATGTCAAGCAAAATGGGAAATCATGGTATTTTTTTCATATTTCGAATCAAATCAGAATTTTACTCTAAAAAACTCCATAGCTTTAAGTATTTAAAAATTTTCTGCTAGTTTATTCTGAATCTTAATATTTTTTTGCTAAGTTTTTAGTTTTTTTAAAATAAATTATAATCTATATATAGTATTTATTATAAATTATAAAACTATATGTATGTACTTTTAGAATTATCAAACATGATTCATTACATTTTAAGTTAATAAAAATATTATTAAACTGCATTTTTCTTAAAAAACCCTTGGCGTACCATGAATTCCCATGCATAGTGGACCTAAGAGGATGGTCAGACAATACGGGGCAACAAACGACTCCACCGACCACGGAAAAAATCCGGGCCAGGTTTCATATAGGCACCCATTTTCTTGAACGATAAGTTCTGGCGCGCGAACGAGCAGACATCCCCCCAGGTGACGCGCAAAGCTGGACATACCCGGAAACGGGGTAAGGGCGGTGAATTAGGCAGTGGCAGCAGTCTGATTCACCGTTTTCCATTTTAAATCCAGAATTTTGGGGCAGAGTAGTAGGAGCCGTGAGGCAGTGGGTCTGAGTTTTAGAGGCGAATTCAACCAGAAGGTTGACGTTAAGGGGCGTATGTCAATCCCTGCTGATTTTCGTGTTGTGCTCACCGACGGCGATCCCCGCTGCCCTGAAAATTTACTCCCTCGCATAGTAGTTTTGCACGGCCCACACCTCAAAAACTGTCTTCATGCTTATACTGTTGAGGCAATGGAAGAGATTGAAGATGGTATCAAAGCTCTGCCACGTGGATCTGATGCGCGAAAACGTGCGTCACGAATGATTCTTGGCAAATCGTGGGACACTGAAGTCGATAAAGACGGGCGCATTGTCTTGCCACAACGTTTGCGCCATCAAATAGGACTCAAGAGCGAAGCAACGATGGCTGCAATGGGTGACTTCTTTGAGATTTGGAATACTGACACCTACGCTGAAACTGAAGCCGCAGAAGCGGCTGCTATGGAAGAAGAATTTAACGGTAACTTTGACCCGCTATCCTTGATCGATCCGCCCCAAAAATTTCCTGGAAACGTTTGACTTATGGAAACTATATACGACGCTACTCCCCATATTCCTGTTCTAATTGGACCACTTATTGTGGCCTGTTCTCCTATTTCCGGCACTTGGCTTGATGGTACATTTGGCGCAGGCGGTTACACGCAGCGGCTTTTAAAAGCTGGTGCCAACAAGGTAATTGGAGTTGATCGTGATCCTGCAGTATTTAAAACAGCGCAATGGGCGGTCGAAAATCCTGCTATTGAGCTTGTAGAAGATGTGTTTTCAAACCTTGATGAGGTTGCAACAAATTTAGACGGAATTGTTCTCGATCTTGGTGTTTCGTCCATGCAAATTGATCAAGCAGAACGTGGATTTTCATTTATGAGAGACGGTCCCTTGGATATGCGGATGGGACAGGATGGACGTAGTGCAGCTGATATTGTAAACGAAACACATGAAGCTGATCTTGCAGATATATTATATACTTATGGGGAAGAACGTGCATCAAGACGTATTGCCCGTAAAATCGTTGAACAAAGAGATCGTGAGCCGATCACAAGTACACTCCGCCTTGCCAAAATAATCGAGGGCTGTCTTCCACGTTCAAAACAAGGCCAAAGTCATCCTGCTACGCGGTCTTTTCAGGCCATTCGTATTGCTGTGAATGATGAATATGGTCAACTTGCTAAAGGGCTGGAAGCCGCTGAACGTGCGTTGAAGCCGGGCGGATACTTAGCCGTAGTTACGTTTCATTCAGTTGAAGATCGCATGGTGAAACGGTTCTTGCAACAACGCGGAGGTGGCATGGGTAATGCCAACCGGTATTCTCCCGTCCTCGAAACCGAAAAGCCTGCATTTCAGATTATCAACAAAAAGGCTAAAGTGGCTAGCGAAGCTGAAGTTGCACAAAATCCAAGGTCGCGCTCCGCCAAACTACGTGTGGCGAGGCGCACAGATGTGCCCAGTGGTTCGGTTGACCGCTCAAAACTTGGAATGCCATACTTGCAGGGCACTCGATAATGCGTTCAATTTTTTGCATAATTTCTGGCTTAATGGTAATAGGTTCAGGATTTTGGGCTTATCATGAAAATTATGAAACTCAGGCTTCTTTAGGTGAAGTGCGTACTTTGTATTACCAAATTGGAAACGCCCATGAACGTTTAAATATGCTTCAAGCAGAATGGGCTTATTTAAATCGCCCTGATCGTCTGCGCGACCTTGCTGAATTAAACTTTGATCGACTTGGGTTGTTGCCGCTCATTCCGGAATCTTTCGGTCGCATTGGGCAGGTCGATTATCCATTTGTGAGGGTATTCGAAATTTCCAATTCAGTCGAAGTGTCCAGTGATAATGCGCCCTTTATAGCTTCGGAGCTAACTGAATGACACGTACCCCATTACGACCTTTAGCCCGGATTCTTAAGGCTCGTGATCAAGGACAAAACCCAGACGCTATTGAGGCTGAGAACATCCGCCTGCGCTATGAGGATGATCGCGATCGTGCCCGCAACCGCGCTGAAGGGCGTTTGTTAGTGATGGGGTTAGCATTTTTTTGTGCTTTCATTGTAATTGGTGCACGCATGGGCATGCTAGCTGGATCTGTCCCTGAAGAACCAGCTACACAGGTGTCTAGCTCGCCTATCATTGGTCAACGATCGAATATTGTTGATCGAAATGGCCGTATTTTAGCCATGAATCTTGACACGCACAGTTTGTATGCACAAATCTCTGACATGATTGACCCCGGAAAAGTGGCGCATGATCTGGCTGTGATATTTCCTGAACTAGATGAGGAAGTACTTCTTAAAGATTTTACTGGTGAACGTCGTTTCCTGTGGATTAGGCGCCAAATCTCACCTGAGCAGATGCAAGCGGTCCACGATATCGGTGATCCTGGCCTTTTGTTTGGCCCACGCGAAATGCGGCTTTATCCGAATGGATCGGTAGCCGCACATATCCTTGGTGGCGCCACATATGGACGTGAAGGCGTAACTGCTGCCGAAGTCATTGGTGTGGCAGGTGTTGAAAAATATTTTGATGATTTCTTACGTGATCCTGCAAATAATGGCGCACCGTTGGAACTGTCGATTGATCTGACAGTACAGGCGGCTAGCGAAAGGGTGTTGCAGGGTGGCATGATGTTGATGTCTGCTAAGGGTGCTTCATCAGTTTTGATGGATGTTCATACTGGTGAAATTATTTCAATGGTTTCGTTGCCCGATTTTGATCCCAACGACCGTCCCCGCATCCTGACAGAGGGTGATCAATCTGACAGCGCTTTGTTTAACCGTGCTATACAGGGTGTCTACGAGTTGGGCAGTGTCTTCAAGATCTTCGCAGTAAGCCAAGCGATACAGATTGGTTTGATCGAAGCCAACACCATGATTGACACTACCGGTCCGCTTGCTTGGGGTCGGTTTCGCATACGCGATTTTCATGATTATGGTCCGCAGTTAACTGTGGAAGATGTGATCGTGCAGTCCTCAAACATTGGCACAGCACGCATTGCGATGATGATTGGTGCTGATCGGCAGCGAGAATTTTTAGGCTCGCTAGGTTTGCTGGTGGAAACTCCTGTTGAAATGGTTGAAGCTCCAACTGGTGATCCATTACTACCGAGTAATTGGTCAGAAATTTCAACAATGACTATATCTTACGGACATGGACTTTCATCCTCGCCGGTCCACCTCGCCACTGCGTATGCCAGTCTATTGAATGGTGGTTACCGAATTGAACCCACAATTATGAGACAAAATGGGCCGCGATACGGATCCCGCGTTGTTAGCGAAAAAGTTTCCACAATAGCCCGTAATATGTTGCGCGCCGTTGTAGTTCGCGGCACCGCATCTTTTGGCGATGTTGAAGGGTATGAAGTTGGCGGTAAAACTGGCACAGCAGACAAGCCGCGCTCCACGGGTGGTTATTACGATGATCGTACTATCGCAACATTTGCGTCCGTGTTTCCCGCAAGCGATCCGCAATATGTTTTAATCGTAACATTAGATGAACCAACTGTTGAAGTGCTAGGAGAAAAGCGTCGTACGTCTGGCTGGACAGCAGTTCCGGTTGCTGCTGAAATGATCCGCCGGATCACACCTCTTTTGGGCATGCGGCCTGACGTTGAAACCCTGACCCCAACGGGTGTAACATTTAACTCAAATTGAGGCGCCCGAATCCTTATGTGGCCTTTAACTGATTGAGGTCGGATATGAACTCCCACGCAAAACAAAAAAAGTCATCCTTGGCAGCACTTGGCCTGCATGCACAGGGTGGACGCGAGGCGACGATTACGGGCTTGTCGGTCGACAGTCGTGACATCAAAGTTGGGACGTTGTTTACCGCTCTTCCAGGTATAAAAGTTCACGGTGGTGAGTTTATCAAATACGCCCTTCGAATGGGTGCCACAGCGATACTTACGGACGCGCAAGGCGCGCAAATTGCTGCCAATGAATTGGCTAAAAGCACTGCCGCCTTAATCATTGCCGAAAATCCACGAAGCACGCTGGCGCTGACTGCGTCGCTCTGGTTTGGCGCGCATCCTGGAACTATAATTGCGGTGACAGGGACGAATGGAAAGACGTCTGTGTCGACCTTTGCGCGCCAAATCTGGATTGAAATGGCCATAGCTGCAGTTAACCTTGGTACCACGGGAGTCGAAGGTGCATGGACGCATCCGCTCAAACACACAACGCCGGAACCGATCACACTGCACCGCACCCTTGCGCAGGCAAAGGCGAACGGGATCACCCACGTCGCAATGGAGGCATCATCGCATGGACTTGATCAGTGTCGGCTTGATGGGGTCGTGCTGTCTGCGGCAGGATTTACCAATTTCACCCAAGATCATCTTGATTACCATAAAACATTTAAAGCGTATTTTGACGCCAAGATGGGACTTTTTACGCGATTGCTGCCCGACGATGGTGTTGCGGTGATCAATATCGATGATCCAAATGGTCTGGAAGTTGCGAAAATTGCGCAGAACCGAGGTCTGGAAACTATCACAGTTGGCCGACACCCTGATGCGCGTTTGAAGTTGACGGGTCAAAGATTCGACAGCACTGGCCAAGAAATTCTTTTTGATTGGCAACGTGGGAGTCACAAGTCGCGGTTAAACCTTATTGGTGGATTTCAGGCGGATAACGTATTACTGGCAGTTGCATTGGTCATTGCGGCAGGCGGTGATCCCGAAGAATCTTTTAACACACTGCCCTATTTGTCCACGGTGAGAGGTCGCATGCAGCACGCGGCAACTCGGCGCAATGGCGGATCGGTTTTTGTAGATTATGCTCATACGCCTGATGCTGTGATCACGGCGCTGATGTCGATGCGTAGACATGTGATGGGAAAACTCATCACAATTATAGGTGCTGGTGGTGATCGTGACGCCGGTAAGCGCCTGCTGATGGGGCAGGCGGCTGCACAAAACGCTGACATGATCTTTGTGACTGATGATAATCCCAGATCAGAAGACCCAAGTATTATTCGTGCTGCTGTAATGACAGGAGCACTAGAATACGCAGTAGACAAAAGTGTCATTGAAATTGGTGATCGTGCCGAAGCTATTCTGCGAGGCATTGACGCGCTTGGACCTGGTGATGCCTTGCTAATTTTAGGAAAAGGCCATGAAAATGGCCAAATCGTCGGTGACGATGTATTGCCATTTGATGATGTAGAGCAAGCAAGCGTAGCAGTTGGCGCATTGGACGGAGACCTTTAGATGCCCGAAAATACTTCTCCAATTACGACTTTGTGGACATCTCAAGACGCCGACGCTGCCACAAGTGGGAAATCCACGAGAGAATGGGACGCGATGGGCGTGTCAATCGACACCCGTACGATCCAATCGGGCGATTTGTTTGTTGCGCTATTGGCTGAACGTGACGGTCATGATTTTGTAGCTATAGCTTTTGCCAAAGGTGCGGCCGCCGCCCTTGTGACCCACCGACCTGATAATGTGCCTATTGATGCACCCCTGCTCGTTGTTTCTGATGTTCTGGCAGCCCTTGCTGCGTTAGGACAGGCTGCTCGTGCGCGATCATCCGCCAAAGTCCTCGCGATCACAGGCTCTGTTGGAAAGACCTCAGCTAAAGAAATGGCACGCACAGTTTTGTCGTGCCAAGGTCGCGTTCACGCCGCTGAAGCCAGCTATAACAACCACTGGGGCGTGCCTCTTACGTTAGCACGTTTGCCATCTGAAACAGACTTTGTTGTCATCGAAATTGGCATGTCCAACCCTGGTGAAATTGCACCACTTTCGCAAATGACCCGACCACATGTGGCAATGATCACGACCGTTGGGGCTGCTCACCTCCAAGCATTTGATGATATTACAGGAATCGCCCATGAAAAAGCTGCGATAATAGATGGGCTGATACCGGGTGGCATTGTTGTGCTCAACGCTGATACCGAAACCAGCATAGTTCTGCAAAACTATGCTTCAAAACGCGAGGTCACGCAGGTATTGTTCGGGCAAATGTCGCGCACGTGGAAGCTGGAACACGTCACATTGGCTCAAGGCCTGACCTTGGTGCAGGCGGTGACGCCCAACGGTCCGTTAATGTTCAAACTTTCTACTGCTGGTCGACATTTTGCGATGAACGGGTTGGGCATTCTGGCCGCCTGCGCCGCCCTTGGTGCTAACCCTGTTATGGCAGCAATTGATCTTGTCAATTGGGTGCCCCCTGCAGGGCGTGGCACACATGAAGTTGTTACGTTTGATCCTGCAACAGAACACGAAACTTTAATTTTGTTAGATGATGCGTTTAACGCCAACCCAACATCAGTGACTGCCGCTTTGGAAGTCCTTGCCGCTTATGAGCCACGCGACTACGTTGGCCGCATTGTTAAAGGACGCCGTGTCGTGATCCTTGGCGATATGCTAGAACTGGGCCCGCATGAATTCGCTATGCACAGTGATCTTGCCAATGATCCATCCGTTGCTGAACTGCATCTGTTTCATTGCGTTGGCCCGCGCATGCGCCGCCTGTATGATGCATTGCCGGACAATCAACGGGGCCAATGGGCTGAAACCGCTGAGACGCTTGCTAAGATGGCGGCTCAGCTGGTGGATGCTGGCGATATCGTGCTGGTCAAAGGCTCAAAGGGATCAAAAATCAGCCTTGTCGTTGACGCCATTCGTAAACTGGGGCATCCCGATGCACCTAATGGTTCCATATGAACCGACACTATCTAGCTATTAAAAAACAGGATTTTAGCGTATGTTGTATTGGCTAACGGCACTTTCGGACGGTGGTGATGTTTTTAATCTGTTTCGTTACATCACATTTCGTGCTGGTGGTGCGTTCCTGACAGCGTTGATTTTTGGCTTTGTCTTTGGTCCATCGCTGATCCGCGTGCTGCGCAAACGCCAAGGTAAAGGCCAGCCAATCCGAGATGATGGTCCACAATCCCACTTCGCCAAAGCAGGTACCCCTACCATGGGTGGGCTGCTGATTGTTGGTGCATTGCTGACCTCAACCCTACTGTGGGCGCGACTTGATAACCCATTTATCTGGATGGTTTTATTCGTTACGGTGTCATTCGCTTTGATCGGATTTGCTGATGATTACGCCAAAGTTTCAAAACAAACGACTGCCGGTGTCTCAGGCCGTTTACGTCTGATCCTTGGTTTTGCAATCGCGGGCGTGGCAGCCTACTGGGCAGCACAATACCATCCCACTGAACTCCAAAATCAACTGGCTTTGCCGATCTTTAAGGACATGTTGATCAACCTAGGTGTGCTTTTCATCCCATTTTCAATGATTGTGATCGTGGGCGCAGCTAATGCAGTCAACATGACTGATGGTCTGGACGGTCTGGCCATCATGCCTGTGATGATAGCGGCAGGGGCCTTTGCCATCATCGCCTATTTTGTTGGCCGTACTGACTTTACCGCCGAACTGGGACTGCATTACGTCGTCGGAACTGGTGAACTTGCAATATTTGCCGCTGGTATTATTGGCGGTGGACTTGGGTTTTTGTGGTACAATGCACCACCGGCTGCCGTCTTTATGGGAGACACTGGATCATTAGCACTTGGTGGAGCTCTCGGCGCAATCGCAGTTGCCACTAAACACGAGATTGTTCTTGCAATTGTTGGTGGCCTCTTTGTTGTTGAGGCGATGTCAGTCATAATTCAAGTCCTTTACTTTAAACGCACAGGAAAACGTGTTTTTCTTATGGCTCCGATCCATCACCACTATGAGAAAAAAGGCTGGGCTGAACCGCAAATTGTCATCCGCTTTTGGATCATCTCGCTAATTCTCGCTGTTATAGGTCTTGCTACTCTAAAAGTTCGTTAGAATTTTTAGAGTAGCGCGTGGCAGTGATCTTCACTGTATGTGTTTGCCCAAATTTCTTTAACGAATTTTGCGAAGCGCGGCGCGAAATGGCACTGTAATTCTTAACAAAAAAGGTGCTATTTTATGATTCCAGTACAAGGTTTTTCCGGTAGAACCATTGCCGTTTTAGGGCTTGGCCGATCTGGGCTAGCGGCCGTCGTTGCCTTGCAAGCTGGTGGGGCAGACGTGGTGGTTTGGGATGATGCTCCTGACGCTGCAACCAAGGCAAACGACGCTGGAGCAAGGCTAATAGATCTTACAAAGCAGGGCGCTTTTAAAAATATTGCATCCCTGATTACCTCTCCTGGGATACCACATCTTTATCCCTCACCCCATCCCGCAGTCTCGCGTGCAATGGCTGAAGGCTGCCCAGTGGATAATGATATTGGTTTATTTTTTCGCAGTTTTGCAACGTCGGAATGGGATGAATTTGATAGTATTCCCAAAGTCATAGCTGTCACTGGAAGCAATGGAAAATCAACTACTTCAGCGTTGATTCATCATATTTTAGAGCACACGGGGCGTCCCACTCAGCTGGGTGGGAACATCGGTCGCGGCGTTCTTGACCTTGATGAAGCCCAAGATGGTGAAGTTATTGTCTTGGAATTAAGCAGTTACCAGATTGACCTCGCCCGCGCCCTGACGCCGGATGTCGCTGTTTTTACTAACCTCAGTTCGGATCATCTAGATCGCCATGCTGGTCTAGGCGGCTACTTTGCCGCCAAACGCCGGTTGTTTGCCGAAGGTGGACCGGACCGAGCGGTGATTGGCGTTAATGAAATGGAAGGCCGTTACATAGCCAATCAATTATCCGAAGGGCCGAGTGATGATCGTGTGATCCGAGTGTCTTCTGTTCAAAAGATTGATGACATCGGCTGGGCAGTGTTTGCGCGCAAAGGCTTCCTGAGTGAGTATCGCAAAGGGCGGCAGGTTGGATCAATTGATCTGCGGTCGATCGCTGGATTGCCCGGAGTGCACAACCACCAGAACGCATGTTCCGCCTACGCCGCGTGTCGTGCATTGGGGATTGGGCCTAGGGTTATAGAGGCTGCGCTGATCAGTTTTAAGGGTCTGCCGCATCGTAGTCAGTTGATCGCTGAGAAGGATGGTGTGAGGTATGTGAATGACAGCAAGGCTACAAATATTGATGCAGCGTCCAAAGCGTTGGCGGCATTTAAAAAGGTGCGCTGGATTTGTGGTGGTTTGGAAAAAGACGGTGGTTTGGAAGCATTGTTGCCTGCCCCAACGGTAGTAAAAGCCTATGTAATTGGGCGTGAGTCGGTGGCTTTCGCTATGAAGCTTAAAGGGCTAAATGTTGAGGTCTGTGGAGATATGGCCACAGCGGTGGCAAAAGCTAGTGCTGAGGCAGAGGCCGGTGATACAGTATTGTTAGCCCCCGCTGCTGCGTCGTTTGATCAATATGACAACTTTGAGCTACGCGGAAATGATTTTGCGGCCTGCGTTTTAGGATTAATGGGTTAGCATGCTATTCATCCAACCATAAACACATCATAGCGCGTTGATTTTCCAAGAATTTGATGGGAGCAAGCGCGCCCTACGTCGAGTGGGTCAGCCTTGGCAGGCCATTTTAGGACCACACGATGGCGCGCATGTGTTAGTGCAATACGAACTAGATCAGCGGCATCATCATCCGTACCAACGATCTCACGGACCTGACGTAATTCGCGTTTAACTAAGGCAGAATTTTTGCGCGGTGGATGCATGGGGTCAATTAGAATGGCCTCGCCCACAAGGTTTGGTAGCAGTTCCTTTGCATCGCCTTTCAGCAGCGTCATGCGGCTTATGATACCGCGTAATTCACCACCCTCGGCCTTGGCGCGGGCCAGGCCATCGACAAGCAAGGCGTGCACTTTGTCTGATCGTTCAATCATGATAACGTGCGCACCAAGAGATGCCAGCAAGAACGCATCACGTCCCAAACCAGCTGTGGCATCTATAATCAAAGGCGTTTTGCCTGCACGAAGCCCCATCGCCTTGGCCATCGACTGCCCGCGGCCACCGCCAAATCTCAGACGATGGGCAACAGCGCCATTGACAAAATCAACCTGTAATTCTGCCACCGCTTTGGTCAATTCGCGGCCATCGCAATTGCTTTGCCAGCAGCATAACCAGACGACCACGCCCATTGAAAATTATAGCCCCCCAGCCAGCCTGTCACATCCACTGATTCACCAATAAAATAAAGATGTGGTGTGGTTTTTGATTCCATAGTTTTAGATGATAGTCCGTCTGTGTTCACGCCACCAACTGTAACTTCGGCGGTCCGATAACCTTCGGTGCCTGACGGTTTGAGGGACCATTTTTGTAATGACGTGGAAAGCTCTGTAATGCGTGCATCCCCCAAATCACCAACGTTCCCTGTCAAGTCCAGTTCGCTGCCCAGAAAGTCCACAAGGCGTGCGGGGAGGTGCACTGCGAGCGCGGTAGTTATGGACTTTCGCCCATCTTCTGCGCGCTGAACTTTAAGTGCTGCATCGATTTTAAAATCAGGCGCAAGCGTGACTTGTACATCCTCGCCCATCTGCCAGTAACTCGACGCTTGCAGTACGGCAGGGCCCGACAGCCCACGATGGGTGAACAATAAAGATTCATCAAAGGCGTATCCGTTCGCCGTCGTCAAACGAGCAGGCGTAGATGTACCTGCGATTGGTTTGAACTTATCGTCAGAAAAGGTGAACGGTACGAGGGCAGGGCGCGTGTCAGTGACAGCCAGTCCGAATTGATCTGCGATTTGATATGCCAGTCCTGTTGCGCCCATTTTAGGAATGGATTTACCACCTGTTGCAATAACCAGATTGTTAGCCTGCACTAATTGTGCCTGCCCGTGGCGTTTCAGTGCAACGTGATAATGCGTGCCGTCATGGCGGATGTCACCGACCTCAGTTTTCAGCCATAATTCGGCCGTCTGTGCCATTTCTGAAAGCAGCATCGTAGTAATATCCTTGGCGGAAATATCGCAAAAGAGTTGGCCCAGCGTTTTTTCATGCCAAGCAATATTGTAACTATCTACGAGTTCGATAAAATCCCATTGCGTGTAACGTGCCAGCGCCGATTTTGCGAAGTGGGGGTTCTGGCAAATGAAATTTTCAGGTGTAGTGCCAACGTTGGTAAAATTGCAACGCCCACCGCCCGAAATGCGGATTTTTTCTGCTGGTAACTTGGCATGATCTACTACCAGTGTGCTTGGCCCACTGAAGCCCGCACATTGCAGTCCGGCGGCTCCTGCGCCTAATATTAGGGTGTTTACATACATGCAATTGGGTTGCCTTGAAACGGCTCCTCGCGCAAGGGGGCTAATTAACGCGGTCATTTCACTGGAATCGCAATTCTTTTGCAGCTATACATATTATTAGACCCGGTGAACGGGCATATATGGGCAATAAGGCAGTCGCCATGACAGAAATGGTTTTTGGAGCAATACCCGTTCAATCGGGTGATCCTGTTTTACCACGTTGGTGGCGGACGGTTGATAAATGGACTTTGTCCTGCGTCCTTGCGTTGTTTGGTATAGGATTGTTGTTGGGGCTGGCGGCGTCGCCGCCTTTAGCAGCGAAAAATGGATTTGAGCCCTTCCATTATGTACAGCGGCAAGCCTTCTTTGGGTCTATTGCGATGGTAGTGTTGATTGTTACTTCAATGATGTCGCCCACATTGGTGCGCAGATTGGCTGTGATTGGATTTGTGGTGGCGTTCATTGCACTGATGGGCCTGCCATTTTTTGGCACTGATTTTGGCAAAGGGGCGGTGAGGTGGTATTCGCTTGGGTTTGCGTCACTTCAGCCGTCTGAGTTTCTCAAACCTGGATTTATCGTCTTGGCAGCGTGGTTTATGGCAGCGAGCCAAGAGGTTGGTGGACCACCCGGTAAGACATATTCGTTAATGTTAACCCTTGCGATTGTGTTCTTTTTAGCGATGCAGCCAGACTTTGGCCAAGCAGCGCTCGTTCTATTTGGCTGGGGTGTGATGTATTTTATCGCTGGGGCGCCGATCTTGCTGTTGGTTGGACTGGCTGGCCTTGTGATCTTTGGTGGCACACTTGCATATTCTAATTCTGAACACTTTGCACGCCGCATTGACGGTTTTTTAACCCCTGAAGTCGACCCCACTACGCAAATGGGTTATGCTACAAATGCGATCCGCGAGGGTGGATTTTTTGGGGTTGGTGTCGGTGAAGGTCAAGTAAAATGGTCGCTTCCTGACGCACATACAGATTTTATTATCGCAGTAGCTGCGGAAGAATACGGCCTGATCTGTGTGTTAGCGGTGATTACATTGTATTCCATTGTCGTTGTTCGGTCTTTGATGCGCTTGATGAAGGAACGTGACTCGTTTATCCGACTAGCGGGGTGTGGTTTGGCCTGCATAGTTGGTGTTCAAGCTTTGATTAATATGGGTGTGGCTGTGCGACTTTTGCCTGCCAAAGGGATGACCTTGCCATTCATTAGTTATGGTGGCTCATCTGTCATAGCATCCGGCATAGCTGTAGGTATGTTGCTTGCGTTTACGCGCACGCGGCCGCAGGGTGAGATTGGTGATATTTTGCTGCGGCGAGGGCGATAGACGATGGCTGATCCACTTCTCATCATCGCAGCGGGCGGAACGGGCGGGCATATGTTTCCCGCACAAGCACTGGCTGAGGCAATGCTAGAGCGTGGCTGGAGAGTGAAGCTGTCGACTGATGGTCGAGGCTTGCGCTACACTGGTGGTTTCCCTCATGCAGTTGAAATTGAGCAGGTTGGATCGGCTACGTTCGCGCACGAGGGGCTGCTGGCTAAGTTAATGGTGCCGTTTACCATTATGAGTGGAATACTGTCGTCTATTTATAAGATGCTTTGCGACAGACCTTCGGTAGTTGTCGGATTTGGTGGTTATCCGACCATTCCGGCGATGTCTGCGGCTTGGGTTTTGCGTAGACCGCGTATGCTCCATGAACAAAATGGTGTTCTGGGCCGTGTAAACCGAATTTTTTCCAAACGTGTAAATAAAGTCGCGTGTGGGACGTGGCCAACTTCCATGCCCGAAGGCATTGCTGGTGTTCCAGTTGGAAATCCTGTGCGCCGTGCGATACTAGAACGTGCAGGGGCAGGTTACATCGCACCAGGTGATTATCCGATGTCCATTCTTGTAATGGGGGGATCGCAAGGTGCGCGCATTTTAAGCGACGTGGTTCCACCGGCTATTTCTGGCTTACCAAGTTCGCTTCGCCGCAATGTCCGTGTCAGCCATCAGGCACGCAGTGAAGATCTTGACCGCGTCGCACAATATTACGCTGATGAAGGCATCCCTGCTGATGTGCAGACGTTTTTCAATGACGTACCGACTCGTATGTCAGAGGCTCAGCTTGTGATTTCGCGCGCAGGCGCGTCGTCGATTGCTGACCTGAGCGTAATAGGTCGCCCATCAATTCTTGTGCCTTATGCGCTGGCTGCTGCAGATCATCAGACGGCAAATTCTCAGGAATTAGTATCTGCGCATGCCGCAATTATGATCTTAGAGGCAAATCTGCATGTTGAAAGCCTGTCAGACAAAATTGCGGCCGTGTTGAGTAATCCCAACGAGGCTTTAAAAATGTCACTAGCTGCCCTTGCCTGCGGTAAACCTGATGCCACAGAAACTCTTGTTTCGCTGACTATAGAGTTGAGTGAAAAGACACACTAAGGCCTAAGCAGTATGTAAATAAAATAAATGTACGGGAGCCTCGACATGAACGCTGCAACAAAAATCTCCCTCGACGTTGGTCCGATACACTTTGTCGGGATTGGGGGAATTGGAATGTCTGGTATCGCAGAGGTGCTGCTGTCCCATGGCTACGTTGTGCAGGGGTCTGATTTAAAAGAAACGCCGATCACCAAACGGTTGCAAAAACTTGGGGCATTCATCTTTGAAAGTCAGCGGGCTGAGAATATTAGAGAAGCTGAAGTTGTCGTAATTTCAAGTGCCATCAAGTCAGGAAACCCCGAACTGGATGCTGCCCGCCAACGCGGTCTGCCAGTCGTGCGTCGCGCTGAAATGCTGGCGGAACTTATGCGGATGAAGTCAAACATCGCGGTTGCTGGAACCCATGGTAAAACTACAACCACCACGATGGTTGCGGCACTGCTTGAAGAAGGTAATTTTAACCCAACAGTAGTGAACGGCGGAATTATTCACGCCTACGGATCAAATGCTCGCGTTGGGGACGGCGAATGGATGGTTGTTGAAGCGGATGAAAGCGACGGCACATTCAATCGTTTGCCAGCGACCATCGCGATTGTAACCAACATCGATCCTGAGCACATGGAGCACTGGGGCACTATTGATAACTTGCATGCGGGTTTTTATGATTTTGTGTCTAACATTCCGTTTTATGGCCTTGCCGTGTGCTGTACGGATGACAGCGATGTGCAAACCTTGGTCGGCAAAATTACTGACCGGCGAGTTGTTACCTATGGTTTTAACGCTCAAGCCGATGTTCGGGCGGTCAATTTGACCTATAAAAAAGGAGTGGGGTGCTTTGATGTGGTTTTGCAGAACGACGACTTAACGATTGAAAGCTGCGCATTGCCTATGCCAGGCGATCACAATGTGTCCAATGCTTTGGCCGCAATTGCCGTGGCACGCCATCTTGGCATGAAAACAAAAGAAATCCGCGCTGCTTTGGCTTCTTTTAAAGGGGTTGGGCGTCGCTTTACCTGCGTTGGCGAAGTCGACGGTGTCACAATAATAGACGATTATGGACACCACCCAACTGAGATTACAGCTGTGTTAAAAGCCGCGCGCCAATCGTCAGATGGACGCATTATTGCAGTTCACCAACCGCATCGCTACACTCGCTTATCCAACCATTTTACAGATTTCTGTGCGTGTTTCAACGACGCTGACGTCGTTGCAATCACCGAGGTTTTCGCTGCTGGAGAAAAAGTTATGGTAGGCGCGACACGTGACGATCTAGTCGCAGGTTTAATTCGTGCGGGACACCGGGATGCCCGTGCAATTAACAATGAGGCCGACCTCGTTTTGCTTGTGAAAGAACAAGCGAAACCGGGTGATATGGTAGTGTGTCTTGGTGCGGGATCAATATCCGGTTGGGCCAACGCGTTACCGGATATGTTAAAGGCGTGACGTATGAATGGTTGATCCTTGGTGCAATTTTAATCATTGCACTACTTCCCACAATCAGATGGTTACGACGTCTTTTGTGGGCTTTTTCGATTGCATTTATTGGCGTTATGTTAATTCATATGCAGTATAATTCTGTCGAAGCGATTTTGGCTTTGGGCGCAATGAGTGGTGGTCTGATAATGGCGCGCCCAGTTCGACGTATCGTGTTTGGCGGGCTGTTGTGAAACGGGCCAAATTTGTAGTTCGCATTAGTTGGTCGTTTAACAGGTGCCATTCTTAAGGCGTTTGAGGCCACAGTTACACTAATTTTCAGGCTAGGAAATTTTAACTATTTCATACTTTGTTAGTGTTTACTTCTCTGTTCACTAATTTACTTAAACGTAACTAACTTTTATGCTGAAGTATTTTTTTGGGTTTTGTCGTCTGTTGAAATATATCCATGTTCGCTTACGTTGCCGGCATTTGGAAATACTAGAATGGTCTCAATCAATTTGAGTTTTGCGTAGTTGTGGATACAAGTGTTCTGTCGTAGTTGTTGAGGTCCATTATCCTTTTTTTAGTAGCCTAAGCTTGAACTCGAAAACCATTCTGCTTTTGGGCATAATTTATATAAGAATGAGCTTCGGGCTTCTGATTTTAGGGTGGGATTTTTTACGCTGGACTATGGTTTATCTTTTGCCCTGGCTGTGTAGTACATTTTGTTTTGTCAGTAACGGCTCAGAGAAGATGCTAAGACTTGGCATGATCAATATGTGGCGCTAAACGTTTCCCATGATATTTGATAATTTACCAATCGTGCGTGGGATTTTGACCCTGAACCGTAGAATGTCTGATTTGACATGGCTTCGTGTGGGTGGGCAAGCGGATGTGTTTTTTCAGCCTGTTGACGAAGATGATTTACGAAAATTTTTGACTGTTTTGCCATTGGATGTGCCTGTGTTTGTCATGGGGGTAGGGTCCAATCTGATTGTGCGCGATGGTGGCATACGTGGTGTTGTGATCCGGTTAGGGCGCGGGTTCAACAGTATTGAATTTAATGGAAATTTAGTGCGCGTAGGAGCTGCAGCGCTTGACTCACATGTAGCGCGTAAGGCCGCCAGACTAGGGCTGAACTTGACATTTCTGCGCACAATTCCTGGATCAATTGGTGGTGCTGTGACCATGAATGCAGGCTGTTATGGTGACTATATGTCGGATGTGATCCAAGAAGTACGGGTCGTCATGCGTGATGGGTCAGTGCAAAACTTGGCGGTTGCTGATCTTGATCTCAAATATCGTTCATCAACCTTGCCAGAAGGTGCGGTCATTGTGTCGGCTACGCTGAAAGCTGTGTGCGAGGAAGCTCAGATACTTGAAGAGCGTATGACGTTGCAGCTTGCCAAACGTGATAAATCTCAACCGACCAAAGATCGTACTGCAGGCAGCACATTTCGAAATCCATCTGGATTTTCGAGTACGGGGCAGGTGGATGATACCCATGATTTAAAGGCGTGGAAGATGATTGACGATGCAGGCATGCGCGGGATGACTCGTGGAGGCGCTATCATTAACACCATGCATTCTAACTTTCTCACCAACGCTGGTGGTGCAACGGCGGCTGATCTGGAAAGATTAGGAGAAGATGTTCGAAAAAAGGTTTACGAAACTAGCGGACTAACGCTAGAATGGGAAATTATGAGGGTTGGTGAACCGGCCCCACAAGGTTTACCGCCTTTGCAAAAGTAAAAAGGTAAAGCCCCAACAGGCAGGGGTAAATTAAACGCGACAAATGACGGTTCGTGAAGGACCGCGAAAGAGGACAGTGTGTCGAGCAGGACACCTAAAACCATTGCCGTCCTTTTGGGCGGCCCGTCAACTGAACGTGAGGTATCTCTCAGTTCGGGTAACGAGTGTGCGGCAGCCTTGCGGACCGCTGGGTTTGACGTTGTCGAAATTGATGCTGACTTGGACTTGGTGGAACAACTGAAATTGTTCAAGCCAGACGTGGTGTTTAACGCGTTGCATGGCCGATATTGCGAAGACGGTGTAGTGCAAGGTTTGCTGGAATGGTTGCGCATACCATATACACATTCAGGTGTTTTGGCATCGGCTATGGCGATGGACAAACAAAGAACCAAAGACATTTATCGTACATATGGATTGCCGTTTGTAGAGAGTGTCCTGGCTAGCAAAACCCAAATCGAAGCCGCGCATGTGCTATCGCCGCCCTACGTGGTAAAACCCTTTGATGAAGGTTCAAGTATTGGTATTTCCTTAGTGATGAAAGGTGATAGCCCGCCCACATTAGACGTAGATTTACCAGATTTGATGATGGTTGAAGCTTATGCGCCAGGGCGTGAACTTACAACGGCTGTGCTTGGAACCCGCGCGCTGACAGTTACTGATATAGCGGTTGATGGCTTATATGATTATGCCGCAAAATATGAACTTGGTGGATCCAAGCACACGTTACCTGCCAACGTGCCGGACGTTATTTTTCAGGCATGTATGAACTACGCTGTCAGGGCACATGACGCGCTTGGTTGTCGTGGGTTAAGCCGCACAGACTTTAGATGGGACGAAAGTCGTGGTCTTGACGGATTGATCTTACTGGAAACGAACACGCAACCAGGTATGACTCCGACATCGCTGGCACCAGAGCAAGCCGAATTTTGTGGCATCAGCTTTCCAAACTTAATGATTTGGATGGTAGAGGACGCATCATGCAACCGTTAAGGTCACAATTTTCAACTAACCCCCACCGTGATCCTGCACCATCGCGGTGGGGGTACCGTTATCAACGTTTGATGCTGACACCTGGATTTAGAAAATTGGTCAAAGTTGGCATTCCAATGTTGGTTGTTGCAGGCTTGATAGCAGGTTGGACGGCACGCGAGCCTAGTCGCCAAATAATGAGTGACGTTTATCATTCCACCAAAAACCGAATTCAGCAGCGTGATGAATTTATGGTTAAAGTCATGACTGTAGACGGTGCCCAAGATACACTTGCTTCTGATATTCGTACAGTGCTGCCTTTAGAATTTCCCACATCAAGCTTTGATCTCGATCTTGAGGAAATGCGCAAGGTTATTGCTGCATTGCCTGCTGTCGGTGACGTTACGCTAAGGATAAAGCCGGGTGGTATTTTGCAGGTTTATGTAACGCAAAGGATTGCTGTTGCAGTGTTTCGTACAGTAGAGGGATTAAAGCTGATCGATGAGGGAGGAGTGCTGCTTCAGGATATTTTAGTGCGTGCGGATCGATCTGATTTGCCTCTTATAACTGGGGATGGTGCGCGTGAAGCATTGAGCGAAGGTCTTGAAATTTACGAGCGAGCTGGCCCGCTTGCGTCCCGTATGCGCGGTGTTCTGCGTATGGGTGAACGCCGTTGGGATGTGATCTTAGACAGCGGGCAGCGCATTTTATTGCCTGCCACAAACGCTATTTCGGCGTTTGAGCGCGTTGTCGCATTGAACCAAGCGCAGGACCTTCTAGAGCGTGATGTGAGTGTTGTAGACATGCGCCACCCAGCACGCCCAACAATCCGCCTGAATAAAAATGCCATGGCGAACCGGCGTCAAATCACTTCAGACCAATAACATGAATAGGTGTGTAGAAATGAAAGATCTGTACCAATCACAACGTGCTATGCGCAATATGCGCCGAGCAGCTATGCAGCGTGGTGTTATTGCAATTCTTGACGTGGGCAGTTCAAAAATTGCTTGCCTGGTGTTGCGCTTTGATGGGCCAGAGCAGTTTAGCGCTAAGGAAAGTGCGGGCGACGGTGTTGGTTCAATGGCAGGGCAGTCGTCATTCCGCGTGATTGGTGCCGCCACGACGCGGTCGCGAGGCGTTCGTTTTGGCGAAGTTGAGGCCATGGCTGAAACTGAGCGTGCTGTGCGCACTGCGGTTCAAGCTGCGCAAAAGATGGCTAATGTGCGGGTAGATCACGTGATTGCTTGCCTGTCAGGTGGGCGTCCGCGGTCATACGGCCTTGATGGGCAAGTTGATGTGCAAGGAGAGGTTGTCACAGAAGGCGATATTGGTCGTGTACTCGCTGAGTGTGAGCTCCCCGATATTGGCGATGGGCGAGAAGTTTTGCATGCCCAACCAGTTAATTTTGCGCTTGATCATAGATCTGGCCTAGCTGATCCGCGTGGGCAAACAGGTACGACGCTGACCACTGATATGCACATGATGACTGTCGAAGCGAGCATTATCGAGAACTTGCTATATTGCATAAAACGCTGTGACCTTGAACTGGCTGGCATCGCATCTTCAGCCTATGCATCTGGCGTTTCATCGTTGGTAGAAGATGAACAAGAGCTTGGTGCAGCCTGCATCGATATGGGTGGTGGGTCTACGGGTATTTCAATTTTCGTGCGTAAACACATGATTTATTCTGATTGCGTGCGGATGGGTGGGGACCATGTAACGTCAGATATTTCAATGGGTTTACAAGTAGCACCTGCTATGGCGGAACGGATCAAAACTTTCTATGGTGGTGTGTTGGCAACTGGCATGGACGATCGCGAGATGATTGAGGTTGGCAGCAACACTGGTGATTGGGAACGTGACAGCCGAACTGTGTCACGTGCTGAACTGATCGGTATTATGCGACCTCGCGTGGAAGAAATTCTTGAAGAAGTGCGTGTGAAGTTGGATACGGCAGGATTTGAGCATCTTCCAAGCCAGCAAATCGTGTTGACAGGTGGTGGAAGTCAAATTCCTGGCCTTGATGGTATGGCGAGCAAAATCCTCGGTCAGCAGGTTCGCCTCGGTCGGCCACTGCGCGTTCAGGGTCTGCCGCAGGCAGCAACTGGATCGGCATTTTCCGCTGCAGTGGGCCTTTCACTCTTTGCCGCAAATCCACAAGATGAATGGTGGGATTTTGACATTCCCGCTGAGAAATACCCAGCGCGATCATTCAAACGAGCGGTTCGTTGGTTCCGAGAGAACTGGTAACCAACTGGGTCCTGATAACTTGCATTACGCAAGATTTCGCTCATAAAGCTATATACGGCGAAAAATTACCTAATAAGGCCCACATTTTGCGCCTTTTTCGCAGTTTCTTCGTGACCACAGCGGTGACAACCGTTAGGATCAAAGAAATATTACGACAAGAACGCTCGTTGGGACGAGCCTAACAATACAGGCGGACAGCACAATGACACTTAATCTATCCATGCCCGGGCATGACGAATTAAAGCCACGTATTACCGTTTTCGGTGTTGGAGGGGCTGGCGGTAATGCCGTTAATAATATGATTGAACAAGAGCTTGAGGGTGTTGAATTCGTAGTGGCCAACACGGACGCACAGGCGCTTCAGCAGTCGCGTTCGCCTTCAAAAATTCAGATGGGTATAAAGGTTACCGAAGGTCTTGGTGCTGGCGCGCGAGCAACCATTGGTGCAGCAGCTGCGGAAGAGTCAATTGAGCAAATCGTTGATCATCTTGCTGGCGCACATATGTGTTTTATTACGGCAGGCATGGGTGGCGGTACTGGAACTGGTGCTGCTCCTATTATCGCACAAGCAGCTCGCGAATTAGGTGTTCTTACCGTTGGAGTTGTAACTAAGCCGTTTCAATTTGAAGGCGGCAAGCGCATGAAGCAAGCCGATGACGGCATTGAGGCCTTACAGAAAGTCGTCGACACGCTTATCATAATTCCTAATCAGAACCTTTTTCGTTTGGCTAATGAAAACACTACGTTTACCGAAGCATTTGCTTTGGCAGATGACGTTCTTTATCAGGGTGTTAAGGGTGTGACTGACTTGATGGTCCGTCCTGGCCTTATCAATCTAGATTTTGCAGATGTTCGCGCTGTTATGGATGAAATGGGCAAGGCTATGATGGGTACTGGTGAGGCAGAAGGCCAAGATCGCGCTGTTCAGTCTGCTGAGAAAGCTATCGCGAATCCGCTGCTCGACGAAATTTCGCTTGAGGGAGCACGTGGTGTCTTGATCAATATCACGGGAGGTTACGATCTAACTTTGTTTGAGCTCGACGAAGCTGCTAACAAGATTCGTGAAAAAGTCGACCCAGAAGCAAACATCATTGTTGGGTCCACTCTGGATACCAACATGGAAGGTAAGATGCGTGTTTCAGTTGTGGCGACTGGTATAGATGCGGCTATTAAGACAGGTGATATGCCGGTTCCACGCCGCCCAATGTCAGCACCGTTGACACAACACGTATCAGCTGAAACTCGGATCGAGCAGGCAACTGTCGCCACGTCAATTGCTGCTGAAGTTGCAGTTCAGACTGCCCCCGAACCAACATTGTTTGATGAAACACCCGTCGTTCAACTGCAAGAGTCTACTTTTCAGGATGCTAAGTTTGACCCCACCTCTGATGCTGATTTGCCCCCTGCTGCCTATCAGCCACGCCGTGATATCGAAGTTGAAACATCAACTGAGGCGTTCGTAGCTCCGCAGCGCCCTGCAACCGGTGTGCCATCTCAAGAAACGCTTGAAAGACTGCGTTCAGCGGCGGCTCGAGCTAAACAAGCCACTGCTCCTAGTTCAGAACCGGTGGAGGCTGAAGAAGCCACAAAGCCACGGATGGGCGGTTTAAACAGCTTAATTAGCCGGATGACCGGTCATACTGAAGACCATTCTAGAGAACGTTCTCAACCTCAAGTGGAAGCTTTGAAGGAAGAGGCTCCAGTGCCGATGTCCCAAGCTGATGCTGACCAAGAGCGGATAGAAATCCCTGCTTTCTTGCGTCGTCAGGCGAACTAACATAGTCAAAATTTAACACAATAAGCCGCCTTTGGGTGGCTTATTTTTTTAAAAAGTAGAATTTCTATGTTTAGTTTCTTAAATCGGCAATATTATGCCAGACTTTAAAGTACATGTTTCAGATGGTTGCAAAGTGTGTGTTGAGTGATTGTGTTCAACCTCTTAAATCGTTGTAAACAATTTAAGGCAAGAAACGTGCAAACTACCATTAACACCACAGTAACTTTTGAAGGAAAAGGGCTCCATTTTGGACAACCTGTGACTGTTATTGTGCGTCCAGCACCTGCAAATCACGGCATCGTTTTTCGCCGTATGGATGTCAATGTTAATATGTCTGACGTGCCTGCACTTTGGAACCACGTTATTGTTTCGCCTCTTCATACACGTATTGAAAACGAATCTGGAACGTCTGTTTCAACAATTGAGCATATTATGGCTGCGTTGGCTGGTTGTGGATTGCATAATGCATTGGTTGAGGTGAATGGGCCGGAGATACCAATTCTTGACGGGTCCGCAGCGCAATTTGTTAAAGGTTTTTTACTTGCTGGCATACGTCGGTTGAACGCACCGCTGCGCGTGATCGAGGTGCGAAAATTTGTTTCGGTAATAGTAGGAGAAGCACAAGCGCAGCTTGATCCAGCAGATACTTTGCTGATTAGGTTTGAAATTGACTTCGTGGATCGTGCTATCGGCCATCAAGAAAAAACTTTAAATATGTCTAATGGAGCTTTCGTACGTGAGTTGTGTAATAGTCGCACATTCTGTCGCTCCTCGGATGTTGATGCTATGCGTGCGCAAGGCTTGGCTCTTGGTGGCACGCTTGAAAATGCGGTTGTGGTAGATGGAGAAAATGTGCTGAGTCCTGGTGGTTTGCGCCATAAGGATGAGGCTGTACGTCATAAAATGTTGGATGCACTAGGTGATTTGTATACGGCCGGCGCTCCAATTTTAGGCCTCTACACTGGGTGCAAAGCGGGCCATGCAGTTACTAATGCATTGCTTTGTGCACTATTTGCGGATCCTGATGCATGGGCTTGGCGTGAGGCTGACGCTGATATTTCTGCGCGCTTACCAGGTGTTGGACTTCTTTGGGCAGACTTGCCAAAAGCTGCGTAGTTAGTCTAAATTTTATAATTAATTTTACCCTGATATTAAACCTGCTTTAAGGCGTGCAAAAGGCATTTTGCACGCCAAATTTGTATGCTATAGTACTTTAGAGTAATATTCTAAAATTAATCGTGAGCGGGGGCGCTTCCATGTCAGGCCGCAGCAGTATCTGCAGAATTCGAAATAGTCTGGTAACAGGCACAGTTATGCTTTGCTTACTGGCAGGCTGCAATTCATTTGATGGTCGTGCAATCAATGAGCTTGACGCGTTTACAGCACGTCAAATCTTTGAACGTGGTGAGTTTGAGCTAGAACGCGATCGAGCTGAGGATGCGGTGTTCTATTTTGGTGAAATCGAACGTCTTTATCCATATTCTGAATGGGCAAAACGTGCGTTGATTATGCAGGCTTTTGCTTATCATCGTGACGTGGATTACCCTAACTCTCGTGCAGCTGCCCAACGGTACATTGATTTCTATCCTGTGGATAAAGATGCAGCCTATGCACAGTATTTGCTCGCGCTGAGCTATTATGATCAGATTGATGAAATCGGTCGTGATCAGGGCCTAACGTTTCAAGCACTACAAGCATTGCGTGTTGTAATCGAACGCTATCCAAACACTGAATATGCGCGTTCGTCCGTGCTGAAATTTGATCTTGCCTTCGACCACCTCGCCGCAAAAGAAATGGAAATTGGCCGTTATTACCTAAAGCGTGATCATTTTGCGGCGTCTATCAATCGTTTTCGTATAGTAGTGCAGGATTTTCAAACTACTTCCCAAACTCCAGAAGCTTTGCATCGTTTGGTTGAAAGCTATCTTTCTCTAGGTCTCGTTGAAGAAGCGCAGACTGCTGGGGCGATTCTTGGCTATAACTATCAGTCAACTGAATGGTACGGAGAAAGCTTTGCGCTGCTAACAAGTCAGGGGCTTGAGCCGGTCTTAATTGGGGATAATTGGTTGTCAGCCATCTATCGTCAGATGGTCCGCGGCGAATGGTTATAGGCGGGCAAAATGCTCTGCAATCTTGATATTCGTGATATGCTTATCATAGACCGGCTTGAACTCTCGTTTCAACCAGGCTTGAATGTTTTGACTGGTGAGACTGGTGCTGGGAAGTCGATCTTACTCGATTCACTTGGTTTTGTGCTTGGATGGAGGGGCCGAGCAGAGCTTGTTAGGCAAGGCGCCGATCAAGGCGAGGTTATCGCTGAGTTCAATTTATCTAAGAATCATGGTGCTTGGGACGTGTTGCGTGAGGCAGGTTTGAGCTATGATGCTGCGCTAATTCTGCGGCGGATTAACAGCCGTGATGGACGTAAAACTGCATGGATAAATGACCGGCGTGTCAGTGGCGATATTTTGCGTGCGGTGTCTGCAACACTGGTTGAATTACACGGTCAGCATGATGATCATGGAATGTTAAATCCGCGCAAGCATAGGATATTGCTTGATGATTTTGGTAATTTAGCGCCAAAATTAGCAGCAGTTTGTGTTGCTTGGAAAGACCTAACCGCTGCAAAAAAAATACTATCTACAGCAGAAATTCGAGTTGCAGAATTGCAAGCTGAGGAAGAATTTTTGCGTCACACTGTCGCCGAACTTGATGAATTATCGCCAAGTGCTGGTGAGGATGCGGAACTTGATAAACAGCGCCGTAAAATGCAGGCAGCTGAAAAAATTGGTGAAGATATTCACAAATCATATCAAGCACTTGGAATTAATGGGGCCGAAGGTCAACTTATTGATGCGGTACGCTGGTTAGGTGATGCTTCTGAGCAAGCAGATGGAACGCTGGAAGGGCCATTGGCAGCGCTGGAACGGGCCATAATTGAACTTGGGGAAGCGCAGTCCGGTATTGAAGCTTGTGTTGCTGAACTTGCGTTCAATCCTTATGATTTAGAACAAGCTGAAGAACGTCTTTTCGCAATTCGTGGCTTAGCGCGTAAGCACAACGTTCTAGCAGACGAACTTGGCTCTTTTGCAGACGCCCTGCGTAGCAGGTTACGCGCGTTAGATCGTGGTGAGTCTGATCTTGCAGAACTTAACGCTATATTGGATGTAGCACAGGTGACCTATGATGATGCGGCTAATGGTCTAAGTGACGCGCGGCGTAAATGGGCGATTAAGTTGGACATGGCAATGGCCAAGGAGTTGGCACCACTTAAAATGGAACGCGCTGTTTTTGCGACTGAAATCACGACTTCAAATCCAGGGCCTGATGGTGTTGATACCGTATCCTTTACTGTTGCCACTAACCCCGGTGCACCGGCTGGACCCATTGGGAAAATCGCATCAGGTGGTGAATTAAGCCGATTTTTACTAGCGTTAAAAGTCTGTCTAACTGGGACAGATTCAGGTCTTACACTGATTTTTGATGAAATTGATCGCGGCGTTGGCGGTGCAACCGCAGATGCTGTCGGTCGGCGTCTATCGCAGTTGGCGTCTCAAGGTCAGGTCTTAGTTGTAACACACAGTCCACAAGTCGCTGCCTTGGGTGACCATCATTGGCGAGTTGAGAAGCGTCAGACAAAAGAAGCGACAGTGTCGACAGTTGTTGGTCTTGTTGGTTCTGACCGCATTGATGAAATTGCCCGCATGCTCAGTGGAGATCGTATCACAGATGAAGCCCGCGCTGCTGCTATTGCGTTACTTCCAGTCTAATTGACTACTCTACGTCATGTGGTTTATAATCAGTTTTGGCGTACTACTTTTCCGGGGTTCATGATATTTAATGGGTCTAGCGTTTTTTTGATTTGCCCCATGACATCCCAGCCCATACCGTGTTCTGCAGCCATATATGGCATCTTACCTAGCCCTATGCCATGCTCGCCAGTTACTGTTCCACCAAATGCTATGGCCCGATTTGCAATGCGTTCGGATAAGTCAAGTGCTGCCCGTTTCTCATGTGAATTTTCGGGGGTGACTAATAAAATTGCGTGAAAATTACCATCGCCGACATGTCCCAAAATAGGTGCAGAGATAGGTGCGAGGTCTATGTCGGCTTGGGTTTCTGCGATTGCCTGAGCAAGTTTGCTGATTGGCACGCAGACATCTGTTACAATCGCTGTCGCCCCTTTCTTTGATGAAAGGATCGCCCAATACACATGGTGTCGCATTTGCCAAAGGCGGGTGCGTTCTTCGGGTTTTGTTGCCCATGAAAACGCAGACCCGCCAAAGTCTTGTGCGATATTGCCAAAGCGTTCTGCTTGTTCTGCCACACTTGCATCCGATCCGTGAAATTCGACCATCAAGTGTGGGGTTACTGGAAAGTTTGCTTTGGAATAGGCGTTCACTGCAGCGACGCTGGCCGCGTCCAAAAATTCTATCCGCGCCATCGGGATACCCATAGCGATGGTAGTAGTGACTGCCTCAACGGCAGCATCGATAGTGACAAACGCACAAGTGGCGGCAGCGATGGCTTCGGGTTGGCCCTGCAGTTTAAGTGTCAGTTCGGTGATCAACCCCAGCGTGCCCTCAGATCCGACCATTAGCGCGGTCAGATCGTAACCCGCGGATGATTTCCGGGCGCCGGACCCTGTGCGGATAATCCGGCCATCTGCCAGAACGATTTCCAGTGCCATAACATTGTCGCGCATGGTGCCATAACGCACAGCGGTTGTGCCGCTAGCCCGTGTTGCAGCCATGCCGCCAAGGGATGCATTGGCACCGGGATCGACGGGAAAAAATAGTCCCGATGCGCGCAAGTCTTCATTTAAAGTTTCGCGCGTTATTCCGGGTTGAACGCAAACTGTCATGTCGGCTCTATTTATTGCAAGCACTTGGGACATATTTCGAAAATCTATAGTGATTCCGCCTCGTGTCGCCAGTGTGTGCCCTTCGAGTGATGTCCCCGCGCCGTAGCCAACTACGGGGCAGTGATGCTGAGCACAAGTTTTCACAATTTTTGAAACTTCATCCGTGTTGCATGGATAGGCAACAGCGTCGGGAAATGACGGATCAAAGTGTGCTTCGCTCTGGCCGTGTGCTGACAAATCAGACTTGGACAGTGACAGCCGATCGCCTAACATTGTTGTAAGCGCTTCAATGGCTGCATTAATGAACATGGAATACTCCTCTATTAGATATCCAGAGCCTAAGATACTGTGACGCCTGAGTGAAGAGGTAAGGGGACAATATGACGGAGCTGCAGAAATCTCTGATTAGGCAGAAAGTCGACGTTGCTTTAACAGCTTGTCGTAGTGGCTGGCACGTGCTTCGAACCCGTATTCTATTTCAAATTCAGTTCTGGTTTATTGCGCTATTTGTTGGTATTTTAGCTAGTATTGCTGCGATTGGGTTCCGGTTTGGAATTGAGACTTTTCAAGCGTGGCTGTACCAAACCGATGATGTAGCGTATTTGAGATCAGATGCGGCTCTGCTGGATTGGTGGTGGATACTTTTGATCCCAATGATTGGTGGACTGGCTGTTGGAGTGATTTTGAACAGGTTCACTGATGACGGGCGCGTGCGATCTGTAGCGGATGTGATTGAGGGTGCTGCCCTTTATGATGGGCGAGTTGAGGGGCGCAAAGGACTTTTGTCTTCACTGGCTTCTTTCATTACGCTTTCAACTGGAGGATCGACTGGCCGCGAAGGTCCGGTAGTGCATCTGGCAGCAATCTTGTCGACCTATGTTAGTCGCCTGATCTGCGCTGACAGCATCACGGGCCGCGATTTGTTAGGCTGTGCAGTGGCAGCGGCCGTATCTGCAAGTTTTAACGCCCCCATCGCAGGCGCACTTTTCGCACTTGAAGTCGTGCTGCGCCACTTTGCAGTGCACGCCTTTGCACCAATTGTTATTGCGTCCGTTGCGGGTACTGTCATCAATCGTTCGATTTATGGAGACGTCACTGGGTTTCTTCTTTCAAACGAAAACATTATGCCGTTTAACGTTGAACTTCCAGCGTTCTTGATACTTGGATTACTTTGTGGATTGATTGCTGTAGTTCTTATGCGGACAATTTTTTGGTTTGATACGATGGGCACCACGTTGCAATCCTCTTGGTGTATTCCGAAGTTTTTGCGGCCGATGATTGCTGGGACACTGCTTGGTGCATTGGCTATTTACTATCCTCACATCATTGGTGTTGGTTTTGAAACAACGTCAGACGCATTGACGGGTCGTTTGGTCATGCATGAGGCTATTGTGTTTGTGTTTATCAAGATTGTCGCTGTAGCAATTACTATGGCAGGCCGTATGGGTGGTGGGGTTTTCTCACCATCTCTGATGATCGGTGCCATGTCAGGTCTTGCATTCGGCATCGTTGCAACAGGAATTTTTCCCAATGTGTCAAGTGATTATACGCTTTACGCTCTTGCGGGAATGGGGGCTGTGACAGCGGCAGTACTGGGAGCCCCGATTTCAACCACATTGATTGTGTTTGAATTGACGGGAAATTGGCAGACGGGGATCGCGGTGATGGTGTCTGTGTCATTGTCTTCTGCAGTGGCTTCAAAATTGGTGCATCGCAGCTTCTTTTTGACGCAATTGGAACGGCGCGGCGTACATTTGGCTGCTGGTCCACAGGCCTATCTGTTGGGTACTTTTAAAGTGGAAAGCGTTATGCGCAGAGCTGAGCATTCGAAGGCTGCTGATCCTAAAATCTGCGCAGCACTCATCCTTGAAGGCACCTACATTTACCAAGAATTAATGCTCGATCAAGCAATGCCAATTTTGGAAGCGACTGGATCAGGTTTTATCCCAGTTGTTGCCGCCGTAACTGGCGAAGGCCCACCGGAACTGAAGGGCGCATTGTTCCAAGTTGATGTCCTGCGCGTTTTTAACCGCGCCTTGGCCGCAAAAGCTGCTGAAGAACATTCATAATGGTGTACCAATGACTCTCGAACTTGATATAGTAAATTCTGAACCTAAAATCTAAAGTTGTTCAACCACGACATTATCGACGAAAAAAGCTACATAATCTTTGATCTGCGTAAAGTCGTCTTTGGGGGCTTCGTAGGACCATGTTGTGTCTTTATAAGTACCGCTTTTTGCAATTAAATTATAATAAGTTGCGGTACCTTTGTGTGGGCAGATCGTCGAGGTCTCGGATTTATCAAAAAATGCCATAGAAATATCGGCACGTGGAAAATAAATTACAAATGGCTTGTCGCCCTCGACCACCTTTAACGCATTGTTGCTTTCCCCCAGAACGGCACCCGCAGCACGGATAACCCAAGTTCCTGTTGCAGGCTCAATTTTGGTATGATCTGACATAAGTATTTCCCCCCAGAAGCGGTTTTCCCGTGACTTTTATGACCATGGATATCGGTCTAAGCGCCTGACTTTAAGGCAACTTAGCGATTAAATGGTTATATCGGCGCACAGGCGCCATTCAGCCACTTCAGTGCTGCCCCGTCCACAAGTGGAGCTATTTTATTTAGTGTATCAGAATGATAACTATCAATCCAAGTGCGTTCTCCGCTGGACAACAATTTATGGTCAATGAGGCGGCGATCCAGTGGGACGAAAGTCAGTGTTTCAAAATCCAGCATGTGGCGTTCATCACCGCCAGAAATTGCGTCAGCCTCTTTAACAACGATTAGGTTTTCGATGCGGATGCCGAATGCGCCTTCGCGGTAATAACCTGGTTCATTTGATAAAATCATACCAACTTCAAGCGGAGTTTTGGCATTCCGCGACAAACCTTGTGGCCCTTCATGCACCGACAAATAGGCGCCAACTCCGTGGCCCGTACCGTGATCGTAATCCAATCCTGCCAGCCACAATGGGTAGCGGGCTAATGCATCTAGATCGGATCCTGCCACACCTCCTGATTTATGGTTCGGAAAACGCACTCGGCTGATAGCAATCATGCCTTGTAATACGCGCGTATAGCAGGATTTTTCGGTCTCGCTTACGTCGCCAATTGCAATAGTGCGGGTGATGTCGGTGGTGCCATCCAGATACTGTCCTCCGGAATCAATCAGTAAAAGTTCGCCAAGGTTTATGGGACGGTTGGTGTCTTCATTTACCCGGTAATGTACGATGGCCCCGTTGGGTCCCGCGCCGCAGATGGTTTCAAATGAAATGTCGAGTAAAACATTAGTATCACGCCTATACCCTTCAAGCGCTTTGACAACATCGATCTCCGTCAAACCACCTCTTGGAGCCGCGTAATCAAGCCATGCCAAAAATTGCACCATCGCTGCGCCGTCGCGTAAATGTGCGTTTCGGGCACCGTTGATTTCGGTGGAGGTCTTACGGGCTTTTGGCAATATACAGGGATCTTGGTCAGCAATGATTTTTTTGTGCTCAAGGGCCTGATGAATTGCAAATGGTGTTCGATTTGGGTCCAGTCTGACAGGTGCGGCTGCTGTAACAAGAGTTTGAATCATCTGATCCAGCTTCACAATTGTCACTCCAACGTCCAGTGCTAAATCTTTCGCCTGTGATAGCTCACAAAACAGTGTAACGTCACTGTTGGCTTTTAGCAGAGCCATTGCGTGTGGTACTGGATTGCGTCGAACGTCCGAACCTCGAATGTTGAGTAACCATGCTATCGAATCCGGTGACGAAATCAACGCTGCCGCCTGCCCAGCATCGCGCAATTCTTTTCCCAATCGCGTACGCTTGCTTTGGGATGTTTCACCAGCCATATTTTCAGAATAAACTGTAAAAGGCGCGTTGGGTGGATCAGGGCGATCCAACCAAATTTCATCGACTAAGTTTTGCGTTGCCACTAAAGAAATGCCTGTCCCATGCAACCCTTTTTCTAAAGCTTCCATTTGCGCTATAGTGTGTAGCCAGGGATCAAATGCCAGCCTTAAGACGCCGCTTTGATCTCTTAACCATTCGGCTAATTGCACCTCCGGCCAATGGACGGGTGTGAAAACATCCGCTACCTGGTTGCGCATCTGCACGCGGTATCTTCCGTCAATGAACACACCAGCGACATCTGCCAACACACAGGCAAACCCTGCTGATCCAGTGAAACCAGTCAGCCACATCAGGCGCTCATCGCAAGGAGCAACATATTCGCCTTGAAACCGGTCAGCGCGTGGGACAATAAACCCATCAATTTTTTGTGCCTTCATTTCAGCGCGAAGGGCTGTTAGTCGTAAAGGACCCGTTTTGGGTGATGAAGCTACATTAAACGTCTGAAACATGCTGCGTCCCAACTTCTTTTGTTTTTAGATGTCTTAATTATATAGTACTTAGCCAGCCTTACGCATCCTCAAAATCCGCGCTCTTTTACGTGGGTCTGGCTCAAACAATCCTGCAAGTTGTTCTGTCATTGCGCCAGCTAATTGTTCCACATCGGTTATCGTGACCGCCTTATCGTAGTAACGTGTCACGTCGTGACCAATGCCGATTGCGATCAGTTCAACAGCTTTGCGTTTCTCGACCATTGCAATTACGTCACGTAAATGCTTTTCTAAATAATTTGCTGGGTTTACGGACAAAGTTGAGTCGTCAACAGGGGCCCCATCACTGATTACCATAAGCACTTTGCGTGCTTCTGGACGTGCTGCTAAGCGTCGGTGCGCCCATTCCAGCGCCTCACCGTCAATATTTTCTTTTAGTAGGCCTTCTTTCATCATCAAACCTAGATTATCGCGGCTGCGACGCCAAGGTGCGTCTGCGCGTTTATAGATGATGTGGCGCAAATCATTCAAACGACCGGGCTGTTGCGGGCGACTTTCTGCCAGCCAGCCTTCGCGGCTTAGCCCTCCCTTCCAAGCCTTCGTCGTAAAGCCTAGGATCTCGACTTTCACTTGACAGCGTTCGAGTGTTCGAGCGAGGACGTCTGCGCAAATCGCTGCAATTGATATAGGACGGCCTCGCATTGACCCTGAATTATCTAGTAACAAAGTTACGCATGTATCTCTAAACTCAGTATCCTGTTCAACCTTGAACGACAATGGTGTAGTTGGATTCGCTACAACCCGCGCCAATCGACCAGCATCCAAAATTCCTTCTTCTTGATCAAATGACCAACTGCGGTTTTGTTGTGCCTGAAGGCGCCGTTGAAGTTTATTTGCTAGCCGAGAGACAGCCCCCTTAAGTGGTTCTAATTGTTGATCGAGATAAGCCCGCAGGCGTTCTAATTCAGCAGGTTCTGCCAAATCTTCGGCACCAATTTCTTCGTCGTGGTCTGTTGAATAGACAATATAATTAGGATCTGCATCTGATACTGGTTGCGGCGCGGGGGGCTCCACTGGTGCCTCTCCCTCAGGCATGTCAGCTTCTTCTGCCATCTCGGATTCTGCGCTATCATCCATGGATAATTGTGCTTCAGCAGCGTCTTGCTGTTTTTCTTGGTCTTGTTCTGGTGAGCCTTCAGTCTCGTCCTCATCACCCTCGTCTTGACCCGCACTGTCTGGCTCGTTCTCGTCCTCATCCCCGTTGTTGGCATCGTCTTCGTCGTCGCCGATGTCGTCAGGATCATCGCCCAATTGGTCACCAAAGCCCATGTCAGAAATGATTTGGCGCGCAAATTTGGCAAATGCAGCTTGATCTTCAAGAGTGCCTTGCAACCCTTCGAGGGTACCACCTGCATTTTCTTCGATAAATCCACGCCACAATTCCATGACGTTGGCAGCAGCCTTGGGCATATCGCGGCCAGTGGCTAGGTGTCGGATAAGGTACCCCGCAGCTGTTGCGAGCGGAGCTTCCGTTGCTTCGCGGATTTGATCGTAGCCCTTGCGGATGGCCTCATTGTTGATTTTTGCGTCAATGTTGCCAGCGGTGCCAGGCATATGGCGGGCACCCACTGCCTCGACCCGCGCGTGTTCCATTGAAGAATAAAGGTCCTGTGCCATCTGGCCCTGTGGCATATATTTTGCAGCAATCTTAGCGTTGTGGTATCTGTGGCGCAGGGCAAATGCGTCTGCAGTACCGCGTGCGATTAATACTTCGTCACGTGTCATGCGGCGGCTAACCTGTGGCAAGCGGACGTTTTCTGTCGTGGCTCCAGGGGGGTCTACAGTAAATGTAACTGTCAATTCGGGATCATTTGCAATGACTTTAGTGGCCTCAGCTAAGGCTTTTTTGAACGGATCAGCTGGATTGTCGGTTGGTCTATTCATTGCTCACTTTCCGCGGTCTCATCTACCCTGATGGGTGTCTTCAAGTTTTTTTTTGAAGACGAATTATTGGGAATAGATAAGGATGCCGTCATACCAAGCTCTGGCTTGCCGCACTTTCAGGCAGTTCTTCGTCAAAACAACGCTGGTAAAATTCTGCGACAGTCTGACGTTCTAATTCGTCGCATTTGTTCAGGAAAGACAGACGGAATGCGTAGCCTACGTCTTGGAAGATGCGCGCGTTTTCTGCCCATGCTATGACGGTCCGTGGCGACATGACCGTTGAAAGATCGCCGTTCATAAACGCTGTTCGAGACAAGTCAGCTACAGTGACCATCTGTGAAATAATTTTGCGGCCATTATCGTTATTATAAGTCGGTGCCTTGGACAGCACTATTTGCGTTTCAGCATCATGGGATAAATAGTTTAATGTAGCAACAAGAGACCAACGGTCCATCTGCGCTTGGTTGATTTGTTGTGTGCCGTGATAAAGGCCCGTCGTGTCACCCAAACCAACGGTGTTGGCAGTGGCAAAGAGGCGAAAATTGGGGTTGGGCTCGATGATTTCGTTCTGGTCCATCAAAGTAAGTTTGCCATCTGCTTCAAGAACACGCTGTATAACGAACATTACGTCAGCGCGACCCGCATCGTATTCATCAAACACAATTGCCACTGGGTTGCGCAACGCCCATGGTAATATCCCTTCGTGGAATTCAGTAACCTGAACACCGTCGCGTAGCTTGATCGCGTCTTTGCCAATTAAATCGATACGTGAAATATGTGAATCTAAATTTACCCGCACGGTTGGCCAGTTTAGCCGCGCGCCAACTTGTTCAATATGCGTTGATTTACCTGTGCCATGGTAGCCTTGCACCATGACGCGACGATTGTAGCCGTAGCCTGCCAAAATCGCCAATGTTGTATCAGGGTCAAATTTATATGTTGGATCAATCACGGGTACACGGTCCCCCGCGCCTTTTGGAAAGCCTTTGACCTTCATATCCGTGTCGATGCCAAACACTTCACGGACAGAAATCTCTTC
>JAPKAD010000089.1 GCA_028825445.1 Octadecabacter sp.
ATCGCCCAGCCACCGGCGAACAGCAGAACGGGTGTGGCCACCACTGTCATCGCGAACCCTGTCATCCAACAAAACCGCAATGCCGCGCGCACACGGTCAAAGTTTTTAGCACCAAAATTTTGTCCAGTGATTGGCAACAGCGCGCCTGTCATGCCCAATACAGGCAGCAGCAAAATCTGTTCGATCCGCAAAGCGACGCCGTAGGCCGCAACTGCTGCACCGCCAAATTCCTTGAGCGCGAATTGCACGACGAACCCTGATACGAACATGACCATCATCGCTGATGATGCGGGGATCAGTTGTGCGGTGATCTGTGCAAAGATATCGTGGATAGGGCGGAATGAGGCCCGGGTCACAGATTGCATCGCGTCAAGCTTTAGGATGCGCGAAATGATGAACACCATCACACCCGTTTGACTGACGATCGTCGCAAGCGCGATCCCGTTAAAGCCCATACCGGCCCAGACGCCACCAATGCCGAACATAAGCAGCGGGTTCAGGCCAATATTGACGAAAAACGCCACCATAAGGGCGCGTTGCATGCTGCGGCTGTCACCGTGTGCTTGCAAGATGCCATTGCCGCCGTAAGCCAGAAAGAAACCGGGCAGGGCAAAGATCAACCAGCGGAAATACCCCAAAGCTGCGTTACGGTATACGCCCGGTTCAGATACCAGCGTGATCAACATCGGCCCAAGAAACCAACCGACGATCATCAAAACAACCGTGGCGATCACACCGTATGTCAGGCCTTGTGCGATGAAGGTTTGTGTTTGCGCCGCGTCCTTGCTGCCCTTGGCGTTACTGACCAGTGCACTGAGCGCGGAACTTAGGCCAAAGCCAACGGCCATCAGGATAAAGAATGCTTGGAACCCAATGGCCAGACCCGCCTGCGCATCGGTCGACAGCCGCCCCGCCCAATAGACGTCAACGATGTTGTACAGCGTGGCAAACAGCATCCCAAACGCGGCAGGGATCGCAAGTGCGCGAAAGTGACTGGCCATAGAGCCGGTTGTCAGGTCGTCTTTTTGCATTAGGTTTCGCTCGCTTTCAGGCGCCGTTCCAGCCAGCGCACGCCAGCGGACACGATGAGAATTAACACCAGATACTCTAGTACTAGAACTGTATAAATTTCTAATGGTCTGTATTCGGATACTACTAATTCGTTGGCTTTACGGGTCAGTTCTTGGAGGCCGATGATCGACACAAGCGATGACATCTTCATCATATATACCAGTTGATTGCCGAGTGCGGGTAAGATGCGTCTAATCGCTTGGGGCAAGATGACGTACCGCATCGTGTCGCGGTAATTAAGCGATATGGATTGAGCCGCCTCGTATTGACCACGTGCAATAGATTGGATACCTGCACGGAAAATTTCGGCCTGAAATGCGCTATCGCTCAGTGCGAGCGCCAGCACACCTGCCCAGAACACATTAAGAGTGATGCCGGATAGCGCAGGAAGGCCATAGTAAACCCAAAGTATTAGAACAAGAATAGGTACCGCACGCACAATTTCGACATAGGTCCTGTTGAACATTCGCCAGCCTCGTTTTTTTGATAGCCCAGGAAGGGCAACAAGAAGACCGACGACCACGGATATAAGAATTGCGGTTAGCGACATAATAATGGTGTAGTACGCACCGCTAGCCATAAATTTTAGATTTATCCACCCATTTTTCGTCGTTGGGTCGACTACGTACCACCCCCAATTGCTCGAACAACCGGATAATAGCAAGAGCGCAGTGGTGAGGATCAGGAAACGTTTCATGTTAAGCCCCTAGTGGTTCAGAATTTGTTTAATGAACGCGGCAAATCGTCTGGACTTGGGTGCGGTGAACACATCTTCGGGTGCGCCAATCTCGACGATCTCGCCTTTGTCCATGAACACCATGCGATCAGCAACACGGCGGGCAAAGCCCATCTCGTGGGTAACAACGATCATAGTTATACCCGTGGATGCAAGTTCGGTCATCACGTCCAACACCTCAGTGATCATTTCGGGGTCAAGCGCTGACGTTGGCTCATCGAACAGCAAGATACGTGGCTCCATACACAATGACCGTGCAATCGCGACGCGCTGTTGTTGCCCACCGGATAATTGGCGTGGAAATTTATTGGCCTGATCAGGGATCTGCACGCGTTCAAGATGCGACATCGCGCGTGCGCGTGCCTCAGCGTCTGACAGGCCGAGAACACGGCGCGGACCAAGGCACAGGTTATCCATTACAGTCAGGTGGGGGAACAGGTTGAACTGCTGGAATACCATACCAACCGTACCGCAAATTTTGTCTAGATCCGCGGGAGCGTCAGTCAACGCAGTCCCGTCGACGATGATTTCACCAAATTCATGCGCCTCAAGGCGGTTGATGCAGCGGATCAATGTGGACTTTCCGGACCCAGATGGGCCGCAGACAACAACGCGTTCGCCAGCGATTACGTTAAGTGATACGTCTTTTAGTGCCTGAAATTCGCCGAAAAATTTGGACACGTTACGCATTGAAATGATGGACATGGGCGAGGCGCCTTTGATTTGTTAATTAGATTGGAGATATAAAACGAATTTCACTTTTCTCAAGCTGTTTGTATTTCCAAATTGTCAAACCATCCTATGTCTAATGGATACCTCGGAAGGGAAACCCATGAAATTCTTTAAAATTGCCGCCACTGCGGTCATCTTGGCCACAAGTGCCGCACATGTATCTGCGCAATCTGCGCTCTCCGAAATTCTGTCCAATGGCGTCTTAAAAGTTGGTACAACAGGCGACTGGAATCCTATGACTATGCGCGATGTGGCCACAAACTCTTATAAAGGTTACGATATTGATGTGATGGCTGCGCTTGCCTCTGATCTGGGCGTCGAAGTTGAATTTGTTCCAACAGACTGGAAAACACTGGTTGCTGGCGTGACATCTGGTCAGTACCATATCACTGGTTCTGCGTCTGTTTCACCAGCACGTGCGAAGGCCGCTGGCTATTCCAACAGCTATTTTGCGCTGGTGACTGTGCCACTGACATTGATCAAAAATGCTGACCGTTTCAACAGTTGGGACGCCTTGAACATAGAGGGAGTGTCTGTTGCCGCAACTTTAGGCACCACCCAAGAAGCACAAGTAAAGCAGTATTTCCCTAACGCAACACATCGCATCGTAGAGGCCCCTGCACGTGACTTTCAAGAAGTGCTATCAGGTCGCGCAGACGCATCCATCACGTCAAACATTGAAGCAGCCACATTGGTTGCACAATATGACAACCTTATGATTGTACCCGTCGACGGTGGTCGTTCACCAACGCCAGTTGCCATGCTGTTGCCACAGGCGGATCAGGTATGGATCAACTATGTGAATACATGGATTGGCCTAAAACAAGAGCAAGGGTTCTTTGCAGGACTGGGCGATAAATGGGGTTTGAACGCCAACTAAGCTATTAACCAGAATAATAAATGGGCCATCCGTACTCGGTTGGCCTTTTTTATTTTTGCAAAAGGTGTCCCATGCTGAGAATTTATTCGGTGCCCGTTGCTGTTTATTGCGCCAAGCTGCGCATCTTGCTGCGCTACAAATCCATTGCGTTTGAACAACTGCAGCCGCCCGGTGGATATGGATCAGATGAATACCGTGCGATTGTGCCGTCTGGAAATCTGCCTGCTATGATACATGATGGGTTTATGCTGTCAGATAGCGAGGCGATTGCAGAATACCTTGATGAGGCATTCCCAGATGTACCGATGCTCCCTGACACGATCAAACTACGCGCTAAAGCCCGAGAGTTCAGCCGGTCCCACGACACCCGATTAGAACCAGCCGTGCGCGCGATTTATCCGCAAGTTGCTTTTGCTACCCGCGATGCTAATGCAGTTAAAGCTGGTGGAGCATTGATAACCAAACACCTGAATTCACTGGGGCTGCTACTTTCGATGAACTCGTTTAATACAGATCGACTTTGGTTGTGTGACTGTGGCTTTGCTGTGACATTCGCTTGGATCACAGCGTTTGAGGATACGCTGGGCTTGTCTGTTGAGTGGCCACAGAATGTTCGTGACTATGCCACGCGGCTTCAACGGTTTCAGGTCGTGGCTGATGAATTGGCCGATTACAAACCCGCAATGGATGCCTATCTTGAAAAGGCCAAATCACCGCAGGCTTAAACCTGAGACTAAGTAGCCAAATCACGATGATCTGGAACGTCTGTTGATCAGATTAAACGATTTCATGCACGGTTTTTATAGCTTTTAAAAAAAGATGGCGAAGAGCCTGATCTCAAGAATGTATTCGATATTGGATTTATGTTTTACTAATCTGCCAACCCAATCCGTTCGATATAATTAAGGGTTCCCTTCTGAGCCTCATATAGACGTTTATACAGCCTGTTTGATCAGACCTATACCTTCCCCGATGAGCTAAGAAGTTTAATGCTTGTGAGGGACTTGCATTGGCGCTGATGAGGTGGCTTTGGGTATAGCTTAGTAGGCAGAAGTGGAGGGGTTGATACGAAAGTATTCTCTTATCTTTGATGGGGGTATGGGGGTGGCTAACAGGTACTAACTTCATTAGTTGATGTGGGAAGCATGGACAGTACAAATAAGAGGAGCTATTGTAAATGAAACTAATACCGACAGCCCTGACTGTAGCGGCAATCATGTTTGCCAACGCTGCATTTTCTGCTGATCCTGCTGATTTACAGAAACTTAAGGATACTGGTGCTTGCGTAAAGTGTAATCTGAGTGGTGCTGACCTGAGTGGGGCTGGCCTGAGTGGTGCGAATCTGATGTTCGCTAACCTGGAGCTTGCTAATCTACGCAACACTAATCTGACGGGTGCTTTTCTCAGGGGTGCTAATCTGGAGGGTGCTAATCTGGCGTCTGCTGATCTGACCGGTGCTTTTATGAGGGGTACCTACATGGTTGAGGTTCTCTTCTGCAATACGATCATGCCAGACGGTTCAGTGATCTACAGTGGCTGCTAACTAAAGCTGATTGGTACAAATAGTGAAAGCAGACGAACCAGTTGCTGATCTTGAACAATACCGGGTCCTCAGAACTAGCTCAGACAGCCCGTAAGAACTTCTTAGGTGTTTTTTGAAGGTGATCTAGCCTTATCATACGAGAGTAACATTTAATTGGGGGGTCAGCTATTTCGGGGCTGGCCTTTTTTTGATTTCATAATCAAAAGTTATAGATAGCTTAGAAAGATTACTCCAAAGAAATTCATAGTTATGAACACACTAAAAATGAGGCTAAATATTGTACTCATGTAGGCTGTAAAGATCTAAAATAATATACAATATATGGTCAAAAGAGGTATTTTATTTTTTTGTATCAAGTAAATGACTCCGGCGGTGCAGGGAATGCCAAAGGATAACGCACTGTTTGCAAATAGACCACAGCTATGCTGAACTGAAAAAGCGTCCTCCGTTCTGGGTTGATGAAGACCGCTACTCGGCGAGGGGATAGAGATAGAATGTCACGCTGCACGTGATTGCGAGAACGGCCTTCGAAACTAGTTTACTGTGAGCTTGTGGGTTGGTCACGTTACAAATTTGTAATGTTGGGCCATCATCAAGCTAACGTATGCATTTTACCAATATTTATGATTATCGCGCGCCCGCAGCGAACATCTTCTTCCCGCCAAAAGTGCCTGGCGTAGCTAATGGACCAGAGCTGACTTTGGCCCGCCACACACAATGCTGCGATGCAGCCCGTCGAGGAAGATATTTACTATAGGTGCTGTTTGTGGACACGCTATTGGACGGGTTTTAGCTGGATTAGTGTTTTCGTTTAACCTCCCATTGGCTGCAGGGTGTACGTAGCATATTCAACGCCGTTTTCTTTATTCCACTGCAACTGTTCTTCATTCATCATTA
>JAPKAD010000090.1 GCA_028825445.1 Octadecabacter sp.
CAGGCTTTGTAGCCATCGCTGATCCACAGCTTCTAGTGTTAATTTTTGCAGCCACTTTGGCGGGCGTTGTCATTGGTGCTTTGCCGGGGCTGAATGCAACCACAGGTGCAGCGTTAATGTTACCCTTCACAATCACGATGGACCCAATTCCAGCCATCGCAATTTTGACGACAATCTATTGTTCCGCCACGTTTGCAGGCGCGATAACTGCAATTTTGATAAATACACCCGGCACTTCTGCCAGCGCAACGACCTGTCTTGATGGTTACCCGATGGCAATGCGTGGTGAAGCAGGTCGAGCGCTTGGGATGGCGACTGTATCTTCCACGTTTGGTGGCATAGTATCGGTTGTCTGTCTCATGGCTGCAGCTCCTTTGATGGCACGCGCAGCATATAACTTCGCCCCCCCAGAATACTTCGCACTTACGGTTTTTGGCATGTCGATGCTTGCAACAATTGGAGATGGCTCTCCAATCAAGAACCTAGTGGCAGGTGCATTCGGTGTGCTAGCGGCAACCGTCGGCAAAGATTTACTTACAACTGTAGAACGTTTTACCTTTGGCATGTCGGAATTGACCGAGGGCATTGGGTTTGTACCAGTTATGATCGGACTTTTTGGAATTTCTGAGCTGTTGGTGCAGGCTGATCGGTTATCTGTCGAACGTCGACAAGTATCGATGAAGGCAATTCTCTTGCCGAACCTCGCCGACTACAAGAAGGTTTGGAAAACTATTCTGCGTTCTTCAGGTATCGGTACCTTTATAGGCATTCTGCCTGCGGAAGGCGCAACAGTTGCTTCAATGATCGGCTACAATGAGGCGCGGCGTTGGTCCAATACCCCTGAGGAGTTTGGCAAAGGGGCCATTGAGGGTATTGCTGGATCTGAGGCCGCCAATAACGCTGCTACTGGGGGTGCAATGGTGCCCACGCTGGCACTCGGTATCCCAGGCAGTCCAACTGCTGCGGTGATCCTTGCCGGCATGATGATCCATGGGGTGCAGCCTGGGCCGACAATGTTCACCGAACAGGCAGAGTTCGCTTATGCGATCTTCTGGTCAATGATTTTTGTAAATGTTCTTTTTATCTTTGTGGGCCTGTTTGGTGCCAAGATTTTTGCACGCATTACGTTTGTTCCAATCACAATTCTTTGGCCAATAGTTTTTACGTTTTCAATTGTGGGAGCTTATGCACTCAATCAATCTTTTCTAGATATTTGGGTTGCAATTGGGTCGGGTTTTCTTGGTTTTTTCATGAGACGCTTCGGTTATTCGGTCGTCCCATTAGCCATTGGACTGATCTTAGGTGGGATGCTAGAAAAGCGTCTCGGTCAATCCTTAATAATGCTAGATGACCAATGGTGGCTAATGTTAACTCGGCCACTTTGTATCCTATTCTTCGCCTTAACTTTCCTCGCACTCTTTGGTCCCACGTTATGGCAGCTACTTTTAAAACGTCGTAATCCTTACAATTCTATGAGGAAATAGTATAATGACTAAAATTAAATCTGTCCGTACCAAAATTTGGAATTGGACTGGGAAAACTGTACCACCTCAAGGTAATTTTTGCACCAATGCGGGAGACGCTCTTTATGAGCGCGGCGATGCGATGGATAGCTTCCGCTTCCACCAATGGTTGACCTGTGAGGTTGAATGCGACGATGGAACAATCGGCATTGGAAACGCAGCATTGGCACCTAGTTTGGTGAAGGCCACTATCGACCAATATCTTGCGCCAATGGTCATAGGTGAGGATCCTTTCGACTACGCGTATTTATGGGAAAAAATGTATCGAAAGACCCATGCTTGGGGGCGCAAAGGTATCGGAATGACTGCTATATCCGCTGTGGATATTGCGATCTGGGATTTGATGGGCAAGTTAACTGGAAAACCAGTTTTTAAACTACTTGGTGGACGCACGAAAAAATCTATTCCTGTCTATTACTCTAAGCTATATTCAGGCCCCATCGATGCTATGCAGACTGAGGCTGCAGAGGCACAGAAAAGTGGCTATCAGGGCTATAAAATGCGCTTTGGATTTGGGCCAAAAGATGGCATGTTTGGAATGCGCGAAAATCTAAAACGCGTTGAAGCTGTGCGTGAAGTGATCGGTTATGACGTTGACCTCATGCTTGAGTGTTACATGGGCTGGAACCTTGATTACACGCGTAGGATGTTGCCGAAGCTTGAAAAGTTTGAACCGCGTTGGCTGGAAGAGCCTGTTATAGCTGACGACATGCACGGATATGCTGAGCTTAATCGTGGCCCAATTCCAATCTCGGGTGGGGAACACGAATTCTCCCTCATGGGTTTTCGCCAGTTGTTGGATATGCGCGCGGTTAGCGTCATCCAATATGACACCAATCGAGTTGGTGGCATAACCGCAGCACAGAAAATCAATGCTTTGGCCGAGGCTTATCAAGTACCAGTAATTCCGCACGCTGGACAGATGCATAATTACCATTTGACTATGGCAAATGTGAATTGCCCAATCTCAGAGTACTTTCCAGCCTTTGACGTAGAAGTTGGAAATGAGCTGTTCTACTACGTCTTCGATGGTGACCCTGCCGCAGAAAACGGGTTTTTGCAGTTGGATGACAATGTGCCAGGGCTCGGCCTTAGCCTGTCTGAGCGGCATCTAGATGATTTTGAGATTGAGGAGTAAATTAGCATGACTGGATATAAAGGAATTTGGCCTGTAGCGCCGACACCTTTTCACTCTGATGGTGCGGTAGACTACGATGGTATGGACCGCGTACTTGATTGTATGATCGATCAAGGAAGCGACGGTATCTGTATCTTAGCGAATTTTTCTGAGCAGTTTCTGATCACAGATGAGGAACGTCGTCTATTGACTGAACGTAGCCTTGCCCATGTGGCTGGACGTGTGCCAGTGGTTGTTACGACAAGCCATTTTTCCACTCAGATCGCCGTAGATCGTGCGGCTCATGCGAAAGCTCATGGTGCTGCGATCGTAATGATGATGCCGCCCTACCACGGTGCTCTGATGCGGGGCACGGCGGAGCAGACTTTTGAACAATTCGCCCGTGTGAGTGACGTGGGTTTACCGATCATGGTCCAAGACGCTCCTTTATCTGGTGTCGATCTACCAGTGCCTCTTTTGGTTCGGATGGCGCATGAGATTGAAATGGTAAAGCTGTTCAAAATTGAATGTCCGCAAGCTGCCACCAAATTGCGTGTCTTGATTGAACAAGGGGGTGATGCTATCGAAGGCCCTTTTGACGGCGAAGAAGCGATCACTTTGATGGCTGATTTAGATGCTGGGGCAACGGGGGCAATGACTTCTGCCATGATCCCCGATCAAATCAAGCTAGTTTTATCCCATCATGCTGCAGGGAATCGGAGCGCTGCACAAGCTGCCTATGCTCGAGTTTTGCCAGCAATTAATTTTGAAAACCGTCAATGTGGATTCCGTTCAGCGAAGGTGGTCATGGTTGAAGGCGGTGTCATTGGCAGCGACTTCTGTCGTCACCCGATTTCTCCCCTACACCCTGAGACTCGTGACCAGTTACTGGAACTGGTGCGACCACTTCTACCTATCGCTCTGAATTGGGGGTACTAAAATGCCAGTTATTGAAGAAATTAAACAAGCATTCTCAAAGGTTGGTGGTGTTACCCGTTCGCTCAGTCTCGCAGAGGACGCAGCACAGAAGATCCGAGAGATGATACTTCTTGAACGACTATCTCCGGGTACCGCGTTGCCCGAACGGGATTTGGCAGAAGCTCTCGGGGTTAGTCGAACACCAATGCGTGAAGCGATAAAGCTTTTGGCGAATGATGGCCTTATTCAATATACTGCATCACGGCGCCCTTTTGTGGCGGATCCTTCCTTAGATGAGATCTGTGATTACTTGCGGGTTCAAGGAGCTTTAGAGGCGCTTGCTGGTGAGTTGGCATGCACTTATGCAACGGATGCGCAATTGCTTGAAATCGATATGCGTAACCGTATGGTCGTTGAAAGAGCAGATGGTGATAAAGTAATGTCATTTAATCGCGATATGGATTTTCATGATGCCATTGTATTCGCCTCGGGCAATGCTGCACTGACAGAGACACACGGACGTTACAACGCTCGGCTTTGGCGGGCGCGCTTCATGTCCTCACAACGGATAGTTAGTCGCAAAAGTACACGAAAAGAGCATGCTTCAATTGTGAAAGCCCTTTTGACGCGAGATAAATTTGCAGTCTCTGAACACCTTAAACAACACCTGAAAACAGCTGAAACCAACATTGCTGCAGCCATGTGTGAACAGGCATCGATTACGAGAGCAATAGATTCATGACTAAACCTAAACTTGCCATTATTTCAGGCGATCCGTCTGGGATTGGTCCCGAACTGATTGCCCGCCTTCTTGTCAGCGAAGGTGTACGTAACGCGGCAGATATTTTGTTAGTGGGTGATACCCATATTTGGGAAATGGGAGGACGGCAGGCTGATATCACGCTGCCACTCAGTTCTATTTCTAGATCACAAATACCCACTTTTACTGGCCTTTGTCACCTTGAGATGGAGACGATTGATCCCTCAGATATAAAAATTTCTGAAGTCACAACCTTAGGTGGGAAGAGTGCGCTCAGAACTCTTGATTGTGCGCTTGATCTTGCTGTGGCAGGCTATGTCGATGGTATCCTTTTTGGGCCTTTTAATAAAGCCTCACTGACTGCTGCAGGGCTTAACGCCGAAGACGAGCACCGATACATAGCACGCTATTTGGGATTTGAGGGGTACCACAGCGAAATTAATGTTTTGGATGAATTGATGACAACGCGCGTGACGTCTCATATCGGTCTGCGAGACGTGGCCAAGAATATCTCAGCAGATGGTGTTCGCAAAGCGATTACGCTGGCCTATGAAACTCTGGCTAAAGCTGGGAAAACTCGGCCACGTGTCGCTGTAGCAGCACTTAACCCCCATGCTGGAGATAATGGAAAGTTCGGTCGTGAAGAAATTGATATTCTTGCGCCCGTTGTTGCCGAATATCAGGCACGTCAGATGCAAGTCACAGGACCGTGGCCGTCAGATACAGTATTTCTCAAAGCCAAAGCTGGTGAGGTCGATGCTGTTGTCACAATGTATCACGACCAAGGTCAAATCGCGATCAAGCTGATGGGTTTTGATCGTGGAGTGACCGTGGCGGGAGGTCTTCCAATTCCGGTGGTGACCCCAGCTCATGGTACCGCCTTCGATATCGCTGGCCAAGGTGTTGCTAATGTTGGCGCAACCCAAAGTGCTTTTGAGCTTCTGCTGCGGCTTGCTGTCACTCACCGTGAAATACGCCACGCTCGAACACAATAGGATTAAGACTATGCTAACAGGACATTATCCTATTAACGGGGGCGGGGTTGTCTCGGATATCCAAATTAGGCTCCTGATAGTTCTCTATCGGCTGTTACAAAGTTAGTAATGTGCGGATTAAATTTGCTGCAAATGTAGCGCGGGTACTATTTGGCTTCAACAAGGGCTTTGTTGCACAAAACGGGTGAAGAACGTCCTTTCCCAGACACACTTAGCCTACTGGCTCAGCACGTTGATGCGGATTTGGATTTCTGATATATGTCTTTTGAATTCCCTCGCCATTAGCGCTGGCTAGTAATTTTATACATTATAGCGTTGTTTCGACGCAGCTTCTACGGTGATATCCGCTCCAACGTCGCCACAAAGTTTGGCCCAGATAACGTTGCGCATTTGCCGCATCTTTATGGGAAATTGCTTCAGCGATCGTCAGTTTCTACGGCTTTGCATTCTTGCGTGACGAGACCACTGTATGGGCGGTTCTGGCGGCAATAGCCTCGTGGAATTTACGAAACGACGGGCGTCTTGGAATTGA
>JAPKAD010000091.1 GCA_028825445.1 Octadecabacter sp.
ATTCTGTATTTGTGGAGCTGGGAGATAAATAATGTTCCGATGACTAGCGGTCTCTGATTTAGTCTATTTGAATAATTCAGTTGGATTTTAATGCGAATGGACAGAATGTAAAAGCTTGTTCGCTCTATGCATCAGTAGTCACATAAATGTTCTCAGTTTGGTAATGCACCACAAAACCCACCAGACGTAGTTAAACCAGAACCAAGCGCGAGAATAGGTGGTGCCTGATAAGGGTTAGCTGGTGTCACGACCCAATCTAACAAAACGATGCCAAAAACCCCAGCCAGAGTAATTGATGCAGTCAATAACCGCGTCATTGATTAACTTCCAAGCCACTTAAGCGACGTATGGGAATACCAACAAATGCTCCTACAAACGCAGCAGCGAACCAAACCCAGCCATGCAGACTGCCTGTTGCAATACCAGAAAAGAACGCGCCAACATTACACCCAAAGGCAAGACGCGATGAATATCCAAGCAAAAGTCCCGCAATGATTGTCGCTACCCATGCGCGTGCAGGATAAGATGGCAATGTTTGCGAAAGTCCACCGCTGCGCCAAGCCGTTACACCAAAAGCACCAGCTATCATTCCAAAGTTCGTGATCGATGTATAATCTGTTAAAATATTCGAATTAAGACGCTTAAGTGTGCCCTCGGCAGCAAAAAAGGGGGAACCAGATAAATCCACACCAAGCGCTGTGACCCCCTTCGCTGCCCATAAGCCAAGGCCATAAACAACCCCCCATGGTTGGCCTGCAACTACCAGATTTAAAACTGCCAAACTTGCCAGGGCCACCGCCGCAAAAACATAGCGCCGTGACAATCCGCGCGATCCAGATTTTCCTAGTATTAGCAGTAAAGCTGCTACCAGTGTCAGTCCAACAAGCGTTACGGCCAGGCCTGGAGCACCGCGCAGTGTCAGATTTGGTAATACACCAAGATTGGTCCACCAAATTAAGTGGTATGCCCCTGCAAAACTACCAAATACAAAAAATGGTAAAGCCAATAGACTCACTGGGTTTCCTGAGCCCGCATTGACAAGAGTCCCAGACCCACAGCCCAAAACGACCTGCATCGCTGCACCAAACAAAAATGCACCACCTATCATCGCAAAGCCAATAGGCGCTTGGGCACCAGTCAACTCTGCTGGGTAGGCAGACAATAGCGGGATGGCAAAGCAGGCCACGATTCCAATGGACAGCAACTGGGCTAGAATTCCGTCTGGTTCACGCCTTAGTATCATCGCACGCCAAGGGCCTGCAAAACCAAAACGCAACCCCTCTAATGCAACACCGAACCCAAGACCGATTACCAGCATCAGCGCAAAACGTGCGCCAACCAAGATCGCGACTGACATGATGACTACCAAGGCTGCGCCAATCAGTGCAGCCCGCGCCGTCACAGAACTCGAACTGGATGCGGTTTGAGCCGCATGTATCATCAATTTCCGCCAGTAATCTGATTTATAAAGTTAGAAATAAAACCTGGCTGGTTTTGCATTTCGCCGTCAGTTTGCGAATATTCAACCATAGATCCAGGATATAGTTTGACGTTTTCAAGTCCCGCCAATTCGGACATCGCAAACCAATTGGTTGCCGCCCAATGGCCAGTATTGCAGAATGATACGACAGCATCACCTACCTCAATACCTAAAGTTGCCTTTAGTTCTGAAACATCCATGTCGTTACTTATTGCGGTCGCACCGGAACGGAAAAACTCAGTATAAGGCAAGCTTTGCGCGCCAGGCAACGTTCCGGGACGAGCTGCAGCGTTATGCGCATTTTTTCCTTCAAAGAATGTGGTTGGACGAGCATCAATGAGTTTACTTCGGCCCTCACCTGCGACAAAGCGTTCGACAGCAGCCGTGTCGGCTGTCCACGTCTCACTCCACATCACTTCGATATCAGTTGGCGTCGGCAGTAAGGTTTGGGTTGTGAGCGGAAAGCCCGCATTTACCCAGGCAGTCGCACCGCCATTCAAGACTGATAATTCAGTGAACCCAGAGCTTTTAAGTGTCCAGTAAACTCGGGCAGAGGCCCCAAAATCAGTATCCGTACTACCTTGCGAAACAATGACTATTGGACGCATTGGGTCAAGACCAAGTTTTTCAAAGAGTATTTCCAACTGCTCCACCGCCGAGACTTTACCCGGATTATCAGCTGGGCCTCGAAAGAGTGAATAAGGTGCTGATACAGCGCCTTCAATATGACCAGCGTCAAAGCCCTCGCCACGAATATCTAATACAATTGGTTGCTCTGTAGTCTCGATCAAATCCACAGGCGTTATCAACGGGCCCAGATCAGCTGCAAGAGCGGTTGTAGCTGTGATTGCAGCAAAACAGGACAAGAGTGTGAGCTTTATACGTTTCATTAAATAGCCTTTACATTAAAGATGTTTCACAAGGCAATTTAGCAGATTCAGCAATAACGCAATGCTCTGCACCTCAAATGCTCTCAGTTATGAAAGAAACATATTTTGCTTAAGTACACTTTAACCGAACAGGTGTTTTAGTGGCAATGACCCTCTCGTTAATTCCATCTGCCTGAGTACCTTTTAATGGAATACGGACCTTTTTTAGTTTGGTAAAATATATGTCGGCGGACATCTCAATTAAGTTTCCGCTGAGGTGCCCAGCAAGGCCGGTACACTTTTACACTAGCCTATGGTCATAACCCTGCCTGGGAGGGCTTTGTGGATGTAAAAATAATAAAAACTAAAGTGAGGTTATCATTTTTAAATGCCGGTTGACAATCAGTGGGTAAAGATCGGGGACCAAAAATAAATCATCCGTTTACGGTAAAATTAATCTTGATCCTTTAAATGAGGATCAATTCCCGACTTAAATGCAAGTCCCTACTTCATCACCATGACGACAGTAATTCATCTTATAAGCTTAAAAATTGCCCTGAACAAAATAAAGCACGATAATGACACGCATGCATGAGTCTAGCCTTGATGCGCAAACACAAAAGAACAATCATATTAACCTGCTTAAAGAAATTACTTTTTTAGTTTGTAAACGCAATAGATCTTTCATTGATCAAAGCCTTTTTTGTAGCTTTGCCAGAGAGAAGGATCTTAATTGATTATACAGTATGGTCCAATTTATCTTTAAAATTCAGACGCCACAGCAAATTTTTTTAGATTTACAGCGACGTTAAAGATCGGAAATCATGAGACAATGCCAAGAAGGCTCTGTTAGTTGTCTGGTATAACCTTACAGTTAATATAAAAAATAATATGAAGCGTGGAAGTGTATTTCATAATTGAAGGGCTGTCTGGAGTATGGGCACAACTCCCTATATCGTACTCCTCATAAACTGCTATTCCGCCCTTTGATTGACAGCCATTCGATCGAGGTAAACTGCGAATTTTTTTTCGTTCATGCCTTCAGCAATTGCCCTAGCGAACAGGGCCTGCTGGGTTTCTGGTGCAATGCCTATTTGGGGTGGATCACGGTCAAGATTCGTAGGAAAGGAATAACCCTCTGCCACTGCTGCAATCGAAGCAGACAATTCGCATGGACTCAATGTGGAATTAGCATGGGATGCAATAGCAAATGGGTAAAGAAGTTTGCACATTTTCTGACGATTTACAGTCTCCATTGCACGTCCAAAAGCAGACGACACTTGCAACAAATTTGCCATTCGATGGATGCCATCACTCGTGTTTGCTCCAGCAGCATGAAACAGAGCAGGATTGAAAAAAATGGCATCACCCTTTGCCAGTGGTAGTTGGATATACTGTTCTTCGAATAACGCGCGAAAGTCGGACCGTCGCCAAGCCGCATAGCCAGCTCGGAAAAGCTGCGAAAATGGCAACAGTTTGGTCGGCCCGCTCTCGATAGGCATATCGCAATGAGCGAGTGCGCCTTGCAACGTTAGGGTGGGAGAAAGGTCATGCACATGGACGGGATACTCGGCACTTACTTCAGCTGTTTGAAAACCGAGGTGGTAATCCCTGTGTGGTTGTTGCGCAGCACCACCAGGGTGCACCAGATTAATTTGAGCAGTCATTTGATAATTTGGCCCTAGCCAAGCCTCACATACTGCAGCGACGGATATATTGGCGAAGTATCGCAGAAAAATATCTGGCGCTTCTTCACAAAGTTTTTGTAGGGAGTTCCAAATACGGTCGTTGGAATCTGATGCGGCAAAATGGTCCCCACCAACACCGTTTGCCAATTTTTCATTCGCAATTATAGCTTCGTAAACTGCAGTTGCTTCATCCAATACACCTGAGTCATCATAGCCATTACGCAAGACAAGAACGCCTGAACCGTTCATCAGCACCTGTGCCCATTCGGTCATAAGCTGCCGACGCGTTACCATGTCTTCAAGGTTTGTCCGAAGTAACGACATATCATATATTGGTGTGTTCTTTTGGATATCACTCGCGAGCGGGACTGATGCAGGATTTAGCTCTTGCCCAATCAACGCTTCAAACACATTTAGATCGCAGGCGTTAGTATCAAAATATCCAATTCTGTTTTTGGTGTGATCTTTCATGGTTCATCTCCTGTTGTTAAAATAACTTGCAGCAACACAATCTTGATTAGATCATCAAAATACATCAAGAACACATCAATGACCCATCGCTTTCCATTGAAAGAAATAGCTCGACAATCAGGGCTTAGCACAGCGACGATCGACCGTGCGATTAACAATCGTGCACATGTTAGCCCACAAACAAAGGCAAGAGTTGCAGCGGCGATTTCTGAACTTGAAGGACAGGAGGCCCAACTTGCTGCACGCGGGCGGCGTATGTTTTTCGACTTTGTTATTGAAGCACCAAACCGCTTCAGCCGAGAGATCAAACAAGCCGCTGAAGACGTGTTGCCACAGATCGGTAGTGCTGTTTACCGTCTACGCTTTGTGATGCACGAAATCATGGATGAGGTTGACGTCTTGCAGGTCCTCACGCTTGTCGCCAAGCGTGGGAGCCAAGGTGTATGTCTCAAGGTTCGCGATGTCCCCAGAGTGCGCACGGCGATCGATAAATTGATCACATTAGGCATCCCCGTTGTCACGCTTGTAACCGACCTGACCGCGACCCAGCGGATCGCATATGTCGGGCTTGATAATCAAAGTGCTGGCCGGACAGCAGCTTATCTGATCGCTAAAACTGTTGGTGATATCTCTGGCACAGTACTGACCTCACGTAGCAATGATCTTTTCCTAGGAGAGGAGGAACGAGAAGCAGCTTTCAAACTCACCCTGAAACAGCTGTGTCCAAAGTTGCGTCTCATAAATGTAAGCGGAGGACGCGGCATTCTTTATGAGACATCACGCATCCTGCATCGAGCTGTAGAAAACTTGGATCATTTGAGTGCAGTTTACTCGATGGGCGGAGGGAACCATATTATCTTGAATGTGCTTGAACAGAATAAGCTGCTGCCTGATATTTTTGTAGCTCACGACCTCGACAAAGATAACAGAACGTTAATTGAAGCTGGTTGTCTTAACTTTGTTTTGTATCATGACTTAGGCGTTGATTTGAAACATGTCTTTCATGCCTTTCTACATTATCACAAGCTAACGAAAGAACCTTTTACTACAGATATTTCCAGCGTTCAGATTATAACGCCAGAAAACATTCCAACCAAGAGAAGTCTCCTATAAAAGTTGATACTGATCAGAATTCGAAAGAAAAATTATTCCGCACAGCAGACAACTTTATACCAGAAATTGTCAGTAAGAAATCATGATACAGGAATAGCACCAACAAGCTTTGGGGAATAGCAGTGCTTATCTAACCTGTGTCAGAAACAGTATTTGTAACGGCGGCATGCGCAGTGATATTTTCCTGCGCATGCCAAAACTTTGAAACGTTAGAACCG
>JAPKAD010000092.1 GCA_028825445.1 Octadecabacter sp.
TGTCACTCTGGAATCACGGTATGAAACCCTTCAGCCAATTTGTGCAACAAAGCCTATTTTGCCAAGAAATTTACACTTTTGGAAAACTCTATTTTTAAGTATTACCATATCATGGCAACTCTTGAAATCAGGCTTATTACGGGTTGCATGAATTGTGTGGCCTTCTACTTTACCACAAGATGATGTAAAGTTTTTTACCCCAAAGGATACCTGTTATGCGCGCGATCACTTATTCTAAGCTGGGCTCAGCCAAAGACGTCCTGCATTCCCAAAATGTGAATGAAGTTGCACTCCAATTGGGCGAAGTTCGCGTAGCGTTGCATTTTTCCGGTGTAAATCCATCAGACGTAAAATCGCGTAAAGGCCGTGCGGGGCTGAAGCGGCCAGCTTTCGATGTTGTCATCCCGCATAGTGATGGCGCAGGTGTAATCGAGGCTGTGGGCGCTGGCGTGGATAAAGCGCGGATCGGTGAACGTGTCTGGATCTGGAATGGTCAATGGCAGCGTGCCTATGGCACTGCAGCAAGCCACATTACACTTCCCGCCAGTATGGCTGTAACATTGCCAGATGCAGTCAGCTTTGAAACTGGTGCGATCCTTGGGATTCCTGGCCTGACTGCTGCACAGGCTGTCTTTGGTGGTGGTGACATCACAGGGCAGACTGTGCTGATCCAAGGTGGTGCAGGCACAGTCGGTTTGCTGGCCGTGCAACTGGCAAAATGGGGTGGTGCAAAAGTGATTGCCACATGCAGCGTGCGTGACATGGAACGGGTGAAAGCAGCCGGTGCCGACAGTGTGCTTGACTATAGCGCAGCGGATCTGGCCCCTCAAATCCTAAGCGCAAATGGGGGTGCATTGATCCCCACAGTTGTCGAGGTTGAATTTGGGCTCAACGTGGCCCTCGACGCCGAAGTGATTGCCCCCAATGGCCGCCTGGCCGTCTACGGTTCTGCTAAAAGCATGGAACCAAAGTTGCCATTTATGTCCTTACTGTTCAAAGCTGTGACCATTGACATTATCCTGATTTATCTGCTGCCAAAGTTTGAACGCGATGTGATGATTGCAAAGCTGCATAGTGCTTTGGATGCAGATGCACTGGCTTGCCCAGTTGATTGTATCTATCCGCTGGAGGACTGTGTTGCAGCCCACGAAGCCGCCGAAGCAGGTGGGCGTGTTGGGGCAATCTTGGTCAAATGTAACGGCTGAACGCAGTATGAACTATGACAGATCTGAGCTTACGTTCAGCAGTGGTTTAAGACGCTCTTCAAGCACGCGATAAATACCAACTAGAAACATAAAGATGTGCGCGACATAGGGTGTCAGGAAAGCAAAGGCAGACTTTAGGTTGTTTAAGAGTTAGATTGTTATCAAAGTGTTCAGATCTGTAAGTACATATTCAGATGTGATTTGGGATATCCACCCAAATTTTTTGAGATACTAAGCAGCGATGCATATTAAGCAAAAATTGCGACGGCGCTCTTAGGAAAAAGTGCCGCCGCCGTACATTTTTTCGTCTGGAAAGACGAGACAATTTCATGTCTTTTCGTTATTGTAAATCAGTCGGCAATAAATCCTTCGGAATTTCTTGAAAACATACTGGTCGTAGAAACCTGCGGATAGAAAGTGTTCCAACAGATGTTGCGCCAAAGTTGGTAGATGCGGGGTAGGGGCCACCGTGAACCATAGTGTCAGATACTTCGACCCCAGTTGGAAAACCGTTAGCCAAAATTCGTCCAGCTTTTCGCTCAAGAATTGGCATCAGGTTTTTTGCATCAGCGGTATCTGCTTCGTCCATATGAAGTGTACAGGTAATCTGACCATCAAATGACTTTGCAAGAATAAGCATTTCGTCCAAGCTTTCGACTTCAACAACGAGGCCAAGTGGGCCAAACACCTCTTCGGACAAGGCGGAGTTTCTCATCCAATCTTTGCCAGAAACTCTGTATAAGGCAGCAACAGCTGTTCTTGGCGTGCAAGTGTCTGCGATTAGTTCTTGAACGCCAGCAGCGCTTCGGAATTCTGCAACACCTTTGCCATAGGCGTTTGCAATGCCGTTAGTTAGCATAGTCTGAGGTGTTGCTTGATCAAGCGCAGCTTTAGTGGCTTCTATAAAGGCATTCGCCGCTTCAGATTTTACGACAATGGCTATTCCAGGGTTGGTACAAAACTGTCCAGCTCCCATTAGCAAGGATGCTGCCCACGCAGTGCCAAGTGCTTTGCCGCGAGCCGCAATAGCATTTGTCATCATGAACATGGGATTCACTGATCCAAGCTCACCAAAGAATGGAATGGGTTTTGGACGAGCTGCACAAAGGTCAAATAATGCTCGACCACCACCCAGTGATCCTGTGAAGCCTACTGCATTGATATGTTCGTTGGTGACGAGAGCTTGGCCAACAGTCCGGTTTCCACCTTGAACAAGAGAGAAAACCCCTGGATGTAAGTTGCACTTCTTAATTGCTGTATGAATGGCGTCGGCAATGACTTCGCCGGTGCCTGGATGTGCACCATGGCCTTTTACAACTACAGGGCAGCCTGCAGCTAACGCAGCAGCAGTGTCACCACCAGCTGTTGAAAAGGCCAAGGGAAAGTTTGATGCCCCAAAAACAGCAACTGGTCCGATTGGCCGCTGAATTGTGCGCAGATCGGGACGGGGCAGGGGATTCCGGTCTGGCAAGGCTTTATCATAGCGACGATCGAGGTAATCACCAGTCAAAATATGTTTTGAAAACAATCTCAACTGCCCTGTGGTTCGACCGCGTTCGCCTTCAATTCGTCCTGCAGGCAGACCTGTCTCAGATGTTCCGATGGCAGTAACGTCAGCGCCACGGGCATCAATTTCATCTGCAATTGTGTTAAGGAATAATGCACGTTCTTCTCTTGAAGAGTAGCCGTAAGTTGCAAACGCGTCTTCGGCTGCTGCACAGGCTTTCTCAACAAGGTCCGTTGTACCAACAGAAAAGTCATTTGCATCGCCATGAGCTGGCTCAGATTGAAATTTTTCCATCGAGTTGACCCAAGTGCCTGCAATGAGGTGTTTACCGTGAGGTTTAAAACTCATGCGAGTTCCTTTCTATGAATAGGTATTTAAGCGCTGACTTAAAGAAGATTGCGTTTGGCTAGGTTGCGCATCAAGGCTGTCGTTCCAAATGTCCATTCTGGGCAAGTTGTCGACAGCTCTACTGTGTTTGTGAGTCTTCCTAATTCTGATGCTGATATAGTCACTACGTCGCCTATTTTATGTGTAAAACCGTCCCCTTTTGATCCTCGGTCCTTTGTAGGTGCGAACATGCTGCCAAGATATAGCATTAAACCTTCAGGGTACTGATGATGACGCCCGATAGTTTGCTTGACCATATCTGCAGGGTCTCGGCTGATCTCATTCATTGAGCAGACTGCGGTTAGATCAAAGTCATCTTGGCCCGTGATTGTCATTTTTATGGTAATTTTACCTATTGAAGCCAGATCAAATTCGTCATCAAACAAACGAATAAATGGTCCAAGGGATGCGGACGCGTTGTTGTCTTTAGCTTTGCCTAACAAAAGAGCTGAGCGACCTTCAACATCGCGAAGGTTTACATCATTTCCGAGTGTAGCGCCAACTACTGTGCCACGACTATTAACTGTCAGAACAACCTCTGGTTCGGGGTTATTCCATTTTGAAATAGGATGAAGACCAACTTCTGCTCCCCATCCAACCGCTGACATAGGCTGTGCCTTTGAAAAGACTTCGACGTCTGGTCCAATTCCTACTTCTAGATACTGTGACCAAAGGCCTTCTGACATCAGCAAGATTTTAACTTCTTTTGCCTTCTCTGAGCCAGGGATAAGGTTTTTAATATTGTCGCCAATAACGTGCGCTATTTTAACGCGAATGGCAGCAGCCTTTTTGAGGTCGCCTGCGGCACGCTCTTCAATAACACGTTCGACCATGGAGCGCGCAAAGGTGACGCCACAAGCTTTTACCGCTTGTAAGTCACATGGCGCAAGTAGGTGTGTTAAACCTTCTGAGACAAAGGCGTAAAAACTGTTCGCTACAAGGGCATCAAGATCACATAAGACCTCCCCTTCTTGTGAATTCACATAAGCCACAGGGTCAACTAGTTCCAAAAGATCTCGCATTGTTGGAGTATCTTTTGAAGTTATATCGACAACGGTGTTATTGCGTACAACTACGACAGACGGGCCTATATTGGCCCGCCATACGCGACCGACAAACATGCCAGTTTTTGGAAGGTCGAATCCTCCCATTTCTTAGTTACCCTTCCACTGTGCACCACCTGGAAACTCATGTTCCGCAAGGCTGTCTTCGTGCATTGTTATGGAATAGCCAGGTTCCATTGGTGGCATGTAGTGTCCGTCTTTCATAACAACAGGATTAATAAAGTGGTTGTGCAGATGATCTACGTACTCAAGAATGCGGTTTTCGAGTGAGCCAGATACAGCAATGTAGTCATAGATTGATAGGTGCTGCACGTATTCACATAGGCCAACACCTCCTGCATGTGGACACACAGGAATACCAAACTTCTCAGCCATGAGAAGAACGCCAAGGATTTCGTTTGGACCGGCAAGACGACAACTATCAAGCTGTAAGAACGATATTGCATCAGCTTGAAGAAATTGTTTGAACATGACTGCGTTGTGGCAATGCTCACCAGTTGCAACCTGGATAGGTGCGATCTCACGCGCAATCCGCGCATGACCAAGAATGTCGTCTGGACTAGTTGGCTCTTCGATCCACCACGGATCAAATTTCGCAAGGTCAGCCATTTTCGTGATTGTTTCCTCAACGCCCCAAACTTGGTTTGCATCCATCATGAGTTTGCGGTCATCGCCAATCATTTCGCGTAAGATAGAAGCGCGGCGAATATCATCTTGGTGATTGCCACCACACTTCATTTTGAAGTGAGACCAACCTTCCGCCAAAGCATCAGCGCAGAGTTGACGCATTTTATCATCAGAATATCCAAGCCAACCAGCAGAAGTCGTATAGGCAGGGTAGCCGTTCGACATCATATGCTTTGTGCGTTCTGCGCGTCCGGAAAATTTTTCTTGTAGGCGCTCAAGAGCTTCGGCTGGATCAAGAGCATCTCTTAGGTATGTCCAGTCAACTAACTTAACTGTGTCTTCAGGACTCATGTCAGCGAGTACTTGCCAAACGGGCTTTTTTAAAGCTTTTGAATACAGATCCCATATTGCATTAATGATAGCAGCACTGGCCAGGTGAATTACACCTTTTTCGGGTCCAACCCAACGCATTTGGCTGTCACTTGTAATGGTTTTCCAAACACCACCCATATCTGCAAACATATCATCGACGTTGTGTCCAATAAGTAGTTTTGACAATGTTTCTACGCCCGCAACGCAAAGTTCATTGCCGCGCCCAATCGTGAACGTCATGCCGTGACCTTGATCACCAGCACTTGTTTCAACTGTTACGTAAGTCGCGGAATAATCTGGTGCTTCGTTCATAGCGTCTGAACCGTCCAATGAACGAGATGTTGGGAAGCGAATGTCGCGTGCGACGATACTTTTAATAACTGTCATATTTTTTTCCTCCATGGTTCTCACTAAGTTAAACGAGAACCGTCTCTATTTGGTATACCATATACAATTTATGGAGGGGTAAAAATTGTCAATCCAAAAATTTAAAAATAGCGTACTTCCCTTTATTTATAAAGATCATGACTCATTATGTCAGCAATTTTAAAAATAGGATAGATAAGGGTTATTACACTATTGGTATACCATATACATAATTACGTTAAAATGTAATCATACTTTTT
>JAPKAD010000032.1 GCA_028825445.1 Octadecabacter sp.
CGTGGCACGTATTGCCGGCGTAAACATCCCGACTGCAAAGCGGGTTCCAATCGCCCTTACCTACATCACTGGAATCGGAAACACTTCTGCACAAACTATTTGTGCGGCAGTTAATATCGACTTTACTCGTCGTGTTAATGAGTTGTCCGATGCTGAAGTCCTCGCCATTCGCGAGCATATTGACGCAAACTATATGGTCGAAGGTGATTTGCGCCGTGAAGTTCAAATGAACATCAAGCGTGCAATGGATCTTGGTTCATATCGTGGCCTGCGCCACCGTCGTAATCTGCCAGTTCGCGGTCAGCGGACATCCACAAATGCACGTACTCGCAAAGGTCCCGCTAAGGCCATTGCTGGTAAGAAGAAATAAGGGAGGACCTAATCAATGGCACGCGATCCTAAACGCACCAAAAAGAAGGTCTCCAAGAACATCGCCGCTGGCGTTGCTCACGTGAATTCTTCGTTCAATAATACAACAATCCTGATCTCAGACGTACAGGGCAACGCGATTGCATGGTCGTCTGCAGGCACGATGGGCTTCAAAGGTTCTCGTAAATCCACACCTTACGCAGCGCAAATGGCTGCCGAAGATGTGGCCAAGAAAGCACAAGATCACGGCGTCAAGACGCTTGAAGTTGAAGTGCAGGGTCCCGGCTCTGGCCGTGAATCTGCACTGCGTGCATTAGCAGCTGCTGGGCTTAACGTCACGTCTATTCGTGACGTTACACCGATGGCTCACAACGGCTGCCGGCCACCAAAGCGCCGCCGCGTTTAAACTATACCTAACGACTTGGGGTTTATCTTCTACCTTATGTGATTAGAAGGTGGATCCCAATCCGTCATTTTAACCTCGGGCGTTTGCCTTTCGGACATGAAGGCAAACTGGAATGGAGGGACGCATGATCCACAAAAACTGGGCTGAACTAATCAAGCCGACAATATTGGACGTGAAGCCGGGTAATGACCCGTCACGTCAGGCAACTGTTATTGCCGAACCACTCGAGCGTGGCTTTGGCTTAACACTTGGCAACGCATTGCGCCGTATCTTGATGAGCTCGTTGCAAGGCGCCGCCATAACGGCCGTTCAGATCGATAATGTACTTCACGAATTTTCGAGCATCTCTGGTGTTCGTGAGGACGTCACTGACGTAGTTTTAAACCTCAAAAGTGTTGCGATCCGGATGGAAGTCGAAGGCCCAAAGCGTTTGCAAGTTCAAGCTAAAGGCCCTGGGGTTGTAACGGCTGGTGACATCTCAGAATCGGCTGGTATTGAAATTCTTAACAAGGACCACATTCTTTGTCACCTTGATGAGGGCGCCGAACTATACATGGAACTTACGGTTAATACCGGCAACGGATATGTAGCAGCGGAGAAGAACAAGCCTGAAGATGCCCCCATCGGTATGATGGCCATAGATGCTATTTATTCACCGGTCAAAAAAGTTAGCTATGATGTGCAGCCGACCCGTGAGGGTCAGGTGCTCGACTATGATAAGCTGACAATGAAGGTCGAAACAGACGGGTCTATAACACCGGATGATGCAGTGGCATTTGCTGCGCGTATCCTTCAAGATCAACTTTCTATCTTCGTTAACTTTGATGAGCCTGAGTCGGCCCAAACGGCGTCCGATGACGATGGTCTGGAATTCAATCCACTCCTTCTCAAAAAGGTTGATGAATTAGAACTCTCTGTACGTTCCGCGAACTGCCTGAAAAACGATAATATAGTTTACATTGGCGATCTTATCCAGAAGACCGAAGCTGAAATGCTGCGTACACCTAACTTTGGTCGTAAGTCACTTAACGAGATCAAGGAAGTTCTTTCGGGTATGGGCTTGCATCTTGGTATGGACGTTGAGGACTGGCCGCCGGACAATATCGAAGATCTCGCAAAGAAATTTGAAGATTCGTTCTAACTATACTGAGGGGCAAATGTTAATAATTTGCCCCTTAAATCTGCCACTTTCGTTTTATATAAAATTGTGAACTGGTAACGGACTGGTCAAATGACCCAATGAGAGCAGCAGACACGCATCTGGTGCCATACAAAGTAAAATAGCCTGTAGAGGGCACATTTTTGGAGAAAACACATGCGTCACGCAAGAGGCTATCGCCGCCTGAACCGTACCCACGAACACCGCAAGGCTCTTTGGGCTAACATGGCTGGATCGCTCATTGAACATGAGCAAATCAAAACAACTTTACCGAAGGCAAAAGAGCTAAAACCTATCATCGAAAAGATGATCACCTTAGCAAAACGTGGGGATCTGCATGCTCGTCGTCAAGCAAATGCCCAGCTCAAGCAAGACCAGTATGTCGCGAAATTGTTTGATATACTTGGGCCACGCTACAAAGAACGCCAAGGCGGTTATGTCCGTGTTCTCCGTGCAGGCTTCCGTTACGGCGACATGGCGCCAATGGCGATAATCGAATTCGTCGATCGTGACGTTGATGCTAAAGGCAAAGGCGACAAATCCCGCGTTGCAGCTGAAGAAGCAAACACGTAATCTGCTGATATTGAATTAGTGAGGGCCCGCCTGTTACAGGCGGGCTTTTTGCGTTGAACCCGTACTTTTATGGGCCTAGTTTATATCATGGCTGATCTTTTTGAAACTGGGGCCGCTGTCCCTAACACCGCACATGGCTCAACACGGCGCCCGCTGGCAGACCGCCTGCGCCCAAAATCATTGGGTGAGGTAATAGGTCAAGAACAAGTGCTTGGCCCAGAAGCATCGCTGGGTATGATGCTATCGTCTGGATCGTTATCATCACTGATTTTCTGGGGGCCACCAGGAGTTGGTAAAACCACAATCGCGCGGTTGCTGGCTGATGAAACTGATCTGCATTTTATTCAAATCAGCGCAATCTTCACTGGAATGCCAGACTTAAGAAAAGTGTTTGAAGCCGCCAAAATGCGGAGTGTAAATGGTAAAGGCACGTTGTTATTTGTCGATGAAATCCACCGTTTCAACAAGGCTCAGCAGGATGGGTTTCTTCCACACATGGAAGACGGGACTATTCTTCTGGTTGGTGCCACAACTGAAAATCCCAGTTTTGAGTTAAATTCAGCTGTCTTGTCTCGTTCACAAGTCATTATTTTGGAACGTCTTTCCATAAGAGACTTAGAGCGCATGGCGCAACGTGCAGAAAAAGACCTTGCGTGTAAACTTCCACTCGACGGGCTAGCCCGCGAAAATCTTTTGGAAATGGCGGACGGCGATGGACGCGCCCTGCTAAACCTTATCGAACAGGTAGCGGCATGGAAAGTTGAGGTTAAGCTCGACACAGATGCATTGTCGACCCGATTAATGAAACGCGCGGTGCATTATGATAAATCTGGTGATGAACATTATAACCTAATCTCCGCACTGCATAAATCTGTGCGTGGATCTGATCCTGACGCTGCGCTGTATTGGTTCGCACGGATGCTTAAAGGTGGCGAAGATCCTCGGTTTATTGCCCGCCGTATTACCCGCATGGCCATTGAGGACGTAGGGCTTGCTGATCCGCAAGCACAGCACATATGCCTGCAAGCGTGGCAAACTTTTGAGCGACTCGGGTCTCCTGAAGGCGAACTGGCGCTAGCACAGGCGCTGACCTACCTTGCCCTGGCACCGAAATCTAACGCGGTCTATGCGGCCTTCAAAGATGCAATGGCCGCCGCATCGCAAACAGGAAGCGAACCTCCACCGAAACATATCCTCAATGCGCCGACGTCACTGATGAAAGACATCGGATATGGCGACGGATACGCTTATGACCATGATGCCAAAGATGCATTTAGTGGCGCAAATTACTTTCCTGATAGCATGAAGCGCGGAGTCTATTATAATCCTGTGGATCGCGGGTTTGAACGCGACCTAAAAAAGCGCATAGACTATTTTGCCAAGCTGCGTGACAAGCGCAATGGTTGACTCCGCACACCATACGCATATGACGCAGCGATGATACCAACTGTTCTCCAAGTTGCCTTTGGCGGTGCCATTGGCGCAGCAGCCCGCTACAGTGTGGGAGTGGCGCTGTTTCGCCTTGGTGCGGGATTTCCGATTGGTGTCTTGGCGGTTAATGTCGCAGGTTCTTTTCTTATGGGCTTGGTCGTTGTCTATCTAGGACAAAAGGTGCTGAGCCAATTTACCCCGTTCTTGATGGCTGGGGTTTTAGGTGGCTTCACGACGTTTTCTGCGTTCTCGTTGGAAGCGTATACATTATTTGAACGGGGTGCGCTCGGCCAAGCCGCTATCTATGTCTTCCTTTCGGTCGTTCTATCCATAGCCGCACTTATTGCGGGTATATTCATTATGAGAGGACTGCTGGCATGAGTCGCGTTCAAAATCTTACAGTCGGCATCGATGAGGGTGATCAGCGTCTCGATCGCTGGATTAAACGGCGCTTTGCCCATTTACAGCAAGGTGGTATAGAAAAAATGTGCCGAAAGGGTGAAATTCGTGTCGATGGGGCAAGGGTTAAATCCAATACGCGCGTCGAAGTGGGCCAAAAGGTCCGGGTTCCACCGCTGCCGGATGCAGATGAAGTTGACGATCGTCCGCGCGATATGACGAAGGCTGACATTCAATTGATTCAAGGCTGCGTGATCTACAAAGACGATCATGTGATTGCATTAAACAAACCTGCCGGTCTCCCAACGCAAGGAGGCAGTAAACAATTGCGCCATGTTGATGGCATGGCTGAAGCATTGCGGTTTGGTTACGACGACAAGCCCCGTCTTGTGCATCGCCTTGACAAAGATACATCGGGTGTTCTGATTTTAGCGCGCACCCGTATGGCTGCGAAAGCGCTGACCGAAGCCTTCCGCCACCGCAATACCGAAAAAATCTACTGGGCGTTGGTTGCTGGCGTTCCAATTCCAAAGTTGGGTTCAGTAAAGTACGGGTTGGTCAAGCAGGGTGGCCACGGAAGTAAAGGTGATAATGAGCGGATGAAGTGCGTGCACCCCAAGGATGTTGACAAGACGTTTGGTGCAAAGCGTGCACTGACCAATTATACCGTGCTGACATCGTTGGCAGATCGCACTGCATGGGTTGCATTGACTCCGATAACAGGCCGCACACACCAACTTCGTGCGCACATGGCCGAGATTGGGCACCCAATTGTAGGTGATGGCAAATATGGCGCGCAGGCGGTTCAGGACAATCCAGGTGATGGATGGGGCGCTGGCATGGGAGAAGAAATCGGACGCAAGCTGCATTTGCACGCAAGATCATTGCGCATTGAGCATCCTGAAACTGGCAAAGAATTGTGGATCAAAGCATCGCTTCCAGCACATATGGAAAAGACATGGGGCTTTTTTGGTTGGGAAGAAAAGCATGCGCCCGATGATCCTTTTGCGGGACTGCTATGAGCGTGAACCGTGAGTAACTGGGTAGCAAAACGTTTCTGGACTGAGGTCAATGTGATTGAAATGGGCAGAGGCTTTACTGTTCAGCTAGACAAGCGCCTTGTGACAACCCCTGCGAAAGCTGCGCTTCTCGTGCCGACTCGCGCCATGGCGGATGCAGTGGCGAGCGAATGGCGCTTGGTGGTCGACAAAATTAATCCGCACGTAATGCCGGTTACTCGATCTGCGAATGCGGCAATAGATAAGGTCGCCTTACAATTTAATGAAGTTGCAGTAATGCTCGCCTCCTATGGCGGAAGTGATCTGCTGTGTTATCGCGCAGAAAACCCAGAAAGCCTGGTCCAGCGCCAAATTGATGGCTGGGACCCCCTGCTGGATTGGACGTACGATACGTTTGGGGTGCGGTTGGTATCTACCGCTGGAGTTATGCCAATCGAGCAAAGTGAACATGACTTGGCGATACTTTCGGCATCTCTTTTTAAAGCAACCCATTTCGAATTGGCGGCGATGCACGACCTGATTGCGATGTCTGGGTCACTGATTCTCGCGCTTGGGGTGACAAACGGCCTCCTTTCCCCGGCCAATGCTTGGGCACTGTCACGGATTGATGAGACATGGCAGGCGGAACAATGGGGTATAGATGATGACGCAGACCAAGTTGCCGAAATAAAACGAACAGCGTTTGTGCATGCTGCTAATTTCCACCTAATGGCGAGTAATAACGTCTGCGGGTGAATCGACTGCCCAATAAGGCCGTAATGTCCGAAGTTCCTTACGATTTACTTGGTTTCTAACGTTCGGGTACTTGACCTCTGTGTATGATTCCTCGCACTCTCGATCAGTTGCGCAACTATTTGTTCTGCGTAATGCCCTATCCGACTGGATAGAAATTAAACTCTGTGACACACGCACAGAAACTCAGGAAGGTATAATATGAAAAATTCAGTACTCCTCAGCGCCATGACCATTGCTGGTCTTGCTGCTGGTGCTGCTGCTGCCGGTACACTTGACGATGTCAAAGCGCGCGGCACATTGAACTGCGGCGTGACCACTGGTCTCGTCGGTTTTGCCGCACCTGACGCCAATGGCGTTTGGGAAGGCTTCGACGTTGGCATGTGCCGCGCACTTGCTGCGGCTGTGCTTGGCGACCCAAATGCTGTGGAATTTGTTCCAACAACTGGCTCGACACGTTTCACCGCACTCGCATCCGGTGAAATCGATTTCCTTGCTCGGAACACGACGTGGACGTTTTCCCGTGACGTTGACCTTAAGTTTGAATTCATTGGTATCAACTACTATGATGGCCAAGGCTTTATGGTTCCACGCGCACTGGGTGTGTCATCCGCCAAAGATCTCGATGGCGCGACTGTATGCATTCAGACTGGTACAACAACAGAGCTGAACTTGGCGGACTATTTCCGTTCGAACAACATCTCTTATGAGCCAGTGCCTATCGAAACCAATGCTGAGGGTCAGCAGCAGTATCTTGCTGGTGCATGTGATACATACACGACAGACGCATCCGGCTTGGCTGCGACACGTGCAACGTTCGAAAACCCTGACGACCATGTTCTGTTGCCAGAGATCATTTCCAAAGAGCCACTCGGTCCGCTTGTTCGCCACGGTGACAACGAATGGGCTGATGTTGCACGTTGGACTTTGAATGCATTAGTTGCTGCTGAAGAACTCGGCGTAACATCAGCAAACATCGCTGAGATGGCCAACGGCACTAACAACCCAGAGATCAACCGTCTTTTGGGAACCGAAGGTGGACTCGGCGCGATGCTCGGCCTTGGGTCTGATTGGGCTATGAACGCTATCATGGCTGGTGGTAACTACGGTGAACTGTTTGAAAAGAACATTGGTGAGAACACACCGATCGGTCTTGCACGTGGTTTGAACGCAATGTGGACCGAAGGTGGTCTCATCTACACCCCACCATTCCGCTAAATTCGACTTAGCAAAGGGCGCGATCTTCGGATCGCGCCCTTTCACTTAGGATCGAAAAAGATAATACCAAATCATAAGAAGCCCCACGACACATGCAGCCGGATTAACTGGCGCTTAGATGGCCAAGGCTAGGGAGTTCAAGGATGACAACGCTCATCGATCCACCTAAAATCAGTTTTCGGCTTAGTCAGCTTATTTATGATACGCGATACCGCTCAATCACTATTCAAGTTATTGCGTCTATTCTGTTGATAGCGGGTATTTATTGGCTTGTTAATAATACCATCCAAAACCTGGCCGCCTTGGGCAAAGATTTTGACTTTGGGTTTCTGACGCAGCCAGCAGGTTATGACATTAACCAGCGACTGATTGGGTATACTTCTCAGTCTTCGCATGGGATGGCAGCACTGGTTGGCATTTTAAACACTCTTCTTGTAGCTTTTCTAGGTTGTCTTTTGGCGACGGTTCTTGGTGTTACGGCAGGTGTACTACGCCTGTCTAATAACTGGGTTGTGAGCCGCTTAATGGCTGTCTACGTCGAAGGCTTCCGTAATGTACCACTGCTGCTTTGGATCATTGCCATCATGGCACTGATGACTGAAGGCATGTCGCGGATCCGTGAATTTAGGGTCGGCGGTGATGCCGGTATGATTCTTAATGATAGCGTTGCCGTTACCAATCGTGGTATTTACATCCCGAGTGTCATTTTGGAAAATGGCTTCATGACTTCATCAGCTATGAACTGGCTTGTTTTGCTTGTGATCCTAATGATTAGTCTCTTTTTTGTCCGTGGGGTACGCAAACGTTCGGACGCTGTGCAAGAAGACACAGGTGTGCGACCAACCACATGGTATAAACAACTTATCATTCTCGTTATTCCCGTTGGATTGGTTATGGTCTTGATGGGGGCGGAACTTCAGTATCCTGAACTGAGGGGTTTCAACTTTTCGGATGGCATCCATTTACGCAATTCTTTGATTGCACTATGGTTGGCTTTATCACTTTATACTGGTGCTTTTATCGCCGAAATTGTCCGCGCTGGTATACTTGCGATTTCAAAAGGTCAGTCAGAGGCAGCCTTTGCGTTGGGTCTACGCCCTAACCGTACAACAAGTCTTGTGATTTTACCGCAGGCAATGCGGGTCATCATACCACCACTGATTTCGCAATATCTCAACCTTACAAAGAATTCCTCGCTAGCGATTGCTGTGGGTTACATGGATGTACGATCTACGTTGGGTGGAATCACGATTAACCAGACGGGACGAGAGTTGGAAGGAATGCTGCTACTTGGCGCATTCTATCTGGTGCTCAGTCTCACTATTTCTGGAGCAATGAACGTCTACAACAATCGTACTCAGTTGCAGGAGCGTTGATATGAGCGACACACACGCACAAACCGTAAGCTATGTCCGCGAGACTATGATTGACGAACAGGTGCCGCCGGTCGCTGAAGCTGGAGTCATCAAATGGGTCCGCGCAAACCTGTTTTCAGGCTGGCTTAACATCTTTCTCACAGTAATTTCACTGTATGTCGTCTATCTTGCGTTATCACTTGTCCTACCATGGGCCTTTGGTGGTGTCTGGAATGCAGGCTCTCTTACTGAATGTCGCGAAGTTTTATTTTCGTTCTACAAAAGCAGTCATGGGGGTGCGTGCTGGGCGGTCATTGAAGATCGTTGGTTGCAGATCATGTTCGGCTTCTATCCACCTGAATTGTATTGGCGCCCAATTTCTGCGTTTGCGCTGTTTTTTGTCGCGCTAGCACCAGTTTTATTTGCTGAAAAAGTACCTAATCAGCTAATTTGGTTTTCTTTTGCCTATCCGTTCATTGCCACTTGGTTGATCTGGGGGGGGGCATTCTGGGTACCAGTATTGGTTGCAATAGGCTTTGTAATTGGTGCGCTTGTTCTCAAGGGGCTCGGCAAAATTGTGGGACCAGTTGTTGCGAATCTGGGCGCTGTCGTTGCTGCTTTGTTTTGGTGGGGCGCTATTATGGGTCCAATTAACGACGGGCTAAACCAGATGATTGGTGCTGGGCGACTAGAAAGCACTCTCGCAAGGCTGCAAGAAGAAGTCGATAGGTTGCCCCGTGAAGTTATCGCAATGGAAAAAATTTCTGATGAGAAGGCCGTGGGAATCGCTGCTGCGTTAGATGTTAAAAATGGCCTACTTCAGGCCATGCTTGATATTCGGATAGAAGAATTTTCTATTGGTTCGCAGATCGAACCAAAAGAGATTGCCCTTCGGCGTCTTGTTGGTGCTGAAGAAAGTCTCGAAAATTTAGTGGCAATCCTAAACGAATGGGATGGTGACCCAACGCCGGCAACCGATGCTCCCCAAGCTGACGTTTCCAAGGCGCAATATGCATCTGACCGGGCTACTGGTCTTATTCAAGATGCGTCAAATCTTTTGGGTGATGCGATTGCTGACATCGAAAATGATACTGTTGAACCCAGTGTAGTCTTTACAAACATGGTTACGGCTGCTGGCATTGCTGATCCATTAATCCTAACGGATGTGGATGCATTAGTGTCAAAGGCAACGTTGATTGATCCATTGACAGTACTGCAAGTACGCTCAACGGGCATAACGCTTCAATCATCAGTGGATGAAATTGGTTCCGTGCGTGCGGAAATTGTAGCTGTAATCGTCAGTCTGGATGCAGACATCGCAATACTTAATGGCATTCAGGACAGAATTGTCGTATCGATCGAGGATGGTCTTGTTGAACCACAAGCAGCATTGCTCAGACAAATGGCAAGACTTTCGGCGTTGCGCGATGACGCGAGTGTTGTTGCTCAGGACTCCTTCCGCATTTCGTCTGCCCAGTCTGATGGCCGTAATTTCTTATCGTCCTTAATGTCATTGCCTGACCAAGAAGCATCACTGAATGATCTGCAAGAACGGACCGTCAGCCTGCGAGATGCACTGCCACGCAACCAGCGTGGACTGATCGCTGTTAGTCAATTGCCGGCAGATGCAAACAATGATGAAGAAGCCGCGTTGAGTAGCTACCTAGACGCAAAAAATGATGAGTTAAGCACGCAAGCATCAATTTCAGCCACCTACGCTGAACTTGGCAGTGTAGGGCTGCGCCCTGTTGATAGTCGCAAGATTGGTGGTTTCATGCTGGCGCTTATTATTGGTATAGCTGGCATCGTTTTGTCGCTGCCGTTGGGTATATTGCTGGCGCTCGGTCGTCAGTCGCACTTGTTTATTGTCAATAAGATTTGTGTGACTTTTATTGAAGTAATTCGTGGAGTTCCATTGATTGTCTGGCTCTTCACTGGCTCATTGTTACTAAACTATTTCCTTCCCCCTGGTACGAACTTTGACTTGTTGCTGCGCGTAATTATTATGGTGACGTTGTTTGCTGCGGCTTACATTGCGGAAGTAATCCGTGGTGGGCTTGCAGCCTTGTCAACCGGCCAATATGAGGGCGCCGATTCATTAGGTTTGTCTTACTGGCAGTCCATGCAACTGATTGTGTTGCCACAGGCGATGAAAATATCGATTCCTGGTATCGTAAATACGTTTATTGGCCTCTTTAAAGACACCGTTCTAGTGGTGTTTATTGGTCTGTCAGACCCAATTGGTTTTTCAAATTTAATCCGCGCCGACACGGATTGGAACGGTATTTATTGGGAACTATTTGTCTTTATTGGCGCGCTGTTCTTCCTCTTCTGCTTCAGCATGGGCCGTTATTCGCTATATCTCGAAAAAAAGCTTCAACGTGAACACCGTTAAGGAGACCATCAATGTCTGAAACACTAACAGAACGCGCTATCAATCGTGAAGCGATGAAGGTCTCTAACGAGGTCGCCATTTCGATCACAGATATGAACAAGTGGTTTGGTACGTTCCATGTCCTTCGTGATATCAATCTTACGGTGAACCGTGGCGAACGCATCGTGGTCTGTGGGCCTTCGGGTTCTGGAAAGTCTACGTTGATCCGTTGCATCAATCGCTTGGAAGAACATCAGGCGGGCACCATTCTGGTCGACGGTACAGAACTTTCGTCGGATCTTAAGAATATTGATAAAATTCGATCAGAGGTTGGCATGTGCTTCCAGCACTTCAATTTGTTCCCTCATCTGACAATCCTTGAGAACTGCACACTGGCTCCAATCTGGGTGCGTAAAACACCTAAGAAGGAAGCTGAAGAAACAGCAATGCATTTCCTAGAAAAGGTCAAAATCCCTGAGCAGGCAGACAAATACCCAGGTCAATTGTCCGGTGGTCAGCAGCAACGAGTGGCAATCGCGCGTTCGCTTTGCATGAAGCCACGCATTATGTTATTTGATGAGCCAACGTCTGCGCTTGACCCAGAGATGATCAAGGAAGTTCTAGATACTATGATCGAACTGGCTGAAGAGGGCATGACCATGATCTGTGTAACCCATGAGATGGGCTTTGCACGTCAGGTCGCTAACCGTGTTATTTTTATGGACGCGGGTCAGATTGTTGAACAAAATGAGCCTGAAGAATTTTTCAACAACCCTCAGTCAGAGCGGACACAGTTGTTTCTAAGCCAAATCCTAGGTCATTAAACGTTAATATTGATCTAGGTCCTTCGGCACAACATAATCTATGACTTGCCCGGAGCTGGTAACTGCTTCGGCCCAGTCGTTTGTAGGGAAATCACACACCAATGTTGCACATGCTGGGTAATTTACGAAATGTGGATGATCTGGGGTCTTATCGACAACGTCCTCTGCAAACAATGCGATGCCAGGATTGTGCGCCACAAGCGCGACCACATTTCCCTCAGCCTTATGCAACACGTTCCAAAGTGAAGCAGGAGATCCGTTATACATCTTTTTAAGGTAGTAAATTTTGGGCACTGTTTTCATCGTATCATCGATAAGCTCTGTCGTTTCAATCGTGCGCGCTGCATCGCTGCAATAGATCACATCAGGATTATAGCTGTTCATATCCAGGTAAGCACCAATCGCTTTTGCTGACGTTCGCCCTTGATCATTGAGTGTGCGTGAATGGTCATCAAAGGGTTCAGCCCAGTTTGATTTTGCATGGCGGATTAGAATTAAACGTTTCGTCATTCTTTCATAAATGCCTTCATATGAAATGCAGTCTGGGGTTGGATGCGTCCATAGGACAGGCTGACTGGACAAGCCATGCGAACACGACATCCCAAGCTGCAAACGGCGTCAGTTTTGATATGAGCTTTGCAGCTTGGTACATCATAGCCTTTGGATGACAATGCCGATACAGGGCAGGCGATTAGGCAGGGTTGATCTGCACAGGTATCACACGGATTTGTAGATGGGGTTAGTAAATCAATATGATAATCAAATTGGAGTGCGCCACGGTAGGAGACAAGCAGCCCTGCATCCTTGTGTACGAGTAAGCCAACAGGGCTTTGCCAAGTTTCACCACTACGCAAAGCCCAAGAGATAAAGGAATGATATGGTGGTCCACCGAATGGAAAAAGAGCCTGTGAATTAGTGATTTTAGATATCAAACTGATAATTGCATGAGACCAATTGTCTAAAGGTTCATCGCCGCAAAACTCAAATCTCTGGGTCACATAGGCCCAAAATCCTGGCTCCATTGGTCCAAGAAGGATGGTGGTTGTGTCACCTTCATGAAATCCTCCCAGTGGGGTTAGATGAAACGGGGCGGTAGCCTTTACGATGTCGTTCAGCGTCACTTTGCCACTCGTATAATTGAACCTGCACCGTGTTCGGTGAAAAGCTCCAGCAGGCAGGCATTTGGTGCCCGGCCATCCAAGATTACGGCGGCCCGCACGCCGCCAGCAAGCGCTGCTAGACAAGTTTGGGTCTTTGGTATCATACCACCCGCAATCACACCCAACGCAGTAAGATCTGCGATTTGCTCTGGTGTCAATTCAGTTAAAACATTGCCGTCTTCGTCTTTTACACCGGACACATCCGTTAGCAACAACAAGCGATCTGCTGTCAGTGCCGATGCAATCGCACCCGCCACAGTATCGCCGTTCACATTCAATGTTTCACCGTTACGCCCAGCACCAAGAGGTGCAATTACTGGGATGGTATTGGCATTAAACAATGTTTTTAAAATTTTTGTATCAATCTCAGCTGGTGAGCCGACAAGTCCTAGCTCAGGCACATCTTGGTCGCAGGTCATAAGGTTGGCATCTTTGCCCGACAACCCCACTGCGCGGCCACCTTGACGATTGATTGCGTTAACGATCCATTTATTTACCCGACCCGACAACACCATTTCCACAACCTCAACAGTTGCTTTGTCGGTCACACGTTTGCCGTTCAGAAATTCTGACTTAATGTCTAGCTTTTTCAACATATCGTTGATCATTGGCCCGCCACCATGGACAATAACGGGGTTAACTCCGACTTGCTGCATCAGCACCACATCGCGCGCGAAGTTATCCATAGCCTCTTCTGATGACATCGCATTGCCACCAAGTTTTATGACCACAACCGCATCGTTGTAGCGTTGCAAATAAGGCAGTGCTGCGCTTAAAGTTGCGGCTGTGGCGATCCAATCGCGGTTCATGTCTTGCTTTCTCATCAAGGCGTCCTTCGCGGGTCAGTCTATTCCTGCAATAATTGTGCGCAAAGTTTCTATGCCGTCGCCTTTTTCGGACGATGTAATTACTAATTCAGGATATGCAGAGGCAAATGTGGATAACTTGCCACGGACTTGCGTCAAAACTACATCCAAATCGCCCTTTTTTAGCTTATCAGTTTTTGTCATCACGCACTGGAATGTCACCGCCGCACTGCTGAGTAGGGCCATGATTTCTTCATCTACAGATTTTATCCCATGGCGTGCATCGACTAGAACAAAGGCTCGGCGCAGAGTCACACGACCGCGTAGGTAATTTTTCAGCAAACGCTGCCATTTTTCAACAACTGCGACTGGAGCGTTTGCGTAACCGTATCCAGGTAGGTCGACAAGGTAGTGAGTTTCGCCTGCAGTAAAAAAGTTGATTTCCTGCGTTCGACCTGGCGTGTTTGAAGCCCGAGCGAGCCCCTTACGTCCTGTAAGGGAGTTGATCAGGCTTGATTTTCCAACATTTGAGCGTCCTGCAAAACACACTTCAGGACGGTCTGGATCGGGCAAACCTTCCATCGCGACGACGCCTTTAACAAAGTCGGTTTCGCCCGCAAACATCATACGGCCTGCTTCGCGGGCTATGTCATCAGGCTCTTCAGCAGACGGAAAACGAAGATTCATTTAAAGTACCTGTGCTTGGTCGCCAAGGGCGACATGGCCATCTTTTGTAACAACTGCATAGACGCCAAAGTGTTGGTGGCCAAATGAATTTTTTAAAGTGCCAAGGGTATCGGCATCGCGCACCCCTGTAATGGGATTAGCTGCTGTCGCTAAACAGCGCACGATGGGTTCGCGGACCTCGAGTTCCGCTTCTCCGATCCGGATTTTCTTGCCGATCCAGTCTAGTTCATCCCAAGCATCAACACCATCCAGCCATACGTTAGCCCTCCAGCGCTCCATTTGAAGTGGGTGCTCAATGGCATCTTCGACAGCTTGATGACTCGCGCTGTTAGCAATTGAAATTGACGGGATTTCACTATCAGTCATTCCGCGGCCTTTGGCCTTTACGATGGCTGAAGGCGCGGCTCGATCTGCTGGGCAGAGTGGCGCCACCCACTCCAGAAATGCCGTATCGTTTTGATCTGGATTGAAAGTGATATCATCACAATCTTGGTGGCGAAGTGTTATCAAACTGGTGCTTTCATCAAATTCAGCCCAGATTCCGGCCAGTTTTGGTGCCCGAGATCCGATCATAAAGTTGCGACAATAGAACCAGCCGGAACCGTCAAATTTTGACTGATCGTGGGTTACGGCCCAATGTCGGTCCCACGGCATGCATTTTCCAGCGTTTAATATTACGGCCGTGAGTGGTTCGCGCCCGTGACTTTTAATTGGGTGCCGCCAAAGTTTTGAGACCGTTCCCATCACTCAGGGTCTGTCTTGTTACGTCCAGTCATATTACCAAACAGGTCTGGCTTGAAGCCTTGACTTCGCATTATGGCGTACTGTTGCATGAATGTGATCGTGTTGTTCGCGATCCAATATAATACAAGGCCACTTGCAAAGCCTCCTAGCATGAACATAAAAACCCAAGGCATCCAAGCAAATATCATCTTTTGTGTTGCGTCCGTGGGTGCTGGATTGAGTTTTTGCTGCAACCACATAGAAATGCCGAGTACTATTGGCATTACGCCAATAAAGACTAGCGCAAGTATTGAGTCTGGAGTTGGGGCATCCCATGGCAAAAGGCCAAACAGGTTATACAGTGTTGACGTATCTGGCGCGCTTAGGTCATTGATCCAGCCAATCCACGGTGCATGTCTCAGTTCGATTGTGACGAAGATCACCTTGTAGAGTGAAAAGAAAATTGGGATTTGCATTATGATTGGCAGACAGCCGGATGCGGGGTTAACTTTATTTTCTTTGTAGAGGGACATCATGCCCTTCTGAAGCTTCTCACGATCGTCACCAGACGCTTCTTTTAGCTTGGCCATTTCAGGTTGAAGTTCCCGCATTTTGGCCATTGAAACGTAGGATTTATAAGCCAATGGTAGAAGCAATGCTTTAATTACAAACGTCAGGCAGATTATCGACCAACCCATGTTGCCGATCAGCCCGTTGAGCCAATGCAGCACGGCAAAAATAGGCTTGGTTAAAAAGAAGAACCAACCCCAGTCAATACTGTCAAGGAACCGATCGATACCGAGATTATTTTGGTAACCACGAATGACTTCCCATTCTTGTGCGCCTGCAAAAAACTGAGTGTCTGCTGAAGCCGTTTCGCCAGACGCGACGGTAACCATCGGGTAAACGGTTTCAATTTGGTAGATGTCGTTTGCAAACTTAGCCGTTGACCGGAAGTCTCGGCCTGGTGAGGGGATTAAAGCGGTCATCCAGTACTGATCAGAAAACCCAATCCAGCCATTCTCTTCGACTTCTATGCGACTTTCTTCAGTCGTGAGATCTGGCATGTCATCGTAGTTTATTTCTTCCATTGAACCATCTGACATCCGCACAACACCTTCGTGCTGGATGAAAAAGCCAATTTGCTCAGGCTCACCATGACGCGCCACCAGTCCGTATGGGCGCAGGGCAATCTCAGCACCAGTCATATTTTCTACGGTTTGAGTTATTGTAAATAAGAAATCTTCGTCGACAGAAAAAGTTTTCCGGAATGTCAGTCCTGCATCGTTTTCCCAAAGTAGGGTTACGTCGTTACCTGGTGATAGCTCTTCACCTATTTCTATCTTCCACTGTGTCGAAGCGCTCGGAACTTGTTCAGGTGTTGCACCCACTGCGGCAACCCAGCCCTGTAGCGCGTAGTATGGCGCGTCAGTACCGATTGGCGATAAAAGCCGCACAAGGTCTGCGTCGGATTTAAGCGTCTCGTGATAATCTTTAAGGGAAAGGTCATCAATCCGACCACCTATTAGTGACAATGATCCTGTCAGGCTCCCACTATCGATTACCACGCGAGGTGCATCAGCAATCACGTCTTCAGCGGAAAGAGGTGCAAGCTCTGCATCGTTGCGGGCTTGCGTGAGAATTTGCGCATCTACGCTGAGTATTGATCCATCTGTCGACGTCATCTCTGCACTGGGAGTTGTTTCAGCAACCTCCGGAGGAGGAAATAACACAAACCATGTCAGAATCACAATGAAACTAAGAGCTGTTGCGAGGATAAGATTCTTGTTCTGGTCGTCCATGTAAGCCGCCTGAAACTACTGTTGAAATATCAAGCAGGTTCAACAGGTCGGGGGCACAAAGGTCAAGCGCTTTTGCCCTATTTCTTCAGCCTCTAGGTAGCTTTTCACATGAAGTGTCACAGTTTTTGCAGTTAAGATTTTTAATTCATGTCGTTATTCTTAATTATTAGCCGTTCTTTATTTGTCGGTTCTATGCTTCACCCACTATTTTTTCGTCCGAAAAAAAGTATAAATCTTAAAATATTTTAAATAAAAAATATAATTTAAATAATTTGACTGTCATAATTATTTGGTCATTAGAAATGTCCGTAAGATCAAATATGATTTGCGGTAGTCGCGGGGTACTGAGGCTAGCAAGGGGGCACTAAGTTACGGGCTGATTAGGCTATCTGCCAGCGGGTTGGTAATGTATAAATTATTCAAAGCATATTGCACTTTCCGCTTTGGTCCTCCTTGCAGTCTGCATTGAAAAGCCATTATTCAATAAACACAGCTCATCAGACGTCAATTTCGACTATGAATTGTTCTTTGATGGAAACTTTGTGTTCTACTTTCAGTTAAACGTTATTCTGAAAAAAACCGCTGGTCATTTATGATAACCATCGTCGTCAATCGGGACGGAGAGCCATTTTGGCTTGGTTGAGGATCTCGTATAAAAAATGAAACAGTCGAACAGCAGATATCGATATTAGTGAAAGCTAGCCCTGGGATTGCGCATCAAACATGTGATTGTTAAACTTTGGGGGTGATGAGCATGGCTTTCGAACAAGAACAAGGTGATTGCTTTAACAAGCAATATTAATTTGTATTCATGTGGCTGTCACTGATGGCTCAACGTAGACATTGCCTATAAAATTAGATGATTTTATCCGGATTTAATTACATAACAATTATAGCGGGCAAGCCGTGATTTATTGCAAGAAGCAATAGCAGTTTCCCAATTATCTAAACCTTCTGCTTCGAACCCGTCTACTATGGTACGTTATCGACACCCGATCCGCCCCACGGGTTGCAGCGGATCACACGGCGGATAGTTAAGGCGGTGCCCTTGATACCGCCGTGTTTGCGCAATGCTTCCATCGCATATGCGCTACACGTAGGGTGGAAACGACAGCCGTGGCCAACCCAAGGCGAAAAAACAACACGATAAAAGCGGATTGGAAGTGATACAATCATGGCTAAGGGTGACATGCGGCTGTTTATCCGAGTTTGCTGATTGCTTTGGCGAAGTCAGCTCGCAAAGCTTTGAACTCATGGTTAGCGGTGACAGCTTTTTTACCAATCAGCACGTAATCGTGGCCAAACTTGGCCAGATGGGGCAAGTCAAGCCGAGCTATTTCGCGCAAACGACGTTTAGCGCGGTTTCGTGCTACTGCATTACCAACTTTTTTTGAGCAGGTAAAACCTACACGTACTGCGTCACTACCATCATTACGATTCCGCACCTGCACAGTTAGACTCGCGGAAGTTTGGTACTTGGCCTTGGATGCTGCAATAAAATTTGCTCTGATCTTCATTGTCGTGAAACGCAAAGAAGCCGCCACAGGAAATACCTCGACGGTTTCTAAATTTTCCTCAGTTGAGGTCATATTAGGTTAGTTGCGAGAAGTTTGCGCAACATAAGCATGCGCGATTAAGCGCTAAGTTCTTTACGACCCTTTGCACGGCGTGCATTGAGGATATTACGGCCAGCTTTGGTGGCCATGCGTGCGCGAAAACCGTGACGGTTCTTACGAACGCGGTTGGATGGCTGAAATGTACGCTTCATTGCGTCTCTCCGGTGTTAGGGCGAAACCTGAAATAGGATTCGGGCCTCAAGAATTTATCGTAATGTTTCGAAGTTTGTTCTTTAGGGGGGGGCGAGGCGTGTGTCAACGCGCGAAGGTGCAAAAGTCTGCAACAATGCACGAAACGCTCAGGTTAAATGTTACAGTATTTACAACAACTGCAATAATATCCCGCCAAATGAACACCCTGCATCAACGCCACGTGATAGGGGTATGCAGTTCGCGTGGGCTCGTCCATCTAAGGTGCAACTCGGTACACCCTTTGCGAGAAGAGATATGATGAAAATGATTGAAGCTCCAGACATCGATGCCACCCAATCCAGCACCCTGATGAAGCGATTGTCTATTACCATTGTAACTGTAGTGGCTGTATTGGGTGCCTATTTCTTGCGTGATTACCTGACGTTCGACGCCCTGGCTGAAAACCGCGAACGCCTGATTGCGTTTCGTGATGTTAATTACTTTCTGACCGTCTTGGTGTTTATCGCGTTTTACACTGTGGTGGTGGCATTCAGTCTGCCTGGCGCGACAGTAATGACGTTGGCAGGTGGTTTCATGTTTGCAACATTCCCTGGTTTCTTGTTTAATGTGATAGCCGCCACAACTGGCGCAACGGTTATTTTTATCGCTGCACGTTGGGGTTTTGGCAAACAGCTGGGTGCAAAACTTGAAGTTTCAGATGGCATTGCCAAAAAGATCAAAGAAGGTATCGACGAAAACCAATGGTCGATGTTGTTCCTAATTCGTCTAGTGCCTGCGGTACCTTTTTTCATCGCCAACTTGATGCCAGCGTTCCTTGAAGTGCCGCTCCGCCGCTTCGTAGTTTCTACCTTTTTTGGCATCATCCCTGGTTCAGTTGTCTACACATCTGTTGGCGCTGGGCTTGGTGAAGTGTTTGCCAAAGGTGAGACACCAAATCTTGGGATTATATTTGAGCTCCACATTTTGCTGCCGATCGTTGGCCTGTGCTTGCTTGCGCTCCTTCCAATTATAATCAAGTCCGCGCGCGGCAATAAAGGCTTATAGTCATGGACCGTATCAAAACTGACGTTTGTATTATTGGTGCAGGTTCCGGTGGACTTTCGATCGCGGCGGGTGCGTCACAGATGGGCGCATCAGTAGTGCTGCTTGAGGGCCACAAAATGGGTGGCGATTGCCTAAATTACGGTTGTGTGCCGTCCAAGGCCCTGATTGCTGCTGGGAAACAGGCCTTTGCCATGAGCCATACAGGTGAACTGGGCATCAAAACAGTAAAGGCGGATGTAGATTTTGCTGCCGCCAAGGACCACGTGCGCCGTGTCATTAAAACGATTGAACCCATGGATAGCCAAGAACGCTTTGAGAGTTTTGGTGTCAATGTGATTCGCGAATTCGGAAAATTCATAAGTCCAACTGAAGTTCAGGCGGGTAATACGATTATCCAAGCGCGGCGTTTTATTGTTGCAACTGGCTCCGGGCCATTCGTACCGCTGATCCCTGGCTTGGAAGGTGTCGATGTGTACACCAACGAAAACATTTTTGATCTTCGAGATAGGCCCAAGCATTTGATCGTTGTTGGTGGTGGTCCCATTGGTATGGAAATGGCGCAGGCGCATTTGCGACTGGGATGCAAAGTAACGGTTATTGAGGGCGCTAAGGCTATGGGAAAGGATGACCCTGAAATGGCGGCAATCGTATTGAATAAATTACGTTTGGAAGGTGTTAAAATAATTGAAAATGCACAGGTCAATAAGATCAGTGGATGTAAAGGTCACGACGCCAAAGTGGTTGTTCACACCCCACTGGGTAATTTCACAGGGTCACACATGTTGATGGCAGTGGGTCGTAAAGTAAATATTGAAAATCTTTGTCTTGATAAGGCGAACGTCAAATGGAGCCGTGGCGGTGTTGAGGTTGGCTCAAACCTGCGGTCTGTTAGCAATAGAAAAGTTTACGCTGTTGGTGATGCTGCCGGTGGGCTGCAATTTACCCATGTCGCAGGATATCATGCTGGTGTGGTGATTCGGTCGATATTATTGGGTCTGCCAAGCAAGCAGCGCACGGATCACATCCCGTGGGCTACATATACAGACCCTGAATTGGCGCAAGTTGGACTGACGGAAGCCCAAGCAAAAGAAAAGTTTGCTGGCAAAGTAGAAGTTGTGAGGTTTCCCTATAATGAAAATGACCGCGCTATCACAGAAGGAAAAATAACAGGTCTTATCAAAGTGATGGTCTTTAAAGGTAAGCCCGTTGGCGCATCAATTGTGGGTGCTATGGCGGGCGAGTTGATTGGAATGTGGGCTATGGCAATTGCCAATAAGATGAAAATGTCAGCTATTGCTGCAACTGTTTTACCCTATCCCACCGTATCTGAGATTAACAAACGCGCAGCTAGCGTATATTTTACACCTAGGTTGTTTGAAAGCCCTATGGTCAAACGTGTGGTAGTATTTGTGCAGCGCTGGCTGCCATAAAGCTCCAACAAGGAACGTACAGCGACATGCTCAATTCCCTTTCAGGGCGATTTTTGATCCTCACTACAGTGTTTGTCTTGATTGCTGAGCTGCTGATCTTTGTGCCCTCCGTTGCGCGTTTTCGCGAAGACTATTTTCTTAACCGGCTTGAAAGGGCGCAGATCGCATCGCTGACCTTGCTGGCTGATGATATGATTATGCCTGATCTTGAGGCTGAGCTGCTGAAGAACGCTGGAGTCTTCAATGTGGTTCTGCGCCGTAATGAAGTTCGACAATTGATTCTATCATCTCCGGTTCCCGCCCCAATCCATAAAACTTTTGATATGCGTGAACCGCCTGCATGGATGCTAATCCGCGATGCGATGATTGGGCTTTGGGACACGGAGGAACGCGTGTTTCGCGTAATTGGCAATCCAGTACAGGATGGTGGCACGTTGATAGAAATCACAGTGCCCTCAGCGCCGCTTCGTACGGCGCTGATAGACTACGGTATCCGGATCTTGATCCTGTCGGCGGTAATTTCGATTGTGACAGCCAGTTTATTATTTTTAGCTGTACGCCGTTTTATTGTGAAGCCGATCAAAGGTGTTGTGGATTATATGCAAGCATATGCCAAAGCCCCTGAGGATGTGCGACTGATCATTGTACCAAATGCTGGTGTGATTGAACTGCGCGAGGCAGAAGAAGCTCTTGCGAGTATGCAAACCCAACTGACTGGCGCGCTAAAACAGAAAGAACGGCTTGCGCAATTGGGTGGGGCCGTCAGTAAAATTAGCCATGATCTGCGCAATATTTTGACGTCTGCTGTGCTGTTTACAGATCGTATTGACGCTTCCAATGATCCGACAGTTCGCCGGCTGGCCCCAAAGTTAGTAAATTCTATTACCCGTGCGGTAAACTTGTGTGAAAGTACGCTTACTTTTGGACGCGCAGAAGAACCTGCGCCGCGTCTGTTGCGGGTGTCACTGGCAGAAACGGTGGATGATGTGATTGCTGGTGAAAGGTTGGCTGTCGGGAATCATGATATATTATTTTCTGAGAACATCCCTGTCGGTATGAACATTCGCGCGGATGCGGAGCAACTCTATCGCGTTATCGGTAACTTGGTGCGCAATGCGCGCCAAGCGATTATTGCCAGCGGTAAATCAGGCGAAATATGCATTGTAGGATTAGAGGATGACAAATCTTGGCAAATCGTAATCACGGATACTGGCCCTGGTCTGCCTAAAACTGCACAAGAGCATTTATTTAAAGCTTTCCAGGGGGGGACAACCCGTGGCGGTTCAGGCTTGGGATTGGCTATTTCTGCGGAACTTGTGCGCGGCCACGGTGGGCGGCTTGATCTTGATCGTACGGATGAGACGGGGACGCGCTTTGTGATTAACTTGCCAAAATCTGACCTAAGCCTTTTGCCTATGATCGTTTAGATTTCTCTCTTGCAAAGCCACGACAGGGTCGCTAGATCGCCCTTAATGCACCCGTAGCTCAGCTGGATAGAGTACCTGACTACGAATCAGGGGGTCAGAGGTTCGAATCCTCTCGGGTGCACCACTTCATTGTTTATCATAGTTATTCGCTTTTAATTTCTAGGTTATAGGTTTTTGAGTTGGAACTTATTCAGAAAGTTGGAACTTTTCTGTTTCCTCTATGATCCTTCGTTAGTCAGCAGATTTTGCATAGTGAGTCGCTTCTGCTTCGGTTCCATGGTCAAGGACCGCCATGCGTTGATCGCTAGTTGCAATATTTTCCTTAAACATCGCAGCGCGTTCTTTGACGATCTTGGCTTGCCGTGCTGAGTGGTAATGCAGCACTAAGGTTTAACGAGGCCGCCATAAGTTTGGTAGAAATATCAATTGCAACCGCCAATCTGCGTGGTGTCAAAACGACAGCCTCAAATGTAGCATCTTTACTTGCCACGGCTCCAGCTTCATTGCGCCAACTTGGTATTGGATCGCTCAAAAGTTTAGCAATTGTATTGTTGTCGCTTGTGAGAGGTACAGTTTGCTCAC
>JAPKAD010000124.1 GCA_028825445.1 Octadecabacter sp.
CAGATTCCATCTCATCAAAAACTTGCTCACCCCACCACGTTACAGCCATGTGAAAGGAATAATCACAATTTGCACGTGTAGACTTATTATCCCACATCTTAAGCGCATCGTGCAAACCTTGGCCGGGGCTTGGTAATGCAAAATCGATAACCATCGTTGTCCCACCGGCAAGTGCGGCGCGTGTTCCACTCTCAAAATCGTCCGTTGAGTAAGTACCCATAAATGGCATTTCAAGATGGGTATGTGGATCAATACCACCCGGCATCACATAGCAACCCGTTGCGTCCAGCTCTTTTGCACCAGATAATCCCTGTCCAATCTCGATAATCTTACCATCATCAATTAATACGTCAGCTTTGTAAGTCAGATCATGGGTAATGATTGTACCGTTTTTGATAACTGTAGCCATTGTAATCTCCCTGCCCTTTAGGTCGGCACTTCTCATACTTAAGTCGTGATAATTGCAGTCTCCAAAACGGCATGCAGTAAAACATCCGTTCCAGCCGCAGCCCATTCGCGGCTAATTTCTTCGGCTTCATTGTGGCTGAGGCCATCAATGCAGGGGCACATAATCATTGCAGTTGGTGCTACACGGTTTATCCAGCAAGCGTCGTGACCCGCACCAGAGATCAAGTCCATATGGCTGTAGCCTAGCCTGACTGCAGCACTTCGTACCGCCTCTACGCACGTCTCGTCAAACTCCACAGGATCAAATCCACCCACTTTTTCAAACGATACCTCCATGCCCATCGCATCACAAATGGACTTAGCATCTACGCGTAGCCTAGCTTCCATATCCACAATGACAGCCAAATCAGGTGATCTAAAATCAACAGTAAATACAACTTTTCCTGGGATCACATTTCGTGAGTTCGGATAGACGTTAATATGGCCTGCAGCCCCAACAGCGTGCGGTGCATGCGACATCGCTATTTCGTCAACCTTCGACAAAATGCGGGCCATTGCCAGACCAGCATTCTTGCGCATGGGCATTGGTGTAGATCCCGTATGCGCGTCTTTTCCAATTATTGTGACTTCTGTCCACGAAAGGCCCTGACCGTGGGTGACAACCCCAATCTGCTTGTTCTGCGCCTCCAGAATAGGCCCCTGTTCTATGTGCAGCTCAAAGAATGCATGCATTTTTCGAGCACCAACAGTTTCCTCACCACGCCAACCAATTCGCGCCAGTTCATCACCAAAACGCTTGCCTTCCGCGTCCGAACGGTCATACGCCCAATCCTGCGTGTGCAGACCCGCAAAAACCCCAGAAGACAACATGGCAGGAGCATATCGTGTACCTTCTTCATTCGTCCAGTTGGTCACGACAATTGGGTGCTTGGTCGTGATATCAAGGTCGTTCATAGTGCGCAGTAGTTCCAGACCACCAAGAACACCAAGAACACCGTCATATTTGCCACCAGTAGGCTGTGTGTCCAAATGCGAGCCCACGTATACCGGCAACGCATCTGGGTCTGCGCCCTCTCGTCTAGCAAACATATTTCCCATTTGATCTAGACCCATCGAGCAGCCAGCAGCCTTGCACCATTTTTGAAATAAGTGTCTGCCTTCACTGTCTTCATCAGTCACGGTTTGGCGATTATTACCGCCCGCGATGCCTGGGCCTATTTCTGCCATTTCCATTAGACTATCCCAAAGACGTTCACTGTTAATCTTTAGGTTTTCTCCAATTGCAGCCATAGCTTAGGCTCCCACTCTACTATATTTTCTGGTCAGTCAATTATTTTGACCAACAGGTAAAAGTAACGCTAACAGAGGTCTAGCGCGAGTCAAGGAATTGCTTTTGCAAAAAGCATCACAGTTTTTGGATTTCCCAGATTTAATCATTTACTCACTTGGGTTTTCCGTGGGATGACTAATTATGAGCAAGCATGAAACACGAATCCAAAAGAAAAATCATGTGGTTATTTTGGACGCAGGTCTAAAGATTTTTTCGCAGTTTGGTTTCAGGGGTTCAACACTAGATCAAATTGCAACTGAATCTGGCCTCTCCAAACCTAACATATTATACTATTTTGCATCCAAAGAAGCTATTTACGAGGCACTGCTTGCTCAACTTCTCGC
>JAPKAD010000093.1 GCA_028825445.1 Octadecabacter sp.
AAATGGTCAATCTGTTAATTCTGCCGTTGATGTTTTTGTTGAAACTGAATGCTTTAAAATGCATTAATTTGCATAACAATAATTTGGATAGGGCATAATAGAAAATGGCGAAGAGTAGAACCGTTGGTCAACTGCAAAAACCTAATTTTTTATTCATTATAACGGATCAGCAAAGAGCCGATTGGCTTGGGTGTATGGGACATCCGGTTGTGCGCACTCCAAATATTGATAGCATTGCGGCGCAAGGGACAGCTTTTCAGGATTTTCATGTAGCGCTGCCTGTATGCAGTCCAAACCGTGCCGCATTGATGACTGGACGAATGCCTAGTGTAAATGGGCTGCGATACAACGGGTGTGCCCTACCAAGGCGGGCTAACACTTTTGTTGATGTGTTAAGTGCTGGCGGGTATCGCACTGCGAGCATTGGTAAAAGTCATTTACAACCCTTTACTGACAAGGAGCCATTAGGCACGAAAGATACGGTAGAGCGACTTATTCCTGAGGCTTGGAAGTCCGACGAACAACCCTATTTGGCTGAAGAGCCCTCAACCTATACTGACGAAGGAGGTATGGAATTTGAAACTCCATATTACGGCTTTCAGCATGTGGATATGGCAACGGGTCATGGGTATGCGTGTGGTGGCCATTATGGACAATGGTTTCGAAAGACCTACCCAAATTGGCGTGATTTGTACGACAGTAAAAATGAATTACCACACAATTATTCATGTCCTCAGGCCTTCCGCACGCCAATTCCAGAGGAAGCCTACCCAACCACTTGGATAGGTGATCGAGCCGTTGATTATATCAACGACAGCGCTAATCAAGATGAGCCATTTTTCGCTTTTGTGTCGTTTCCTGACCCGCACCATCCGTTCAACCCTCCGGGAAAATACTGGGATATGTACTCACCGGACGAGTTTTCGGTTAACTTGCCTTATTCCGCTCATAAAAACCCAACGCCCCCAATGCAGGAAGTCAATCGCATGTGGGAGGCAGGCGAAACTGGAGAAATTCCCCAAATGGCGTTTAGGGCAAGCGACGAACATGTGAAGGAAACTATGGCTTTGACTGCTGGCATGATCACAATGATTGATGATCAAGTGGGTAGACTAATTCAGACTTTGAAAGATAGTGAACAATATGAAAACACAGTAATCGTGTTTACCTCAGATCATGGAGATTATCTTGGTGATTTTAATATGCTTCTCAAGGGTCCCCTAAAGCTGGGTTCCATCACTCGTGTGCCAATGATTTGGTCTGACCCTGACACCCGAGCGGCTGTGCGCACAGACACTTTAGGATCTACAATAGATTTATCAGCCAGCATTTTAGACCGAGCGGGTTTGGCGCCATACAACGGAATGCAAGGGAAAAGCTTTTTGGGAAGCCTTTCGGGGGACAAGCCTCATCGAGATGAGGTATTGATCGAATTTAACAATAACGACGCGCGCATGGGAATGGTAACTGTACCCCGCGTTCGAACCTTGCGATCAAAAACTTGGAGGCTTTCGGTTTACGCGGGCGAAGATTGGGGTGAGCTCTATGACTTGGAAAATGATCCAAACGAAACGCATAATCTTTGGAGTGATCCCAAAGCTACAAAAGCGAAACTAGAGATGTCACTCCGTTTAGTGGAGCAGTTGGCTCAACAGACAGATTCTAGCCCAAGGTCGAAACGTTTAGCTTAGTGCAGTTAAACATTAAATTTTGACGCTTAAGTAACCAGCTTAAAGAGCCACAAAATAAACGTTGGTTGGCTTTAGAGGATCGTGCGAATCTGGTGCCCAGGTGCAAAAAGTAAACGAACTTTGGTAACAGCCAAAGTACCGTCCCAAGTGAGGCGGTCGATTGCGAACAAAGCGCTATTTTTTTGACAACATAGAATTTTCGCTTCTTCAGGTGACGCTGATGTTGCAGAAAATGCAATTTCTCCATGTGTATAGGGTACATACTTTAGTAGCCATTCGTTGGCACTAACTGTCTCATAGCTCTCAGAAAATCCATCGCGTGCGACTTCAGGGTTAATCCAGCGGTCCTCAAATGCATATGGTGTGTCGTCAGCCATATGTAATGCCCGGACATGCAGCAGCGGACGTGTCGCATGTGTTTTCATTGATCCACTAATGGCCAATGGCGGTACCGCTTCGTGCCGTTCAATCCGCTGATATCCGTACTTCTGTCCACGATCCTCAATCTCAATACGGATCACTGTGATATCTAAAGTGGCTTTAGCAACGGGTTGGGCTGCAACACGGGTACCAGCTTTACGGCGTCGATCTAATAATCCACTTTCTGCAAGAGATTGCAGGGCCCGGTTGACAGTTGTTCTGGCACAGCCAAATTCTAGTGCTAAATCAGCTTCGTTTGGGATCAACTCACCTGGCTTCCACACGCGGGCGTGAATGCGTCGCAATACCTCCTCCTGCACACTTTGCCAATTCCTGAATGAGGGCTTATTCATAAGTCGTCTTTCAAAGCGTTAATTGTTTGCCGGTAAGCTGCAACAATGTTTGCCCGTGCGATGTGTTCCCCATCTTTTACCATGTGTCGCCCCGCAGACCACACATCAGCTACCAACCTATCGTCTCCAGCAAAAATCCAGGCGTCCAGGGCAGTGTCTTTTGCTCGTCCCCATAGGTGCTCTGAAGAAGTGTCTAACGTTAGCATATCTGCCCAATAACCGACCTCAAGCCGTCCTGTTTTGCGTTGAGTGGCCTGGGCACCACCCTTCAAGATACTCTCAAACATGCGCCGCCCTGTTGAATATTTGCTTGACGCCAAGGCGGCCCGTGTGCCGTCACGTAATCGCTGTGAGTAGTCTAGCGTACGTAGTTCCTCACTAAGTGCGATGCGGATATTACTGTCGGAACCTACCGCAATTGTGCCCCCAGAATCCATCCAGCGTACGGCGTCAAAAATTCCATCACCAAGATTACTTTCCGTGATTGGACAAAGTCCTGCCACCGCCCCTGATTGTGCCAAACTCACCGTTTCTTGCGCGGTCATCTGGGTGCAGTGTATCAAGCACCACCGTTCATCCAACTCCATATTATCTAAGGCCCATTCGACGGGCCGCTGACCCCACTGCTTTTGCACTTCGTCAACTTCGGGAAGCTGTTCTGCTAAATGCATATGAATTGGACCCGTTGGGAAAAGGGCACCATAAGACTTAAGATTTTCCACACTTACGGCACGAAGAGAATGTGGTGCCACGCCATATCCTGTATCTTTAGGCAGCGACGACAGTGCGGAGATTGCACCGTAATGCAACGCGTTAAACCTATCTATGTCATTGCCAAACCTTATCTGTCCTGCCGTCAGTGCGCGGCCATCACATCCACCAAATTCGTAATGCACTGGTAGTAGGCATAGCCCGATCCCAGTTTGATCTGCTGCTGCTGCAATCCGTTCTGATGTCTCAGCAAGGTTGTCGTATGGTACTCCACCTGGCTGGTGGTGCAGATAATGGAACTCTGCGTTGGTGGAATAGCCTGCTTCCAGCATTTCCATCTGCACAAAAGCTGTTATCGCCTCGACATGTTCAGGCGTTAAACGGTCTAAAAAATGAAACATAAGCTTTCGCCATGTCCAGAAACTATCCTTTGGGTTGGGACCCCTTCGTTCAGTAAGGCCAGCCATCGCCCTTTGGAATGCATGGCTGTGAGCATTGGCGGGTGACGGCAGCAGAAAAGTTGTTTGTTCTCCGACTGCTAATGTATCTTGTTTGACGTCAACAATCATCCCGCTAGCATTGATATTAATCCGAACATCCGATGCCCAGCCAGTTGGAAGCAAGGCGGTTTCAGCCCAGACAGTGTTCATAATGATCTCACTTGACAGTTTTTATGTATGTACATAATGTCATTAAGTAGCTGTAATTGCAAGTGAGTCTTTTCTGATGCTCTTAACCAACGCCAAGCTTGTCACTCTAAAAACTGACGAAGAATTTGGATTTATTGCTGATGGGGCCATTGTGCTGGATGGTGAGCATATTGCATGGGTGGGTGAAGCTTCTGAACTTCCCAAAACTTATGGAGATCAAAAAATACACAACCTTGGGGGTCGGCTTGTTACTCCTGCGCTGATAGACTGCCACACCCATGTTGTCTTTGGTGGCAATCGAGCTGTTGAATTTGAATTGCGCCTGAAGGGTGCAAGCTATGAAGAGGTCGCCAAAGCGGGTGGTGGGATTGTTTCAACAGTAACTGCAACCCGTGCAGCGTCTGAAGACGCACTTTTGACGGACGCATTAACGCGCGTGGATGCAATGATTGCTGAGGGCGTGACATTTATAGAGGTGAAATCAGGATATGGGCTTGATTGTGAAACTGAACTAAAAATGTTGCGGGTTGCACGCCAAATTGCAAATGCCCGCCCTATTGAAGTCCGGACTAGTTTTCTTGGTGCACATGCAGTGCCTAGTGAGTATATCGGTGATGCAGACGCCTACATCGATGATGTGTGCATTCCAACTTTGCGGGTGGCCCACGCTGAAGGGCTGGTGGATGCAGTTGACGGGTTCTGTGAAGGCATAGCGTTCGATACCGCGCAGATTGCGCGTGTGTTCGTGGTCGCAAAAGAACTTGGCTTGCCAGTTAAACTACATTCAGAACAATTGTCTAACATCGGTGGGACAAAGCTGGCAGCAAAATATGGTGCCCTCAGCGCTGATCACGTGGAGTATGCGACAAATTCTGATGCAAAGGCCCTAGCAGTGGCAGGTACTGTGGCAGTTGTTTTGCCCGGAGCATATTACACGTTGCGTGAGTGCCAAGCTCCACCGATCCAAGCGTTCCGTGATCACGGTGTACGCATGGCATTAGCCACTGATTGCAACCCGGGCTCATCGCCGCTGACCTCTGCCTTGCTTACAATGAATATGGCCTGCACTCTGTTTCGCATGACACCGCTTGAGGCTCTTTTGGGGATGACCGCCCATGCAGCTAGAGCCTTAGGCGAATTGAATAGAGGAAGGATAATCGCTGACGCGCCAGCAGATCTCTGTGTGTGGGACGTAGAACATCCGGCAGAGCTCTCTTATCGTATCGGGTTCAATCCGCTTCATTCTCGTATTTTTAAGGGAACTTTATGACTGTAATTCTAACCCCTGGCTCAGCCACTTTGGCGCAATTGCAAGATATCTGGTCAGGCAATAAAGCGGCCGCTTTGCATACGTCCTCACACGCTGGGATTTTGGCCGCCGCTAACATGGTTGCTCAAGCTGCGAGTGGTGATGTTGCGGTCTATGGCATCAACACAGGTTTTGGCAAACTTGCCAGCGTCAAAATTGCAGCAAAGGATGTTACAACTTTGCAGCGTAACCTTATTTTATCGCACTGCTGCGGCGTAGGTGAGGCGTTGGATGATGCGACCACACGCCTGATGATGGCTCTTAAACTACTATCGCTTGGTCGTGGTGCATCTGGAGTCAAAATGGCCACAGTCGCAATGAT
>JAPKAD010000125.1 GCA_028825445.1 Octadecabacter sp.
CGCGTGGCTGTGTTCTTGGCCTCCCAGCAATCAGAATATATTACAGCGCAAACCATCAGCGTAGATGGTGGAAATGTTCTGAGGTAAATGATGTCAATAATTCGCCCAGAAATCGAGTTTATCGACCGGAGCACCCGAAGCATTCGCTATCTGGAGCATGGCTGGCCGACAGATTTATGTCGCTGGCACAGTCATGAGGAATATGAGCTGCATTTCATTGCAGAAACTCGTGGCAAAGCTTTTGTGGGTGATTATATCGGGGACTTTAGCCCCGGCGCATTATATCTGACAGGGCCAAATCTGCCGCACAATTGGGTGACGGATGAAGTCTGGACCCGTGAGGTGGAAACACGCGATATGCTGGTGCAGTTTAATCAATCCAGCTTGGACGCTCTCAGAATTGCCTTCCCGGAGTTTTCTGAAATGCGCCAAATGTTGACACTTGCGCAGTCTGGTATCGAATTCGTGGGATTTAATCCAACCTTTGCCCGCGGGCATATGGAAGCCATCCGAGACGCTCGCGGCCCTGAACGTATTGTGGCTTTTTTGCGGTTAATGGTACGGACGAATGAGCATGCCGAGAAGAAGGTGCTGTCGGTCAGTAAGATGGTGCAGATCGATGGTAACGGCAAGCAGGCGAGAATTGGTGAGGTCATAGATTTTGTAGTCAACAACTTTGCCGAAGAAATATCCGTTGATAGGGCTGCCGAAATTGCCCGCATGTCTGCGACCGCGTTTTCACGCAATTTTCATTCAACTACTGGTCATAAGTTTGTTGAGTTCGTAAACCGGATCCGCATAGGTCAGGCCTGTGGAATGCTCTATGCGACAGACGCCCAGGTTTCGACAATTTGCTTCGATGTTGGGTTTCAAAACTTGGCTAATTTTAACCGTCATTTCTTAAAGATGAAAAACATGACCCCAACCGAATATAGAAATACCGCCCAAACCGATTTGGCGCCGAGTGTTGGAGGTGGCCGATGAACCGTGTGTCTTCTCCCGTGCTTTTTGAAACGTCCTACAATCTCGCCCGCTGTGAAATTGGGATCGTGCACCTTGGGTTTGGTGCCTTTCACCGCGCACATCAGGCGCTTTATATTGATGACTATATGGACCAAACAGACGACCTTCGTTGGGGCATCGCGGCGGTGAACTTACGTGCTGCTGAATCTGTCGCATTTGCGGGCCTGAACGCTAAATCAACCGGATATGTGGTTAAGTCCATGTCAAGCGGCGGCAAGGTGGATTATCGCCGGGTACGCTCACATGTGAAATTTGCAGATTGGGCACAGGATTCCGACGCGGCCGAGGCCTTATTGGCCCTCCCTAGCGTCCATATGGTGACGATAACCGTAACGGAAAGCGGATATTATTTGGATGAAACCGGCGCCCTGAACCCCGCAGATCCGGTGATCAAAGACGAGTTGGCCGGTGGTAAACCGACCTCAGTTTACGGATATTTGACCGGGGCGTTGGCCCTGCGCAAAGCTACCAATTTGGGCGGCATCTCGATCTTATGTTGTGACAATATTCGCCAAAACGGCAAAATGCTGCAGCGAAATCTGTTTGCCTATTTGGACCTTCAAGGAGCGTCTGAACTGGCCGATTGGGTGAAGTCTTGTGTTACTTTTCCATGCTCAATGGTTGACCGTATCACACCGCGCAGCACTGATACCTTACAACGTGACGTCGAATCTCTGTTCGGAGTAAGCCCCATTGCGCCAGTTATGGCCGAGGACTTTTTGCAATGGGTTGTCGAGGATAACTTCGCCGGTGAGCGACCAAATCTATCAGAGGTTGGTGTCACATTTACCAAGAATGTAGATCCCTATGAGGAAGCTAAAATTCGTATTTTGAATGGTGGGCACACATGCCTCACCTACCTTGGCGCTTTGGCCGGTTATCACACCTTTGACCAAGCGATGACCGATCCTGTGCTGTTTGCACATTTTGAAGAATTTGAGCGCAATGAGGTTTTGCCGGCGCTCACAGAAACGCTGCCATTTGATAAATCCGAGTATCTGGATCA
>JAPKAD010000126.1 GCA_028825445.1 Octadecabacter sp.
CAGGCCCCATTTTTAAAGCGATTATCGCTAAGGGTGCTGAGATAGTAATCAAAACAATATCGCTAAAAACGTCGCCTGTGACAGACGAAAATAGGGCCATTTTAGTTGCTTTTAAGGGCTGACCCTTCTGGGTCAACGGGTATCCATCGAGCGCAGTTGCCGCAGCATCTGGTGTTCCCGGAGTGTTGATTAAAACAGCAGGGATTGCGCCGCCAACAAGGCCGCCTTTATTAACTGCGACCAGAAACGCTATAGCGGGAAGTGGGTCCATCCCAAAAGTGAACGGAATTGCAATGGCCATTGCGATCACGGGCCCGATTCCAGGAACTGCGCCCACAAATTGACCGACGATAACGCCAAAGATTATAAACATCAGATTGTAGAGCGTGAATGCATCTGCAAATCCACTGAGAATAACTGATAAATCGACCAATGTGTATTCCCTATGGTAGACTACGACCTAGTAGTTCGACGACGCAGATCCAGATGGTGAGAGGCATCATTACGACGCCACCAATCAGCCAAAAAATACGCCGTTCACCCAAAACGAGCATGATGACTAGCGCAAATAGTGGTGCAGTGATCATGAACCCGAAATGTGACAGCGTGTAAAAACCTACCGCTAGCGTGATCATGAAGACAAGTGCCATTCCAAACTCACGTGCATTCGGCGGGTGTTGCGTCGATGGCAAAAGCATAAGGGCTGCTCCGAAAATACTTAGAAGGACTGCCAACACATTTGGATAACTTTCGGGTTCTAGCCATTGTGCATCAACAGTTTCTACGTTTGCAGGGATGAAGACGAAATAAAAGAACATTCCCAGCGCCGCGATTGCGGCGCCGGTTACTCTGTCAGGTGTTAGACTACCCATGCGAAGTTCTCCTGCATAAGAAGTTTGCGAGACGCGTTACTTTACTTACCAAACAAAAGTTTGGTGCTTGCCAAGCCGTTGTAGAGTGCTTCGCGAAGCCCGTCCGGTCCAAGATCAACAATAGGACCCTGCGTGGAGTTCTGAACGATTGTTTTGACTTCTTCTGATTGAAGTGCTTCTGAGAAAACTTTAACCAACATTGCCTTTGCGTCTGCATCAATGCCTTTACGGGTTGCAAAAAAGAAGATGGGATCAACAAATACGGCGAACCCAGCTTCCGTGATGGTCTCAGTTTCGGGCGCATAGCTATGGCGCGCGTCGTTGAGGCTAAGGATCATCTTCATGTCACCTGTTTCAAGGTACTGAAGATGCTCACCCGTCGAAAAGCCTGCTTGAACTTGATCACCAAGTATCAAAGCAGCGGTTTCTGCGCCACCTTTCGTCGCAACATATCGGAAGTCAGCGCCAGACTTTTCAGCAACATATTCCATCACAGCTTTCTGTGCGCTTGATCCGAAAGCGAGTGGAACGCCTGTCGATTTTGAGTGCTCGATCAAGCCGGCTATGTCATCGAACGGCGCATCTTTCCGCGCGACCAATGCTACCTGAGCGCGGGCAAGGCTAGAAATATACTCAAAACTGTCAAGATCAAAAGGCAACGAATCTGGGCGCTTTACCAAGTTTGTCAAAAGGGGCGGGGATACTCCCATACCAACGATATTTGCATTCACGGGACGTTGAGAAATCGCAGTGAACATAGCAGTGCCGCCTGCGCCGGGCTTATTTTCAACAATAACGCTCCAGCCCGTGTTCTTTTCAATCACTTGGCCGAGGACGCGACCCATCGTGTCTGTTGAGCCACCTGGGCCAAAGCCCACTTCAATTTTAAGTGGACCATCTGGCGCCCACTCCGCAAGCGCGGGCATTGCGGAAACGGTCATGCCGACTGCCGTTACGGCACTGAATAATATTTTGGTTAACTTCATCTTAGTTCTCCTTATTGTTCTTTTAACACCTGATATTTCAGGTTTCTTATAATTTTCTGATTACTATCTAGACGAGCTAAGTTTTGCAGGTCGAGTTGCTTGCTACATAATTATAAGATCATATATAATAATGTATGACAATTTATTCTTCATGATATTTTTTAAAATT
>JAPKAD010000127.1 GCA_028825445.1 Octadecabacter sp.
CGTAAACCACGACGTGTAAATTCTGCTACCAGCCGTTCAGTCAGTCCAGTCTTGCCACAATTCTTCCAGCCCGTGATGCCATAAATCTTCATAACCGCGCCTCCGCCTTGGCAATATCTTCGGGGGTGTTGATGTTAAAAAACGGGTTTAGTTTATCAACATCCCAAACAGCCTGTCCTGCGTGATGGCGGTCAGTCCATAAGACAACCTTTCGCAATCCATCCTCAAGCGCCTTGCGAAGATCGTCACGCAGCGCAACGGGCCAAAGGCCAAATGTTGGCTGCCTATAAATCTTACCGCCCTCCCGCGTTGCAGCCAAAGCAAGAGGCCCTTCCGAAATGAGCCGTGCAACCAGATCAAGTGGGAAAAATGGAGTGTCTGCGGCAACCGTAGCGATTTGATCAAATCCTAACTCAGCAGCCCAGTCCATTCCTGCCAAGACCCCCGCCAATGGCCCTACAAAACCCACCATACTATCAGGCACTACAGGCAAGCCAAATTCTAAGAATCTCTCAGGGTTCCCATTGGCGTTTAACGCCAATGGTCCAACCTGTGGTGCAAGTCGAGCAGTTACCAGATCAATCAGCCGATCCGATCCAACCCGACGCAAACATTTGTCCCCACCACCCATCCGTGTCGCCTGCCCACCAGCAAGAATAATTGCAGGAATGGTGGCAACCATCACGCTGCCCCACTGCGCCGGCTGGCTCGCGACTCGTCAGGTATTGTCTCAGGATCAACGTCTAGCACTATCCTGTCTTGGCCACTGAGGCAGAGGAACCGCTTCCCGCGCATACGTCCAATCAATGTCATGTTCAGCTGTTGCGCGATTTCAACGCCCCACGCTGTGAAGCCAGAACGCGAAGCAAGTACAGGAATGCCCATATGCGCCGTCTTGATCACCATCTCAGACGTAAGTCTGCCGGTGGTATAAAGTATCTTGTCGGACGCAGTGCAACCAGTCTGGAACATCCACCCTGCAACCTTGTCCACTGCATTGTGTCGCCCAACATCTTCCATATATATTAATGGCTTATCTTTTTGACATAGGACAGTCCCATGGATTGCACCCGCTTCTAAATAAAGCGAAGGCATCGTGTTGATCTGGTGTGACAACGCATAAAGCCAAGAGCTACGTAATTCGGCATTAGGTAGGGTTAGCCCATCCAGACCTTCCATCATATCACCAAAAACTGTACCGACGGCACAACCGCTCGTGCGGGTTTTTTTCCGCATTTTCTCCTCATAGGAGGTTTTGCGCGCAGTACGCACCACAACCACCTGCAATTCTTCATCATATTCTGCAACGGTAATCTCATCATCATCACGCAACATCATCTGATTGCGCAAGAATCCGATTGCCAGATATTCGGGATGATCGCCAATGGTCATGGCGGTCACTATTTCCTGACTGTTTAAATAAATAGTCAGGGGGCGTTCTTCGACAACCCGCAAATTTTGAACCGCCCCAGTGTGATCGGTTCCTTGCACCGCTCGTGTCAATGTTGGGTCTTTTGGATTAGGTAGGATCATGGAAAACCTTTCATGCGTCACGTCACCTTGATAGAATGACCGAACTGTTACAAGAGAATCTGCCATGTTAGGCTATGCGAACGTTTCATGGATCTGAAAAATTTCTGATCTACTTTAGTGCGGGTCAAAAGTCTAAACTATCCTAGTCTATGTGCTGCGGGGGAGTCCAAAGCCAACCTCGATGAGCCCTGCTCAACCGACTTACTGACTATTAACTAGTTTGGTCACCAATAGGTCGCGATCATGGCTTTCGAAACACTATTAATGCAGTTCTTATTCTCGACATGCCAAGATTTATTAGCGTGCCCAACAGTTATCTTGCCGAGTTTAAAAACGGAACGGGTGAATTAGCGCAACCCGTGGCCACTGACCAACTCTCAGTCTGGTACCCGCGCATTATTCATACGATTTGATCTGACTTTTGAACTGTGTTGACGAAATCAGTTTGCCAATTGGTTTTTTAGGGCAAAATTTTATCTGGTGATTGTGTTC
>JAPKAD010000094.1 GCA_028825445.1 Octadecabacter sp.
ACGGCATCAAAAGTATAGGCATCACCGCAGGAGCTTCAGCCCCTGAAATTTTGATTAATGAAGTAGTCGACGCTTTTAAGGCCCGTTATGACGTTACCATTGAGCTGATCGAAACAGCGGTTGAAAACGTTGAATTTAAAGTGCCACGTGTGCTGCGAGAAAAAGTATGAAGTTTGTTGGCGTCCCAAAATCCGCACTTATCATAAGCTTTGCAGGACTGTTGCCGTTCATTTGGGGTGTTATCACAATCTATAGTAATGTCGCCGAGCAATTAACCTTAAATTTGATAGGTCCACGGTTTATCGGTCCATATGTCGGATTGGCCTACGGCACAGTAATCTTGTCATTTATGTCTGGAGTTTTGTGGGGCTTTGCTACTAAGGCGACGGGCAGGCAAGCAGCAAACGGGTATGTACTTTCAGTCCTGCCTGCACTTTGGGCGTTTGCGATGATTGGTGGTGGGCCAGTATCGGCCGGAATGAACCTGATTGCAGGTTTTATTGCTGTTTTGGTGCTAGATTTTGCATTTTGGGGCTGGGGCCTTGCGCCGCGCTGGTGGATGACATTACGAATTCCCGCAACGGGGATTGTGTTGATTTGTTTGCTTCCGGTGGTACTATGAGTGTCGATGAGAAAACGCTAGCCGTGTACAATGAGAATGCCTCCAATTATGCGGCAAAGATTGATCAAAACGGCGAGGCTGGGTCGCATTTGATGAGGTTCATTACGGCTTTACCTGCGGGTGGACGCGTGTTGGATTTAGGCTGTGGACCAGGTGGATCTGCCCTACTTATGATGCAGGCAGGGCTGGATGTTGACGCCATTGATGCATCGCCTGAAATGGTCAGCTTAGCACAGCTTAAGGGTGTCACTGCTCGTGTAGCGACGTTTGATGACGTGAACGCAACCAACGATTATGATGGGGTCTGGGCGAACTTTTCACTGCTGCACGCGCCGCGTGAAAAACTTGCGGATCACTTCACTGCTATTGCGCGTTCGTTGAGGGTTGGCGGGCATTTACATGTTGGGATGAAGACCGGAAGCGGGAGCGAGCGCGACCGGTTGGAGCGGCTATATACCTTTGTCGAAGAAGCCGAGTTGGCGTATTTTTTACAGAATGCAGGTTTTGACGCTTTGACCACGATGATGGGTAGCGACATCGGCTTGGCAGGCACGAACGATCCTTGGATAATCATACTGGCGCGGAAACCCTGATGCACCACTTATTTGCTTATACAGACGGAGCTTGCAGCGGTAATCCCGGCCCCGGCGGCTGGGGTGCAGTTTTAATCGCGCTTGACGGCAATGTTGTTGTAAAAGAACGTAATCTTAAGGGTGGCGAGGCACATACCACCAATAACAGAATGGAGCTTTTGGCTGCGATAAATGCGCTAGAAGCTCTCTCGGGACCATCAACATTAACCGTTGTGACGGACAGTTCTTACGTCAAAGATGGTATTACAAAGTGGATTTATGGCTGGAAAGCAAAGGGCTGGAAAAAGAAGGGTGGTGAGATCAAAAATATCGATCTCTGGCAACGGCTTGACGCTGCGCGCAATCTTCATGATGTGACCTGGGAATGGGTCAAAGGGCATGCAGGACACCCTGAAAATGAACGCGCCGATGAATTGGCACGAGCGGGAATGGCACCATTCAAACGATAGGTTCTGCGTATAATTGATAAATAACTCGACATCTCAGCGAAATGTTAGTTTTCAGATAATTAGTCAAAATGCGCAGGTGGTGTCCACCCTTTTATGACCTCGCGCGTAGTGGCTACTTTCTTTCCAGCGCGTTGCAGCATGTGAATGAGAATTCCACCATCACCAGTCCCAACGATGAATTCTCCATCAGATATTGAGATCTGTCCCGCAGGAAGGTTTATGTCTGTGGTACCAGCTCTGAGAAACTTAATGCGCTCACCATCTGCCTGTGACCAAGCCCCTGGAAAAGGAGACAATCCATTAATCTGATTTATAATTTGGGTTGCGGATTCGGACCATTCAATGCGCGCTTCAACTTTATCGATTTTGGCTGCGTAGGTGATTCCTGTACCCATTTGTGCAATTGGTGTTAGAGTTGGGAGTGCAGCCAATACATCTGTAATTGCGCATGCACCCAATCTGGAAAGTCTGTCGTGGAGTTCCCCGGTTGTTTCTTCTCTTTTGATCATAATTTCGCGGCGCAAAAAAACCGCACCGGTGTCAAGGCCGGCGTCCATCTGCATAATACACACCCCAGTTTGCGAATCCGCCGCCATGATCGCACGATGAATTGGTGCGGCGCCGCGCCAACGTGGCAGCAATGAGGCATGGATATTGAGGCAGCCCAACGCAGGGGCGTCCAATACGGACTGGGGTAAGATTAGGCCGTAGGCAACAACAATAGCTATATCTGCGTTGAGGTCCACAAAGTCCGCCTGTACGTCAAGGTTTTTGAGCGATTCTGGTGTCCGGATATCTAACCCTAAGGCTTCAGCGCGCGCTTGCACAGGGTTGGGGCGATCCTTTTTACCGCGTCCCGCGGGTCTTGAAGGTTGAGAATAGACGGCACATATATTGTGACCCGCATCCAAAAGCGCATCTAGTATGGGCACGGAAAAATCAGGAGTTCCCATAAAAACAATACGCATATCTTACCCTTCATCTGGCCAAAAAAACGGCCCCCAGAAGGGCCGCCTAGCAACAGTTCACCCAATTAATTTACGGGCCTTTTTTAGCAGCATATCGCGTTTAGTCCGGCTAAGGCGGTCAAAATACATTTTACCATCCAAATGATCAATCTGGTGCTGCACACTAGTAGCCCAGAGGCCCACAAAATCGTGACGATCGTACATGCCTGCTTCGTTCATAAACCGCACTGTCACAGCGCGTGGCCGTTCAAGCGATGCGGACATTCCGGGTAAATTGGGTGAAGCTTCTTCGTGTAAGCGCAGTTCGTGCGATGCGTGCAAGATGGTTGGATTAGCCATGCGGATCGCTTGCCCCCGTTTGTCGGATGCATCCACGACAGCCAATCGCAGGGACACTCCCAATTGTGGTGCCGCGAGGCCAACACCTGGCATAGCGTCCATTGCGCTTATCATTTCATCCCACAGGGCGCGAATGTCGTCAGTGATTTGAGAAACCTCAATGGCCGAGGAACGCAGGACCTTAGCTGGCCAAAAAATAAACGGTCTATGGGACATAGACGGCTTCCAATTTGGCCCGAGCCTGAGGCGTTTGATGGTCAAAAATCACTATGCCATTCAGATGGTCCAGTTCATGCTGAATGCACCGAGAAAGAATTCCATCAAAGAATGCGGACGCTAACCCACCATCACTGTTGCTCCAGTGGAGGTGGATACGTTCGGGGCGGGCAACAGGCATGGGCATGCCAGGAATTGATAGGCACTGCTCAATCATAACAACTGTGTCACCAGAATTTTCTATAATCTGCGGATTAATAAACACGTGAGGATCATGGGTGCCCTCTTTCCAAGTCGTATCAACAACGAAAATTTGTTTCATGACACCAATCTGCGGAGCTGCGAGGCCACGACCGTTTGCATGATACATGACGTTAAACATGTCTTTGATCAGTTCGTTTAGACCAGGTTCGCTCAACTCCATGCGTGCACAGGTTTGCGTCAAAACTAAATCTGGCCACAAACGGACTTTACGCGCTCCCATATTTTGATTCTCTGGCAATTTCACGCTTCAATTTTTGCATCTTGCGAGTGATCATCTGGCGTTTTAGCGGTTTAAGGTAATCGATGAATAACTTACCGTTTAGATGATCGATTTCGTGCTGCACACAGGTCGCCCAGAGATCGGAAAATTCTTCCTGTAGTGTCTTACCATCCAAATTCATCCATTCAATTTTGACCACTGCCGGACGTTCCACCTCAGCGTACAGATCAGGAATGGACAGACAGCCTTCGTCATAGATGTTGGTATCGTTTGACGCAGCAATTATGTGAGGATTGATCATCACAATTGGCTGTGGGGTTTCCATGTCGTCCTTGATGCAATCCATTACCAATATCCGCTGCATAATCCCAAGCTGCGGCGCTGCAAGGCCAATGCCCGGCGCATCGTACATGGTTTCAAGCATATCGTCGGCCAAAGCGTGCAAGACTTTATCAACCCTTGTTACGGGGTCAGCCACGGATTTAAGCCGCGGATCGGGATGGAGCAAGATGGAGCGTAAAGTCATAGAGCTCGTTTAGTCGCGTCACCCACAAAGCGCAACGGGTTGGAATTTGATCTTGCACTTAGAGATATGTTCATTAGTTTTTGTCGAAATCAGAAGGACTAAAGCTAATGCAATTCGACTTTGAGACTCCAAAAGATATCTCCACCGGACGCAGCACAAAATGGGAAAATATGGAGGCGCTGTTGGGGCAGCCGCCAGATAGCGAGATGATACCGATGTGGATTGCACAAATGGATTTTCAACCAGCACCATTTATGCAGTCAGCCACCCAGTCTCTGATGAATTGTGGCGAATATGGATATTTTGACTACAACGAATTCGCTGAAAGAATTGCATGGTGGTACCAAAACCGTCACGATTGGCGCCCCGATCCAGCTCATGTTTTTGCCACTCATGGAATCGGCAACGCCGTTGGGCTGACCTTGCAATCTCTGACAGAACCCGGTGATGGAGTTATTATTTTTAGCCCCGTTTATCGTGAATTTGCTAACAAAATTCGTCGTAATGGCCGTGTCATGGTCGAATCTGCACTTATAATTGATGACGACGGTCTGTTCCGCATGGACCTTACGACGCTTGAAGCCCAATTGACGGGCACTGAAAAGGCCGTGTTGTTTTGCAGCCCCCACAATCCCGCAGGCCGCATTTGGGAACCAGCCGAGATACAAGCCTTGTCAGCTTTCTGCGCCCGAAACGATTTGCTTCTACTGTCGGACGAAATCCACATGGATTTGGCGTTTCCAGGCCAAAAACACACGCCCACAGCTCTTCATGCACAAGATGCGTTGCAACACCTTGTGGTTATGTCGTCGGCATCAAAAACCTTTGATATCGCGGGGCTGCGGACAGGCTATGTCATCATTCCCGATGCGACTTTGCGTGACCGTTTTGCTGTTTTTTATGCAGCACTTGATATTCAGCCGAACCGCCTTGGTGCAGATTTAACCTGTGCCGCCTACACACCCGAAGGTGCAGCATGGGTAGATGCGTTGATACAGGTACTAGACGGCAACAGGCGTACGCTTTGCGACGGGATGAACATGATTCCTGGCGTTTCTGCGATGCCAATGCAATCAACGTTTCTGGCTTGGGTCGATTTCAGCGCCACCGGAATGTCAGACGCCGACATTCGTGGGCGGTTACACAACACAGCCCGTGTTTTGCCCACACCGGGTGATGATCTTGGTCTTGGTGGGGCGCTGCACCACCGTTTCAATA
>JAPKAD010000012.1 GCA_028825445.1 Octadecabacter sp.
ATATGGCGTCTGCTATTACAAATATCCACTTTTCCATTGATCAGGCGATAGCTGGGATAGATGATAAAGACTTGACGAAAGCTCCGGCAAATATGGGCTTATCTTGTGTTTTAAATGCAACACAGGCGGAAACAGTAGCAGCCCATATGCAAATTAGAAAGTGGTCATAACTCATTACAGACCAATCATACTCAGTGGGGTCTTAGGCAACCGCGACGGTATCGTTGCGGCGATAGAAAACGACAGTTTAAGGGGCGCAAAACACGTTAGGGGCTATCAGTTAGTCGAAGGTTAGAGGCTTATGCTTTCAGATGAAGCATTGGGCGCATGGCTGGAGCGGACAGCGCTGGCAGAAACACAGCTTACACAAGACGGGATGCTGGCACGAACTGTATTCAAACAAGAAATTTTTGCGCTTCACTTAAACGATTAAAATGTGATTTTGATCATTTGCCACCACTACAACACCCTCAGACACTGGCACTTTTACGAAGTGCGTTATAGACGCCACTGGCGCGGGTGACTTTTGAGCTATTGACCTGTTGAAACGCATAACAGCTTATGCCGAATTGGCACTCGCATTGCTAAAACCTCGCCCTGAGGAGATCATTAGCCTCACGAAAGGGTTAGGGTCTTCTAGCACAACATTATTTCATCAGTGATAATAAACTTATTGCGCTCGCCCAAGATTCTAGGCTGGATGGTGCGCGGAATTTGGCCCAGCGCATGGACTAAGTTATGTCGTCCTCGAGCACTAGATCACTGCATTTTTCACCAATCATAATCGCAGGCGCATTGGTATTGCCAGACACAATTTCAGGCATGATCGAACAATCCGCCACCCTTAGGCCTGCAATTCCGTGCACGCGCAAACGCGCATCCACCACGGCATCTCTGCCGCTGCCCATTCTGCAGGTACCTGACGGGTGATAGATTGATGCAGTGTTATTGCGAGCCCAATCTAGTGTCGCATCATAATCTTGAATATCAAGCTCTGCATGAGGGCGGAATTCCTCCGATATTTTTGAAGTGAGCGGTGCGTGGCGCGCAATCGTACGGGCGATGTTCACCCCTGCGACAACAGTATCACAATCCGTCTTTGTCGACAAATAATTAGGAATAATAGCAGGGTATTCACGCGGATCTCTTGATTTTAGGCGAATCTCACCGCGCGATTCTGGGCGCAACTGGCACACAGATGTTGTGAATGCTGAAAATTTATCAGCGCCTTTTCCAGGATTTTCTGCAGACAATGGCTGGACGTGGAACTGGATGTCTGGGGTGGCCAAATCGTCACGGGTTTTGATGAATCCGGTCGCAAGACTTGCTGCCATAGTCATTGGACCCTCACGGAACATCAGATATTTTAATCCAATTTTAGCCTGTCCAATCAAGCTGGATACTTCGTCGTTCAGGGTCGGTTCATTGCATTTATAAACTAGCCGAGCTTGCAGGTGATCTTGCATGTTTTTACCAACACCGGGTAGATTAACCACCACATCGATGCCATTTTCTCTCAGCTGATCAGCCTCACCAATGCCAGACAACATTAATAATTGTGGCGAATTAATCGCGCCACCTGATAAAATAATTTCGCGACTGGCTTTGACTATATGAGAGCGCCCTGCTTTGTCTGTGTAGGTAACGCCTGTAGCGCGCTTGCCGTCTATGATAACTTTGTTGACCGCAGCATGGGTGATAATTCGCAGATTATTGCGAAATTTGACAGGGTTGAGGTAGGCGACCGCGGCACTGCAACGCCGGCCATTACGTGTAGTGAGCTGGAAAAACCCAACTCCTTCTTGATCTGCACCATTATAATCTGGGTTGAATGGATAGCCAGCGGCCTGCGCTGCAGCTACCCATGCATCAGTAATCGGGCGCTTGATGCGCATGTTAGAAACTGACAGCGGGCCTTCTTCACCATGAAATTCATCCGCACCACGCTCATTTTTCTCTGACCTTTTAAATAACGGCAACACGTCATCCCAGCCCCAACCTGTATTCCCCATTTGCCGCCAGCGATCATAATCCTGACTTTGTCCGCGCACATACAAAAGACCATTGAGCGAGGATGACCCGCCTAGAACTTTACCCCGTGGCCATTCGATCGACCGACCATTAAGGCCAGCATCGGGTTCAGTCTTGTAGCACCAATCAACTTTTGGATTATGGATGGTCTTGAAGTAACCTACTGGAATATGAATCCAAGGGTTGAGGTCACGCCCCCCCGCTTCGAGCAAAATGACTTTGGTCTCCGGGTTCGCGCTTAATCGGTTTGCGATGACGCACCCCGCAGAGCCAGCGCCCACGACAATGTAGTCAGCCTCTAAATGTTCCATGCGGATGCCCTTGACTGAAAATCGATGCTGACAAAGAAAATCCTTGCCTAAATGCAGTAAAGCGTCTCATTATTGAGACTGCAAGTATCATTCTTGCGCTAGGGAGGAATATTTATGAAAGCATCTAAGGTGCTCAGCACCATTTCACGCCGTGATTTGTTTAAGTTAACAGGTCGTTACGGTATCTCATCTGTTGTGATGGGCGCAGTTGCAATGACGGGCGCAATCACGTTGCCAAACATCGCAAAGGCAGCCGAATCAACATACAATAAGCGCTTCGCTAACGAGCCCAAGCACACACTAACACTCGGCGCTGCCGGCTTCAACGCGCAGAACTTACTGATCGAGCGCGCTGGTGTTCTTCAGTTCGCATTCGACCTCGAGGAACGGACCCAAGGCGAGATCCGCGTTGAATTTATTGGCGATAACCAAATTTGTGGTCAGCTGTCATGTGCTGAAAAGGCCCAATTGGGCGTGATCGACATGTACTCAGCTTCCACGCAAAACTCTGCAGGGTCCACACCGTACCTCAACGTACTCGACTATGCGTACATGTTCCGGAATCGTGCAGATATCTACCATTTCTTATACTCACCAGAATCTATGGATCTTTTGCGCAATCCGCTCGAAGAACGCCATGGCCTAAAGTTCCTATTCAGCCACGCAGAGTTACGCGGAATTCAGTTGGGCAGCTCTTTTGCCGACAAGCCACTCGTCACATCCGTGACAGAGCTTGCTGGTACAAAAAACCGCGTGACTGGCACCCAGTTGGGTCGCATCGCGATGGAGCTTATGGACCTTAACCCAGTGCCAGTAGCATGGTCAGAAACACTCGATGCACTTCGCACTGGTCTGATTGATGGCGCTGAGACTTGGGCATCTGCAGTAGCCTACGCCAACATGTCACCTGCTGTAACTCAGTCCGTCGACATGGGCTTTTTCTGTGGCACAGAACACACCGGCATGAATGCCGCCGTGTTTGACGCAATGGAAGAGCATCTTCAGGATGCTATCATGGAATCTTCGTATCTAGCGCAGGTTCACGTACAGGCTGCAAACGAAGCAGCACTCGTCAACACGGTGGGTTTCACAGATCCACCTATGCCAGGCACAATCTTTGCCGAAAACGACGTTCGTGTTTCCAAGTTTTCCGTCGAAGCACGCCGCGAAGCCGAAGAGATGTGTTCGCCAGAATTCCAGCCAGCAGAGTGGGAGCAGTGGCGCGAGCGGATCAATGGTTGGGCCGGTGGCCGCGACACGTATCAGGAAATCTTCGATTCCGTACGTGCCAACAACCCACATACGTTGGCTGAAAATGTTGAGCCACGTCGCTGGTGGCGCGCATAAGCATCACTTTGCATTCTTAAGATCTTTGGGGCGGTGGGCATCAGCCTTCCGCCCATTTTATATAGTAAAAACAATATAGACGCCGGAAATATAAACGGCGCATAGTGGTGTCTTTAAATGGCACCATCCTTAGGAGGGACACCTATGATAGAATCAATTTTAGGCGCGGCGACGATATTCGCACAGTTTGGTGTTATTTTTACTGACCTGGTAACCGGATCAGAACCTGATTTTTTCATATTACGATCCGCAATGCGCGGTGACGGTGTCTGGCTTTGGGGGTTCATCATGACGTTAGCAGGCGGCTCGTTTGTTGCATGGATATACCGCTTGGTCCCATTCATCGATCGCAACCTTGAATCGACATTAATGGTTGTTTCTTATCTGCTCATTGGTGCCATTATCTTTATAGAAGTCATCCGTCGCTTTGTCTTTTCCGAACAATTTCCTTGGTCGACAACGATTCCAGGGTACCTGTTCCTGATTATGACATGGACTGGGTGCAGTTATAACGTTCGGCTTCGTACGCACCTCTCCTTTTCCGAATTTCGTTCAAAGATGGGGCGTCTTTCACAGATGGCGATGCTATTTTTGGATGCCACTCTGTGGTGGGGTATCTGCCTTTTGGTTATTGTGACCTCAATGAACGTGGTCGCCAACGCTGGCAACAATTTTATGATAGTGACCGGCACAGACAATGTGATGGTCTGGTGGTTCCTGATAACGTTACCTTTTGCATTCGTCCTGCTTTCGGCCCGCGTCTTCCAGAATCTGTTTGAAGATATCCGAAAATATCGGAGTGGCGATAAGATAATCGAACAAGCCGTATTGGGAGGTCAATAACTATGGAAATTAGCACACTTGTCACCCTCATCTCTGTCGGCGTCACCATCTTATTTATGCTCGGTGTGCCAGTTTTTCTTGTCATCGCCTATTGGGTCTTGGGAACATCTCTCATCCTTGGTCAGCCACTTGTGAATATTGGAACAGCCCTATCTGATGTGTTTACTGACGGCTTCGCATTACTAGCGATGCCACTGTTCATACTCACAGGTGATTTGATCAACCGCGCAGGTATTGCGCGACGGCTCTCAGACTTTGCCTATGCCTGTTTAGGCTGGCTACGCGGAGGCCTTGCGATGGCGGCGATTGGAGCCTCTGGCCTGTTCGCGGCGATCTCTGGTTCCAACTCTGCGACAACAGCTACCATCGGTTCGATGTTGCACCCCGAGATGGTTAAGGGCGGTTACGATCCACGTTTCTCTGCTGCCACTGCTGCTGCTGGTGGTACGGTAGGTATTATTATACCACCATCGATCATCTTCATCGTTTACGGCTTCATTATGAACCTTTCGATTAACGATCTATTCATCGCTGGCATCATGCCAGGCGCAATGATGGTTCTAGCGATGCTGATTACGGCCTTTATTGTCTCTACAATCAACGGCTGGGGCTACCTGATCAAACTGAACCCTGTGCGAGTTCTGAAAACTGCGCTTGGTGGCTGGTTAGGCTTCTTCGCCATCGGCCTTGTCCTTTGGGGCATCTACACTGGGAAGTTCTCCCCAACTGAAGCGGCGGGTGTGACTGTTGGCTTCTGTGTGATCGTTGGCTTCTTCTGCTTACCGATCTACAATTTTATGAAAATCAACGAAGAGCTCGATATCAACAAGCGCGGCTTTACAGAAATGCTCGTGGTCCGTGGTTTTGGCCCACGTGAATTGCCATCAATCACCATGCGCTCCGCACAGATTACAGGTATCTTGGCACCACTGATCGCAATTTCAGTGGTAATGCAACAAAACCTCAGCTCACTTGGCGCAAAGGAAGTCATCGAGAGTTTCCTGATCTCAATGGGCGGTTATTATCCAGTTTTGTTCACGGCTATGGCAATAGTGTTTGTTGCGGGCATGGTGCTTGAATCCCTGCCAGTCACAATCATACTTGCGCCAATCTTGGCACCAATTGCTGCAAGCGTTGGTGTTGATCCCATTCAGTTCGCAGTCGTGTTCCTCGTTGGTGCATCCATCGGATTTATCACCCCACCATATGGTCTAAACCTTTACGTGGCATCTGGTGTAACAGGTGTGCCCTACTTTAGACTGCTGCGGTATTCGACGATGTATCTCGCATCACTGATTGTAGTTTGGTTCATGGTGGCGCTGTTCCCCAGCATATCAAAAACTTTGCTTCCAGGTGGCGGCATCTATGAAACGCTGCAGTCCATCTTTAGTAGCGGGTCACCCGTATGACTAAAGACTTGAGTTCTGACACTATCCCTACCAACTTGCGATTATTGTTGGTTCTAGAAGAAGTCGCGCGAGCGGGAGTTCCCGTCACGCCGACTGACGTCAATATCCAATTGGGTTTGCCCAAGCCTACTATACATCGCCTGTTTGCAACGCTTGAAGATGAGGGTTTCTTACAACACGACATCGATGGCCGGGCCTATTCGCCCGGTCATCGTTTCCGCCAAATGGCAACGGGCGTACTGTCATCGCTTCGCATCCGTGCCGCGCGACTTGCTGTTTTGCGCAAGCTGAGCGCGACTGTTGGTGAAACCTGCAACATTGCACTTCCAGACCGCGATGCGATGATCTACCTGGAACGGATTGAAACAGAATGGCCATTGCGTATCCAATTACCCATCGGCACCACTGTTCCCTTCTACTGTACCGCATCTGGTAAAATGTATCTATCAACGCTGCCGAAATCACATCTGGCGCGTTACGCGACTTCTGAGACATTAAAAGCAAACACTGACAATACGATCACTGATCCAGACACCCTGATACAAGCCATCGATAATGTGAGAAAAAACGGGTATTCTTTTGATGATGAAGAATTCATGGATGGTATGATAGCAGTAGCAGTACCAATTCCTGACGGTAGTGGGCGGATGGTCGCGACGCTGTCGTTTCATGCACCGACGATCCGGTTTTCAATTAAAAAGGCTCTCGAATTTCTACCAGCCCTGCGCAGCGCAGCCGCCGATCTAGCGAGCTTACTTAACGATTAGCTTTACATGTCCGTCGTAACTTGATCATTTTCTTCTTTAAGCGAAGTAGACCACCTCTCGCCTTCCGGAGGATCAGGTGGGGCCATACAAGTCTTATGGTGAATATTTACTTTACTAATAAAATTCGCCGAAATTGGGGCAGTCACAAACAAAAATGCCATTATCAACAATTCATGGAATGATCCTTCCCCAAAAACGAAAGTCGCTGTCATAGATGCCAACAACAGAGCACCAATACCCATTGTACCCACCTTTGTGGGGGCATGTAGGCGCGTCATGGCATCATTAAATCGCAGCAGGCCAATAGCACCAACCAGCGTGAAAATTGCTCCAATCAGCAGAAAGACACCAACGGCATAAGTGCCTATTTCAATCCAGTTCATTCGATTATGTCCCCTCGCAGTACGAACCGTGCGTAGGCGACGGTAGATACAAAGCCAAGCATGGCGATAATCATCGCCACCTCAAAGTAAATCTGCGTACCCTGTGAGATTCCAAGAAGAACAATCACGCCGATTACGTTCACCACCATCGTATCCAACGCCAGTATGCGGTCTGCAGTACCTGGACCAATCAATAGTCTTATCATCGCAAAAATTTGCGAAATGGCAACGGCAGTAAAGGCTATCACCAATGCCCAACTTAAAAAGTCATCTGCAAATGTCATACAAAAATCTCCTTCAGGCGGGACTCATAGCGTTGTTTAATATCATCGCGCACAGCATCTGGGTCTGGCGCATCAAGCGCATGGATAAGCAGGTAATGACCAGTGTTCGATACATCCGATGACACTGTTCCGGGCGTTAGCGTGATGGTCCCTGCCAGGACAGTAATCGCCTCAGGTTGGCACAAATCAAGTGGGATGATAATCCACGCTGGGCGCAACTTTGAATTGGGCCGCGTTAGGACAATCCACGCAACCTCAACGTTCGCCACTATGATATCCCACAGTACAAGAACCACATAGGCTGTCATTTTGCCAATTTTAAAACTCTTAGGACGATCAGGCCACCAAACAGCTGTCAAACGCGGAATAATAACTCCAAGGATCAGACCAAAAACCGCCATGCCAAATGATAAGTTGTTTTGAAGACTGATCCAAACAATCGCCAAAATTAGCGTCATGACAGGATGGGGCAAAAGCCAGTTGAACAGGCGTTTCAATTCAATCCTCCTCGCTAAATATATTGCTCATTTTACCCTGTGAACCTATCACAGTTTCGATATAGGCGTTCGGTGCAAAAAGCTGCTGGGACGTGACAATCATATAAGATTGCGCTTGTCCGCCAAAAACAGTGTACGCTGCCAACAGAACAATCAGGCCACCGACCGCGCTATAAGACATGGCATGCGAACGTTCAAACACCTCACTATCTTCACCGGCAGGAACGCTCTCGGCTTTCCAAAAGACGATACTGCCAGCGCGCGCGAAGCCCACAAGTGAAATCAAGCTCGCCGTTAGCACTACAATCCATACCCAGACTCCCAAGGCCGTGTCAAACGACGCGTCAAGAATCATCAGCTTGCCCACAAAACCCGATAGCGGCGGCAGCCCTGCCATGGCGATGGCAGCTACAAAAAATAGCCCTGCTGTGACTGTTGATCCCGCGAAGGGCGGCATCGCAGTTAACGAAAGTGAAGGGCGGCTGGATTTGACAAGATCCACGATTAAAAACAGCGCAGCGCCCGCAAGGGTTGAATGGACAATGTAATAAAGTGCAGAAGCGATCCCTTCCGGCGTCATTAATGCGATCGCTACCATCACCATGCCCATTGAGCCAATCACAGAAAAAGCTACCAAACGATCTAATGATTTCGCCGCAAGAATTCCGATCATTCCCAGTGCTAGCGATAGCAGCGCGGCAGGCATCAACCAGACACCTTGTAGCCCTGTAGTTACTTCCAATTGTGGAGGAAAGATCATCGTGTAAACTCGGATGATCGCGTATGCGCCAACTTTAGTCATAATAGCAAATAGTGCTGCCACCGGACCTGGGGCCTCTGCGTAACTTGATGGTAGCCAGAAATGTAGGGGCACTACGGCCGCCTTGATCGCGAACACCAGCAACAAAAGCACTGATGCTACCCGAATACCCACAGTCGCATCCGCACCAATCATTTGCGCACGCAGTGCCAGGTCCGCCATATTGAGCGTGCCAGTTTCCGCATAAATCGACCCAAGAGCAAACAAGAATAACGTTGAGCCAAGCAAGTTGAACAGCACATATTGCACGCCCGCCCGGAGGCGTTTGTTGCCGCCAGCGTGGATCATTAAACCATAGGATGCTATTAACAGGACTTCAAAAAATACAAACAGGTTAAACAAATCACCCGTCAAAAAAGCACCCATGATTCCCATAAGTTGAAACTGAAACAAGGCATGAAAATGTCGCCCACGTTCGTCCCACCCAGAGCCGATCACGTACAGCAGCACAAACAGCGCCAAGACCGCAGTCAAGAAGACCATCAATGTCGAGAGCATGTCCCCGACAAGCACAATTCCAAACGGGGCTTTCCAATCTCCAAGCTGGTACAGAATGATCGTTCCGTCAGATGCCACCCAGGCGAGACCAGCAGAAATGGCAATCAGCGCAATAACACCAAACAACGAAAACACCCGTTGGATACCAATGTGATAACGTGCAGAAAGCACGATAAATGGCGCAAGCATGGCAGGCAACACGATCAGGGCGATAATCCAATGGGTCATTGCACATCCTCATCATCGCTAACAATCAGGTCATCTACATGATCATCATCTGTTCCAAGATATGCGCCAAGCGCAATCATCACAACAACTGCCGTCATGCCAAATGAGATTACAATGGCCGTTAACACCAATGCCTGCGGCAGTGGATCAGCGTACATTGTGGCATCATCTGTCAAAATGGGGGGAGCGCCGACTGTCAAACGACCAGATGCAAACAAGAACACATTCACTGCGTAGGTTAGCAAAGACATACCTAAAATGACTGGAAAGGTGCGTAGGCGCAAGATCAGATAAAGACCAGTCGTTGTCATTATTCCAACAGCGGATGCAACAAGAACTTCCATTTTACTCGCCCTTCTGCGGTTGGGTCAGTTCAACAATGGACCTCGATGGGTCTATGTCCATTGGGCTATCTGAGTCCTTTACATGGGCACGCCGTGCTAGACGTGAGAAGCTTTCGAGCGTCAACATTACGGCCCCTACGACAGCGAGGAATACCCCAAGGTCGAACAGTGCCGCCGTCGCTATCTCAAATTTTTCAAACGGTGGAATGCGCAAATAGGCAAAATCAGACGTCAGAAACGGCTTACTAAAGAACCAAGAACCTATCCCCGTGAGCCCCGCAATCAAAACACCAGCACCAATCACACCGTGATAGGGCAAACGTTGACGATCCGACGCCCAGCGAAAACCACTGGCCATGTACTGCATCACCACCGCAATTGATACGATCAGACCCGCAATAAACCCACCACCAGGTTCATTGTGACCGCGTAGGAAGATGTAGAAACCAACCATCAAAACCACTGGCATCATGACGCGTGTTAACACAACCATCATCATTGGATGTTGGGTTCCTGACAGCTGTTTGTCGGGCGCGCGGTTCAGTAAGCGTGCACGCACAGGGCCGTTCAAAAGGGTTTCGGTAAGAGCATAGATCAACAAAGCCGCAATACCCAAAACAATAATTTCACCAAAGGTATCAAAGCCACGAAAATCAACCAAGATTACGTTGACAACATTAGTCCCACCGCCACCTTCGTAAGAATTTGCCAGGTGAAACTCGGAAATAGGCACAGAAATTGCGTCGCGTAACAGGTAATGATAGGTTAAAAGCATGGTCGCCAAACCAGCACAACCTGCCACAATTACGTCGCTCCCGCGCCGCCACATCGAACTTTCTAACGGAGTTAGATTCGGTAAAAAATTTAATGCAAGCAGCAGCAAAATAATTGTCACTACCTCAACCGTGATCTGCGTCATCGCAAGATCTGGCGCGCTTAAAAATACAAACCCGATCGAAACCATCAGGCCAACTATACCGATCAAGATTAACGATAAAAGACGGTTATAGTGCAAGGCTGCAAGGCTGATTGCGGCAGATACAAGCATAATCCAACCACCAATCTCTACCCACCCTACTGGCTGTAGCCCGCGCGTGACATTGCCAACGACACCAGTCGCCCAAGCATGGTACCCTGCCGCAACAGTCGTGATCACCATGATCATAGCGTAGCGCGTGAACGCGCCATTGTGCAGTGGATGGATGCATGAGCGGGCGCATATTAAAATTGCCATAATGATATTGTCGAAGAAATTTTTTGCCTCGGGGCGCGGGGTTTTATCCCACAGGCGCGACAGCGGGCGGAACATCACCACTATTATCAATCCACCAAGCACAGCGACGATGGACATATAAAGAGCTGGCACAAAACCATGCCAGATTTTAATGTATTTGACATCAAGATGTGCGGCATCCCTTATTACTGATTTCGCAATAAGAATTACAAAGTCCTGAACTAAGAACGGGGCCACGCCAATGACGACAACCAAAACTGCAAGGATTGCAGGCGGCAGCCACAATCCAACACTGGGGTCATGGGGTTTGGCGGGGTAACTTTCGGGCTTACGTTTGGGCCCAAGAAAAGTGTGACCGATCATACGAAAACAGTAAGCTGCTGAGAATAGTGACCCGAAAGTCGCCAGCGTTGGCACAAGCCATTTAGGACCGAACAGATAGGTATGTGCCATTTCTTCAAGCATCATTTCTTTACTTAGGAATCCGTTCAACAAGGGGATGCCCGCCATCGAAAGTGCAGCAATTATTGCGATCAAAAACGTAATTGGCATTAGATGGCGCAAACCTCCTAATTTACGGATATCACGCGTATTGGTTTCATGATCAATAATGCCCGCTGACATAAACAAAGCTGCCTTAAACGTTGCATGATTAAGGATATGAAACATCGCCGCAAATGCACCAAATGCGGTGCCAGTGCCAAGAAGCATGGTTATTAAACCAAGGTGTGAGACCGTAGAAAATGCCAACAAAGCTTTAAGATCATGCTTGAACAACGCAATCACTGCGCCCACAATCATTGTAATCAAGCCAGTTGTTGTAACAATGTAAAACCATTCCGGCGTGCCAGACAGCACAGGCCACATTCGCGCCATCAAGAATATGCCTGCTTTTACCATTGTTGCTGAATGTAGATACGCTGACACGGGCGTGGGTGCCGCCATCGCGTGTGGCAACCAAAAATGGAACGGAAACTGCGCAGACTTTGTAAATGCACCCAACAATATCAAAAGCAACACAGGAACATAGAGCGGATCAGCTTGTATCAATTCACGGTTTTGCAAGATAACACTGAGGTCGTAAGATCCAACAATCTTACCTAACATCAGCATCCCAGCAATCAAAGCAAGGCCACCCAATCCAGTAACTGTCAGCGCCATACGGGCTCCCTGCCGGCCTGCTTCAAGGTGTTTCCAATACCCAATCAACAGAAAAGATGACAGCGAAGTTAGTTCCCAAAAAACTAACAAAAGCAATATGTTATTGGAAAGAACAATACCAACCATCGCACCTTGGAATAATAACAGATAGGTAAAAAATTCGCCCATGTTATCATTACGTGACAAATAAAACCGCGCGTACGCGATGATTAAAAGACCGATACCAAGGATCATTGTGGCAAACAAAAAGCCAAGCCCATCAAGCATCAAGGTCACGTTCAAACCAAGTTCAGGGAACCAGTCAAAACCATTTTGCACCACGTCACCGTTAAGCACAGCAGGCAGGTTCGTCATCAAGCCAACAAACGCTAACAGGGTCACAGTGAACGTCACTCCAGCAACTGCCTGACGGCCTGCGGAATTCATTAAACTTGGCAATAAGGCACCAAAAAAAGGCAAGGCTACGATAAGAAAGAGTGACACGCGAACTCCTGAACATTAGGTCGAGAAATGTTATGCCTTTTTGGGTCAGTTTTGATCAACCCTCAAGGGAAACCGAACAAATTGATCATTAATTTAAATTAATTTTACAATTTTAAAATATGATGCGTTATGAACTGTCAATTAGGTGCTTTTCTAACAAATTCTATGTTTCTGAAACAATGCCAAAAGGCAGCTATGGCTATGTAAGACCACATTTGCGACCATGTAATCCACACCGAGGATAGACCGCCACTGAATCGCATTGGCACGACACGCATGAAAGTCATGAGTCGATATCCCTTCCTGATCACAAGGCAAATTGATTAATTTACCATTTGACCGAAGAAGATGTATTTGGTGTCTCGCGCAATTGCGCACAGCCCACCGAGTCGGGAAATTTTATGGCAAAGCCGATCTTAGCTACACAGCAAATTCCGCGTTCTAGAATTAGGCCAATCACAACGTATCTATGCGGAACGTCAGACGCAAATTGATCGCAGTGGGGCAGGATTTAGGGGTTCTTCCTTAGCAAGCGCAATGTGAGCACTCAATGGGTTAAGCCGTATCACAAATACAATAGCGGACTAATCACTTGCTTTGTGTCCCTGTCTGTGTCCCGAGAAGAATCATTAACTCACTACAATAGCGATTCATATAAGCTGCCAACGCGTTACGAAGCGCATTTTGGCGAGAAAAACTAATAGCCAAAAGGTGACTAAACACCTTCAACGAACTTATAGTCTCGCTCTGAAACAGGTAGCGCAAAGGAAAGTGCTTCTTGGTATTCTGGGCTGTGGTAGAATTTTTTTGCAGTTTCCATATCACCAAACTTGATAATTACACAGCGGGCCCGTGTAGTGCCTTCCATGACTTTAACCTTACCCCCACGGACCAAAAATTCACCACCATATTTTGCAAGAGCTGGTCCAGCAAGGACTGCGTATTTCGCGTACTCTTCGTCATTTTTGACGTCAACTTGAACGATGGCGTATATGGACATATTGGGGCCTCTAATTTTTTATTTGAACCTGTTAATGCCTACATCTTAAGCAAATTCAAAACGCGGTCTATTAAAAAATAGGCTAATTCATACAATCAACCCTGAGGATAATTTTACCGTTTGATAAAAAAAATATCTGTGTCAGAGTAAATAATAGCCATACGAAAGGAGCTAACATGAACACACCTTTTACTCCAGGAATAGCAGCTGAGCGTCTCGCAGCTGCGGAACTGCAAGAAAATTTTACGGACTTGCACGCGCCCTTGAACCGACACGAAGCCATGGTTGCCGCAGACCGCTGTTATTTCTGTCACGACGCGCCTTGCGTTACAGCTTGCCCAACGGACATTGATATCCCGCTGTTCATTCGCCAAATAGCAACTGGAACACCAGAGGCTGCTGCGACGACAATTTTTGATATGAATATCCTTGGCGGAATGTGCGCGCGTGTTTGTCCTACTGAAGATTTGTGCGAACAAGCCTGCGTGCGTGAACTGGCCGAAGGAAAACCAGTGGAAATTGGCCGCTTGCAACGCTTTGCAACAGACACAGTAATGGATAAAGGCGTTATGCCGTTTAAACGGGCTGATCTAACTGGCAAGAAGATTGCCGTTGTCGGCGCCGGGCCAGCAGGCCTTTCCTGCGCACACCGTCTGGCAATGCTGGGCAACGATGTCATTGTATATGATGCGCAACCGAAAGCGGGCGGACTGAACGAATACGGGATAGCAGCCTATAAAACGACGGAAGATTTCGCTGCACGCGAAGTCGATTGGCTGGTGTCGATTGGTGGAATAGAAATACAGACCGGCATGGCTTTAGGGTCAGAATTGAAAGTTGATGATTTAGTCAGCTGTTTTGCTGCTGTATTCCTGTCTGTGGGGCTTGGCGGCGTAAATGCGTTGTCGGTCGAGGGCGATAACAAAAGCGGCGTCGACGACGCAGTTTCATTTATCCACAACCTCCGTCAGGCGAGTGACCTCGCCACCCTACCTGTAGGCCGTAATGTTGTTGTCATCGGTGGTGGCATGACGGCAGTAGACGCAGCAGTGCAATCAAAACTCCTCGGTGCGCAGCAGGTAACAATTGCCTATAGACGCGGCCGAGATGCGATGTCAGCCAGCCGGTACGAACAAGATTTAGCAGCATCTTTTGGGGTAAACCTGCTATTTAATGTGCAGCCCAAAGCGATCTACGGAAACGGGTCTGTGGCTGAAATTGAACTCGAATATACAAGCTCTGACAGCGGCAAATTGACGGGAACAGGCGAGACAATTCGCATACCAGCCGATCAGGTTTTCCGAGCAATTGGCCAGACGTTAACTGACGATGGGGGCCTTAATCTGGACGGGCGCAAAATTGCCGTGACTGGCGCAGGCCGCACAAGCCATGACTTGGTCTGGGCAGGTGGTGATTGTGCATCAGGTGGCGATGATCTGACGGTGACAGCCGTTGCCGAAGGGCGCGATGCTGCAATAGATATTCATAACACTTTAAACGGGGGCATTTGATATGGCTGACCTGACAACAGACTTTCTGGGTATCAAAAGCCCCAATCCATTCTGGCTGGCGTCCGCGCCACCGACTGACAAAGAATACAACGTCCGCCGCGCGTTTGATGCAGGCTGGGGTGGCGTTGTTTGGAAGACATTAGGCGAAGAAGGCCCGCCCGTCGTGAACGTGAACGGCCCGCGGTACGGAGTAATTTACGGTGCAGATCGCCGCGTGCTTGGAATCAACAATATCGAGTTGATTACCGACCGCGACCTGTACACTAACCTTGCAGAAATCAAACGGGTGAAGGCGGATTATCCCGATCGTGCTATGATCGTTAGCATCATGGTCCCCTGTGAAGAAGAAGCATGGAAGGCTATCCTGCCGTTGGTCGAGGACACTGGTGCCGATGGTATTGAGCTTAACTTTGGCTGCCCACATGGGATGAGCGAACGAGGCATGGGCGCGGCAGTTGGCCAAGTGCCTGAGTATATCGAGATGGTAACACGCTGGTGCAAAAAGTATTATTCCAAGCCAGTAATCGTGAAACTGACGCCAAATATCACTGATGTGCGCCAACCAGCAGCGGCCGCGCGTCGCGGCGGCGCGGATGCAGTAAGCCTGATTAACACGATCAATTCGATCACGTCTGTAAATCTCGATTCAATGTCACCCGAACCCAGTATTGACGGCAAAGGGACCCACGGCGGCTATTGCGGACCGGCGGTTAAACCCATCGCAATGTCGATGGTGAGTGAAATTGCACGCTATGACGAAACCAAAGGAATGCCAATTTCAGGAATAGGTGGTGTCACAACTTGGCGCGACGCGGCAGAATTCATCACACTTGGCTGTGGAAATGTGCAGGTGTGCACAGCTGTCATGACCTATGGTTTTAAGATTGTTGAAGAAATGATCAGCGGTTTGTCACAGTGGATGGACGAAAAAGGCCATACCAGCATCGCAGACTTCATGGGTGCAGCCGTGCCAAATACAACAGATTGGCAGTACCTAAACCTTAACTACATCGCAAAGGCGGTAATTAATCAGGACGACTGTATTTCTTGTGGGCGCTGCTACGCGGCCTGCGAAGACACATCACATCAAGCAATTGCAATGTCAGAAGATCGCACCTTTACTGTCATTGACGAAGAGTGTGTCGCTTGTAACCTTTGCGTAGATGTGTGCCCTGTTGAAGACTGCATCACCATGAGTGCCCTTGCACCAGGTACAACCGACCCGCGCACCGGAAAGGTGGTGCAAAAGGAATATGCAAACTGGATGACACATCCAAATAATCCTGCGGCCACAGCTGCAGAATAATGGCGTCAGCATTAAGATTTTTACCTGAGTATTGGGCCGGTCCACTCACGCATCGGCCCAGTTTCTTGCCTAACAACCCTTTTGATCAACCAATGGTGTCAGAAGCCCACGCAGCATTGCTTCTAAATGGTATTGAGCTCCATCAAACGGATCAATATTTCCTAAAACAGAACGTACCTGCACATCAAAATCCGCGTAATGTTGAGTCTGCGCCCAAATAGAAAATATTAGGTGGTAAGGATCTACTTTATTGATGCGGCCTGCCGTGGCCCAGCCATTTATGACAACTGCAGTTTCATCTACCAGTTCACGCAATTCACCGCGTAACACGTCACCAATACGTGGTGCACCTTGGATAATTTCGTTGGCAAAAAGGCGACTTTCGCGCGGATAGTGCTGTGACATGTCCAATTTTCGTTTGGCATAGCCGAGCAATTCTTCAACCGGATCACCTTTCGCATCAATTTTTCGCAAGGGCTCCAGCCAGTTTGTAAGAGTTTTCGCTAAAAGCGCGGTATAAATTGCGTCTTTAGAACGAAAATAATACAACAGGTTAGGCTTTGACAACCCCGCTTCCTGTGCGACCAGATCCAGAGTTGACCCACGAAATCCAAATTGAGAAAACACGACCAGACCCGCTGACATGATTAATGCTTGATTTTTCTTCTGGATTCGCGTGTCTGACTTTGGGACTGTTTTGGTCATAGGTCTGTTTTGATCCGTCTAAATTCTGAGCAGTATGCCGAATTGGTGTACTCAGCTCACCAAATGTCAATTTACAGATCAAGTATAATCCTTGACTGCCCTAAAGCAACTGCTAGCCTTGTTTTTTCCAGTTGGTCAAATTGTTGCACCAACTGCTAGGAGATCTACGATGCCATTTATAGGCGAGAATTTAAAAGTGAATGGCGCTCGACTGTGGGATAGCCTGATGGAAATGGCCAAGATAGGGCCTGGTGTGGCAGGTGGAAACAATCGTCAGACCGTCACAGATGAAGACAGCGAAGGCCGGCATTTGTTTAAACATTGGTGCGAAGCTGCAGGCTGCACGATGGGCCTTGATACGATGGGCAATATGTTTGCGACCCGTGCGGGCACTAATCCAGACGCATTGCCAGTTTATGTCGGTTCCCATTTGGACACGCAGCCAACAGGTGGTAAGTATGATGGTGTGTTAGGAGTTCTATCAGGGTTGGAAATCATCCGCACGATGAACGACCTCGACATCAAAACAAAACACCCAGTTGTTGTGACAAACTGGACCAACGAAGAAGGCACGCGCTACGCGCCGGCGATGTTGTCATCTGGTGTTTTTGCAGGGCTCCATACCCAAGAGTGGGCATATGATCGGGTTGATGCGGACGGCAAAACATTTGGCAATGAGTTGAAACGTATCGGTTGGCAAGGCAGCGAGGTTGTAGGCGCCCGCAAGATGCACGCGTTCTTCGAATTGCACATTGAGCAGGGCCCAATCCTTGAAGCCGAAGGCAAAGATATTGGCATAGTAACCCATGGCCAAGGCCTGTCATGGACCCAAATTACGATCACCGGCAGTGATGCCCACACCGGATCAACACCAATGCCCATGCGCAAAAATGCGGGGCTGGCGATGGCGCGAATATTGGACAAAGTAGATGAGATTGCACTATCGCACGCCCCCCACGCAGTCGGAGCGGCAGGGCACATCGATGTCTTTCCAAATTCACGAAACGTAATTCCTGGAAAAGTTATTTTCACAGTCGACTTCAGATCTCCAAACTTGGACGTCATCACAGACATGGAAGCGCGTTTGCGCATTGATGCTCAAAAAATTGTAGACACTATGGGCTTGAAGATTGAGTTTGAAAAGGTTGGTGGGTTCGATCCAGTGACATTTGACGAGGGCTGTGTAAGCGCCGTGCGCAAAGCCGCAAAAAGCCTTGGCTATAGTCACATGAACCTGATTTCTGGTGCTGGCCATGATGCCTGCTGGATCAATCGCATCGCACCAACAGCGATGGTGATGTGTCCATGTGTGGGTGGATTATCACATAACGAAGCCGAGGAAATCTCACCAGAATGGGCGACAGCAGGCACCGATGTGTTGATGCACGCAGTTCTTGAAACAGCGCAGATTGTATCCTGACGCAACATGGGGCCAGCCCCCAAACCTCCACCGTTTGGTGGTCACTATGAATAAAGGAACGAAGGTTGAAAACAGTCATCAGAAATGGAACGATAGTCACAGCAGATTTGACCTACAAGTCTGACGTCATGATCGAAGACGGCGTTATCACCGAAATTGGTCCAAACCTACACGGTGACGATGAGCTCGACGCGACTGGCTGTTACGTAATGCCAGGTGGGATCGACCCGCATACGCACCTTGAGATGCCATTCATGGGCACATATTCGACCGATGATTTTGAAAGTGGTACACGGGCTGCGCTTGCGGGTGGTACCACGATGGTCGTAGATTTTGCCCTGCCCTCACCGGGTCAGGGTCTGCATGACGCGCTACAAATGTGGGATAATAAATCGACACGCGCTAACTGCGATTATTCATTCCACATGGCCGTCACATGGTGGGGTGAGCAGGTATTCGATGAGATGGAAACGGTAATCAAGGATCGCGGCATTAACACGTTTAAACACTTCCTCGCCTATAAAGGCGCGTTAATGGTGAATGACGACGAATTGTATGCATCCTTCAGTCGCCTGTCTGAACTAGGTGGCATCGCAATGGTCCACGCTGAAAATGGCGACGTGGTGGCTGAACTACAGGCCAAACTACTGGCAGAGGGCAATACTGGGCCCGAAGCCCACGCCTACTCTCGCCCACCACAAGTCGAGGGCGAGGCGACCAACCGGGCGATCATGATCGCAGATATGGCTGGCGTGCCGTTGTATGTAGTGCATACATCTTGTGAGGAATCCCACGAGGCGATCCGACGTGCACGCCAACAGGGCAAACGAGTATGGGGGGAGCCGTTGATCCAGCATCTTACGCTGGATGAATCAGAGTATTTTAACAACGACTGGGATCATGCTGCGAGACGTGTCATGTCCCCACCATTCCGCAATAAGCAACACCAAGACAGTCTCTGGGCAGGTCTACAAAGTGGAAGCCTTTCGGTTGTTGCGACGGACCACTGCGCGTTTACAACTGAACAAAAACGTACGGGATTAAGTGATTTTACAAAAATTCCGAATGGCACTGGTGGCCTTGAAGACAGGATGCCGATGCTGTGGTCCCACGGAGTCACCACAGGTCGTTTGACAATGAACGAGTTTGTCGCTGTGACGTCAACAAACATCGCCAAGATTTTGAACTGCTATCCAAAAAAAGGTGCAGTTCTGGTTGGGGCGGATGCTGACCTTGTAGTTTGGGACCCTAACAAAGAAAAGACGATCACAGCTGACGCACAGCAATCGGCTATTGATTACAATGTGTTTGAAGGCAAGCACGTCAAAGGACTTCCACGCTTCACACTGACACGCGGCCATGTTGCCGTGCATGACGGTGAAATTCGTACACAAGAAGGTCACGGCAAATTCGTGCGACGTGACGGAAATGGCGTCGTGAACAATGCACTATCGTCGTGGAAAGAGCTCACCGCACCGCGTCCTGTGAACCGCACTGGCATTCCGGCGTCAGGAGTTTGATTTTGAGACTACTCACAACTCTAGCCATGATGGCATTGCCTCTCCACGCTCAGGCTCAAAAAGGATGGGGAGTTTGCGCGCGGATTGCTGGCAGCTGCAATCGGGTCGCTGGCAAATTTGCAAACACAAATTTAACTTCTATCCTTTGGCCAAACCGAACTGAACTAAGGGAAAGTATCTGCCCAATCGTGAATTTTAATGACGACCTAAATGTGAGGAATATTATTCAAAGAAAATGTACACGCGAAGACAAAATTTGTGCACAGTCGTATAGAATGCCTCCTACGGGCAGAGACAATTATACAATCTGGCATTCCGATAGCTACCATGTAACAACTAAATTGCGGTCATTTTAATGAACGAAACTCCAGTCATTACAGCCAAAAATCTTGACCTAACGTTTGAAACAAACGACGGTCCAGTGCATGCTCTTAAGGACGTAAGCCTTAATATCAACAAAGGCGAATTTATCAGCTTCATCGGACCATCTGGCTGTGGCAAGACGACATTTTTGCGCTGTATCGCGGGACTTGAAACGCCAACAGCTGGTGAAATTTCCGTCAATGGAATGTCTCCAGATGAAGCACGCCGCTCACGTGCTTATGGTTATGTGTTTCAAGCGGCGGGGCTTTATCCATGGCGCACGATTGGCGGCAATATCAGGCTCCCATTGGAAATCATGGGGTTCAGTAAAGCCGAACAACATGAACGCGTTAACCGCGTTATGGACCTTGTCGACCTTGGTGGGTTCGAAAAGCGTTTTCCATGGCAGTTATCAGGTGGCATGCAACAACGCGCGTCGATTGCACGCGCATTGGCGTTTGATGCAGATATTTTATTGATGGATGAACCGTTCGGTGCGCTAGATGAAATTGTGCGCGATCACCTAAACGAACAGTTACTAAAGCTCTGGGCGCGAACAGAAAAGACAATTGGCTTTGTAACCCACTCCATCCCGGAAGCCGTGTATCTGTCTACCAAGATTGTCGTTATGTCACCGCGGCCTGGTCGGATCACAGATGTGATCAACAGCCCACTGCCGAAAGATCGTCCGTTAGATATCCGCGACAGTCCAGAATTCATCAAGATCGCGCACCGCGTCCGTGACGGCTTACGTGCGGGACACGTGGATGATTAAATTATGAATATAAAAGGCATTATTCCAGCGTTGGTGGTTGTGGTGATAATTTTTGTCATTTGGACAGCAGCAGTTATCCCAATGAACGCACATTTGACCGCAGATCAGGCGCAACGGGACGGATTTATTATGACACCAGAAGCTCCGCGTGACCGCCAAGAGTTCTTGGGATTGACCTTGGCAATCAAGAACCCTGAGATCATCACGATGACCTACACCCTAGTGCGTCCACGCCTACCGTCACCGCATCAAGTCGCTATTGAGATGTATGAAACGATCTTTACCAAGGCGCCAACATCACGTCGATCACTAGTATATCACGCATGGGTTACACTATCGGCAACACTGCTTGGGTTCGTGATTGGCACAACGCTGGGTATCCTGTTGGCTGTGGGAATTGTTTACAACAGAACGATGGATAAATCGGTGATGCCATGGGCGATTACGTCCCAAACCATTCCTATTCTGGCCCTGGCTCCGATGATTATCGTCATTCTGGGTGCGATTGGAATTCAGGGGCTTTTGCCCAAATCAATAATTTCCGCTTACCTGAGTTTTTTCCCTGTCGTCGTCGGCATGGTAAAAGGATTGCGCAGCCCTGATGGAATGCAGTTGGATCTGCTGCGCACTTATAGTGCCAATGCAAATCAGGGTTTTTGGAAACTCCGCTTACCAGCATCCATGCCATATCTGTTCGCGTCATTAAAAATTGGAATTTCTGCCGCTTTGGTTGGCGCTATTGTCGGTGAATTGCCAACCGGTGCGCGGGCTGGTTTTGGCGCACGTATGCTAGTTGGTGACCAATATGGTCAACCCATGGTAACTTGGGCAGCACTATTCGGGGCGGCGATAACCGCGGCTTTGTTGGTCGCTATCCTTAGCTTTATCGAACGACGCACATTGGCGCGCATGGGTATGGGGGCAACCGCGTGATGGCGCTTATTATTGCACTTTCAATATGGGCCACTGGATGGTGGATTAATGCGCAGCTTGCAAATGGACCACAGTCTGATAGCAGAACGATCAGCCTCATTATTCCGATCATTTTTGGCGCAACGATTATTGCGATTTGGCAAGTACTTGTGACAATGCTTGGCATTAGTCCTATTATTCTCCCACCGCCATCCTCTATCGCCGTACGGTTTGCCAATGAAATTCCAATACTTTGGGCGGACTTTGAACAGACCATCTTAAAAGGGGCGATGACCGGTTATGTCGTTGGAATGATTGCAGCGTTTGCTGTCGCATTACTAGCAGATCGCAGCGAATTTCTTACCAAAGGTATATTGCCAGTCGGTGCGTTTATGGCAGCTTTACCAATTGTCGGCACAGCCCCAATATTTGTTAAATGGCTTGGAAGCGATTGGCAGTCCAAAGCCGCCGTGGTTGGTGTGATGGTGTTCTTTCCGATCCTTGTGAATACCGTCGCCGGGTTGAAAGTTTCCAGCATGATGCAGCGTGATTTAATGCGTACCTATGGAGCGGGCTATTGGCCCACTTTGCTCAAATTGCGCCTGCCTGCTGCGTTGCCTTTTATGTTTAACGGCCTAAAAATTGCGACTACACTTGCACTTATTGGTGCGATTGTTGCTGAATTTTTTGGCTCCCCAACCGTAGGTATGGGATTTCGGATATCAACATCAGTCGGGCAGCTTGCACTTGATATGGTTTGGGCCGAAATTGTTGTTGCTGCCCTTGCGGGCTCAGCATTTTACGGGATTATTGCCACTATAGAAAAACGGATGACGTTTTGGCATCCCTCACAACGCGAAAAATGAACAATAAGACTTCGGCGCAACCGGAGCGACACGCAACCTGACACTGGAGGTCAACATGAAGACAACAATGACAATCGCAGCATTCGCTGCTTCACTTGGTACAACTGCATTCGCAGACGGCCACACCAACAATGTATCATTGCAATTGCAGTGGGTCACACAGGCCCAGTTTGCCGGCTATTATGTAGCACTTGATCAAGGATTTTACGATGACGAAAATCTAAACGTCACCATCCTGCCAGGTGGTCCAGATATTGCACCGCCACAGGTTTTGGCAGGCGGTGGCGCTGACATCATGCTCAACTGGATGCCTTCCGCTTTGGCAGCACGTGAAAAGGGTTTGCCAGTCGTAAACATCGCTCAGCCGTTTACAAGTTCCGGCTTAATGCTGACATGCTGGAAAGACACCGGAATTAAAACTGTTGAAGATTTCCGAGGCAAAACAATTGGTGTCTGGTTCTTTGGCAACGAATATCCGTTTCTAAGCTGGATGAGCCAAGTTGGTATTGGTACTGATGGCGGCGATGATGGCGTCACTGTTCTTAAGCAAGGCTTTAACGTTGATCCGTTGCTGAACCGCGAGGCTGACTGCATATCAACGATGACCTACAACGAATACGGTCAGGTTCTGGATGCAGGTGTGAACCCTGATGAACTGATTACCTTTAAATATGAAGACCAAGGTGTTGCCACACTCGAAGATGGTATTTGGGCGCTGGAAGACAACCTGGATGATCCAGTTTTTGTCGACAAAATGGTTCGTTTCGTGCGCGCTTCCATGGCAGGCTGGCGCTACGCCGAAGATAATGTGGCAGAAGCTGCAGCGATCATTATTGAATACGATGAGACTGGTGCCCAATCGGAAGCTGCACAAGTCCGTATGATGGGTGAGATTGCCAAACTGACCAACGGTAGCACTGGTGCACTGGACATCGAAGCTTATGAGCTCACAGTTGCAACGTTGCTGGCTGGCGGATCTGATCCAGTAATTTCGACGACTCCTACAGGAGCCTATACCACGATCATTACAGATGCCGCGTTGATGGAATAAATCTAGTATAAAACACATAAAAGGACCGGAGCAGCATTACTCCGGTCCTTTTTTTGTCTAAGAGCTATGTTCAAAAGATACCCGTTCGGACTTCATCCAAAAAGGTGCTAAGCTGGGTTAGCCTTTGCCCTTCCATGGTACCAAAGACCGTTCAGCCCAGCGCATCAGCATGTCAATTCCAAAGCCAACCAGCCCAATTATTATCACACCAAGAAGAATGATGTCTGTGTTCTGGAACTTGGACGCTGTGGTGATCATCTTACCGATGCCTTCTTCGGCGGCTACAAGTTCAGCGGCAACAACCGTGCCCCAGCAAACACCCATCGCAACTCGCGCACCGGTGAAGATTTCAGGCAGAGAGTTTGGAATAATCACATGGCGCAAAATTTGCCAGCGCGACGCACCCAGCGAATAAGCAGCATGAACTTTAGTAATTCGCACACCCGATACGCCTGAACGCGCAGCAATTGCCATAATCCAAAGTGCGGCAAGAAAAAGCAGGAATATTTTGCCAACTTCACCGATACCGAACCAAATAATAACTAGTGGGATCAAAGCTAATGGCGGCACGGGACGCATAAACTCCACAATTGGATCGAACCAGCCACGGAACCAGTTGGACAACCCCATGGCGTAACCAAGCGGAATTCCAACTGCTGCACCCAATATAAAGCCAACGATGACACGGAACAGTGAAAACCCAAGGTGAACGGTTAAATAAACGTTCTGGTAGCCATATTTTGCGATTTCAATAAAGCGATTCCAAACCACTTCAGGGGCAGGCAGATACAGCGGTTGCATTTGCCAACCTTGATCGGGCACTACGTTTATCGATCCACGGTCGGTGATCGTTACGCGCGCAAAATCTAAATTGAACGTTGGCGTAGCTTGGCGTACCTCATCATTGCCAAAATCGTAGTCGAATTCCTCACCGTTGATCGCCACGATGCGTGCACCGTCGGCACGCCGCTTGACATCATCGTTGCCGTCCCAAACAATTATATCACTTAGGTAAACTCCAATTTCAGCACCATCGTTTCTGGCCAACCCATTGCCTTCGTCAAACACCATATCGCTCGGCATTGCGTCTGCCGCAATTACCCGAATAAACACTTCGGCTTGGTCACGATTTCCATCACCATCATCAAGCGTGTAAGTAAAGCTACTTTCACCCACGTAGGGCGCAGGTAAATGTAGAAAGCCAGGGATAAGGGCTGAGCCTGTAAAACTTCCCCAAATTATGAAAATCAAAATTATAGACAGGACAGACGCAGGAAAATCAGACCGCACCGCACTTTCATCTCCAAACGTAACTGTTTTGAGAGACGCAAAGTCACGTGTTGGCGTCAGGCGCGTTTTGATCGCACGGTAGATGAACATGCTTGCCAAAATGACTAATACATATATCGCCAGAGACGGCAGCGCGCTTGCCGCACTTGCCGCAACTGTTTTGGTTTCAGTCCATAGTTCGGCACCCAAGGTGGAAAACTGATAACTGAAAGTTTCCCAACCCGTAGCCGGCACACATCCGTCAGGTGGCGTGAACGTATCACCGGCGATTTCGCCTTCTGGCAGATTGACTGCACGCAATTGCGTGACGATTTCACCCAGACGTTCACGAGTACAAAGGAGATTTATGGAACTATTCATTTTATTCGTTATCTCCTGCAGTACCCATAATTTCTTCTTCCATGTCCCAGATCATGTTGAGAATTTCTTCACGCGTGGAGGCATAATCGGGGTGCTTTTTGACCTCACGCAGATCAGCGCCAACTCCCAATTCGGCGAACGGCAGGCGGTATTCTTTATGGATACGACCTGGACGTGGGGCCATCACGATCAGACGTTCGCCCAGTAGCAATGCTTCTTCAACAGAGTGAGTAATCAAAATAATCGTTTTGCCGGTTTCTTTCCACAATTTCAATACGAGGCTTTGCATCTTTTCGCGAGTTAAAGCATCCAGAGCGCCAAGAGGTTCGTCCATCAATATCACATCCGGATCATTGGCCAAGCAGCGGGCTAAAGCCACGCGCTGCTGCATCCCACCAGACAATTCATAGACCATCTTCTCTTTGAAATCTTGCAGGCCAACTATTTCCAACAAATGATCAACATTACCCATGTAGTCAGCTTTTTTCCGCCCCGCCATGCGAGGACCAAAGCTGACATTGTCACGCACCGACATCCATTCAAACAACGCGCCTGCCTGAAACACCATACCGCGTTCAGCGTCGGGGCCTTTAATCTCATGACCATTCAGAACCAGTTTGCCGTCAGTCTGAGCCAAAAAACCTGCAACTATATTTAACAATGTCGTCTTACCGCACCCCGATGGGCCAAGCACACTGAGCAGTTCACCTTCTTTAAGGTCTAGGGATACACCCTCAAGCGCTTGTACATGCCCACCATTAGGCAGTTCAAAGCGCATCGAAAGATTGTCGATGGATAATCCAGTCATGGGGGGCTCCCTTGCGCACCTGGCGCTATTTTGGCAATCAGGGGTGGTACCTCACCCAGCCTTAAAATGGCAAAGGCCCAGCACAAGAAGCACTAGGCCTTTGCCTTAGTAGTTTTACATGTCGTTGGCAGCAGCCAATGGACCTGTGTTGATTGCACCTGCGTAGCTGTCAAGAGACCCATCAATAGAACCAGCATCAACGAAGACTTGCGCCACGCCTTGTAGGAACGATGGTGCTGCAGCACCAAGCCATGCAGCACCCAACTGTTCTTCAACGGACGGGAACACAAATGTAGCCAGTGTCTGGGCTGTCGCTTCGACGTCCATGCCAGAATCCTGTGCGATAACAGGCAACATTTCGTCTATCATGTCGCCAGCTTTCCACATTGCGTTGGCTTGAGCCGTTACAGCAAGGAACTTGGCCACTGTTGCTTCGTTCTCAGCAACCCAAGCAGTTGGTGCCGACGTCACGTCAAACACCAAGATACCAAGTGCTGTCTTTTCATCGCCAGTTAGCAAAGTGTTGCCACTTTCCTTCATGCGGCGTAGCGAACCACCCCAACCACAAGCCATGTCCACTGCGCCTTGTGCAAGGGCAGCAGCGCCGTCTGGTGGTGACATGTCAACAACATCAAGGGATGCTACGTCCACACCAAAGTGGTCCATCTGGCGCAAGAAGCCGTAATGAGCAGCAGTACCGAGTGGAACTGCAACCTTGGAGCCAGATAGATCGGCGGCTGACATCGCAGTGATTTCCAGGTCAGAGCGCACAACGCAATTGTCGTTGTCTGCATAAGATACTGCCACATCAAGCATCTGAAGGTCCTGACCAGCAGATGTTGCCACAACGAACGGTGGAACACCTTGGCTGACGGACAACTGAACGTCGCCAGATGCCATAGCAGCGGACATCGCAGTACCAGTGTCAAAGCTGACCCAGTTGATTTCCATTTCGAGCGCTTCTTCGTAGGTGCCGTTCACTTTTGCGAACTGGAATGGCATTGGCCACTCAAGGAAGTAACCGACTGTGATGGCATGGCCGTCTGCGATTGCTGTTGTGCCCGTCAGTGCGGCTACCGCGCTCAGAACGATGGCACCAGTTGTTTTCTTGAACATAAGGATTCCCCTGTTGGTTGGAGTGCTGCCCAGATAATTTTCGGCAGCTTTATTATATTGTCCCACATGCGCAGGACTTTCTTTTCGAGTACTTAGCGTAGGAATCTTAACGACACGACGTCAATTCTTTTCTTAATAGTGGCCCTATCGCAACTGGATGGTTGGACTCACTGTAAAGCGCCTATTTTGCAAGAACATCAATATTTACAGACCACTGTGTCTTTTTATTCAAAAAACTTAACTTCAGATCAGAATATTATAAATTTACTGTGCAGCCCTGTACTGAACCTTATTTCCCTTTATTTCTGCCCAACATGCAGTACCAGCTATATAAAAAAATCCACAGCTCTGCATTAAATCCCAAGATCAGGTTATAAAAATATAAACTGGCATAGGTTGCTGTGATACAGACATAGAAGCAAACAATCTCAGCTTCGCGGTGTTAGCAGCAGATCCACCAATAAAGTGAGAAAAATTGAAATGAGTATACGTTACGAATTTGAGTATTTTTATTTATAAAAATACTCAAATATTGTGCTTAAGCTTTTAGTTTCCTGCAATCCCTGCTGAACTCGCTCGTAATGCCCGATGCTTGGTCAAAAGGACTCTCAAAGTAAAAAAGTAATGAATGATCCACACTTAAACAACTGGCTGGATATAGCGCGAGGACACATTGCGTTCCAACGCTTGCCCACGCGGATTCGTTGAGTGAGGCTTGGACTGCGTTACAAGTTTCGCCTCGCCTTCAATGAAATGGTGCACGCAGGCGGATTGTCCGCGCCTGTTGTGTTTGGCAGCGTTCAACTCGTCAGGTCTGTCGCGTCCCCAAACTGCGAAACCGAAGCATAAAAAATCACAGCAACGCAATGTCTGACTGGCCATTGCCAAAAACGATTCTGAACGTCCAAGGCTGGGCCACTTGCGTGTCATTTTACCACGGAGGCTGTGGTATGGGCTTTCAAGGATACTTCAGCATAGTCATTTGTTGTGATGAAATTAAAAATATGAATCAGCACATCATGAATTTACTTTAGAACGCGTCAGTAAGGAGTGTGTTGCGCCATGCCGATGCAGAAAACACTGATATACTAGATTTTACCCACAAAAATGGGTTAAATTTTCTTTATATATAGGAGATAGTCAAATATTTTTAAAGAACGCTTGGCACGTTGCTGCGTGGGATTATTAAATTAGGCGCGAACTGTAGCAGATCACCTTCTTAGGCGAGAACTTCTGCGTATTTCGATCTGAAGCTAGGGAACTGGTGGGGCGAGAAGTCGCCTGCCCACACCGCAAAATACTAATGTTTATAAGGCGCATCAAAGGTGACACTTATCGATGCGACAATCATGGACTAACGTTTGATTGCGCCGGTCAATACGTCTGGGCACCTGGCACAGGTCGAATTCTATCCAATGCCTGCGTTCATGCTTATCCCTTAAACAAAAAAATCAGATTAGTCTGAATTTGGATGGAAAATCCAGCACTGGCCAGCGTGAATTACATATTCGAAGCGAAAATTATGGCGACCCCACCTGAGGCATGAACCGTGGCGACACGATGGAATTGGACTTCAATTACTTGCTGATGTGTAACGACCTGATGGACACAACGCATGTCGCTTGGGTTCATCAATTCAGCTTAGCCGCCGATGCCACAAAGGACACGCCGTTGCGGGTATCCAGGACCGAAAATGGCGTTATCGTGCATCGCTGGATGGCGGATCACAAACCAACGCCATTCTTCAAAACAGTTGTGGAATTTAATGGTAATTTTCACCGATTGCAGCTTTATGAAGTCCGTTATCCCCACCACGCCCTGATCAAGGCTGTCTTTCCCCCTGCTGGAACCGGTGGCCCGAATGGCCTTCTGCACAGAGACACCTTTATCATGGAAAGCTGCAACTTCATGACACCCACAACAGGCAGCAAAATGCGCTACTACTCATTTTAATTACGCAATATCCACCCCGAAGATGCGGCGTTGTCCAAGATAATGAACGAAGATGTGCAACACGCGTTTGAAGAAGACCGCGATGTTTTATACGCTGTGCAAAAGGGCATGAAAAAAATTATCGCCACATATCGACCTGCCAATTGACGTCGGCCAATTTCGTTTTCGTCGTCAACCGCAATAAAAGATCAACGAATAACAATAAACCGATAGTCAAATGGCCAAATAACTTTAGATAGTTAGCCACCTGATAACCTGTAATTTGTTGACACAGAATAGATGGGAAAAGTCTAAATGTATTGCGCTGGACATTGATGATAGTTTTTTATTACTTGCCTGATCACAAAAACTTTTCTGTTTTTTCATTAATGAAGGGGTCTGCGCAGGCCCGTACAATTGAGGATCAGCCGTTTGGCAACTGCAAACATATGCAATTAACTAGATCAAAGTAGTCCGCATATCCGTTTAAGACCAATAACTTTAACTGACATATCTCCACACTTTTTCTATAGACGCTCTGCATAAGCAGGAGACTTTTAGCATTCCAGTCACTGCAGATATATGGGGTTTTATTTGCGGCTAATTTAACACTTGGTAATCTTCAAACTGCTGTTACCAAGGCATCATGGATTATATTTCAAAACCTTCTGCCGCTGCGACCGCATTGTTTGACAGCCTCGCCGCGTATCCCGCACCAAGCGTTAATGCACAACGTGCGACGGCTCTTTTGTCGCGCTGTCCTGTCGCACAGGTGACCCCGCTTGTATCCGCTCCAGACCTAGCCAAAAGTGCGAATGTAGGTGCAGTTTTTGTCAAAGACGAACGCTGCCGCATGGGGCTTGGAAGCTTTAAAGCGCTAGGCGCGGCCTATGTAATAGCGCGCGACGCTGAACTAGGCCGCGCTGCTGGGCAGACCTATGTCACTGCAAGCGCGGGCAATCATGGCTTATCTGTCGCGGCGGGCGCACAAGTATTCGGTGCAAAGGCAGTTGTTTTCTTAGCCAAAACTGTTCCAGAACCTTTCGCAGACCGACTACGCGATATCGGGGCCGATGTGCGTCGCCATGGTGCAATTTACGAAGACAGCATGGCTGGTGCAGCAACGGCCGCAACTGAAAACGACTGGATTCTACTGTCTGACAGTTCTTGGCCAGGTTATTTTGAGCGTCCACATGTTCTGATGGAAGGCTATCTTGTACTTATGAAAGAAGTGGTCGACCAGATGGACGTCCCACCAACCCATATATTCCTACAAGCTGGTGTTGGTGGCCTTGCTGCAGCATCAGCCGCCTACATACGCAAAGCTTGGGGGAAAATGCCGTGTATCATTGTAGTTGAACCAGACGCGGCACCCGCCATATACGCATCCATCAAGGCAAGCAGCCCACAGGTCACGTCAGGTCCTAGCTCAGACATGGGCCGGTTGGACTGCAAAGAACCGTCACTAATAGCCCTCAAAGGCCTTACGCAAGACGCCGACGGCTTCATGCTGATCACAGAAACCGAAGGCGCCACAGGATGTGAAATTTGCGCAGCAGCAGGATTCGTTTCAACACCTTCAGGTGCTGCTGGTGTGGCTGGCTTGATCGCAGCAAAGACTGATCAGGGTTCGTTCGGACTGACAAAAGACTCTAGGGTGCTTGTGATTTTGAGTGAGGAAGCCAGCTGATGTTGGCCCCTGTTCGTGGATTTGCTAAGGCAGAATATTATATGCGGACCCAACTTGCACAGACTAAAATGGCAAAAAGGGGATTATCAGCGTTGCTGCTGACGACTGAACCAGAAGTACGTTATTATACTGGCTTTCTAACACGGTTTTGGGAAAGCCCGACGCGTCCTTGGTTTGTCGTTGTGCCAGCCATCGGTGCTCCAATTGCAATCATTCCATCAATCGGGGCGCACCTGATGGGACAAACGTGGATCAAGGATATACGCACGTGGCAGGCCCCTGATTATGATAATGACGGTATCACTTTACTGGCCCAAACCCTGCGCGAAGTCACACCTTCAAATGGCAAAATTGGCCTCGCTGATGAAATGGAGAGCCACGTTCATATGCCACTCGCCAGCCTTAGGGCTATTGAGGCATTGTTGGATGGACGTGTGCTGATCGGCGACGGTGGCATAACCCGTGATCTGCGGTTGGTGAAATCTGAGGCTGAAATCACCAAAATTCACACTGCTGCGAAAATTGCAGATCGCGCTTTTAATCGCGTTTCTGAAATTGCTTGTGAAGGAGAACCACTATCCAAGATATTCCGCAATTTTCAAGCACTATGTTTAAATGAGGGGGCAGATTGGGTTCCTTACCTTGCAGGTGCGGCGGACCGTGGTGGGTATAACGATGTCATTTCACCAGCAACGGATGCTCCTCTGCTGCAAGGTGATGTTTTGATGTTGGATACCGGATTAATCTGGGATGGATATTTCTGCGATTTTGATCGTAATTTCAGCGTCAATAAACCCAATGAGGTCACCCAAACAGCTCACTCCAAACTAATTGATGCGACCCAGGCCGCGTTTGAATTGGCGAAACCAGGAGCCCTGATATCCGAACTGTTTCACACTATGAACAAGGTCATAAATCCAAGAGGAGACACCATGGAGGCAGGGCGACTGGGTCATGGGTTGGGTATGCAGCTCACCGAATGGCCGTCCATCATCGCGCGTGACCACACAGTTCTCTTTGAAGGAATGGTTTTGACGTTGGAACCGTCAGTGAACCTAATGAACGGGAAAATTTTGGTGCATGAAGAAAATATCGTGATCCGTGAAAATGGCGCTGAATATTTGTCCGAACCACAGAATGACAAGATGAGGATCGTATGATGAACCTAGCCTATGACCTGACATTGTCGCGCCCCAAACAGATCGGCCTTATAGTTCTGCAAACTGATGAAACCCTGGAACGCGACTTGCGTGTCTTGTTGCCAGACGACCTAGAATTTCTTGTAAGCCGAGTCCCGTCCGCCACAAGCGTTTCACGCGAAAGCCTGCAAGCGATGGCCAACGAACTAACGCAAACTGCATCACTTTTGCCGGTTGGGGCAACCCTTTCGGCGATTGGTTATGGCTGCACGTCTGGCACAGCACAGATTGGCGCAGACCGGATCGCGACCCTTATTAAAGCTGGCATTCAAACCCCCAAAGTGACTGAACCCGTATCTGCGTTGATCGCAGCCTGCGCCCATCTAGGCATAACACGTATTGGGCTAATCAGCCCTTATGTTGCCAGCGTGTCAGATCAATTGCGCATTGTCCTGGCAGACGCTGGGATTGAGGTGACGAAATTTGCAACATTCGATGAACCAACAGAGGAGCGGGTCGTTCGGATCGCCCCAAATTCAATCGCGGACGCCGCCATCGCTATGGGAGCTGCAAAAGATTGTGAGGCTGTGTTTTTATCATGTACGAACCTGCGCACTTTGGACGTGATAGATCAGATCGAAACACAGACCGGTAAGCCCACCTTATCAAGCAATCAGGTGCTGGCTTGGCATCTTTGCCATCTCTTGGACATTTTATCAGATCGACCAAAGCTTGGCCGTCTGTTTGAGCCCCTCAGCGACAATTAATTAGCCATATTCCGCTGGTACCCATGGGAAGTACCCACCGCCATACTGCGTTCCATAAACATCAACATTGCCAATTTCAAAATTAATGTGAAAATCATTATAAAAAACGAACTGCTCAAAAATTGTTAACGACAGTTGACGCCATTATCGCCTCGATGGGGCAGCCTAAACAATTTCACGCGTAAAAAATCAAGCTTCACACCGATGACCATGGGGGATTAAACCCAGCGCCGTCGTTACAGATGCTATGATCACTGTTCACAAAATTTGTGGTCTATTAAGTTTTTCTGTGTCATTTATTTAATTTTATATAAATTCAAGATCTAGCTGCATTCAGCGAAACGCGACTTCAGTAGTGCTTCATCATACTCGTCTTTAGCGGTGCTATCATAAATTACGCCGCCGCCCACGTTCAATTGTATCGAATGATCTTCACGATACACCAAAGTGCGGATCGCCACGTTAAATTCCATTGCTCCAGTCGGTGCGATCCACCCGATTGACCCACAATAAATTTCACGCGGTTGAGTTTCGATTTCGTGAATGACCTCCATCGCGCGTATTTTTGGCGCACCAGTGATGGACCCGCAGGGAAACAGCGCCAGAAACAGTTCTTTAAGTGTTGTATTTGGTAAGATCTGCGATGTGATGCACGACGTCATTTGGTGTAACGTCGCAAAGCGTTCTACGACAAATAGTTCAGGTACTTTTACGCTGCCAATTTTTGATACACGCGACATATCATTGCGCAACAGATCAACAATCATCAAATTTTCAGCTCGGTTTTTTTCGGACGATTGCAGCGCGTCTTTAATAATGTCGTCTTGCACCATCGTGGCCCCACGCGGCGCAGTACCTTTCATCGGGCGGGTGGTCAGTTTGCCTGCGACCGTTAGCGAAAAAAACAATTCGGGCGAACGTGATAGCAAAGCCGTTTCATCAAAACGGACAAAAGCACCGTGGGGAACTGCCTGTCTAGCGCACAACTTAGCATATAGGGCATCAGGCGACACATCGGAACACGTCATAATTGGGAACGTCAGGTTCACCTGATAAATGTCACCGGCACCAATATAGTCGTGGACCGTTTCAAACGCCTGCGCATAGCGGTCAGCATCCCATTGCGGCTCCAAGGGTCCAAGTTCAACAAGCGTGTCAATGAGCAATGGTGTAGATGTCTGCGGCCCATCGAATACGCCAAAATGGATCAACGGCAGTGCACGATCCTTTGGCAGTAAATGTTTCAGTTTTGGGGATGTCAGATAGCCAAATTCATATGACACATAGCCCGCAAGCCATTTGCCTTCCGACTGCGCAAGTTGCATGGCCTCAAACGCTACGTCGACTTCGTCAGGTTTATCAGCACGGATTATAGCTGACGGTGCAACAAATACATCCCCTGCCCCAGAAGGTCCACGATCAAAGGTTACTTTTACGTCACTCCCATTCATTAGAAGTCTGCAGCGATCCGCAATTCGCGCAAAGGCCGCACAACTGCAATAGCATCCTGGTATATCTGATGGGTCTTATACGCTTGCAATGCAGCATCATTAACAAATTCAGCATAAACCACGACGTCAATTTCATCAGATAATGCATCAACCTGATTGTTTTGAACCACCTCAAGTATCGACGCATGTGGGATATTTTTGAGCATCGATAACCCATCAACTATTCGCGCCACATCATCTTGGTCTTTGGCGCTGAAAAGAACAATGTGGCGAATGAATGTTCTGTCTGACATTATTGAATCCATTTTTGAATTTTATAAATAATTGAAGAACATGTGTCGCAGTTGGATTGCGGATACAAGTGTGGACGCGGCGTCTACCAGCGCCCTTTTGACGCTATGAAAGACTCAACGCATTGGATTTGGTATGTGACCTCGCATGTGTTAAATTCGCCTTCTTGGTGACACGCGCAGCGCCATTCACGTAACGTTGTGACAACGCCTAAGACAATTTTTCACTCAGGAATAATCCAGTGTCGATCAGTGGCATTCCTATCGCAAGCAATCACAGCAGTATCTTGAAGTTGATACAGGGCCTGGAACCGCATTCGACTTGCATCATTAAACTTATACCTGCGTGGTCTCAGCAAGTAAGTGTCTGTCCTCATTCATCACCACGAATTACGCCAAAGCTTCTGTTGGGCGCACACAAAATATGTTTCAGTTACCAGATTAGATACTAAAAACTAGTTTTTTTCAGAAGCGCTTGCAAAGCTTCGGGCCAGCTTAGTAATGCTCCAAATGACATTTTAACCTACGTGTCAGTCCTCGTGGCGCCGTCTGCGTAATCGCCACGCCAAATACAAAAGCGGCAGCCCTGTTATACAGCCCAACGCCAATGACGCCCAAATTATACCTACCCCATCACCAGAGGCCAAGGCACCACCAAAATGTGTAAGAAATAGGCTAGCAGGAATGATTCCTGCAAACGTTGCAATCGCGAACCGCCAAAATTTCAGTTCACTCAATCCAGCTGCATAACTCATCAGATCGAACGATATGAATGGCATCAGTCTGCTGGCAAAGATGGCAAACATCAGCGCGTTTTGTGACCCCAACAGACCGCGATCCAGACCTGATCCAAGCCATTGCCGCGCAACATCACGACCCAAAGTCCGCGCAAGCAGAAATGCAATAATCGCACCAAGTTCTGCGCCGATAATAATATAAACTGCACCCGCAAATTGGCCGAACAACGCACCCGCTGCCATGGCAATAGGTGCACTTGGAATGGGTGTCATCACAACCGCCAACACCATAAATGCGATCACTGCTAACGGACCAAAGACACCAAAGTCAGCGACTATTTGTTTGACCTCATCAGGTTTTGCCAGATCACCAAAATCCAACGCCCCCTGCCAGCCCAAATAGGCTACAGTTGCCAATCCAACTGCCACCATTGAGGCTATTGCACGTTTCTTGTTCATCGGGTGGGGCATACCTTTCGATCGATTCGAGGTTTGGCGGAGAAAACTGGACTACCTTAAACAAAAAAACGAATGAGATAGCTTTCCCCATACATCGAAAGGGCGCGCTGTCACAGGAGAGTAACGAGAACTATTGAGTTAGGTCAAATTGACGCGTCAACTAATGAGGCCATACAACGCCACCAAACGTACTGTGCTTATCGCTTCACTACCTTCAAGTGGTTGTTTCTATGCCAAATAGATTACGCCATCGCTATGTGCGATTTGTGGAAAGTTGATAGATCCGGGAGCATTGTTAATCATGATGGTTTGACGCGCAATGCATCCGTTATCTGCCCTTGCCCGACAAAGCACCAGCGCTTCGCCCTCATCGCTCCACTCAAACCAGGTTATCAGCGCTTCCGCGTTTGGCAGCATCACCGCCGCAACACGCCCAACACCTTCACCATTATCCACACGAAACGCTGCTCCAAAGGTCTGCCCACTATCTTGCGAAAATGCCACTTTTACTGATGGAATGTTGCCTGCAGCCGTGAACCATGCAACGATCACTTTATTCGCATCAGCATCAATTGATGGCCCATTAACGGGACAACCCGAAATCTCCCAACCATCACCGTGAACAGGGACAGGGTCAGACCAGACTTTCCCATGTTTGCGCACTACATAGATGTCGCGAATTTCATTGAATGACCGGTCACGGTAGGCCACCAAAATGTCGCCATTCCCCGCCAATGCCGCGCTTGTCTAACAGCAGGTGCAGGTCCTTAAATCCAACGCAACATCGAGGTCAAGGCTGCTGTCACGCCCGATTGTGGTACTACGCAACTGCATCGCATTACCAAAACTGTTATCTTAGTTCTGGCTGTCGTAGCCGCGTGCATCTAGCCAGACCGCTGTTGCTGCATCAGGACCCATTGCAAGAAGCGTCACAAACCCATTCTGGCGGGCTGATCTGTCCATGTGGGGCGTGATGGCATCACCCCAATTTTGCCTACCGTCATCCGACAGTGCGAGATTTATATTATAGGCATAAGAAAGGGCGGCGTTTTCCTTTAACCAACTTATGATCAGTGTACCGTCGTCAAATGCGGCAATTGCCGGAAAGTCTGCTCAGTTCACGAATAACGCATTTGATGACACCACTGTTAACGGCTCGGTTCAGCTTTCTTCACCAAAGATAGCAGTTTTTATAGCAAAATTTTTACCGTCTGCTTCCGTCCAAACCATGGCAATCCCACCATGAGGCAATGCTGTCAGCGCAGGTTCGCGGGCATTTAAGCCTACCGGCGTCTCAGATTCATCCAGACGCTCAAACACCTGCGCAATAGCGGTGACGGGCATCAGGGCTATAATTAAAACCAACGCATAGATCATGGAATTTCACTCAATTCATTTATAGCGTGAATTAGGTGATATTGCAGTTGTTGCAATATTACTACGATGGAAGGTTGAGCGTTTTAAAATCACCGAAATGTGACGTATTATCTCGTTCAGACATCTCCCAATTGGGAGACGCTAAACCCCTGAAGGCAACAGCAATAGATTTCGATACTTAATCTTTGGTTGGATTAACAAACATTAATAATGACGCTCAATCATTTTCAAATGCTGGCGCAACTAACTAACCGATAAATAATTTGGAAAATCTATATCCATTATATAATTAGCATTATGCTTGTTTAATGCAGCAGGATTGGCGCAGCTGCATTTAAAATAATTAGAACGGCCTCACCAGCGCACAGGTGCAATACAATCATCAAGAATCAACATTTCCACTGGAAAAAATTGTACTTTTAAAATGCTGTCTGTCATGGAATTAATCTATGGGGCCAATCAGAATGGCCCTCACCAAACAAATATGCCCACCTTCCACCCACGCCTCAAGATGCAACGCGACACACGCGTCATCTCGGGGGACAGACATGTGTTCCAGCACACTAAATTAGGCGGGTAGACAGAGATGAATGCACATCGCTTAAAATTTATTAGTATAATGCTGAGGGGAGAACGGCCGCAGTTTTAAAAGTAACCAAACCTAAAGTATCATGGCTTATATTAAATCCTCGTGACCAGATCAGCTTAAATAAAAATATATTTTGAGGCAGTACTTGACCTTCCTGTTGGTGGAACCCTTAGCTAGAGGGTAAGCATTAAACAATTGGATTATAAAAATGACCACATCACATAAACTAATCCTGTCAGATATGACCTGCGCATCCTGCGTCGGGCGCGCTGAACAGGTCATTAGTAAAATTGATGGTGTTACGGATGCTTCGGTTAACCTTTCAAATAAAACAGCGACGTTTTCATCAAACGCTTCGACACTACCAGAAATTGCTAAACACTTGTTAGCCGCTGGGTATCCAGCCCACAAAACTACGACACGATTACAGGTCGACGGCATCACCTGCGCGTCCTGCGTCAGCCAAGTCGAACGCATCCTTAAGGCGCAGACAGGTGTGCTGGTTGCCTCTGTTAACCTCGCCACCCAGATAGCTAGCGTCACGTTTTTGGACGGGGTGATCCTTCCTGAAACTCTTTCGCAGGCAGTTACAGAAGCGGGATATGAAAACAAAGTTTCACAGACGGGTGACGTGAAAAATGAAAAGAAGGAACAAGAAGAACAGGCCCTGTATCAGGCCACGCTGATAGCAGGCTTGCTAACATTTCCCATATTCTTACTTGAAATGGGCAGCCATTTCATTCCAGGCATGCACATGTGGGTAGACCGCACAATCGGCATACAAAACAGTTGGATTTTCCAGTTTGTCGTGATCTCGATCGTGATGGCTGGACCCGGATGGCGGTTTCACAAGAAGGGCCTGCCAGCGCTGCTGCGCGGTGCCCCCGATATGAATTCGCTTGTAGCATTGGGCACGCTCTCTGCATGGACTTTTTCAACTTGTGCTTTGTTCGCACCCTCCATTTTCCCCAAAGGCACCGCGGATGTTTATTTTGAAGCTGCTGGCGTCATTATAACGCTTATACTTCTAGGCCGCTTGCTTGAAGCCCGTGCCAAAGGCCGCACAGGGGCCGCAATCCAGCGCTTGATTGACCTGCAGCCTGCAACTGCACTGGTAGAACGCGGCAGCGAGATCGTCGAGCTCCCACTGTCAGATGTTTTGATCGGTGACATCCTGCATCTGCGCCCCGGAGCACGGGTTGCTACTGATGGAACCGTCGTGGATGGCCAGACATTCATCGACGAAAGCATGATTTCGGGCGAACCAGTTCCAGTGTCCAAAAGCGTTGACGAAACTGTTATAGGTGGCACGATCAATGGCACTGGCGCACTGGCCTACCGCGCCTCGGCTGTCGGCGCAGATACTGTCCTATCCCAAATTATCCTCATGGTTGAGGACGCGCAGAGTGCAAAACTACCAATTCAGTCGATCGTTGACCGGATAACAGGGGTGTTCGTGCCTGTAGTCATGGGATTATCTGCGCTGACAGTTCTAACATGGTTGATCTTCGGCCCTGATCCCGCTTTAGGATTGGCACTGGTCGCAGGTGTTTCAGTTGTAATCATCGCTTGCCCCTGCGCAATGGGGCTGGCAACACCGACATCCATCATGGTCGGGACAGGACGTGCGGCAGAAATGGGCGTTCTGTTTCGCAAAGGCGACGCATTGCAAACCCTTCAGGAAAGTAAAGTCATAGCTTTTGATAAAACTGGCACCCTGACCGCTGGCGCACCCAAGTTAACCACGTTTAAAACCACTGTAGGTTGGACGCGCGAAACCGCCCTACCCCTAATAGCAGCACTCGAAGCACAATCAGAACACCCCATCGCCAGCGCAATAGTGCGCGCCGCTGCAGGCTTTGATCTTCCTAAAGTTACTGGATTTAAGTCAATCGTCGGAATGGGCGTACGCGGGATTGCAAACGGCAAAACTGTATTGGTTGGGGCTGACAGATTCATGATGCAAGAAGGCATCAATCTTGGCGAATACTCACAAACGGTAGATGCGCTTGCCCAGACGGGCGCTACGCCACTGTTTGCCGCCATTGACGGACAAATCGCAGCCGTGATCGGCGTGTCCGATCCAATCAAGCCAACAACTGCGGCTACAATCTCTGCTCTACACTCAATGGGTCTTAAGGTGGCAATGATAACAGGCGATAATGCAGTGACCGCAAATGCAATCGCAGATGAACTAGGAATAAAACACATCGTAGCAGAAGTAATGCCAGCTGGCAAAGTCACTGCTGTGCAAAGCTTGCGGGAACGCCATGGCAAGGTCGCCTTCGTCGGGGACGGTATCAACGATGCGCCTGCGCTAGCTGCCGCCAACACGGGCATCGCGATTGGCACAGGCACCGACGTCGCTATTGAAGCAGCCGATATTGTTTTGATGTCAGGCGATCTGGTCGGAGTGGTTAACGCGCTTAAGATCAGTCAGGCCAGCATGCGCAATATTCGCCAGAATCTGTTCTGGGCATTCGCCTATAACACCGCCCTTTTGCCCGTCGCAACTGGTGTACTTTACCCTATAACAGGCACACTGCTGTCGCCCATGTTAGCGGCTGGAGCCATGGCGTTGAGTTCGGTGTTTGTGGTGTCAAACGCCCTGCGCCTGCACCACGTGACGCCAGCACTTAATTACCCCAACATCCTGTCGCACTCATCACAACTGTCGCCAATCAGAGCAACATCATGAACATTGGTGAAATTGCGACCCGATCGGGTCTGCCCGCAAAAACCATTCGCTACTATGAGAGCATTGGTCTCATTACTCCCCTGCGTGATACCAACAGCTATCGTACTTTTCGCCAACAGGACCTCCACAAGCTCACGTTTATAGGCCGCGCACGCGCCCTTGGATTCAGCATCGAAGACTGCCGCAATCTGCTCGCCTTATACGAGGATCAGAACCGATCCAGTGCAGACGTGAAATCTATTGCACACAATCACCTAGCCAAGATCGAACAAAAGATCGCAGATTTGGTAGATATGCAGGGAACCCTGACACGTCTTATCAGTGCGTGCGCTGGGGATAACCGGCCTGATTGCCCAATTTTAGATTCCTTGGATATTCAATCTCGGTGACGAACAGCGGGCACAGCCCTATTTCTTTTCAAGGAAGTGGTAGGCCTCAAGAATAGTTTTGGTAAGCCCATCAAAAAAGTTGGGCAAAGTGATATCTATAAGACTCGCGTGCGCACCGGCCTCATTTTCTATAACATCACCTGCTGGCTTCAAAGCAACAAGGTGGCTCGGGGTATTGAGCAATTCGCGATAACTTGCTCCTTTGCCATGCTTAAGCACGTTAATCGCCAGATAATATTGGTGGAGCCTATCAGCGAGGTCCGCTTTCCCAGCTTGCACCAGTAGAGATTTTAATTTCCGCGAAAACGGGCCCCGCTTAAAATGGTGCTGCATCCGCGCCTCAAAGACAGACAAGATGTCGACGGCAACAAGTTCAAGAGCAACAGTCGCAGCAGATAGGTCTTCAATTTGAGATTCAGACACGTGCTGTCCGCCCATCAGGACCAAAGTTTCCTCAATCCGACCCTCTTGCATCTTTGCATTGGCCTGCGCGGCCGCAACTAGTTCAGGTACGCTCAGTGTCGCTCCCATCATTCAATCTCCTTAAGATTCCACTCTCATTAAGCTACGGGGCTAGAAATGATAGTGGCAGAGGCTCTTATCTTGTTTCAAGTTCAGAAAGTTTTTAATGTTAAGACAAACCGCCAACCTGAGACGCCAAGTCAGCAATCGCTCGAACCCCGACGTTTTGGCGTAACGAACTGAACACAAATGGACGATCTTGACGCATCAATCCTGCGTCCCGCTCCATGACGCTCAGGTCAGCACCAACATGTGGCGCAAGGTCAGTTTTGTTAATCACAAGGATATCAGACTTGGTAATCGCAGGGCCACCTTTGCGCGGAATTTCTTCACCCGCAGCCACGTCGATCATGTAGATTGTGATATCGGCCAGCTCGGGACTAAAAGTCGCCGAAAGGTTGTCGCCACCGCTCTCAATCAAGATAATCTCAACATCTGGATGCCGCCCCTGCATTTCTGCGATGGCCGCAAGATTGATCGACGCATCTTCGCGGATTGCCGTATGTGGACACCCCCCTGTTTCTACACCAATGATCCGATCCGACGGCAAAACCTGCATGCGCAAAAGCGCGTCAGCATCTTCTTGAGTGTAAATATCATTAGTGATGACACCGACAGAATACTTATCACGCCACAGCGTACATAGTGCGGCTGTAAGGGTCGTTTTACCTGCACCTACAGGACCACCAATACCAATCCGAAGGGGCCCATTTTGGTTGGTCGCGTTTAAAGTAGTCATGTTCTAAAAACCTTTGAATATTGGGTTTCATGTTTCATCGACGCGATGTCAGGCAAAAATGCAGTTGTTGACAGATCGTTTAAATTCCCGTGGGCCGTCTGTTCAGCAATCTTGCAACAAAGCGGTGCAAGGCTTTGGATCAATGTATGACCTTTGCGTTGTCCCAGTGGGATCAACCGCATCCCGACACTGGTCAGTGAGCTCGCAAAGCTTTGCAAATACATCTGGCTGGTTAGGGTTAGGGGCAAGTCGGTAAGCTTCGCCGCCCAGCCAACAGCAACTGGATAGGTAAGCGGCAGAAAATCATGCCCCCAAATAGCCGAAGTAATTTCACCAAACGCCACGCCTTGCAGGTCAGTTTCCTTGAGCCGTTCTTTTGAAGGAGCAAATGCGCGACACATGTCGTTTACGCCTGTCGGATTATCACTATGGTAAGCTACCGTCAGAAACAGCGCATCGTTGTGGCCAGACCCAAATTCCAACACGTCCTTAATCCACGCTCCAAGGGTCTCGCTGTCATGCACATCACCCGTTTCAATCGCCCATTCCAAACCATGCGAATAAGCAAACGAACCAATCGGATAAGCAGGCGAAAACCACTGCGCTAAAGTCAAAAATGCCATTTCAGTGGGCATGGCTATGGGTACGCCCATGGCCATATGCGCCACCTTCGGGAATGAAAGGCTCAACCACCTTCATCACAGACGCACCAATTTTCACCACCAATGCTTCGATGACATGGTCAGGTTGGATCAACAAACGGTTTGGTTCAATCTGACAAGGAGTATGGCGATTACCAATGTGCCACGCAATCCGCACCAAATCATCCCCTCTAATTTCAATCAGCGGTTCTTGTGCGATACGTACCTCAATCATTGTGTCATCCTTAAGGATAAAGGCGTCGCCATGGTTTAAGGATTCTGTGTGTTCAAGGTCGACTAAAAATGCTAACCCTTCGTCTGTCCACAGCATTCTGCGGCGCAAGAAACGTCCCTGATAGGTCAGTGTGCAAATACCCACCGGCTCACAAGCGTGAGCGTGACGTTTAATTCTCTGGCTTACCAAATCTGACATCGTGACCCTTCAGAACATAAAATAGCGTTGCGACATCGGTAAAACCTCAGCTGGTTCACAAGTTAGCATTTCACCATTCGCACGGACCTCATAAGTTTCTGGATGCACCTCAATCTTTGGCATGGCCGTGTTTAGCAGCAGATCTTTTTTGCCAATGTTACGCGTATTTTCCACAGCCAGTGTCTTTTTGCCCAAACTCAGTGTGTTTCGCACGTCGGCGTCTTGCGCGGCGCCTGACACAAAACAAACTGACGTTTCCTGCAAAGCGCACCCATAGGTGCCAAACATCGGCCGTGAGTAGACAGGCTGCGGCGTTGGGATTGATGCGTTGGGGTCTCCCATTTGGGCTGCAACTATCATGCCGTTCATCAACACCATTTCAGGTTTCACACCAAAAAAAGCAGGATTCCATAAGACCAGATCGGCTCGCTTTCCTTCTAAAATAGATCCGATGTGTTTTGACACACCATGTGCAATGGCAGGGTTAATCGTATATTTCGCAATGTAACGACGCACACGGAAATTGTCGTTCTCACCAGTCTCATCAGGTAATCGTCCGCGTTGCTTTTTCATCTTGTCAGCGGTCTGCCATGTGCGAATTAGAACCTCACCCACACGGCCCATCGCCTGACTGTCGGATGCGATAATCGAAAACGCGCCCATGTCGTGCAGAATGTCTTCTGCAGCAATGGTTTCACGCCGGATACGGCTTTCGGCGAAGGCAACATCTTCAGGGATAGATTTGTCAAGATGATGGCACACCATCAGCATATCGAGGTGTTCTTCCAGCGTGTTCACAGTGAACGGGCGCGTCGGGTTTGTAGACGATGGCAATACATTTTCCATACCACAAATTTTGATAATATCAGGCGCATGCCCACCACCAGCGCCCTCAGTATGGAAGGCGTGGATCGTGCGGCCCTTGATCGCAGCAATAGTATTTTCAACAAAACCAGATTCGTTCAGCGTGTCTGTGTGAATCATCACCTGAACGTCCATGTCATCAGCCACCGACAGGCAGCAATCAATCGCGCCTGGGGTGGTACCCCAATCTTCATGGAGTTTTAGCGAACAAGCGCCCGCGTTCACCATTTCGACCAAGGCTGCGGGCTGGCTGGCGTTGCCTTTGCCAGCCAGTCCGATGTTCATCGCAATACCGTCAAACGATTGTAGCATACGCGCGATGTGCCATGGTCCAGGTGTGCAAGTGGTGGCAAGCGTGCCATGTGCTGGCCCCGTGCCACCACCAAAACAGGTTGTCACTCCAGAATGTAGCGCCTCTTCCATTTGCTGAGGGCAAATAAAGTGGATGTGTGAATCAAACCCACCAGCTGTCAGGATCCGCCCCTCGCCAGCAATAACCTCAGTTCCCGGACCGATGATAATGTCTATGTTCGGCTGAGTATCAGGGTTACCCGACTTGCCGATCTTGTGGATACGACCACCTTTTAATCCAATATCAGCTTTGTAGATCCCCGAATGATCAACAATCAACGCATTGGTGATGACCGTATCAACAGCGCCTTGCGCACGGGTTACCTGCGACTGACCCATGCCATCACGAATAACTTTACCACCACCGAATTTGACTTCTTCACCATAGGTGGTCAAATCGCCCTCGACCTCAATAATTAGGTCAGTATCCGCCAGCCGCAGCCTATCGCCCGTCGTCGGGCCAAACATTGCAGCATAATCCGCACGTGCGATTTTTGTGGCCATTTAAAGATCCCCCATGACTTGCTGATTAAATCCAAAAATCCGCCGAGCGCCACCAATTGCGACCAGCTGGACCTCACGTCGCTGACCAGGTTCAAACCGAACAGCGGTGCCAGCTACAATATCCAGCCGCATCCCACGCCCTGCGGTGCGATCAAATTCCAGCGCGCTGTTGACTTCACCAAAATGATAATGACTACCGACCTGCACAGGCCGATCTCCTGTATTTGCAACCATCAGCGTAATCGCCTTCCGGCCTTCGTTTAAAGTGATTGTACCACTGGCGGGGATCAGTTCTCCAGGTATCATATAAACCTCTAACGAATGGGATTGTGAACAGTGACAAGCTTGGTTCCATCTCGAAACGTGGCCTCAACTTGAACGTCATGGATCATCTCAGAGATGCCTTCCATACACTGCTCCCGGGTGATGACGTGAGCACCTGCTTCCATCATATCGGCAACCGAACACCCGTCCCGCGCACCTTCCAAAACTGCATCCGTGATCAATGCAATTGCTTCAGGATGGTTCAATTTAACCCCACGGGCAAGCCGTTTGCGGGCCACTTCGGCAGCCATTGAGATCATTAATTTATCTTTTTCGCGCGGAGTGAGTTGCATTTAAAGCATCCAAGATCGGGGAAGAGAGGAATTGTTCAGGCATTCTAGAATTGGCATCAATGTTTGTTTCAACTCGAAACCATCGCTCGCCAGCACGCGAATATACAAAAGCTGGTCGCGGATCATACTGGCGCCAGATGTGACTGTCAGAAGCGGGCGAACTTGGCTTAGATAGGTATCAGCGTCTGGTGACACATATATCACCGACGCCATCGCACCTGCCCCTCCAGCGATATTTGGGCACGCCAAATGCGTGGTGGCGTCACCGTTTAACATTATAGAATCTACAAATAACGGGCTACCATCGCGGAAAATTTCAATTCGGTCTTTAAAATGACATTGCCCCAAGGCTTCCCCCATCGCCGTTCGTCCAAACACTAATGCTTCGACCAAAAGCAGTGTCGACTGCGCATCCATTGCCACCCGAAGTGAACGTTCAAATGCACAATTGTTGAATAGGATCGTTTCTTGCGGCAGCCAATCCAAACGGGCGGATCCCCGCAATTCAAGACGGTTATTAATCATGGCAATTTCACCACATTGCGCGCAATAGGCGCGTTCGGCCGCTTGCGTCGTAACAGACAGTCGGGTTTTGCTTTCGGCACAAATATCCGCTTCAAAAGTATCCCCCCCTGTCACACCGCCAGCGGTATTCACCAAAACGGTCTCAATACCCTTCGTGCGACTTCGCGGAAACACTGCCTTGGAAGATCCAGATTGACGCAAATTTCGAATGCCAGTACCAAAATCTGTAGCCTTAACTGATAGTTTTACGGACCCACGCGCACGAGGTTGTACACTGGCTATATTAAAAAAATTTGGAAACATCTGAGTATGAATTACAATTTCCTTTAGGATGTTAGCTGCTAGATTATGATAAAATAGTGCGGACACCAAAAGCCAGTGCACACCACCTGAATGCACTTCAGAAAACACTGGCTGCACAACAAATAATCTATCATAGCAAATATTAATCACTTTAAAAACATCAGGCTTTATTGCACACGTCGTAATTTTCTAAAATAGGCTCACAGCCAAACCAAGCTCCCTTTGTAGCCAAAGGTGCTGTTCACAGAACACTTGTAAACCCAACACAAGTACGGTGAAATAAATATAGGTTTGATAGGCGCGGATAATCAAAGCACCTAAGAAACAGGGGCAGCCTTATAACAAAATATCTAACCATTACTCGCATGTTTGTCTCATTGACGACCATCCCAGCTTGCGCAAGCGCGGATGCGAACGTCTGAGGCAACACTTTCCTATTCCGGCGAAGAATTCTACACACCAGCCACCGCATGGATCGATATGCAGGACGGCAACTTCGCTTTTGGCATGAGCTACAGCAACGCCATGATCTTGGTTGATACGTTCGCCATCTATTCCGCTTACTGGAGAATTGACTGCCTATCAAACTCCCCATATTATGAGGAATATGATATTTTTTCTACTCAGCCGCTTCTGCGTAGGCATCCATAGGCGGACAGGTGCAGGTCAGATTACGATCACCCCACACATTGTCCACACGGTTCACGGATGGCCAGTATTTGTCAACGCGAAATGCTCCAGCTGGAAAGCAGCCGACCTCACGGGAATAGGGTCTGTCCCAATCTTTCACAAGGTCTTCCATCGTGTGTGGCGCATTCATCAGCGGATTGTTCTGCGGGTGCGCCGTGCCATTTTCGATCTCAGATATTTCCGCCCGAATACCCAGCATGGCGTCACAAAACCGGTCTAGCTCAGACTTATTTTCGGACTCAGTTGGTTCAATCATCAAGGTGCCAACGATAGGAAAGCTCATCGTTGGGGCGTGAAAACCACAATCAATCAGCCGTTTTGCAATGTCATCAACACTAACGTTGGCGCGATCGGCAAAAGGCCGCATATCGATAATACATTCATGGGCCACACGCCCTGTTGGGCCTTTATAAAGCACATCGAACGCCCCTTCGAGACGCTTCGCAATGTAATTGGCATTTAGTATCGCTACACGAGTCGCTTGAGTCAGACCATCGCCACCCATCATCAAACAATACGCCCAAGAGATAGGTAGCAGTGACGGTGATCCAAACGCAGAAGCCGAAACGGCCCCATCTCCAGTTGTTGGATCGCCAGGTAGATGGGCAATCAAATGGTCTTTAACACCAATTGGCCCCATACCAGGACCACCACCGCCATGAGGGATACAGAACGTTTTGTGAAGATTCAAATGGCTGACGTCCCCACCAAGATCACCAGGGCGCGACAGACCAACCATTGCGTTCATGTTCGCGCCATCAATATAAACCTGCCCACCATGATCGTGGGTGATTTGACATACGTCAGTTACAGTTTCTTCAAATACGCCGTGTGTCGATGGATAGGTAATCATACACGCCGCAAGATTATCAGCATGTTGCTCTACTTTGGTACGAAAATCATCCAAATCAATATCACCATTTGCAGCCGATTGAACTGGAACAACTTTCCAGCCAACCATGTGGGCAGACGCTGGATTCGTACCATGAGCCGACATCGGAATCAGGCAGATATCACGATGACCTTGACCGTTCGCACGATGATATCCAGCAATGCTCAACAGACCTGCATATTCCCCCTGCGCCCCAGAATTGGGCTGCATAGAAATAGCATCATAGCCTGTAACATCACACAATTTAGATGACAAATCATCTATCATTTCCATGTACCCCGCCGCTTGATCGCGTGGAATATAGGGGTGCAGAAGCGCAAATTCATCCCATGACACGGGCATCATTTCCGCCGCAGAGTTCAGTTTCATCGTGCACGATCCAAGTGGGATCATAGCACGGTCCAATGCAAGATCACGATCAGCTAAACGGCGCATATAGCGCATCATCTCAGTCTCAGCCCGGTTCATGTGAAATACAGGGTGTGTTAGGTATTCAGTTGTGCGGATCAGCTTATCAGGCACATGGTAGTGTGGTGTATAATCTTTGTCCGCACGTTCAATCCCAAACGCACGCCAGACTGCTTCGATTGTGTCCGAACGAGTGCGTTCATCCAGTGTGATCCCAATCTTAGTATCCCCAACAGCGCGCAGGTTGATGCCCTCATCTACTGCCGACTTCATCACGGCAGATTGCAGCGGGCCAACATCTACTGTGATAGTGTCAAAGAAGGTCAAAGGGCGGATGGCGAACCCAGCCATCTTCAGCCCTTCAGCCAGACGAGTGGTTTTACGGTGGATGCGTTGAGCAATTGCGCGAAGACCTTCGGGGCCATGAAATACGGCATAAAACCCTGCCATAACAGCCAACAATGCCTGCGCAGTACAAACATTGCTTGTCGCCTTTTCGCGCCTAATATGTTGTTCGCGAGTTTGCAATGACAGGCGATAGGCGCGGTTGCCGTGGCTATCAATTGACACGCCTACAATCCGTCCAGGCATGGACCGTGCATAGGACTGTTTTGTTGCCATATAAGCCGCATGCGGCCCGCCGTAGCCAACAGGCACACCAAACCGCTGTGTGCTGCCAACTGCAATATCGGCACCCATTGCACCAGGTTCTTTTAGCAATGTCAGCGACAAAGGGTCAGCCGCAATAATTCCAATTGCTTTCGTGGTATGCAGTTTTTCCATCTCAAGCGTGAAATCGCGCAGATGACCATAAGTCCCCGGAAATTGAAAAATCGCGCCAAAAACAACTGTAGCATCCAAATCATCTGGTGCCCCAACCGTAATTTTTATCCCCAAAGGTGCCGCGCGGGTTTTCATTACTGCAATGTTTTGTGGATGACAGTTTTCATCAATGAAAAAGCCCATAACTTTGCTTTTAGAAACGCGCTGCGCCATTGTCATCGCCTCTGCGCAGGCGGTTGCCTCATCCAGAAGCGATGCGTTGGCGATTTCCAATCCAGTCAGATCAGAAACCATCGTTTGAAAATTTAAGAGAGCCTCAAGTCTGCCCTGCGAAATCTCGGGCTGATAGGGGGTATAAGCCGTATACCAAGCAGGGTTTTCTAAAATATTACGCTGGATTGCAGGCGGTGTAACCGTTCCATGATAGCCCTGCCCGATCAGCGATGTCAGGACCTTATTCTTAGACGCAACGACCTTCATATGATGCAGAAGTTCACGTTCTGACATCGGCTTCCCAAAATCGAGTGGCTTCACCTGACGAATACTCTGAGGCAAAGTGTCATCAATAAGTGCATCAAGATCGTCCGCCCCCACGACCTTTAACATTTGAACCATTTCTGCGGGGGATGGTCCAATGTGACGTCGGTTGGCAAAGTCGTACGGTAAATAATCGGTAGGCTTAAAGGTCATGACGGGCTCCGCTCATAAAGGTATCAGGGCGTTAAGAAATCATTTTGTTATAGGCTGCCTCACTCATCAGGCCATCCATTTGGGACGGATCTGATGGTTTGATCTTAAAAAACCAGCCATCACCAATCGCATCATCGTTTGCTAGCCCAGGATTGTCGGTCAAAGCAGTATTAACTTCCATGATTTCACCATCAATTGGCGCCATAATATCAGAGGCAGCTTTGACGCTTTCAATGACCACGATTTCCTCGTCTTTTACGACAGTCATGCCAACCTCGGGTAGTTCAACAAAAACAATATCACCAAGCTGCATTGTTGCATGTTCTGTAATGCCTACAACTATGACGTCTTCTTCTTCGCGCAGCCATTCGTGTTCTTCAGTGAATTTCATGCCAGTTCTCCAGTAATTTGATGTGTAAATTAGCGCTTGAAATTTGCAGGGATAAAAGGGAGGGTTGTAACCGTCAACGGCAGGCGTTTTCCCCTCAGTTCACCGTAAACGATGGTGCCCTCAACAGCCTGCGCACTCGGCACGTATCCCATGGCAATCGGGCCACCAATTGTCGGGCCAAAACTGCCCGACGTGATCGCACCAATTGGGTTTTTATCTGCGGCGCTGGAAAACAGCACAACGCCCTCACGCATCGGCGCGCGCCCTTCTGGTTTAAGGCCAACGCGCTTGATGCTTGCACCATTCGTAAATTCTGCCAACACAACATGAGCACCCGGAAATCCACCCGCACGCGCACCCCCGTTGCGCCGCACTTTTTGGATTGCCCAATTAAGAGCGGCCTTAACAGGCGTCGAATCGGTGTCAATGTCGTAACCATAAAGGCAAAGTCCAGCTTCTAATCGAAGACTATCACGCGCGCCAAGACCAATGGCTTCGACGTCGGCGTGCAACAGCAGGTGTCGTGCCAATTCCACTGCCTGAGCAGCAGGGACCGAAATTTCATATCCGTCTTCACCAGTATAACCTGATCGCGATACCCAGCATTCCACGTCGCCCAGCATCAGTGTTGCGACATCCATGAAACGCATGTTGGCGGCTTTCGGGTTAAGCTCCGTTAAGACTGCCTGAGCGCACGGCCCTTGCAGGGCTAGTAATGCGCGATCATTGACCTCGGTAACGTTTATACCGTTCAGTTTGGACTTCATGTGCTTAATATCAGCAGCTTTGCACGCGGCATTCAGCACGACAAAGATATAATCCCCACGGTTTGAGATCATGAGATCATCCATGATTCCACCAGCATCATTGGTAAAGAATCCATAACGCTGGCGCCCTTGTTGGAGGCCAAGGATATCAACAGGGATTAACGCCTCTAGGGCCAAAGCCACGCTTGCATAATCGTCGCCTTTGATGGTCACTTGTCCCATATGACTTACGTCAAATAAGCCAGCTTTCTCACGAGTATGAATGTGTTCTTGCATGACACCCATCGGATATTGCACGGGCATGGCATAGCCTGCAAATGGCACTATTTTGGCCCCCAGTTCTACATTCAGATCATGGAGCGGAGTATATAATAGTTCCGACATCAACAGCCTCTTTCATATTCGCCGATTGGAAAATAGTATTCCTGCGGCACCAAGTCAGCACGACGGCCAAAGCTATCGCGTAGGATGCCCCATCTGTCCTTGCGCTAAATTTAGCGCGCCTGAGATTGTTATCCCTTCGGCGGACACACTATATGGTGCCACTCTCCAGAGTTTAGTATCAACATCGGTCCGTTGGCCTGAGAGTTTCCGAGGCGGTTGCTCCTTCGGCACCAAATTTAGTGGTTCTCCCGACGTCAATTTACAAAGCTTGCCTCGACATTGACAGGCAATCAAGTATTTTAAATCTGCGTTAGCTTACAGATCGTTTTTATACAGCATTAATGGGCTCCGCCCATTCACCTCGAGACCCTGCCTGCGTTGGCCCTTGACGCCTGACGCGTCAGCACTTACCCGTCCGCGCTTCTTGTATGGTCACAATAGGTTTCCCATGAGTTCGCACAATCATTCCTTGGGCATCGACTTTGGCACATCCAATACGAGTGCTGCCTATTTGCTAAATGGAAAGCCACATCTAATTGAACTCGCACCAGGGCAAACGAGTTTTCCAACAACATTTTTCTTTGATTATGAAACCCGCATAACCCTGATGGGTCACGCGGCCAATCAGGCCTTGCTCGATGGGGATGACGGGCGGTTCATGCGCGCTCTCAAACGCGTTCTTGGCACAACATTGATGCACCAACCGCGACAAATTCTTAACAAACGCGTGACATTTGTTGATATCATTGCCCGATTCTTGCACCATATTAAAACGCAGGCAGAGGCCAAAACAGGCTTGAAGTTTGATCGTGTTGTATCTGGTCGGCCTGTGGTTTTTCACGCAATGGGTGATCCACGCGAAGTTCAGGCTGAGGCAGATTTGCACGCCTGCTACATCGCCGCTGGTTTTAAAGACGTCATTTTCATTGATGAACCAGAAGCCGCTGCAATTGCCAGCGGCGCATTAGAAAATGCCGGCGAAGTAGGCTTGATAGTTGACATAGGCGGCGGCACATCTGATTTCTCTGTGTTTCGATCTAACAATACCGGTGTCAAAATCCTCGCCAATCACGGGGTGCGTGTCGGCGGAACCGATTTTGATCGCGCAATAAGCATTGATCGCGTGATGCCCCTGCTTGGGAAAGGCGGCGTATTGCGTAAAACTATGGGAACAGGCACAACGCCCGTGCCTAGGGCAGTCTTCAACGATCTTGCAACGTGGGAAAAAATCCCTTTTCTTTATACCGCTCAAACTCGTCGCTTGATTGACGACATGCTAAGGTTTTCGATTGAGCCTGAAAAACTGGGCCGCCTTGCCGCCGTACTGGAACATGAACTCGGACATGAGGTCGCTTTCGCAGTAGAACAAGGCAAGATCGCCGCAAATGCAGGAGACGATAGGTCGCTGATTGCCCTTAACCAGATTGAAAAAGGCTTGTCCGCACCACTTTCCACAAATGCACTCAGCAATGTACTGGCTCCTTACGCCAAAAATTTGCTTGTGACAGCGCAAGAAACGCTGGACCTCGCGGGGCTGAACGCAGTGCACATCGATAGAGTAGTCTACGTCGGTGGATCGAGCCTGATGAATATGGTGACACAAACGATGAAGATGCGCTTTCCAGATGCGCAACACAGTTTTACCGACGTTTTTTCAGCCGTTGCAGACGGGCTCGCTCTCGCTTCAGCGCAGAAATAATTGTCAATCTAAATTAATCGCGAACCTCTCTTGCCGGCTTTTAGCCCAATTCAAACCCAGCACTAAGATCAACACAGCAGCACCAACCCCCTCGATCAGCAAATCAGGCCAAAACACCGCGACCACACTCGGCACTATAATAATTCTGTACAACATGTTGATCCGCGCGAACAAGAACCCTTCTAGACAGGCAGCAAATGCGGTTAGCGCGATTATTGCTAAGAACCCATTCCAGATTACCAATGGTATCGGTCCACCAAGGATGATGCTTTCATTAAACACCATAAATAGTGGGATGAGATACAGACCCTTGGCAAATTTCCACGACTGAATACTGGTTTCTAGGGGTTTCGATCCCGAAATTGCCGCCCCCGCAAAAGCAGCTAAAGCCACAGGTGGCGTCACGTTGCTGTCTTGAGAATACCAGAACACCACCAAGTGTGCGATCAACAGCGGTATGCCGAATTCTACGCTCAGCGCCGGACCAACAAGGATAATCAAAACTATATAGGCGGCCGTCACCGGCAGACCCATACCAAGGATGAGGCTTGCCAACAGAACAAGTATCAGCGCCAAAACAATGTTGCCGCCCGAAAATGCAATCATCATCGACGAGAATTTTAAACCAAGTCCCGTCAGCCCGACAACACCAACTATAATCCCCGCCACAGCACACGCCATTGACACTGCGACCGCATTACGTGCGCCCAGTTCCATCGCTTGCGCTGTCAATGACAGCCCGCGTTTGCAGAGCGCTAAAAAACCATCCATCGTCGGTCGGTTAAATGCAAAACGCCAGAAAGCACGAGCTGATGCCGCCACAATCACTGAAAGAATTGCATAAAAACCTACACGCATTGGTGAATATCCAGCGGCCAGCAACCAAACCAGCGCTACAAGCGGCAACAGAAAATGCCAACCTTGGACCAAAACAGCGCGTACCTTTGGCAGTTGATCGCGGGATAATCCAGTCATGCCCTGCTTAACGGCCGCAATGTGCACTAACAGGTAGACCGCACCAAAATACAGAAACGCTGGAAAGATCGACACAATTACGATGTCAACGTACGGCACTTGCGTAAATTCTGAAATCAGGAACGCACCCGCACCCATCAAGGGTGGCATAATCTGCCCACCTGTCGACGCCGCAGCTTCAATCCCCCCAGCCTGCGCGGGAGTATAACCCAAGCGTTTCATCAACGGGATCGTAAACGCCCCCGTTGTCACCACGTTGGCAATCGCCGATCCGCTAATCGAACCCATGCCCGCAGATGCGATCACAGCAGCCTTAGCGGGGCCACCGCGTTGACGCCCCGTCGACGCGTAGGCTAGATCAATAAAAAATTTGCCAGCCCCGGTGACTTCTAGAAATGCACCAAACAAAACGAAGACAAAAATGAATGTCGCAGCAACACCAAGCGGAAGTCCAAAAATACCTTCAGCACCAAGGGTCAATTGACTGCCCAGTCGGTCCAGGGAATAGCCACGATGGTTAAGAATTCCTGGCATCCAATCAGCAAGAATTGGCAACTCGCCACGACTGCCTGCAAACGCGTATACAATAAACGTCGCACCGATGATCGTCATACCCATACCAACAGCGCGCCGGGCGCCTTCAAGAACGATGAGTGTGGTAATGATTCCCACAACTATATCAATCTGGCGCGGAAAAATCGCGTTGGCAATAATATCGATATTGATTGGCACCCATCCACCAACCAATATCGCACAGATAATAAGCCCCCCATCTATGGTCCATCCAAGCGGACCACGCGCACGGTATTGACCAAAAACCGGATAAATCAAAAAGCACAGTACCAAGATAAATCCCAAATGGATTGGGCGCTGGAAGAACAAGCCAAGAGGCTGAACACCAGCCGCATAAAGCTGGAACAAAGACAACGCGATGCCGACGACGGCAATCACCCGCAAAAGGATGTACGGCGTTGCAATGGTCGTTTGCGGCATCGGCGGGCGTTCAGAAAGTTCGGTGGTCATATAAATCAGTTTCCTGTCAAAGCGATCCGCACGCGTGCACGCGGTGCAGCAGCCGAAAGCGAGACTTCGGTCCCGTTGGCACGAATTCTGTGATCCACAAAGCCTGCACCAGGGCGCAAGATATAAGCGTTGTTTCGCACGGGTTCATCAATGTCTTCGATCCAATAGCCACCACGACCGTCCGACATTTGTACGCCACGACCTGGAATATGGCCAAGTCCAGCAGCAAAATCAGGCTGATGGGTGCGGACCAAAACCATTCTACCATCGCGGTTTTCATAGCAATCAGAAACTTCGAAGCCTTGGACGGAATGATGCCAAAGTACACACCAACCCGACCCTTTAGGTACGTCAAACGCAGCGATAACTTTGTCAGTATCAACTTGAGTCGCAGTCAGGCTTTCAGATTGAACAGCTGTTACACAAAAAGACAGGAGGAGGGCATAAAGCCCCCCTCCCACAGATGGTGTCATGGGCGCAGGGCGTCTGGAACCGTCGCACCGATTTCTTCAAAGTAACGAATCGCGCCAGGGTGCAGTGGGATCGGTGATGCAGACAATGCCAATTCAACAGTTGTCTGGTTTGCAGCAGGGTGAACTGCCCGGAGATCAGCCACATTTTCAAACATCGCACTGGTGATCGCATAAGCCAAATCGTCTGACATTTCCGAAGATACAACCAGAACGTTTGGCACACCAATCACGGCAATATCCATGTCAACTCCAGTATATGTGCCACCCACAAGCGTCGTCACAGCAAAGACTGGATTAGATGCGTCTGCAGCCGCCAACTCTTCAGCACCAAGTTCAATCATCACGATATCATTGGTAGTTGCAAGATTCAAAATTGACGAGGTTGGTGCGCCAACCGACCAAAAGCCGGCGTCGATATCACCATTTGCAAGAGCATCAGCAGTTTCATTAAAATTCAACCGCTGTTCATCAATGTCATCATAGGAAATATCATTAGCTGAAAGGATTTGCGCCGCGTTAACTTCGGTGCCAGAGCCTGGTGCACCGATTGAAATGCGCTTGCCAATCATGTCTTCAAGCGATGTGATACCGCTGCCTTCCAATGTCACAATTTGTACCATATTGGCATAGCCGACACCGATCGCGCGGACCATTGGCAATTGCTGCCCTTCAAATCGGCCAGAACCTTCATAAGCTTGCAGAACCGTGTCTGCCAACGCCAACGCTACATCCGCATCACCCGTCGCTACCAGACCCATATTTTCAACGGATGCGCCAGTGACTTCGGCAGTTGCAGCATAACCATCCACATGATTGTTGATAATCTCAGCAAGGCCACCACCCATTGGATAATAAACGCCACCAGTTCCACCAGTAGCTATCGAAAGCTGTTCTTGCGCAAAGGCGGGTGCCGCCATAACCAGTGTAGCTGTCGCGAGTGTTTTAAAAAATTTCATAGTGTATTCCTCCCATAGGTCCATTTTGGTTATTCTACCTTAAGGAAGTCCCAAGCGCTTTCAAGACGCTTCAATGAGTTGCGTAAACTTTGAATTTTAAATTAGGCCGCAGCGCAATACGATTCAGTTTCTGGAGATAAGGGTAAATTTTGCGCTAGACCAAAGACACGGTTACGACAATTCATAAAAAACCAGAAAGCCAAGCGTCGTTGAAAACGCCAAACTTGCTAAATAAAATAACACCAAAAATCCTGGCTGTCCAAAACGATGCGCACTCAGAAAGCTAAATTGCGCAGCTTGGGCAAAGACTCCAATAGCAACTGATACTGACAATTAGTCTGGCAGAACCACCACGATGAAAGCTTTTTTTGACTGCAATCTCTAGGATAAAAATATCATTTCTACAATATTTTTAGGCCATGACGAATTTACGGGTCGTGATCGCGCCCCTGTTTCAGACAAAGTCACAAGTTCCTGCGCCATTAAAAGCAAAAAAACAGGTTGGATGGATCAACCTCGATTAACACGCCAATCAACTGCACCACAGCAACGATCCCAACTGATGGCTTCTAGCAATAACAACACAACTACGATCATCATCCGGATCGAGCGCGTGAAATCAACTGCCTTCAAAAACCAATAGCAAGCGCTAAACTGCAAAGAAATTTGTGTCAATGCAATCGTAGGAAACCTAAATTTTTATTACAGGAAGCCAAATATAGGTCAGACGCACAAAAGCACTTAAATATAGCCAAGTCCACAGCAGCATCAGCAACAGCCCTAAACTTGCACCCATGAAAAACAGTTTAAAAACATGGTAGTTGAGCGCATACGCTTTAGCGATGGATAGCTCGCAAGTATTCAAAGTCCTATCAGCTAACTGACCGACAAACAGTTGCAGATTGGGTTATCCTTATTTTGCAAGCAGATTAACCACGATACGAAAAGCACATAAGTCAAAATTTTCATTTAATGGTATAGAACCAAAGATGTTTAGACATGCCGCCCTGTTCCAAAAGCAATCACCAATATTACCCTCTTTAGCGGTGCTTCATCCACGCAATTCAACGCGCAAACCGGGGCAAAGGTATTGTGCTAGTTTTTGGTAAAATATAGCACGTACTCTTTGTAATAATCTGCCCAATCCGCGCCCCAAATTGTTGGGTTGGCGCAGCAATTTGTAATACTGTCCAAAACTTTAAATTAGATACATCAAATGAAAATTGTACAGCGCACTTTTCGTTGATGCATACCCACGATCAACTAATACCATTAGGGCTTGGATTAGTTTTAGCCGTCACAACTTCAGCATCAGTTAATTAAAGCTAAACCTTACCTATTTTAAAGCCACGTGACAGGTGGTTGCGCATCACAAAAAGCAGTATTGCACCCGGTATCATAGACGCGATCGTGAAAGCCATTACCAAACCAATATCAGTTTGGAAGCCGAATAGCGCGTTGATCGCCATACTGATCGGTTTTCCATTTGTACTAGTCAGAATGCGGGCAAAGACAACTTCGACCCAAGAAAACATAAAGCAAAAGAAAGCTGCAACTGCAACACCGGGCATGATCAGCGGGAGTAAAAATTTCCAGATAACTTGACGTCTGGAATAACCATCAAGAAAGGCGGTTTCATCCATTTCTTTAGGTATTGCTGCTATGAACCCTTGCAAGATCCATATCGAAATCGGAAGGTTGAATAGGCAATGGGCCAAGGCTATGCCAAAGACAGAATTGACGACACCAAGTTCTGAAAATAGCTGAAAAATCGGTAGTGTGAGTACAACTGGTGGCGTTACCCGAAGCGCTATAAACGCTAAAAATAAATGCTTGTCACCAACAAAAGAAATACGTGCAAACGCATAGGCAGCAGGAAGCGCAACAGGCACGGTGATGCAGATATTAATCATGACATAGGCCAGCGAATTACCAAAGGCTGCTCGCAAACTTGGATCAGTCCAAATAGCAGAGTAGTTGCGCAGTGTCAGCTTACCCACTTCGATATCGGGATTCGGCAACGTGGCGACAAAACTAATCATTGTCATTTGGATCAACGGCAGGCTGATAAACAACACGAAGGTAACAAGACTGGTGGTTTTGAGGGTTGGAAGGCACCGTGTAAAAGTCATGGTGATCGTTCGTCATCAAGCTTGGCCTGCGCCTTGGTGAACATCCAAGCAACGCACAACACGATCAGAAAGTAGAGCACTGATCGCGCGGCGGACGGACCATAGTTAAAGGCCTTTATGTCCTCACCCAGATCAACAGCGAGAAACATCGTTGCGCCATTTGGACCACCTGCATTGATTGGAAACGCCTCTGTGTAAATCATCAGGGAGTCCATAAAGCGCAGCAAAATAACCATTAATAAAACATTATACAGCTTTGGCAGCTGGATATGTCGAAACACCTGCCAAGGCCCAGCGCAGTCAATTCTGGCCGCTTGGTAGCTAGACAAAGGCACAGTCGTAAGAGCGCTGTAACACAAGATTACGACCAGACTTGTCCAGTGCCACACGTCCATCACGATGATGACGGCCCAGGTCTTTATCACCGACTGCTTCCAATCCGGCGTCCAGCCCAGGATTTGTAAAGCCCGTCCCAAGATACCTGTTTCAGGATCTAACAAACTGAGCCACAGGAACGGGATCATATTCCACGGCACAAGCAATGGCAGTGCAACAACTGCCAGTACAATACCAACCCAAAACTTTCGTCTTGGAATACACAATGCAATCGCGATCCCTAACGGAATTTGGACTATAAGTATAAGCGTTGAAAACAAAGTACTGCGCGCAAAACTAGCCCAAAACCGCTGTGATTTAATAATATCCTCGTACCACTCAGTCCCAACCCAAAATCGAGCATCCAGAAGGAAGATTTCAAAAAGCGAATAGTTGATAACCGTAATTAAAGGTATTATCCCGACAAGGCCAAGGACGAGCAGGGCAGGTGCAACGAATAACCAGCCAATATTGGTACGCTCTTTCATTTTTGCCAATCTAATTTGGGAGCTAATTGCGGTGTTAGGTTGTCACCACCAGTGTTTTAAAACCTTCACAATTCGCAGCCAGTTCATCAGACAAAGCACGGTCAGTGAACAGAATGTCGACATCACCCAATGCACAAATAGTAAGAGGCGCTTTGCGCTTAAATTTGATATGATCCGCTACCACCATCACGTTGCGGGATTGTTGAATGGCAGTTCTACTAACCATTACCTCTTGGCCATCAAAATCAAGTAAATCACCGTCCACGTCAATTGCTGAGCAGCCCAGTACAGAATGATCAAACTTAAATTGTTTAACCATTTCAACCGTAAGGCCTCCCACGATACCACCATCTGTTCGTCGCAGGATACCCCCTGCCAGAATTATTTCGCAGGTTTTATTTGCAGACAAGATGTACGCAATGTTTAAATTATTCGTCACAACAAGTAGGTTTTCATGATCAAGCAACTCTAGCGCCACGGCTTCTGTACTCGTTCCGATGTTCATAAAGACCGATGCACCATCTGGAATGACTTGGGCGCATTTGACGGCAATTGCCTTTTTGCCCGCTTCGTTGGTGCGGCGACGTTCTTCGTAAATAATATTCACAACACCGGACGGGACCACAGCCCCACCATGCACACGTTCAAGCCTTCCACTTTCAGCCAGAACCGAAAGATCACGCCTGATCGTCTGCACTGTTACGTTGTAATGCTCAGCTAGCCCATCGACAGTCACTTTGCCCTCTTTTCGGGCAAACTCAAGGATCTCACTCTGCCTAAAATTCGAAACCATTACACTCCCCAAAGCGCCACTCACAAACTTGCCAAACAACGAGCTTCGGACGACTTTTATTTAGCTCAACAAGCCGCAGTGACATAGAATCGTCAAGGGGTTTACCCCACCTCATGACGCGACCGACTATAAAAAATGGACGTGTTCGATAATAAGAGCATTTTGTTTCAACTATTTAAGTAAAAAAACGAACGCAAACGAACATTCGTTCTTGTAATGCGGTCTATTTTGTAGCTGGATGAACTTACCGTGAGCTGGGAGGCTCCGGCACTAGATGAAAGCGAGGAGGCTTCATTGAACCAGCACGACAACCAAGACATTCTAGACTTATTCATAATTGGAGGCGGCATTAATGGATGCGGCATAGCCCGTGATGCAGTCGGTCGTGGTTTGAGTGTTGAACTGGCTGAAATGAATGATCTGGCGTCGGCGACATCATCAGCATCAACAAAGCTTTTTCACGGTGGTCTGCGATATCTTGAATATTGGGAAATCGGCCTTGTCCGCAGTGCGCTGATCGAACGTGAGGTGTTGCTGAAGGCAATGCCGCATATTTCATGGCCAATGCGTTTCGTGCTGCCGTATCACAAAGACATGCGTTTTGAAGGTGACACGCCGACTTCAAAATTATTAAGTATTCTGATGCCGTGGATGAAAGGGCGCCGCCCTGCCTGGCTCATTAGGTTTGGTCTATTTCTTTATGATAACCTCGGTGGCAGACAAATACTCAAAGGCACAACCTCACTTAAACTCACAGGCTCTCCCGAAGGTGAGCCGCTGCAAGACCGATTTAAGCAAGCTTATGAGTATTCTGATTGTTGGATTGAGGACAGCAGATTGGTGGTTCTTAATGCGCGGGACGCTGAAGAGCGCGGCGCGCGAATAAGTGTACGGACCAAAGTTATCTCAGCTGAACAGGTCGAAGGCCAATGGAAGATTACGCTTGAACCGACGGACGGCGGAGAGACCCGTGTGGTCAGTGCGAGGATGCTGGTCAATGCCGGTGGTCCATGGGTCGAAGATGTTATTCGCAATACTGTTCGGATAAATTCAACCGAGGGTATCCGGTTGGTGCGCGGTAGCCATATTGTGACGCCAAAGCTTTATGACCACGACAAGTGCTATTTCTTTCAAGGCGAAGATGGACGAATTATTTTTGCGATCCCGTATGAGACCGACTTTACGCTGATCGGAACCACGGACGCCGAACATGACGACGTTTCCCAAAAGCCTATTTGCACGCCCGAAGAGAAGACTTATCTTGTCGATTTCGCGTCTAAATATTTAAGAAAAGCGATTACTTTAGATGATATTGTATGGGCATATTCCGGTGTACGCCCACTGTATGACGACGGTGCAACATCAGCGACGGCTGCGACACGTGACTATGTTTTGAAAGTTGATGAGACCGCTGGCGCACCAATTCTTAATATCTTTGGTGGTAAAATTACGACCTATCGAAAGCTAGCGGAATCAGCGATGGAGAAGATTGAACCTTTCTTTCCAAAAGCAGGACAACCGTGGACCGCTGGCGTTGCGATGCCGGGCGGAAATTTTCAGGTAGATGGTGTCTCTGCACTAATTGCACGATTGTCAGCACAGTATCCATTCTTGACGTCTCGCTGGGTTGAACGGATGGTCAAGGCCTACGGCTTGGATGCGTTTGACGTCCTTGGTGACGCAAAGTTCGAATCTGATTTAGGTCAAAATTTTGGATACAATTTGACAGAACGTGAAGTTAACTGGTTAATTCAAAACGAATTTGCACGCACGGCAGAGGACGTCGTATGGCGTCGATCCAAACTGGGGCTTCGCATGAATCTGCAAGAAATTGCATTACTGGACAAATGGATAGCAGTGCAACGCCTAACCGATAGCGACCACACGCAGTCTGATCTGCGCAAAGGAAGGAAATAATGTCACTTATCCTAGAAGGTGTGTCCAAGATCGTGAACGGTCAGCCTCATATTTATGATACCAATCTTAAACTGCAAAGCGGCACTATGAACGTATTGCTTGGGCCAACCTCATCCGGAAAAACATCACTGATGCGGCTGATGGCAGGGCTGGATGTGCCAACGACAGGAAATATCATCTGGGAGGGACAGGACGTCACCGGCATGCGGGTCCAAGACCGCGGTATCGCTATGGTCTACCAGCAATTCATCAATTATCCTTCAATGACGGTATATGATAATATAGCCAGTCCAATGCGCCTTCTTAAGCAATCTACCAGTCAGATCGATGCAGCCGTCAAAAAGTCCGCTGACCTGATGAAACTTGGCCCCTTCCTTGATCGCAAGCCCCTTGAGCTGTCCGGTGGACAACAGCAACGCTGTGCCTTGGCGCGCGCATTGGTCAAAGATGCCGGACTTGTGTTGTTAGATGAACCACTAGCCAACCTTGATTACAAACTGCGCGAAGAATTGCGCGCTGAAATTCCAAAAATCTTTGAAGAAGCTGGATCAATTTTTGTCTACGCCACGACAGAACCAGAAGAGGCACTGCTTTTGGGTGGTAATACTGCGGCCATGTGGGAAGGTAAGATCACGCAATTCGGACTAACACCTATGGTATATAGAAAACCTATCAATGCAACGACTGCACGGGTATTTTCGGATCCGCCTATGAATTTTTTGAAAATTCAAAAAATAGGAAAACGTCTGCAGTTTGGGGATGGACAGGCCGCGGCGGCATCTGGCGCATTTGAAGGTTTGAGTGACGGAGACTACATTGCCGGTTTCCGCCCCAACCATCTGGAGCTCGAAAAACCATGTGCTGAGGCATTAGAATTCAGCGGTAAACTGCGGGTCACCGAAATCACCGGTTCGGAAACCTTCGTCCACCTCGATCATCAAGGGGACAATTGGGTTGGCCTAATTCACGGTGTGCGGAATCTTAAAATCGGCATGGCGTTGAGCGTCTACCTTGATCCAAGCCACGTTTATATCTTTGCTCAGGACGGCACTTCTGTCGCGCCAGCATCCTATGCAACTGCGGCTTGAGGGCACATAAAATGGCTAAAATTACCCTCGAAAATCTAGCGCATTCGTACCTGCCCAGACCGAGCAGCGAAGATGATTATGCGCTCAAAGAACTTAATCACGACTGGGCAGACGGCGAAGCTTATGCTCTGCTTGGTTCGTCTGGCTGCGGCAAATCTACTCTTCTCAACGTCATTTCTGGCCTATTGCATCCCAGCAAAGGACGCATTCTGTTCGATGGCAAGGATGTGACCAAGGCGCCAACCACACAGCGCAATATCGCGCAAGTTTTCCAGTTCCCAGTGGTCTATGACACCATGACGGTGCATGATAACTTGGCGTTTCCTTTGCGTAATCGCGGCGCTGACGCGGCCTACGTGCGTGACCGTGTTCAGCAGATAGCAGCTATGATTGGCATGGAAGACATGCTGAACCGCAAGGCCCGTGGCCTAACGGCTGATGCTAAACAAAAGATTTCACTGGGCCGCGGTATGGTTCGTGAAGATGTAAATGCATTATTGTTTGATGAGCCACTGACGGTCATTGATCCGCATATGAAATGGGAATTACGCACTCAACTGAAATCACTGCACCACGAATTTGGTCATACAATGATTTACGTGACACACGACCAAACAGAGGCGCTTACCTTCGCAGACAAAGTGGTCGTAATGTATGACGGCCGTGTTGTGCAGATTGGTACGCCACAGCAACTTTTTGAGCAGCCCGAACATACATTCGTCGGCTATTTTATCGGCTCACCTGGTATGAACGTACTCGACGCACAGGTGAACGGCGACACAGCAGTCCTTGCGGGCACTCAGATTCCTCTTGGGAAAAGTTTTGGAACTCTGAATGGCAAAATAGAATTGGGTGTGCGCCCAGAATTCACATCACTTCGTTCAGGTGAGGAAGGCTTGCCTGTAACGATAAAACGGGTCGAAGATGTTGGTCGCCACAAGATTGTACGTGCTGATTTCAACGGTACAGAGATCAATCTGCTCATGCACGAAGGTGCAGGCATTTCGCCCGACATGAATCGCGTTGTCTTTGATCCAGCAGGCATCAACATTTACTCAGACAGCTGGCGCGTTGCGCCTAAGGTGGCTTAATATGAACAAGACCGTAAATCAAAAGGCTTGGTTTCTTATTTTACCAGTGTTGGTACTTGTCGCATTTTCTGCAGTGATTCCTTTAATGACAGTCGTGAACTACTCAGTTCAAGACACGTTTGGACGAAACGAATTCTTTTGGGCAGGCCTTGAGTGGTTCG
>JAPKAD010000095.1 GCA_028825445.1 Octadecabacter sp.
CGGGCTTCTACATGTGCAAGGCCTTGGCTTTTTAGAAATTAAGGCACAGGACGATCCATCTGCGCTATACTCAGCTAATAAATAGCGTTCATTTTACCCACAAATTTGGGGCTAAAAATAATGGAACCACTCTAGCATCAATCAATCTGATATATTCTTAGCATAGGTACCACCCACAAACATAAGCGCAAATATTATGGACAATCTCTGATTTTATTAAATAGACAATGTTCAACCTCGCATAGTTCAGAAAGAGACCCCATCATCAGCCACTCGGCCTCATCTCTAGGATCCCGTTCTGTATAAAGACAAGCTTCGTATCGATATTTGATTTGGAGACTTCGAAAATCCTATAAACATTAGTTTTTGTAGGCCAGATCATTCGGTGAGGCCTACGCTTTTGGCACACTGTCAAAATCTGACGCATCATGGCGCTCACGTAATTGCTCATGGGGCTCACCCCATGCGCGATTAACCATCTTCCCACGCTGAAACGCCGGACGCGCATAGACATCATTCGCCCAACGGTTCACATTTTCATAACTTGCAACATCAAGAAATTCAGCCGCATTATAAACTAGCCCTTTGACCAATGCACCGTACCACGGCGCTGTCGCCATATCTGCGATCGTGTATTCGTCACCCGCCAGATAACGATTGTCTTCAAGCTGCTGGTTCAAAACGTCCAACTGGCGCTTTGTCTCCATGGTGAATCGATTGATAGGGTATTCGAATTTCTCCGGTGCGTAGGCGTAGAAGTGACCAAAGCCACCACCCAGATAAGGAGCCGCACCTTGCAGCCAGAACAACCAATTTAGCGTCTCGGTGCGCCCTTCAATATCACGCGGCAAAAATGCACGAAATTTTTCAGCGAGGTACAACAAAATTGCACCACTTTCAAAGACTCGAACGCCAGTCGATTTATCAAACAGCGCAGGAATTTTGGAATTAGGATTCACATCTACAAACCCACTGGAAAACTGGTCGCCCTCGTTAATGTCAATAAACCAAGCGTCGTAATCTGCACCGTAACCTTTAGCTAAAAGCTCTTCCAGCATGACTGTGATTTTCACCCCGTTGGGTGTAGCCAGAGAATGTAGCTGCAATGGGTGCTTTCCCACAGGTAAGTCTTTGTCGTGGGTCGGCCCCGAGATTGGGCGATTGATACTGGCGAACTTACCACCACTCTCAGAATTCCAAGTCCAAACTTTAGGGGGCGTGTACATCATGGGCAACTCCTTCACTATACAACTACCAAGCTAAGGACATCGGCGGCAGGTGCAATGGTCACCAGGCATCATCGACTTAAAAGATTTTTATAAAAACTGTACAATCCACTATTTCTTATTCGAACTGAGCTGTTTGGCTTGATGTTAAATTCACAGAGGTTGCGTCTTGCGATGTCCAGCCCCAAAGTCTGTAAATAGACAAAAAGGGGACTTTCATGAGTGTAAGTGCACGGCTCGGCGTTGATATTGGCGGCACGTTCACGGATGTCGTGCTAGAAGCGAATGGCAATACAGCTTCAACAAAGGTTCTGACGACTCATGCGGCTCCTGAAGGTGCCATTATCGAAGGTATTCATCAGGTCTGCAAAAAATCTGGAATTAAGCCATCTGACATTGTCCAAATCATCCATGGAACCACCCTGGCAACCAATGCCTTGATCGAACGGCGCGGTGCAAAGACGGCGCTGATAACTACCGAAGGATTTCGTGATGTGATTGAGATGCGTACAGAATCCCGATTTGAACAATATGATTTAAATCTGACCCTACCCGAACCATTATTGCCGCGTCAGATGCGCTATACTGTTCCTGGGCGCATTGATGCATTAGGCGCAGAACTTATTCCGTTGACACGTGCAGACATTGAACCCGTTATCGAAAAGATTGCCATGGCGGGATATGAAAGCATCGCGATTGGCCTGATCCACAGCTACCTAAACCCCGACCACGAACGGCTAGTGGCACAAGTTGTTGCCGAAAAAATGCCTGACGCGATGGTATCGATCAGCTGCGAAGTCTCACCACAGATGCGCGAATATGAACGCTTCAACACAGTCGTCGCCAACGCTTACATTAAGCCCTTGATGAAAAGCTACCTGAGCCGTTTAGAGGACCGCCTAAAAACCGAAGACATAAATTGCAAAATCTTTTTAATGCATTCAGGTGGAGGGATAATTTCGCTCAAAAGTGCTGCAGATTTTCCTGTTCGGTTGGTTGAGTCCGGTCCAGCTGGAGGTGCCGTTTTCGCAGCTCACATCGCAGCACGTTACAGGCTAGACAAGGTGCTGAGCTTTGACATGGGCGGTACGACCGCAAAAATTTGTCTAATCAAAAACCAGGCCCCAAAAACCAGCCGTGTGTTCGAAGTAGCACGTACATATCGGTTTAAAAAAGGCTCAGGCATGCCAATCTCAATTCCCGTCATCGATATGGTTGAAATCGGAGCGGGCGGTGGCTCGCTCGGGTCGGTCGATGCCATGCGTCAAATTCGCGTCGGCCCTGAAAGCGCGGGATCCGAGCCTGGACCAGCGTGCTATGGATGTGGAGGCAAACGTCCCACAGTGACAGACGCAGATTTGGTGCTGGGAAAGCTTGACCCAGACAATTTTGCGGGTGGGGTAATCACATTGGATCACCTCGCAGCAGAGGTGGCGTTGCAGACAGTCTTAGGTGAAAAATTGGCTGTGGATGCCACAACATCAGCGTTTGGATTGGCCGAAGTCATTGACGAAAACATGGCTAACGCTGCACGGGTTCATGCGGTAGAAAACGGCGAAGACCCTAGCGAATACACGATGATCGCGTTTGGTGGTGCAGCTCCACTGCACGCGGGACGTTTGTGTGAAAAGCTCGGCGTTGAGCGCCTACTTGTCCCGCCGGGCGCTGGAGTAGGATCGGCCATCGGGTTCCTGCGCGCACCATTCTCATATGAAGCCAACAGGTCTGTTTACATGAAATTATCAGACTTTAATCCCAATGCGATTATCAATTTGCTTGGCGATCTTGAAAAGGAAGCCATAGGGTTTGTACGCACTTGTTCCGCAGATTCTGAAATTCTAAGTGAATTTAAGGTCTACATGCGCTATACAGGTCAAGGCTGGGAAATCCCTATCATACTGACGAAGTCACAGACCGTGACACCAGACGCCGCAACGTTCAAGGCGCGCTTTATTGAGGATTATACCAAGTTGTTTGGGCGATCCGTCTATGGGATGGACGTTGAGATTACTGTTTGGTCTGTAAAAGCGACAACACCGCCAGAACATGTTGAACGCACACCTGAGGTCTCAGCAATAACAGTGGCCCCATCCATTGGTCAGCGGAAATTATTTGACCCCATATCAGCTGAATTTCAAGATGCGACAGTCGTGTTGCGCGATGCAATGATTCCAGGCTCATCCGTTTCTGGCCCAGCCGCAATTATTGAAGACGACACCACAATCATCGTTCCCGCATCGTGCATGGCATCACGCCAACCCGATGGCTGTATCGACGTAAGGACAAAATCATGACTTGTTCGAATGTCGCTTATCAAGTCATGTGGAACCGCCTAATTTCAATCGTGGAGGAACAGGCGCAAACACTGGTGCGCACCGCGTTCTCGACATCTGTTCGTGAGGCCGGAGATCTATCGGCAGGGGTTTACGATCTGGATGGCCAGATGCTGGCACAGGCGGTCACGGGCACGCCCGGACACGTCAATGCAATGGCAGACGCAGTGGCACATTTCATCCGTCGGATTGGTGCTAACAACATCTTTGATGGTGATGTCTACATCACAAACGATCCTTGGGAAGGCACCGGCCATCTGCACGACTTTACCATGATGACGCCGTCCTTTCATCGCGGCACCCTTGTTGGGTTTTTCGCGTGCACCGCCCATATCGTAGACATCGGCGGGCGCGGGTTTGGGGCAGATGCTGCCAGCATTTATGAAGAAGGCCTGCAAGTCCCAATCATGAAGTTTGCAGATCGTGGAGTTGTTGACAAAACGCTGGTTCGAATCGTTCGCGGCAACGTACGCGAACCTCAGCAATTGATCGGGGATCTCTACGCGCTCGCCACCTGCAATGAAATTGGACACCGTCGTTTAATAGAAATGATGCAAGAGTTTGGGCTGGATGACCTTGAAGACATTGCTGCTTTCATTCTTGATAATTCGCGCAGCGCCACTCTGGAACGCATCAATGCCTTGCCCCGCGCAACGGCAAGCGGCAAAATGACCATTGACGGGTTCGATACGCCAATCACATTAAAAGTTAAATTGAGTATTGAACAAAACCGAATTCTGTCCGATTTCACGGGTACATCGGGACTTGATAAAAAAGGCATCAACGTGCCCCTAGTCTATACGAAGGCATACACGTGCTACGCCTTAAAATGCGCCATCGCACCAGAAATTCCAAATAATGCCGCGTCTTTGGCACCGTTTGAAATTGAAGCACCAGTCAATTCTATCGTTAACGCAGTCCACCCTGCACCAGTTGCATTGCGTCATATTATTGGGCATTTTATCCCTGATACAGTCTACGATGCACTTGATAAAATCCTGCCAGATCTGGTCCCTGCCGAAGGGGCGGGTTGCTTGTGTAATTTCCAAATTTCTTTGCGTCCACGCACCGACGCCCCTGCACCAGACGACGCTGTACGGTCTGAAGTTTTGACCTTCAATTCTGGAGGCTCAGGTGCACGCCCAAAACAGGACGGGCTGAACGCCACAGCGTTTCCATCAGGCGTCATGACAATGCCCATTGAGGCGACAGAACATGCAGGGCCAGTGATCATTTGGCGCAAGGAACTACGCCCCAATTCTGGCGGGGCCGGTCAACAGCGTGGCGGTCTTGGTCAATACATGGAAATCGGTGCGCGCGAAGGGCACGAATTTGATATCCAGGCAATGTTTGATCGCTTGAAACACCCAGCCCGTGGACGTCGCGGTGGGCAACACGGCGCATTAACAACGATCGCCCAAGACGACGGCACGGCGATGAACGGCAAGGGTAAACAATTCGTGGCCCATGGGCGGCGCGTTTTAATGGCGTTCCCCGGTGGTGCAGGCTACGGCGTTGTAGCGGACCGTGACCCAGAACAGGTGAAACGAGACTTGGCACGGGGATATATTTCGCCAGAGGTCGCAATCCGCGATTATGGGTTAAGTGCAGATGACATTGCGGCAGTTCAAGCAATCGTAGATCGAGGTGAGGATATTTAACCTTAGGCGATTTAGTCTTCATTGGTATCGAAGGCCGCGGCACAAAATGCCGCGTGTTTATCTGAACGCGTTCAACCATATTGGGGACCTGGCGCAATGGGCTCGCGAATATG
>JAPKAD010000096.1 GCA_028825445.1 Octadecabacter sp.
TAGGTCGCTTGCTGGATCACCATATCGACGGCTTCGGGCGTTTGGGCAAACGCACCTTTGCGTCCCATACCAAGCGGCGCGAGTGCCGCGCTTGACGTAACCATAGCCATGGCTGATCGTCTGGTGATCTTTTTATCTGAGCCAGTCTTAGCCATAGAATGATCCATAATGTTGGTTTCAAATATCTAAAAAGTATAAGCTATGTCTTTCACGACAAAAATCCACGCAGTTTTGACGCGGCACTGTTGGATAAGGCAGGCGCAGCTTGGTTTGGTTTGATACCAAGGACGGCGGACAGCCACGGAAAGCATATATCTTCGGGCAGACCGGAGGAAGAGCTGTCGAAGGTTGCACGCTCACCTTGCATCTTCGCGCCACAATCTATCAGCGCACCCATCAATTTTTCAGACCCTTGTGCAAAGGTGTCGTGAAATGTGCTGTCACCAAGCCCGAATATCGCGAACTCGACACCAGACAGATCAGGTTTGTCACGCTGCAAGCCCTCATAGAACGCGGTTGCAGAATAGGGCAAATCGCCTGATCCGTAGGTGGAGCAAACGATGACGTTCAGATTTTCAGTGCTCAGGTCTGAAGGTCCAACCTCATCGAGGCTTTTGACAATACATGTGTGTGTTGCTCCAAGCTCTGCCTGGATATCTTGGCTGAGGATTTCCGCCGTGCCCGTTTCTGTGCCGTGAAAGATATGAAGCTGCATAAGCAAATCCTGTGTGAAAAAAGGGGAGGCCTATGAAGAACACACGGGTGCAACAACAATGGGTGGGATTAAAGTACAGGTTTTGCGGGTGGGGACAAGTGTTGAAGGATCAGTCCCCAGATTGTATCTGTTTTCGAGCATATATAGTGCGCAGGCCGTCACGATCGCGCCTGACAGCATATAAAGTGATGCAGCCCATAATTCGAACGAGGACGCCAGTAAAAGCCCCAGAAACGGCGCAAAGACCGCGCCTAAAATCCATGACAGGTTTGTGGCGAAAGCCGCGCCCGAACAGCGATACAACGGCCCGAACCTGTCGGGTACAATCGCGCTCGATTGTCCATAAGAAAGGCCCAGAACGACGAATCAGGTGAGGATGAACACCGCCTATTACATCGCTGCTGATCGCAATGGCTGCTGGCCGCGTGGTGGTTTGGTCCAGCTTGAGTATCGCAACACCCATCTGAGCTACGCGATAACATGGTTCGCCATGGCGTTTTTCCTTGTGGTCGGCATCATTATTATTCTGCGACACAAAGATGATGATGAGCCATGAAAGGGCTGCGGGCCTTGACTCCGCACCGTGAATAAAGGATCAATAGCCCAAATTGGTAATATTTACTTACCAAAATAGGAGATCATGATTATGAGTGCTGCATCTTGCCATAACTTCCAAGACTTCCGGAAACTCGCCAAACGTCGCCTGCCAGCGCCGATATTTCATTATATCGACGGCGCTGCTGATGACGAGATTACATACAAACGCAATACATCATCGTTTGATGATGTTGATCTTGTGCCCAATGTCCTGAAGGGCGTGGATGAGGTCGACATGAGCGTTGAGGTTATGGGCCAAAAGCTTGATATGCCTGTTTATTGCGCGCCGACCGCATTGCAGCGCCTGTTTCACCACGAAGGGGAGCGCGCTGTTGGCAAAGCCGCAACAAAACACGGGACGATGTTCGGGGTGTCATCACTCGCTACTGTGACTGTAGAAGAAATCGCGAAAATTGCGCCCGGCCCCAAGATGTTCCAGTTTTATTTCCACAAAGATCGTGGTCTGAACGACATGCTGCTTGAACGCGCTCGCGCGGCAAAGTTCGAAGTGATGGCGCTGACAGTTGACACCATTACAGGCGGCAACCGCGAGCGCGACCTGCGAACTGGTTTCACCTCTCCGCCGAAATTGACACCCGCGTCATTGCTCAGCTTTGCGACCCACCCGATGTGGGCGTGGAATTTCCTGACCAAGGAAAAGTTCGACATGCCACACTTGTCTGGCCACGTCAGTGCAGGGACCAATCTAGCCGTATCTGTGGGGGACTATTTTTCGACGATGCTCGATCAGTCGATGAATTGGGATGACGCCGAAAAACTCTGCACGCAGTGGGACGGGCAATTTGCCCTAAAGGGCATCATGTCGGTCGAGGATGCAAAACGTGCGGTGGATATCGGATGCACCGGCATCATGGTGTCCAACCACGGTGGGCGGCAATTGGACGGGTCGCGCGCGCCATTCGATCAACTGGCCGAAATTTGCGATGCGGTGGGCGACAAAATCGATGTGATCTGCGAAGGCGGAATTCAGCGGGGTACCCATGTGTTGAAGGCGCTTTCGGTGGGCGCAAAGGCTTGTTCTGGTGGGCGCATGTATCTTTATGCGCTGGCCGGCGCAGGTCAGGCGGGTGTCGAAAAGGCGCTTGGCAACTTCCGAAACGAAATTGAACGCGACATGAAATTGATGGGCGTCACCAGCCTTGATCAGCTGAGCCGAGATAACCTGCGCTGGCGCTAACCGTCTTGCTATCGGAGAGCGTATTGATCGACCTACCGGACCAGTTGCGCGCCATCGTTGGTGCGCGCCAAGTGATAACCAAACCTCGCGTGATGGAAAGGTATTCAAGGGCTATCGCTCTGGCGGTGGGATAGCATTGGCGGTGGTTCGGCCCGGGTCTCTGGCAGAACAATGGAATGTGTTGCAGGCCTGCGTTGCCGCCTATGTTGCAATGATTTTTAGGCGGCCGACACTGGATTGACCGAAGGATCAACACAAAAACGGCACCTATGATCGTGATGCTGTGGTCATAAGCACGACACGGATAGACACGATTCATATGCTAAAGGACGGCGCGCAGGTAGTCAGCCTGCCGGGCGCGAAGTTGTTTGATCTGGAAAAACAATTGGCCCCCTTGGGCCGCCAGCCACATTCGGTGATTGGGTAATCATGCATAGGTGCGTCGATTATGGGCGGCGTTCTACGACATCACAAAAGTGAGCCAAGCGCTGATGCGTTGGCCACCTGTGCCACAAAGATTGGCTATTATGCGTATCATTTAGCTAAGAGCGAAAATCCAGCACACGCAGAGTTGGTTGAACGCTTTGGAAAACTGCGCGACCTTTGCCAACAAGAAATGGACAAGCAGGCACTGGGCAAGTGGATGGCGTTTGAGCGCATGGGCTTGTGAGGGGGTCACCCAAAACCTGCATCATCTCACGGATCGTGGCTCGCAATACTGTTCAAATGACTACCAAAAGCGTCTGAAAAAGCACGGCTTCAAGGTGTCGACGAGTGGCAAAGGCAATTGCTATGACTGTGAGTATGGTATTGCGGCTTGATGGCTTGACCCATGTTACGATTGACTGCGTGTCATTGTATTAACGTGTCGACCGTCAAGTCGTCTCGGCGACGGGTGAGATGTGACCTCACAGGAGCATGACGGGGACGCCCCATCACAGTCCCGTCCTCTCAGAATGTTGCCTGGGCATTCTCAACCTAAAGGGACAACATGAACATCAAACACTCAAGTATCATTCGCATCGACATGCATAAGGCAACCCATGTCGCTGTTGTGATTGATACACAAGGCGTGCGCCTGGCAGCACTTTTTACCCCCGCCACCTCAAAGAGATATTTGGAATTGGAACGCTGGTCTTGTGCCATCGCTCAGGTTCAGGCCTTTGGAATCGAAGGAACGGGCTCTTACGGTGCCGGTCTGTCGCAATCTTTACTCGCCCAAGGGCACCACGTTGTTAAGGTTACGCGGCCCAATTGCCAACTGTGCTATACTCAGGGTAAGACGGATATCCTTGACGCAGAAGGGGCCGCCCGATCAGTTTTATCGGGAAAGGCAAATGCCCGTCCTAAAACCCAAACAGGTTCATCAGAGATGATCAGACATATGAAGATCGCACGCGACACGGCTGTCAAATCACGTTCACAAGCTATAGTGATCCTGAGGGCACTGATTATCAATGTGCCAGCTGATCTGCGCGAAGTGTTGGATCAGATTAGAGGCAAGATAGCATTGATCCGGCATATTGCAGCCTTCAGACCCGGTGAGATCCTTAACACATTGGCTTCTGCCAAGGCAGCCATGCGTGCTTTGGCACGACGGTGGCTGATGTTGCATGAAGAGATCCTGTGTCACGACAAAGACCTGGAGCGACTTGTCACCAAACGCGCACCGGACCTGATGAAATCTCACGGGATTGCAACGCTCACAGTTGCAGAGATGTTGATCCTCGTCAGCGACGGTTCCACGCGCATTTGTTGTGAAGGGGCCTTTGCAAAGCTATGCGGCGTTTGCCCCATCCCGGCATCTAGCGGAAAAACCCATCGCTTCCGGTTGAATAGAGGCAGCAATAGACAAGCCAATGCTGCACTCTAACGAGTCGCTATAGTCAGGATGCGCAGCCACGAAGCAACACTTGCTTATATCAAGAAAAGCACAAATGACGGGAAAAGCAAAAGCGAGATTATTCGGTGTCTGAAGCGCTATATCGTCCGCGAAATCTACAGCCAGCTATGCGTCCCGAAAACCATGCAAATTGCCGCTTAACGAATAAAGGAGCTTCAATTCCATGGTTGAAACGTTCTTCAAAATTATCAAGGCTGAGTTAATCCAGTGCACGCGCTGGGAAACAAGACGCCAAGTAGGGGGAGCTATACTCCAGTATATCAACGGGTTTTATAATCCAAGACGCTGGCACTCTTCGCTGGGTGGCAAAAGCCACTTGGCAATCGAGCGAAAGGCCGCATAAATAAGTTAAGAGACCGGGACGTAAGCGAAGCAATAACAGAACGACTTTGTCACACTTACATGATTGACATCGGTCATCGAATCGCTATAAAATTTAATGCCATTTATACTCATCCTCGCGTCATAATTAAGACGAGGTTTTGTTAAGACAGCCCTTCAAGAAAATCCAACAAATTCCATAGACGCATTTATGCGTTGTGTTGATCAGGGAGCCTTGCATGGGTAAGAAAGCAGAGCCAAAAGACAAAAGTTCTAACGCTGCGGGCGGTTGGGGTGCATTAAAAAGTGTTGGTCGCCAGTTGATGG
>JAPKAD010000033.1 GCA_028825445.1 Octadecabacter sp.
TCAAAATTTTAATTTACAATTGCCTGCCTACAATAAACAGTAAATATCTCCAATTTTAGCTCAACATAACAAATTTAGATCTTGTGATAAAAGCAGTTCTTAGGGTGGCCATGCTTATGAACGTTTCATTACCCTTCGCCTCCAACCTTGATAATAGTGATGTATGTAAAAAGTCACACTGGCCTTAACGAGCCATATAATGTCATGCTGAAATCCCCTCTTACAACAAAGCTCTGCCTAACATTTCATTCCGGTGTCAAACTGTATCGATAGTGAACCCTGCCAACTTAGAACTTGATTGCAGTTTACCCAATACTTGAACTCATAAAGTTTCCCGTCGTTGTAAAATTAATTAAAATTAGCCAATTAATGAAAATAGATAGGCTAGAAATTTTTTAGAAGTAAACATAAATCTAAAAAACAATTAACACTTCAGAATTAATTTTTTGAACCTCTCTTTGTTAGATAAAAAAACTTTCAATTTGTAATCATCTTATAAATTCAATGAGACTCTCGCTCATATCATGTTTCTTCGAAAAAATTTAGACTACGATATAACAGCGGACAATTTCCTGTAACATCCTTATTATGGATTGGGGCACCCGTAATCTTATCAAAGCGAATACTAAGCTCAACTTCCAACTTTTAACGCGCTTCTTTGAGAAGTTGGGCAGCTTGTGTGACTATAGCCACATTTGAGAAACTTAATTGAACAAGAACACACATTACCCTCTAAAGGTGAATAATCTTATGCGAAAGTTTGAATGCTATATTAGGGTTGCGGTTTGCTATTAGGTAAAGCTATTGAGTTACCTGTCTAACTACGAAGAACTTTGATGGCACCGCGGCTCGGGTGAGACTTTAAAATGCAATTTCTTTTAGTTTAACCGCCTGTCGTGCAGCCAGTATGTCGATTTCGCCACGTGCAATTTCAGATAATACTTCCCCCGGTTTTCGCACAGTTTCATATGCAATGGCACCACGCTGCGCCAATGTATATTTGCGAATGGCGAGACCCATGCCCGGCTGGGCCTCATAGCGTATCATCGGCATATAGGCGTCAAAGATGTCACGAGCGAGCGCCTCGTTAGTTTTATGTGCCTCAATTACTTGCGACATCATTTCGGGATAAGCAAATCCAGTCATAGCACCGTCAGCACCACGCAACATTTCCTCAAGAAGGTAGAGACCACCATTACCGCACAGCACAGATATTCTGCGCGCGCCGCCATCCGATGCAGCGCGTAAGGCACTAATTTTTTCTAAACCTGGCCAGTCTTCATGTTTTAACATTATGCAGGTCGGGCAATCTTCGATGATTTTCAGAATGACTGATGGCGACATTATCACATTTGTCACAAGCGGGAAGTCCTGCAATACAAATGGTACCGGACCCAATACACCAGCTACGTTGCGATAATATGCAACGATCTGATCATCCGTGCGAAGATTCGCCGGTGGGGCTATCATGACTCCCGCGGCCCCAGCATTCATTGCCGCACTTGCCAAGGTTTTCATCGCTGCAAATCCAGCGGCGGAAACACCGACTATAATTGGAACTGAGCTGCGCGCGACGACACGCTCAACCATGGCCACAGATTCTTCGGCAGTTAATTTACCAGCTTCACCCATCATACCCAAGATCGTCAAGCCGGTGGCACCCTTCGATATATAAAAGTCCACCATGCTATCGACGCTGCCCCAGTCAACAGCGCCATCTGGCAAAAATGGTGTTACGGCAATTGTGAACACACCTGCGGCTGTTTCATCAAACATCATTACTTCCTTTTCTGTGACTTTGACCAAGCGCAATGTGACCCAAGGCCATCATTGCGGCCGCTTGACAAGGTTCGACCACAGGCAGGCCTATCTCCGCCTCCAATGTGTCACGATAATGCGCCATGCCTGCACATCCCATAATTAACACGTTCGCACCGTCACTATCACGCAATCGTTTTCCCACCGCAATCATTGCCGCCAAGCTTTTATCTCGATCACTCAGATCCGCAACACTTAAACCCAGCGCGCGATCGGCTGCCAAACGATTCAGTACACCCATCGCTCCAAACGCGCGAAGGTGGCGCGGAATCGACGCGGGCATTATTGCCATTACACCAAACTTTTGCCCAAGCGTAAGCGCCGTCATAACAGCCGCCTCTTGTATGCCGACAACTGGTAAGTTTGTCTGATCTCGTAATGCATGCAAACCTGGATCACCAAAACAGGCAATCACGTAACCTTTGGCATCAGACTGCAAGCCAGCAAGCTTAAGCATAGCTGCAATTGTCAAATCCGCTTGGCGCTGGCTTTCAATACCAACAGGCCCTTCGGTTAAGGTCAAACACCGGATTTGAGTGCCAAACCGCCGCAAGGGATCAACTGCGGCGTCAATTCCATCAGTCACAGTTTGCGATGAATTTGGATTAATTACTACTAGAGTCATGCCGCTGTCCTTGTAGCAGGTTGAACTAAGATTTTTTTCTAATTATTAACCACTAACTAACGAATGCCCATACTTTCATTAATGAAAAGTTTTGACATGTTGTCCAGAACCACTTTACCATAATGAACAAAACACGCATCCAAGTCTGTAATATAAATACACAAATGTATGGACTTAACTTTAAGTAAACTTATTCAAATATATAATCACATGCATGAATCTGGGGCGGGCAACATGGCAGTTTTGGTGAAATTTGCACCACCGCTATCAATAGCGAACGGCAGCCCCATTTTATTTTTATAAGATCGTAACGCTCACGGCAGATCGCGTTAATCGACAAACGTGATGGTATGCTGGTTTAGAGCGTTTAGTCTGATCATATTTTTATTTTACCGTTTTTTGGTTTTGTTGCCAGTTCAGGCCGATCGATCCATTGACCTTGTCCAGCGGTTCCCAAGAATACGCCATCTTTGCATAACGTTTTTCCGCGCAAGATTACATGTGTGGGCCAGCCCATGATTGTGCGCCCCTCCCACGGATTATAACCCACATTGTCATGCAAATCGTTAGCTCCGTAGGTCAATTGTATATCAGGGTCCCAGATTGAAATATCAGCGTCCATTCCTTGCGAAATCGCACCCTTCTGGGGCAACCCGTAAATCTGTGCAGGTGCGGTGGCTGTAATCTGCGCGAACTGTTCAGGCCCCTGCCCACCCGCCCGCATCATTGCATCAAACATCAGCGGCAAGCGCGTTTCTAGCCCTGGCAAACCATTCGCAACTTCATGAAATGCCGGGTTTTTCCCTGCCCTCAGCTTTCCACTTTCATCATAACGATATGGTGCATGATCTGATGAAACGATTTGCAAATTCCCCGCGTCTAGCGCGGCCCAGAGTGCGGCTTGATCTGCTATGTGTCGTTGCGGAGGTGAACACATCCACTTAGCCCCCTCTGATCCAGGTACGTCCAAAATATCTTCCGTCATGAATAAATAATGTGGACAAGTTTCAGCCCAGACTGGGGCGCCACTTTCACGGGCTTGTTTAACAGCGTTGGCACCTTCAACAGTTGAAATGTGGAACAACATTACGGGTTGATCCAAATAGGCTGCAAACCGACACATCCGCTCAACCGCATCAATTTCAGCCATGCGTGGATGCGACGCCGCATGATCGCGCGGGCGCACTTTTCCTGCAGTGATCAATTGGGTTTTGGCATGTTCCAAAATAGCGTCGGTTTCTGCATGAACACAAATGAGCGCGCCATGCTGACGGGCCTGCGCCATAACCGACAGAATTTCGCGATCCTCAAGTTTAATGTTGTAGGTCGTGAAAAGCTTTAATGACCGATGGCCCGCTGCAATTAGATTGCCCAAATCAGTTTCAAAACCCTCAACGTCAAGGTCGGTCAGCGTGAGGTGAAACGCATAATCAATCATAGCACCACGCTCGGCGCGAACTCTGTAATTGGCGACTGTTTCGGCCAACGCTTCACCTTTCGCTTGCGCCGCAAACGAGATCACTGATGTTGTGCCACCCATCGCTGCAGACCTGGTTGCGGTCTCGAAGGTATCAGCATTCATAACACCCATGCCCGACATCTGTTCGATATGGGCATGGACGTCGACACCTCCAGGCATCACCCATTTACCAACTGCGTCGATTTCCTGAACGCCTGATACATTTCCTCCCACCGAAACGATCGTGCTGTCTTGAATGGCTAGATCTCCTTGGACTACACCTTTTGGTGTCACAATCCATCCGCCTCTAATCACTAGATCATTTTCACGTGCCATTAACATCGTCCTTTTTAGGTTTTATAGATAAGTGACCATTAGCAGATGTGTCACGTCAAGAACTCCGTCAACGATCACCAAAAACTTTGCAGAAACTGCAACTGTAGCAAAACTGATATTCTTTATTTTCTAAAATAAATACTTACTGTTTTTATGTATTCAAAGGTTGTTAGTGAGGTAGGCCTTTAGCGATTTTTCTCTAAGCAATTGCGCGAAAGCTAAGCGCTAATTTTTTCTACAACTTTGTAAAAGTTTTAAAACTTTATTATTTTGCACCTTTTTATTCATGTTTAATCCGAGCAAAGAAGTTGTCAGTATTTCCCAAACCAATTCAATTCGCATTTATGACGCCCTTATGGTTGGCCAGCCATGATCGCAGCGTTATCATTACAATCAAAAATTTAGCTTGGAGCCCACCATGACCGACATCGCAGAACTCATTGCTCGCGCTATAGCCACCGATATTGGCGCACGTCAGGGACAAGTAAAGGCGACAGTCGCCATGTTAGACAACGGCGATACTGTTCCGTTTGTCGCCCGATATCGCAAAGAGGCAACAGGTGGTCTTAACGACACACAATTGCGCCGACTAGCCGAACGTCTCAATTATCTGCGCGATCTGGAAAATCGGCGGACAAGCATTTTAGGTGAAATTAAATCGCAGGGCAAACTGTCTACCACATTGGCGCGTGCCATTACTTCCGCTGACACCAAAGCTGTACTGGAAGATTTGTACCTGCCGTTCAAACCAAAACGGCGCACCAAAGCAATGATCGCACACGAAAACGGTCTGGAACCACTTTTACGGGGTATCCTTGCAGACCGTGTATCCGATCCCACCGAACAAGCGAAATTGTACCTATCCAAGACCGTTCCTACTCAAAAGGACGCACTGATCGGTGCACGTGACATTTTGGTGGAGGAACTGAGCGAAAACGCAGCACTGCTGGGGCGCCTTCGTGATGTCATGCAAAAGGAAGCGATAATCACATCGCACGTAATTTTAGGCAAAGAAGACATCGGGGCGAAGTTTTCAGATTACTTCGCTCATAGTGAAAAATGGGCAACGATCCCGTCACACCGCGCGTTGGCTATTCTACGTGCCGCCAAAGACGAGATTGTGACACTCAACATCGCCCCAGAACCCGAAAAAGAGCTTGAGCATATAATTGGCATCATCGTGTCTGAAATCAACATACGAGGCCAAGAAAAAGGTGATCTTTGGTTGAAAGACATCGCCGTTTGGGCATGGAAAGTGAAACTAAGCACAACGATGTTTATGGATCTTTTTAAGGACTTACGTCGCCGTGCTCATGCCTCTGCTATTGATGTCTTTGCACGCAACCTGCGCGATTTGCTACTCGCTGCCCCTGCGGGTCCACGCGCGATTTTAGGCCTGGATCCCGGTATTCGGACAGGATGCAAAATCGCCGTTGTGGACAAGACTGGTAAGCTACTGGAAACGTCAACAATTTATCCCTTTCAGCCGCGCAATGACCTGCGCGGAGCCGAAGAAAATCTAATTAAAATAATCCGCGTCCACGGTGTAGCTTTGATTGCTATCGGCAACGGGACCGCCAGCCGCGAATCTGAACGGCTGGTTGGCAATGTGATTAAACGACTTTCTACAGACAACATCCACTCAAGCTCAGTTATCGTATCGGAGGCGGGTGCGTCAGTCTATTCTGCATCTGAACTGGCGTCGCTAGAATTTCCGGACATTGACGTTTCTCTCCGCGGGGCGGTGTCTATTGCCCGCCGATTACAAGACCCTTTGGCAGAGCTGGTCAAAATAGAACCGCAGGCCATTGGCGTTGGACAATATCAACATGACGTCGATCAGCGACGTCTTGCGCAATCCCTAGCTGCCGTCGTCGAAGACGCGGTGAACGCCGTTGGTGTTGATCTGAACATGGCGTCCGCCCCTCTATTATCTCACATAGCCGGTTTGAGTCCAACTTTGGCGCAATCCATCGTGACACATCGCGATATCAATGGTCCTTTTGATGCCCGCAAGTCACTGCTAAATGTTGCTGGATTAGGGCCAAAAGCGTTTAAACAATGCGCGGGTTTCTTGCGGATTACAGGTGGTACTGAACCATTGGACGCGTCATCCGTACATCCTGAAGCCTACTGTGTGGCGCGCAAAATTGTCCAGGCTTGTGGTCACGATATCCGCACAATCTTGGGCAATAGCAGCGCGCTGGCAGGCCTTCGGGCAGAACAATTTGTCGATGATAGCTTTGGCCTGCCAACGGTGCGCGACATCCTGACGGAGTTGGAAAAACCGGGCCGCGACCCGCGCCCAACTTTTAATACCGCCACCTTTGCTGATGGTATCGACAATATCACTGATCTCAAATCTGGTATGTTACTGGAAGGCACAGTTACAAATGTCGCAGCCTTCGGGGCCTTCGTTGATATCGGCGTACATCAGGACGGTTTGGTTCATGTCAGCCAAATCGCTAATCGCTTTGTGAAAGACCCCCATGAGGTAGTGAAAGCTGGTGATGTTGTTAAAGTTACTGTTACTGAAATCGACGTGCAACGCAAACGCATAGGCTTGAGCATGCGAAAAGATTGCAACGAGACGCCGGTACCGCGTAAACGCGAGAGCAAGGAACCACAGGAAGCTCGTGCACCGAAACCTAAGCCAGAAAATAAGGGATCATTTGGATCAGCGCTGGCCAACGCTTTGAATAAAAAGTAACTCTGAAAATATATTTTAAAAAACATCAGCTCAGCTGAGTTTAACTCTAGACACCTGAATCAACTTTATGCTCGGTTATTAAGCCAGTGCCTAATTTTATGTTAAATTTTACTTTTAACAATCATCGTCACTGTGCCAGAAGGGCAAGCTTTGCTTTGCAATGTGGCAACCTTTGGGTGGTTTTTTATAATAACATAAAGGAGAAAATTTCTGTTAACTTTCAAAGCTATGTCGCACTAGAGACCACCCCTATACAACTTTTCTGACATAAATATTGGCAATTTATATGCGCAATATTTTGTAAAATTGTGGTGTCTTGAAATTCATAAGGCCCTGCGCTAGTATTTGAAAAGGTTAAAGATTAATTAAATAAACCAGCACTCGAAAACCTCCTGTTTAGTTAGTCAAATTTGCCATAATCTGGATGCTCACTTTAATTTTTTTTGCATGTGCGCTTTTGTCACAGTTGATGTAAAAAGATCAATTCATCAATTAAATATTTAATTTTGTATAAAAAATTTACTTAAGTGCTTCAACCTGCGACATTAAAAATGTCTGGTATGCCATTGAATACACCTACACCAGACTACATTGGAATTTATGTTGTTAACTGGAGAAAAACACATGGAAACTTTATCAATTGGTCAATATGACCTCATCTTTAACGCATTTTCGTTTGGCTTTGCTACACTCGCAGCAGCAACGCTGTTCTTTTGGCTTGGCGTTGGCCAAGTAAAGTCTCAATATAAGACTGCGCTTATTATAACTGGTCTAGTAACTTTTATTGCAGCCTACCATTACTGGGCCATTGGCCAAAGCTGGCGAGATGCATACGCACTCGTAGAAGGTGTACATGTTCCGACTGAAAAAGCCTTTAACTCAGCTTACCGTTATGTAGATTGGCTTTTGACTGTTCCTCTTCTATTGATCGAACTTATTCTTGTAATGAGTCTCAGCAGATCTGAAACAGTATCTCGCGCGACCAGCCTTGGTCTTGCCGCGCTGTTAATGGTTGCTTTCGGATATCCAGGCGAAGTGTCTGACTCGGGAAGTGTCCGTTGGATCTTTGGACTTATATCGATGGTACCGTTCTTGTGGATCGTCTTCCAACTATACGTAGGTCTGGGTAAAGCAATCGAAAGCCAGCCAGAAAACGCACGTAGCCTCGTTAGAACGGCGCGAAATGTAACTGTTGCCAGCTGGTGCTTTTACCCAGTTGTCTACTTTGCTGGCGCAATCGGTCTTGAAGGTGCACTCGCCACAGTTGTTGTTGAAGTTGGGTATACCATTGCCGACATCATTTCCAAAGCTGGCTTCGGTGTTCTTATCTTCATGATTGCTATGCGCAAAAGCGAAGACACTGCAGGCTCCAAAAAGACAGCTGTTCCTGCTGAATAAACGCTCTAGGCCGTCCCTTCTTCTTGGAGGGGCGGTCCCTTTTGTTGATCCAATAGGATGTTTTCAATGTTCGTTACAAAAGATTGTACGGCTATTTTACTAACTGATATTGACGCCGAAATTGATCAGCTACTTTTGCCCAATCATTCTCGCGTTGCAGATGCTGCTCGATATCATCTTTCAGCTGGTGGCTCGCGTGTACGTGCAAGGCTGGGTATTGAAGCCGCTGCGGCGCTGAACCTATCACCACAGGCATCACTTGCATGCGCAATTGCACCCGAACTTTTGCATAACGCCTCTCTGGTGCACGACGATCTTCAAGACGATGATGCAATGCGCCGCGGCAAGCCTTCAGTTTGGTCACGTTTCGGCAAAGACATTGCAATTTCAACAGGTGACTTGCTAATATCAGCAGCCTATATGGCAATTTCGAAACATCCGCATCCCGCATTAGCCTTACGTGCCATGCACGATGCAGTTTCACTTACCATAAATGGACAGACGCAAGATTGCCGCTCAACGCAACCAACGCCTGAAACATACGTTAACATTGCAGCAAATAAATCAGGCCCTTTATTGGCGCTGCCGATCCGCTTAGCGTTGATTGCCGCCCAAGCACCTGGACAGGAGACCGTTGTCAATGCGGGTCGCGCGCTGGCTGTCGCTTATCAAACACTTGATGATATTACAGACCGCAACGACGATCTTGCGAAAGGCTCCACAAATATTTGTTTGTCTCTCGAAGCCCTAGGGCATTCCCCCGTCTCTGCACAAATCATCGCAACAGCGCGCGCTCACGCAGCACTAGTATCTGCACGAAAGGATGCGACTGCTTTACCCCACGGTGTAGGTTTACCGTTTCTAACCCTCGCTAACCGACTTGAAAATCAATTAAAGGATGTGCCCGATGCCGCGTGATACCAGTTTTCCTGACATACAAAATGCGATTGTTGCAGGTGCTGGATTTGGTGGTATTGCGGCTGCACTTCGCCTAAAAGCCAAAGGCTATGACGTACACTTAATTGACCGGTGTCCACGTCTTGGTGGGCGTGGTCAAGTATTCGAAAAGGATGGTTTCCGACACGATGCCGGACCAACAGTTTTGACTGCACCACATCTTTTTGAAGAACTGTTTGAACTATTCGGCAAAAAAATGTCCGACTACGTCACATTGGTCGAACCCAACCCATGGTATCGGTTTCAATATCACGATGGCGATACATTCGATTACGGCCCAACAGAGGCCGCAACTGAGTCCGAAATTGCGCGCATTTCACTAGCAGACGTGGCTGGCTACCGTCGAATGGGCGCGTGGTCAAAGAAGATTTATGATGTGGGCTTTACCAAACTGTCTGCTGTTCCATTCCATTCCGTTGGATTTATGATCAAACAGATCCCTGATCTACTGCGCCTCCGGTCGTTCGAAAGCGTGTGGTCAATGGTGTCGCGCCACCTCAAACATGACAAACTGCGTCGTGCGTTTTCAATCCAGCCATTACTGTTAGGCGGCAATCCGTTTTCGACAACAGCGATCTACGGGATGATTAACCACCTGGAGCGCGAGCACGGCGTTTGGTTTGCCATGGGTGGAACCGGCGCATTAGTGGAAGCATTTGAGCGCTTGATGAACGAAGAAGGTATCAAAATTTCTCTCAACACTACAATTGTGCAAATCAAGGTTGATAATGGATGTGCATCAGGTGTCGTACTTGAAACAGGTGAGCACATTAAAGCAGATGTTGTTGTATCAAATATGGACCCAGTCCATGTGTACCGCAACATGCTGCCTCAATCCGAGATTTCGATGGTGGCCAAGCTGCGTTCTCGTAAGCCACGTTTGTCAATGGGCCTTTACGTCATGTACTTCGGTGCCAAAAAAACATGGCCAAATGTTGCCCATCATACGATCTGGTTTGGTGACCGCTATAAAAGTCTACTGCGCGACATTTTCGACAATCAGAAACTCACCGATGATTTTTCGTTGTATGTGCATCGTCCAACTGCGACTGACCTCAGCTTTGCGCCAGATGGATGTGACAGCTTTTACGTGCTGTGTCCCGTTCCAAACCTTGCTGGCGGGCAGGACTGGAAGGTCGAAGGCCCCAAATTACGAGACCGGATCATTGCAGCTCTTGATGAGACCATGCTGCCTGGCTTGACCGAAACAATTACGGCAGAATTCGCCATGACACCAGAAGATTTCAGTCATAATTATCTCTCAGTAGACGGAGCTGGGTTTTCCCTATCGCCGTTCTTTACGCAATCGGCATGGTTTAGATTTCACAACCGCGCAGAAGGTTTGCAAAATTTGTATTTTGTAGGAGCTGGAACACATCCTGGCGCAGGTTTGCCTGGTGTCGTTTCGTCGGCCAAAGTTCTTGAAACACTTGTTCCAGTTGCGGAAAAAATTACATGAACCCACAAGCAGTAATGTCACATCACGCACGCAGCTTTGCACCAGCGACACGTTTTCTTCACCGGCGTGATCGGCTGCGTGTTGCAAGGCTGTACGCTTTGTGCCGTACCGTAGACGACATTGCGGATGAAATCGGTGGGTTTATTGGTCAAGCCCAATTGAAAGCGTTGCTCGATGATCTGGACAAGTCTCACCCACAAGATTTGATTGCAATCGAGGCACAAGATTTATTCAAAGGTCAGCCGGTGGGTTTAGCTGCGTTCTGCGAGCTAGTGTACACTGTGGCAGCTGACACCGATGAAACCTGCATTACCGACAGCGCTGCCTTGAATATTTACTGCATGGGCGTTGCAGGCACAGTTGGAGTAATGATTTGTGCACTTTTTGATATTGATGAAGCTTACCGTGAAAACGCGACAGATCTTGGCCGCGCCATGCAATTAACCAATATCTGCCGCGATGTAGCCGAGGACGCCCTGATAGGGCGGCGATATTTACCATTTACGCTTTGTCCACACACCCCCGAAAAAATTGCAGCTGGCGATCCTGCAGCTATCAAAGCAGCAGAGGCAGCCATGACCTGTTTGCTGACTGAGGCGGACGAATTGTATCAGTCAGCACAATTTGCATTTAAGGCACTTCCACTGCGACTTCGACTAGCAGTGGCCTCGGCAGCAGCAATGTATAAGGGCATCGGAACACAGCTTCTAGAACGTAATCTTAAACCTCTCGCAGGACGCGCGTTCGTCCCCAGAAAGCGAAAAATGAGTTTGGCAGCAGGTGCAGTGTTGGCTGAACTCTTTCGTAAACGTAAAAGCGAAGACAAACTTAGACATGCTCGTGCCTGATGTCGACGTCGCAATTCTAGGTGGTGGTTGCGCAGGCTTGAGCCTTGCGGCTCGGCTGGCAAAAAGCGATTTTTCAGTACGTGTGATCGAACCGCGTTCAGAATATATTAATGATCGCACATGGAGTTTTTGGCGCTCTCAGTCCGATCCATTCGAGGATTGTGTACGCAGAGAATGGGCGTCTTGGACGGTTCAAGGTCCTCAAGGTCAAACATTACGCTCGTCTTCAAACATGCGTTACCAAACAGTAGAATCTGGCGCCTTTTATAATCGTGCACTTGAATTGATTGATGGTGGTAAAGCCTCCTCGATTTCTTTGGGTACGTATGCTAGCCACGTTTCTCGAACTGGTAATCAATGGCGGGTTGATACGGACGCTGGTTCTCTCACAGCGACAAACGTCGTTGACACCCGTCCCCCCAATCGCGTTCCAACATATGGACAATTTTTTCTGGGCCAAGAGATCAAAACTGAACATCCAGTATTTAATGCTGATGTAGTGCAACTTATGCACTTTCGCCCGGCCCAAAGTGGTGGTGTCGATTTTGTCTATATACTGCCATTCGCGGTTGATCAGGCATTGGTAGAAGTCACATCGTTTGCCCCACATAATCCTGGACATGAATTCTTTACTAAATGGCTAGTTGAAGAAATAAATGCGCTTAATCCTGGACAAACAGAAATACTTCGTACCGAAGCAGGTGCATTGCCGATGCAAGTAGGTTTTGCAGACCAGAACCCAGAGGGCATCATTCGCATGGGTTTAGGTGGCGGTGCGGCCAAGCCTTCAACAGGGTATGCTTTCGCTCGAAATCAGATGCAGGCTGATCAAGTCACTACTGCACTTGTCAGTGGAAAGGTCCCCGACATGCGGCTTGACAGCGCAATAACCCGTTATATGGATCGTATTTTTTTGCAGGTTCTTGCTGTCAAACCTGAACGTGGTCCTGCTTTAATTGAAGCCTTGTTTAGCAAAGTCTCCCCAGATCGATTAGAACGCTTTCTATCAGGCTCAACCAGCACCATAGATCGACTATCGGTCATGAAAGCCTTACCTCCACTTCCTTTTTTACATGCTGCAGCGTTTCCAAAGTGACGGTACAAAAAACATGGCAGACTTGGCTTTTTGCGAGCGTGGCATTTTTAACGGCTGTGGTGAGCTTAGTTGGTCAAACAGACTTAACAATGCAGTTGTTTATACTGGCCCCAGCAGTGACAATTCTTGGACTACCACACGGCGCATTGGACCTATCGATCGCCCAAGCTTTGTGGCCTTTGGATGGCTGGCGTGGAAAACTACGATTTGTGTTCTTGTACGTTGGTGTTGCTTTGCTTGTGATTATTGCCTGGATACTCTTGCCTGGTCCCGCACTTTTTGCATTTTTGATCTATTCGGCTTTCCACTTCTCAGGTGACTGGGACGGTGCAGGTGCGACCTTACGCTTAAGTGGTGGTGCCGCTACAATTGGCGCACCGGCTCTGTTTCAAACTGACGAAGTCGCTGCGCTGTTCAGTCACTTGGCTCCAGAATCTGCTGCCAACTCCGCAGCGATACTGCTCGCGGTTATTGGAGGGATATTTCTGAGCATTTTTGTTGCAACAATTATATTGTGGCCGCAGTTTCGAACTCGCGCTGCCAGTGAGCAGGGTATTATCTGGATCACAGCAGCTTGTCTGTCACCATTGATTTATTTTGTTATTTATTTTTGCATACTGCATTCTATTCGCCATTTTAATAATGCAATGACTTCTCTGGAAGACCCCCGTCAAGGGTTACGTCTTGCCATACTTTTGTCGGCCGTAACTGTATTTGCAGGGCTTATTGGGTTCATAGTCCTTCAAGGATCTGAACCCGAATTATTAGAACAAAGTATTTTAAGGATTATTTTTATAGGGCTCGCAGCACTTACTGTCCCCCATATGATCCTTGTGGAGCGCTTCCAGCGAAAGCTAAGCTAGCAGTGACACCTAGCCACCTCACCTAATGAGGGAATTCAGATTAAGTTTAACCATACTGATAGTCAGGAAACTTAAACCAAAAGTATATAAATATTATAATAATTGACCCTGTAATCAGTGATCATAACTACTGTAAGAATCTTTAAAGGCCCATAAAAAATACTTGATAAAAAATATAGTACTTGGAGCTTAAATTTTTTGCCCTACTTATTAACTTAACTGATAAATTTTTGCAGACACGTTCACCGGACATTTAAATAAAAGCCATCGGCATTGAAATAATTAGATCTGGTGATACACGCACTTTATAAAAAATTCTTTAAGCTCATTTTTAATAAACAAATGTCAAACAATTCATAAAGGTATACTTTAAAAGTTAATAGCAAAATATCTGCACATTTAACGTATTGTACTGACTAACAATCCATAAGAGCAGCTTATAGAAGCTCAATGGCCTAAATCAGTAACATCGCTAAACTTTGAAATCATAGCGGTATTTGATGAGATTAATGATCGATTTATAAATTATTCAAAATTTAAATAAGCCTTAATTTTATTTAGTATATAATTTGAGAAAAAAAGACAGTATTTTAACAAATTTTTTAAAAATCTCACTTTTCAATTAAACTAAAAAGGTGTCACATTATGTCTGATTTCGTCCCAACCCGCGCTGCAGGCTTAGCTGCAATGGATGCATTTATTCCAGCCATGGGTGTTCAATATGCGGAAGGCCGAAATTATGATTATGGACCAAAAAAGCATGTATCGGTGTCTGTACTGTCGCCCTATCTCCGTCGCAGGCTTGTAACTGAAGCTGAGGCGGTAACCGTTGCTCTTAATGCCCACGGGAAAGTGGATGCAGCCAAATTCGTACAAGAAGTAATTTGGCGAAGCTATTTCAAGGGTTGGCTTGAGCAGCGCCCACAGGTTTGGGATAGCTATGTTCGCGGACTTCAGCTTGACCTTGTTTCCCTAAAACGCGATCGGTCCCTGCGCCGAGACGTTGCGCTCGCCGAAAATGGGGAAACTAGATTAGATTATTTTAACGCTTGGGCGCAGGAACTGATCGAAACAGGGTATTTGCACAATCATGCTCGTATGTGGTTTGCTTCCATCTGGATATTTACTCTTGCTTTGCCATGGCACTTGGGAGCAGATTTTTTCTATCGCCACCTTCTGGACGGTGACGCAGCGTCTAATACTTTAAATTGGCGTTGGGCTGCTGGCTTGCACACACGCGGAAAACCTTACCCTGCGCGCGCCGAAAACATTGCAACTTTCACGTCTGGACGTTTTCGTCCACGTGACCTTGATCTTGCAGTGGTAACGCAGGGTCTAGAGACTACTGAGCCTGATGGGCTACCGCCCATTTTACACCTACGCGATATCGAAGCGCTGAAACCTGAGTTGCCAACTGCCCTTTTGTTGACAGATGAAGATTGCCAGATTGAAGATTTCAATTTGCTTAGTACTAAAATATGCACAACAGCAACTCTTTCATGTACCCAATTAAGGTCGCCGCGCGAAGTTGCTGACGCAGTCCTCTCATTCGAAAAGGGTGCACTAGCCGATACAGCCGCGCGCTTGAACGTTATCCCATCATGCTTAACAGCAAATCATCCACAGGATTTAGCAGACTGGGCAGCTAAAGCAGGGGCCAAACAGATTTTTACACCTTTCATCACACGTGGGCCCCTTCGCGACTGGATGGATCTTGCGACTCCTTTTCTCGCGCAGCATGGCATTACGTTGTGTGAACAGCGCCGCGATTGGGATGAAGCAATTTGGCCATATGCTACAGCTGGTTTCTTTAAAGTCAAAAAACAAATACCGCGCATCTTAGAACGTACCGTCCTAAAATGATGAATATTGCAGTCATTGGGGCGGGTGTCGCAGGCTTGACCTGTGCCCGCCAACTGTCAAACGCGGGATTGAACCCTGTTGTGTTTGACAAGGGGCGTGGCATTGGTGGACGTGTGGCCACGCGACGTTCGGGTGATTTGCGATTTGACCACGGCGCACCGTATGCGCAAGCATTCAGAGCTAACTTCAGAAACATGCTCCATGGTCTAGTTAATGATGGCTATGCCGCAAAGTGGATTGATGGCAAAGAACAGGAAAAAATCGTTGGAACCCCTGATATGTCATCCCTTCCTAAAGGGTTGGCTACTGGGCTTGATGTAAGACTTAGCACACCAATTACGTCAGTGGCCTCAAATTCTGGAAAAGGCTGGCGCCTTCGCACCGCTGAAAAAGACTTTATGGCGCACCATATCGTCATTACTATTCCTGCTCCACAGGTAGCTGGAATCTTGGGCGAAAAGCATCCATTGGCAAAGCAGATTATGAACGTCAAAATGTCGCCCGTACTTACGTTAATGATTGCAGTTAACGGGAAAATACCAACCGCAAGCGTACCGAAACAAGACGATCCATTGGTATCAATCATACAAAACTGTGGAAAACCAAACAGACCTCAGAATGATGGCTCTGCGTGGGTTGCACACGCGGGGTTGGCATTCAGTCTAGAGCATCTGGAAAAAGATTTGCAAGATATCACCAAACAGATGTTACCTTTGATGTGCCATCGTCTGAATGTGACAGCAGGCCGGATTACTCATGCAGTTGCTCATCGTTGGCGCTATGGGAGAGTATCTAAACCACTTGAACAACCGTTTTTACGTTCGTCAAATGGCACAATGTACCTTGGAGGTGACTGGTGCGTTGGTCCGAATGTTGAGGACGCTTGGTTCAGCGGTTCAGCTATTGCAACAGATCTCATGTCCCAAATCTTATAATTAATAATCCGCTTATTGTGCAGATCTAGGTCGCGACGCATTGACGCGACTTAGATCCATACCACGTTTGCTCCCGTAGAATTTATAAAGGAGAAATTAATGAGTCTAGATATTTGTGGAAAAACACTTCTTTTAGTTGAAGACGATAACGTACTTCGACTGAGACTTGGTAAGGCAATGCAAAAACGAGGGTTTAAAACGATTTTCGCTTCAAGTGTTGTTGAAGGACTGCATGCCGTTAGCAACGATCCACCGGATTATGCGATCATCGATCTTAGATTACAGGATGGAAATGGATTAGACGTCGTAAAGGCGCTTGAACAAATTCGCCCTAATGCGCGCGCAATTATTCTTACTGGGTACGGCGACATCCCAACTGCAGTAGCAGCAGCACGTCTTGGAGCCGTTGACTATATCGCAAAACCCGCCACGGCGGATGAGATTGTTGATACTCTTATGGCACCAAAGGGCGTTCGCCCTCCACCGCCCATTGCCCCTATCTTACCTGAGGATGCAAGATTCGAACATATCAAGCAGGTTTATTATAAGGCTGGTGAAAACGTTTCAGAAACGGCGCGACTTTTGCAAATGCACCGACGAACATTGCAGCGAATTTTGCGCCGCCACAAGGCGGTGAGCGATGCCGTATAATGAGGAAGATCTTATCAAAAATTATAAGATTCCCCAAAAAATAGCTGCAAACCAAGTATCAAAGACGGGGTTAACCATCTATTTTGACGGATCATGCGCGCTATGTTCAGCTGAAATTAGCTATTACGCATCGCGAGTAGGTGGTAATAAATTAGGGTTTGTCGACGTCTCAACCGATGAAGCCGAAATTGGTAATGATCTAACATCCTACGCAGCCATGCGCCGTTTTCATGTTCGCAAATCAGATGGATTACTGGTTTCGGGCGCGCGCGCATTTGTTGAAGTTTGGGACACACTGCCAGGATGGCGGTGGGCAGCCCGCTTAGCCAAAATTCATGGAGTAATAACGGTACTTGAGGTCGCTTATCGTGCATTTCTTCATATACGTCCTTTTATATCAATTGCAGTTGGGCGCATTCGTAAGTCTAAGAAAAACATTCAAAATCAGCAGGAATAGTTTAACATTAGGCTTTCAAACTTTCCTTAGAGTTTATTTTAGTGACTTACCCCTACCCTTCTTCCCATAATTTTTTTAAAATTGTGTAACCATTTTAATGGGTCAAACAGATTGGAAAGTGTCATTGTACTGAAGCGTAAATCTTCGTTATGCCGCAGAGTTATACATAGCATTATCACAAACCTGAGGTGATCGCAGAGCAAGGTTAAAGCGTACGGACGACAGAACGCCTGGAAAACAGGTTTGCTGTATGAATTGTTTTTTCCCCAAGTTATTTTAAACGTTCTAATCTAAATACGACAGCTTGGACTGCAGGGTATGGTGCAGCACTTCACTATAGGGCAGGTCGATCTCAAATCAGCTCTGCTTTACATCAAACTAAGAATTATGAGGCTTGCAAAAAGATATTACCCGAGTTGTAAAGTCACTATAATGGCAAGTCTTTTTAATGACTCTATGCGCGGTAATCCACTAAACCTCTGGAACCCCTTTCACCAAGTATTCAGCAATTGGGATGGCCGAAGTGGCTGCAGGAGAAGGCGCATTGCATACATGAATTGTCCTGGACGATCTTTTGATCAAAAAGTCGTGGAGCAGAGTTCCATTATGCATCACAGCCTGAGCGCGGATACCCGTTGGGTGGGGTCGCAGATCATTAACTTTGAGGCTAGGTGCATAGCGACGGCATAGTTTCAAATATCGTTTTTTGCTGAGAGAGTTTAGCATTTCAACGGTGCCAGATGACCAATTATCCTGCAACACCCTCCAAAATCCAGGGAACTTTGCCATGTCGATTAGGTCCCGAAGATTTATAGCCGACTTCATGTATCCTTCGCGCGCAAGACCCAAAACGGCATTAGGCCCAACGGTCACATAGCCCTCAACCATTTTTGTTAGATGGACCCCAAGAAAAGGCAGGTCAGGATCTGGAATTGGGTAAATTAAATGATTGATTATCTTGTCGTGTTCAGGCGCCAAACGATAATATTCCCCACGAAACGGAATTATTGCAAAATCAACCTCTATACCTGCCATTCTTGCAAGCCTGTCAGCCTGTAACCCACCACACACAACCAAATACTTTGCATGAAGCGTGCGGTCGCTTGTTTCAACAACGACTTCTGTGCTTCGCTCAGAAATTCTTCGAACTGCTGAACCAAAGTAGATTTCACAGCTCTTTTCTAATATTTCGGCAGCCATCGCATGTGACAAAGCCACGTAGTCAACGATACCAGTGGCCGGTACGAACAGCGCACCTTTGCCAACGATATTCGGCTCCCTTTCCGTAAGAACAGAAGCCGAGAGCTTTTCTACAGGAAGATTGTTGCTCTGACAACGCTCATGTAATTGTGCCATGCGCTCAACTTCGACGGCGGATGTAGCAACAAGCATCTTGCCACACTGCTCAACAAGCACATTGTGGGCGCGGGCATAATCTATAGTTGCTTGAACTCCCGCTCGACAGAACTCAGCTTTCATACTGCCAGGTGCGTAGTAAACGCCTGCATGGATCACACCGCTGTTTTTCCCAGTCTGATGAGTTGCGACTGTGTTTTCTTTTTCAACAATCGCAACGCTGCAATTCGGCGAGCGCTCCAAAAGCCTGCGTGCAGTAGCTAGACCGACAATACCAGCACCAATCACAACATAGTCGAACATCTCATTCTACCCATTTGATTGTGATCCACTCCATGTAGCTTCACAATTGACCTGCTTATTCTGTTTTTTCATATAATGAAAAATATGTTGGCGTACCGTCTTCAACCAAACTGTTTCAATCTTACTAATCAAGATAAATATTAAAATTATAACTGTAGAGCATCGGACTTAGACGAAAGAAATCCTAAAATTAAAAGCAACCTTGGGTCAAGGTAAAACAAGTGTCGTCTTTAAAGGCAGTCAACGTAAAAATCGTAACCACTCAATAATACATTAATAAAATAATGCGTCACGCGGATTGACGATAGTCCACGAGACGCATTTGATTTTATTACTTTAACAAAGCCAACATTTCGTGCGCCGCCTCTGCGGATGAAGCTGGGTTTTGTCCGGTCACAAGTTTACCGTCCTGCAACACAAAACTGGCCCAATCATTTCCTTTTTCATAAGCACCACCATTGGCTTTTAACATGTCTTCAACTGAAAACGGGACGACATCTGTCAAGCCAACAGCGTCTTCTTCTGTGTTAGTGAACCCCGTCACACGGCGGCCCGAAACCAACGGATTGCCATCTGTTCCCATCGTATGACGGAACACTGCTGGAGCATGACACACAGCACCGACCGGACGATTTGCGGCTGCAAACGCTTCGATCAGACGTTTACTGTCGCTGTTTTCGGCTAAATCCCAGAGAGGACCATGACCACCCGGGTAAAAAATTGCGTCGAAACCGTCTGCTTTGATATTTGACAGCTTTAACGTTGTCGCGAGGAGACTTTGAGCATCTGAATCCTTTTTAAAACGGTGTGTATCATCCGTCTGTGCATCTTCACTGTCGCTCGAAGGATCAATCGGTGGCTGGCCACCCTTGGGCGATGCCAACGTAATTTTTGCACCTGCATCCTTAAAGACAAAATAAGGAGCTGCAAATTCTTCCAGCCAAAAACCAGTCTTGTTGCCTGTGTTGCCCAGTTCGTCATGCGACGTCAGTACCATCAAAATATTCATTTCGTTTCCTTTGTTTTTGGCCCACGCGGATCACGCACTTGCCAAAGTTTTCACCTTTTAAAAGGCTGATAAACGCATCGGGCGCATTTTTCAGTCTATAGATAATTTCTTCACGGTATTTAATTTTACCATTGCTAATCCAACCATCCATTTCCGTTGAAAAGTCAGAGTAAAAATGGCCAACATCTTCAAAGACAATGAAGCCCTGCATCTTGATCTTTTTGCGCAGAATTTGCCCCATCAGCCAGTTCGTCTGGTCCGGCCCATCGGGCTGTTTAGTGGCATTGTATAGCGACACTAATCCACTGGACGTGTCCCGCTTTAGTGCCGCCCCATATTCTCACTTAAGCTGCCATTCGTTCGAAATCCAAGGGGCTTTTCCAACCTAATGTCGAGTGTCTGCGCCGTGGATT
>JAPKAD010000034.1 GCA_028825445.1 Octadecabacter sp.
CCCTCATAATATGCGAACAGCCTGATCTTTTCGAGGACAATATCATTTTTTAAGCTGATTTGTACAATAAAGCCCGTAAATCTAAAAGTTTGGTGCCCGACATATCTCGTTCGGGCACCAGAGTTTTTTAGGTCATGTCACCTTCAGGTTATTCCGCTGGAAATGCCTTTGGATGAGTTTTTTCAACATGGTGGTGCGCATTTACAGGACGAACCATCAGATTAGCAAAGAAGCCAACAACCAACAACGCAGCCATGCAATACATTGTTGTATTATATAGGGTGGAAGTTGGATCAATAGTTCCAGCAGGAACGATTTCCATCAGTTTCGCTATAGTCACAGATTTAGCTGCAACAAGATCTGAAAGATCGCTGATAGGAGCACCAAACTTCTCAGCGAATATTGTGGGATCAATTTTGGATACAAGATCCGTGATCGCATTATTCTTTGAGATGTTGCGCAAGAAGGTGATCGCAAATGGTCCCAGCACACCAGCTGTCGCCCATGCCGTTAGCAACCGCCCATGGATACCACCAACATGCAGCGTACCAAACATATCCGCAAGATACGCAGGAATGGTTGCAAAACCGCCACCATACATTGTGAAAATGATCATGGTTGCAAGGTAGAAGCCAATCAACGCGCCTGCACCACCAGAAGAAGCGAAGTACGGAATGGAAAGATAAAGTATTGTGCCCAAAATAAAGAAGCAGTGATAGGTATTCTTGCGCCCGATGAAATCTGAGGTAGATGCCCAAAAGAAACGACCAACCATATTGAAGACCGAGATCATCAAAACATAAGTTCCTGCAAAAGCTGCAGTAACTATAACCAAATCACCAAAAATATCGTTTATCATCGTTTTAGCGACACCAATTACGCCAATACCAGCAGTGACGTTAAAGCAAAGTACAATCCACAGCAGCCAAAATTGACGTGTCTTGAGAGCTTCGTCGATGTGCACGTTATTGGATGTGACCATGCCACCTTTTGCAGGAGCAGGTTCCCATCCTTCAGGCTTCCATCCTTCAGCAGGTACACGGTACTGAAAAGCAGCAAAGACCATCACTAAAAAGTATACAATACCAAGCGTCATAAAGGTCGCAGCTGCGCCAGTATTACCAGTACCAACAACATATACGCCTGCATCACCACCACCCGGTAAGCTTGCTGCTTGAGCCACAGACGCCACAATAACTTCAACTTTACCTTGTGCAGTTTCAGCAAAACGCCGTCCACCTTCGGTAATCAAGTTCATTGTAGATTCAGCACCAAGATATTCAGGTGCCTGTGCATAAGTCCTAAGAAGCCACTGCTTTAGGGGTGCACCAATCATTGCACCGCCCCCAAACCCCATAATTGCCATACCAGTGGCCATACCACGTCTGTCAGGGAACCATCTAATCAAGGTTGAAACTGGCGATACATAGCCAAGGCCAAGGCCACAACCACCGAGCATTCCATAACCAAGGTATACGAGCCAAAGCTGATGAGATGAAATACCAATAGAACCGATGATGAAACCACCACCCCAAAGAGATGCCGCAGTCACGCCAACACAGCGGGGACCTACCCTTTCAAGCCACTTGCCACCAAATCCTGCTGCAAGCCCGAGAAATACGATGGCGACTGAGAAAATCCAAACGACTGATGAAAAATCCCAATCATCTGCAGCAGATCCCACGATGCCTAATTCACGTGTTAACGCTGGGTTAAAAACTGACCATGCATAGACGGAGCCGATACACATATGAATAGCTATTGAGGCTGGTGGCACGAGCCAACGATTATAGCCAGGTTTGGCGATTATGTTTTCTTTCATTAAAAATGAAAACACACCAGTTGCGGGTTTTGATGACATTTTTTCCTCCCAGAAGCGCCTAGCATACAACCAGCGCCAAGATTTCCGTAGAGGAAACTAAGAGGAACGCTAGTTGACGAGTAAGCTGTCAATTGAACCATGCACTATCCTGAGCGCACGTTAAAATGTCAATCAAATAACATACTTAAATCAATGGGTTAGGTGCTACCATCTTGGGGTAAAACTAGCCATTTTGGCTATAAATTATAGACATAAAAAAGAATATAAGACAAAATGTCTACTTTTACATCTATTTCGCATATTAATTGGACAAATTTACATATTGGGGGATCCAAATAAAAAACGTTGATCCAATATCAATTTCACTTTTAGTGGTAATATTTCCACCTACACGCTGCACAAGGGACTGGCTGATCGATAAGCCCAGTCCGGTTCCCACAGCCTGTTTAGTCGTAAAGAATGGATCAAAAATATGATTCAGAGACGTGGTGTCAATGCCTGTTCCATTATCCGAAATTGCAATCTGCACGCCAGACCTATTATTATTGCTTATTTGGCGAGTTTGTAGCGTTAAGATGCCACCATCAGGCATTGCTTGAGCTGCGTTGATCATAAGATTGATGACGATCTGCTGTAACTCAACTTGATTCATACTTACCGTTTTGACATCAGCAAAGTCTCTTACTACCGCGATTTTTGATTTGACCAAGGTGTGTGACACGAGGACCAAGCAGTCTTCTAGTAGGTCTTTCATATGAATGGTATCAAAGCTTTCACCAAACTCACTGGGCCTTGCAAATTGCAAAAGTTTGCCAACAATTGCATTAATTCTTAGTACTTGCGCATCAATTAAGTCAATCTCCGTTCCAATACTGGTGACATCAAGATCTACCTCAGACCGAATAATCTCCATGTTACCTTGGATTACCGCAACAGGGTTATTAATCTCATGTGCAACACCAGCTGTAATCTCGCCAATTGAGGCAAGCTTTTCGGACGTAACCAACTGACGGTAAGTCACTTCCAGCCGTTCGTTGGTTTCGCGCAGTTCCTGCGTTCGTGCGTCGACTCTTTGATTGAGTTGATTGGCCGCATCGCGGAGCTCACCGTCACGATGCTGGATTTGATCAAGTATTTTATCCAAATGCCTTGCAACAGTTCCAATTTCATCGTTTGATTTTATCCCTTCAATGCGTGCATCAAGATCACCAGCTTCGAAACGAACCATCGTTTCATGCATTTCTTCAAGCGGTTTAAAAATACCTCGCGCAATCCATAAAAAGAATGGCACTGAAATCAGCAGTACCAAAAAGAACGCAGATACTAGGATAATATAAGTGGTTATCTTGAGCGTTGCGTAGGGCCGCTCAAGGAAACCAACGTAAAGCATGCCAATACGTTCACGATTGCCAGCTAAAATCGGTAGGTAACCTGATATATACCAATCGTTTACCACAAAAGCACTGTCTAGCCATGTCTCACCATCCTCTAGAACCGTACGATAAACAATTTCAGACACCCGTGTTCCAAGCGCTCTAACATTCTCGAACAAACGGACATTTGTACTGATCCTTACATCTTCAAGGAACAGTGTCGCAGTGCCTGTTCGAAAAGGTTGACCTGGTCCGTTACTATAAACTAGGTCGTTAATCGTATCGATAAACTCGAGGTTCCTGTTCAGAACAGTACCGCCAATGAGAACTAAATCGACGCTATCTATGATAACATGGGTGGCCCCCAAAACCACCATGCCACGATCTTCTACTTGTCGCTCAGTAAGAATGGCGGCCTTCGTTTCAATCAACGGAATGCTGGCGCGCCTTGCTAAATCAGGAGAGATTTTTATCAAATCTGAAGGATGAAAAATTTCAATTGATTCTGCATTTCCTTGGGACAATGCTTGCTGAACAACAAAACGTTCTGGTGCTAAGTAGTCCTGTGAAAAAGCTTTACGCAATACGAGATAATCAAGTCCCAAATCTGTGCGGCTGCTCTCTAAAAAATTGATAAAACTGTCTCGGTCAGTTTCAATTGCATTTTTAAACCGGACGGACTCTGCCAATGCGTTGATGTTTCCGCTCTGGGTGGTAACGATGCGTTGCATATATTGCTCTGCGATGCGCAGATCACTGGCTACTTTGGAGATCAATAGATCATCAAATTTATGGGACCACCTATCCATCGACACCGCTAGTGAAATCGGCAATACCACCATGAGCGGTAGCAACGCCAATATCAACAGCCTAAGGCGGACAGATCTCATGTGGTGCTCAAATTTTCCAGAGCATACACTTTCTGTCGATGGTTTTGCGTGAGATTTCCAGACGTCGGGCCGCTTCTGCGCGGTTACCATCGCAGGCTTCGAGCGTATCTAGAATGTGCTGCCGTTCTACAGATGCCATTGTTTGAGTGTTATATCCAAGTTGATTATCGAGCATCGCATAGTCCAAACCATTTTCCAAATCATTACTGAGAAGGCCTCTTTCAATGTGATTGCGTAGCTCACGAACATTACCCATCCATTGCTGGTTAACCAACTTGCGCTTTATCGTCGTCGTCAATTCTGGCGGTTGTATGTGAAGCTCCACCGCAATGCGGGCAACAAATAGTTCTGAAAGCTCAACAATATCCGCGGGCCGTTCTCGCAAGGCAGGCATCTCAACACTAAGAACATTTAACCGATAGTATAGATCTTTGCGGAATTTACCCGCCTTAACCAATTCAAGCAGGTTTTTCGACGTTGAAGAAATGATACGAAGGTTTACTGGAACCTCACGAATGGCATTGATAGGTTGAATCCGACCTGTCTCAATCACACGAACCAAAGCTGCTTGGGCTGTCGCAGGCAATTCTTCGACATCATCAAGGAACAGCGTTCCACCTTCTGCTGAAATCAAAAGACCGTCCACGTGGAAATGACTTTGATCAATATCTGGGAGACTGCCGAACAGAATTTGTGAAAAACTTTCATCAAGAAACGCTGCGCAGGTCACAGGAACAAATGCACGATTTGATCGAGATGAACGAGCATGTACCATACGTGCTGCCACCTCTTTTCCTGTGCCAGTTTCCCCTTTAATTAATATACTAGAATTTAAATTAGCAGCTTTCGCAATGTACTCTTTGACAAGGGTAATTTCTGCAGATGATCCAACAAGCTCTTGCCTATGCCGGAGGACATTGGACCCTGTTCCAAGTTCATGACGCAGAAGTGTGTTTTCGCGCCGCAAAGCTGTGCGATCTAAGCAGTTGGCAATTGCGCTAAGTATTTGGTTAGAACGAAAGGGTTTTATTAGGAAGTCTACTACCCCAGCTCTTAAAGCGTCAATTGCAGTTTCAAGATCTGCAAAGGCCGTAATTAAGATCGCTTCGCCAAAAAAACCAATACGCCGCTGTTCAACAAGCCATTCTACTCCAGTTTTTTTGGGAATGATGTTGTCCAAAATTACAACATCAAAGCGGTGTTGATCCAATTTGGCAGCAGCTTCCTCGGTTGATGCTGCAGCCTCAACATATGCGCAGTGTTTACTTATAGTTTTTAAAAGAAAATTGCGAATTCCTGGCTCGTCATCAACAATCAAAATTGAAGCTTGACGCAATATCGGCGAAAAGATTAATTCTTGTTTCTCGCCAGTATCACTGGTTATCTTTGATACATTCATATTACGTCGCCAAATGCTGCATGTAAGCTCTGACAAACGCACAAATCCATCATCTGACGCAAATTATTTGTTTGCATTATCATTTAGATTGTATTCTTAAAACATTTGAACACTCATTATAAATTTTAATGCTATCGTTTACATGCGTTCGATTTTTATACATCATTGGTGCCCATCTTCCTAAATTATTAAACCTATTGATGCATTCAAAACTGGATAGCATCAAGTTATACTCCAAAATTGGTAATTTATATATTATAATAATTACCTGCTTTGTGTGAAAATGTTCATTAACGTTGTCCATATAACATCAATACCCACCACGTCGCACGATCGGTAATTGCAGAGAGATTAGGGCGCTGCTTTTATCCATTACGTGCATCAGGTACAGATAACTTAGTTGTTTACTAGACACATTACTTATTACTAAGTTACTGACCATAACTGTACCAAAATAGTTGTTATTGAAAGTTGCTATTAAAGCCATAAAAAAATATTCTAGAGGAGTTTCTTAAATTGGTAGAGACGAATTGGATAATTTCTCGTGACTTTTTAAATCAAGTCAATTTTTATTCTTGGTTACTTTCGGCGTTTTCCAGAATTTGATTTTATTGAGAATAAGAAAATTGCGCTTAGGGACAATTAGGTGATAACTTACCTTCCTTCAGTTCATTAGCTCATCTCTAAAGTTAGCGTAAAATAATTAGTAAAAACTGAAGAAAAGCAACCATAAGGCTATTATTCTGTTTTAAACAGAAAGGTCAACAAAAGTGGTCGTATCCCGGATTCTTGTATCCTTGGCAGAGATAGTCTGCAGAGATCAGGCTCTGATGGTATTGTTAAAAGTAAAATAGCTACTAGTCTCTGGGAGAGCCTTGATACGTGATAGACTTGCGACTGCAGCCCATCGATCTGAGGAAGAAACCAGTATCGTTAGTATTCCCTTTTATTGTGCCCCCAAGATTAAAGACGAAAATGACAGCATGAAGATTCGTTTCATACTAAATGAAGTGTGCGTGGACGTAAGACGGATGGTGTTTTCAGCAAAGCTGATTAGGTCACAAATAAAGACCATTTGGTACAAAAAATTATATGTACTTATAATACCAATGAAGTCGTTTAAAATATCTTAAAGGATGTTAAAATAGCACATTTTATTTTTTAACAAGCTAAAACACTTTCCTGCTCCCATCAAGTTTACTTGTTCAACATCCCACAAACTACAAAAAAGAGCGAAATATTTAAACGACATCAGCTCGATTCAATGCAAATATTAGTTTTGGCCACAATTTAGGTACAATTAAAGATATCCTAAGCTAATTATTGAAGTAGAGACTACTAGATTAAATACTGGCATAATTATTTTATTTTTGACTATTTTTGATGATCGCAGAAACTCCAATACCAAATAAGCAGCGCCCTCGCCAATCTCTATAGGCTTTGGATCAATAGTCGTCAAAGTTAGCATGCAAACCTCAGCGATATGATAAGCTCCAAAGCTAGCTATTGCTATTTGATCTGGCACAACAATGCCACACAGCTGACATTCATATAAAGCACCAAACCCAATAAGGCCGGAAACACAAATTACTGCATCAATATCAGAAAACTGATCCAATAATTTAATCATTACATTGGCATTTTTTTGCATCGGACGCCGTGGAGCACCTTAACCAACCAATCTGTTAGCTTTCATATCATGACTAGCCATCGCTTTTTGAAGGTCGCATCGACGAACTTTTTCACGCTTGTCACTCTCAGAATTACCACCCATAAACGCAATGCGTTTGCACCCTTGCTGGGCCAAGTGATCTACAAGTAACTTCATTGTACCCGCACTGGAAAAGCCAACAACATAACCGATTGGGTCTATGGGATTAGACCACGTTTCAATCACAGGTAAAGCGTTAACTAACAACTGGCGAGTTTTATGTGTGTGATGTCCTACTGTGACAATAAATGCTTATGGACCCCTCCGAAGAAACTGCCTGCTCTTCGCATTCAATGTCATAATTTGTATGTCCCAATAGCACCTGACAAATCTCAAAATTGGCGTTTTGGTCAAGGCCACAAATGTCTCTGCGAAATTTGCATTGTTCAGGGAAAGAATTGTCACCACTAAAAAATTAAAACGCTGAGTAGGTAAATTAAATTTTAACACATCAAAAATGAAGCCAGGTCGATCAGCCACTTCTCGTATTTTTCACAAGTTGCACTACCCACTGATCCATCTTTTTTGAACGCCCGACTAACTGTCATAGCGGATACACCGGCAGCTTGAGCTACGTCTTTCGTAGCAGGCCGTGCTTCATCCAATGTTCTTTAACGTGATCGATACTACTTTAGTTTCATCCATCCTACATTTGGAATCCTACACACCCTAGAAAGCCATCCTGGTACCATGGTGATATAAACGTCTCTCAAAAAACGTGAGAAAATCCAGCTTAGTTTTTTAACTGGCCGCTTTGTATCACAGCTTAATGCAGCGGTGCGATTAATATGATTAATTTTTAAAATTAATAGAAAATTTGGCACGCTATCTTCAGTTTAAAGCATAGATACCAAACCCAACGCATATGCTTTAAAAACACTCACCAATTATCAATTATCAAATTTATCAAAAATTACATATTGGGCAACTGCTCTGGACCTTTAAAGTATTCCATCAACACTGCCTGGTCTTCGCCACCTAATCCAGCAGCAGTTAGCAGTCGGTGCACTTCAGCGCAAATTGAAGTCATCGGCATTGGAGTGTTGGTGCGCCGAGCCAAGTCTTGGGCACCATTCAAATCCTTAACCATATTGTCTATCCGGCCGGTACGGCGGTAATCCTTGGCAACGTAACGAGGCATATACTCTTGCAAAATAGCACTGTCAGCACGTCCACCCTTCAACGCCTGTGGGATTTTGGCCGCATCTATGCCAGCATCAAGCGCAAGCTGTGTAGCTTCGGCGACAGCCAGAAAGTTAAGCCCACAAAGCACCTGATTAATTAACTTTGTGGTCTGCCCGGCTCCAACAGGCCCCATATGCGTATAGTTCGAAGCCACATGCTTGAGTACCTGAAGCGCCTCAGCCACATCCTCATCTAAACCGCCTGCCATAAGCGTCAGGTCCCCGACCAAAGCTTTGGGCGCACCACCTGACAGCGGACTGTCAACCCATCTCAAGCTAACTTCGGCCGCCTTGGCAGCCAATGACTTAGTCGCTTCAGGATCAATTGACGACATATCAATGATAAGCGTGTTGGGTTTCGCCCCTTTCGACACACCGTCCTGGCCAAAGACAGCAATCTCTAGGACGTGTGGTGAATTCAAGCTGGTCACCACATAATCTGACTGCGCCGCTGCCTCAGCAGCGGAAACCGCAGCGATGGCTCCATGCCCTACAATTTCAGCAACTTTTTCCGCATCCAGATCAAAAACTGCGACCCTGTTGCCAGTCTGCAAGAGACGCCTGCCGATGGCTCCACCCATTGCACCTACCCCAATCAGCGCCACATTAACGGTCATTTCTGTTCTCCTTTTAGTTTTAAAATCAGCTCTGCAACGATTGCCGCAGGATCTTGGTTAATATTAACTTCCACCGCCATTTCATCCGGCTCCAGCGGCTCAAGAGCCGCAAACTGGCTACTGAGTAATTTTGGCGGCATGAAGTGATCATGGCGCGCTGACATACGAGAGGCAATGACATCGCGAGCGCCTACAAGATGCAAAAATACAACGTCGGCTTTTGCTCCATTCCGTATAGCATCACGGTATTTCCGCTTAAGAGCAGAACAAGCAATAACAACATTTTCCTCATTTATACGCAGTGTTTCAGCAACACGCGCCAGCCAGCCTGCACGATCTGCATCAGTTAACGGCTGGCCAGATGCCATTTTGGCAACATTCTCTGCCGGATGTAGATCATCACCGTCAATGAATGCCGCACCAATAGATTTAGCAAATGCAAATCCAATCATAGATTTTCCACAACCAGAAACACCCATGATAATCATACGATCCGTCACAGCGAAGCTGTGATGCCGCCATCCACGAACAACGTGTGGCCATTAACAAATGACGACGCATCAGAGGACAGAAAAATACAGGCTCCCACTAACTCCTCTACGTTACCCCAGCGTCCAGCAGGCGTGCGTTTCGCCAACCACCCACTGAACTCAGAGTCCGCCACAAGAGCCGCATTCAGCGGAGTATCAAAGTAACCAGGTGCAAGGCCATTGCATTGCAACCCGTATTTCGCCCAGTCTGTCGCCATACCTTTTGTCAGGTTAGCAACCGCACCCTTCGTTGCTGTGTAGGGCGCGATACCAGGTCTGGCGAGAGCAGCCTGGACGCTGGCGATGTTAACGATTTTGCCTGCACCTCGCGCGATCATGTGGCGAGCAACAGCTTGTCCAACATGAAACACGCTGGCAACATTGGTCTGTAGTAAGCGTTCAAAAGCATCCATTGGAAAATCTTCCAATGGCGCGCGGTGCTGCATACCTGCATTATTTACCAAAATATCGATGGAACCATGCGCCTCCTCGAACCCATCGATGGCAGCACGCACAGCATGGTGGTCGGTGACGTCAAAAGCTAACACCTCAACTGCAGCACCACTAGCGCGCAATTCTTTTGCAGCTGACGCTAATTTGTCTTCGTCTCGACCGTTAAGAACAATTCCAGCCCCTGCCGCCGCCATCCCACGCGCCAGCGCAAAGCCGATGCCCTGCGAGGATCCAGTGATTAGGGCGCGTCTCCCTGAAAGGTTAAATAAGTCAATACCCATGAACATCCTCTTTTCATCTCGACATATGTTTCCGAATCTGGTTATGGTATCGATAACAAAAATTGTCAAGACGTAGGAGTTGAACGTATGAGCAAACCGGATGTATTACAGATCGGCTATTACCCCGAGTGGGATCAAGAACCACTAGATAATGCTTTTACTATGCACCGCTATTTTGAGGCAGAAGATAAAGCCGCTTTTTTGTCAAAAGTTGGCCCCCATATCACCGGGATCGCAACGCGGGGCGATTTGGGCGCGAATCGTGCCATAATCGAGGCCTGTCCCAAACTTGAGATCATTTCCATCTACGGCGTGGGCTACGACGCTGTAGATCTGGCGGCCTGTAAAGAAAAAGGAATTCGGGTAACAAACACGCCTGACGTGCTGACCAATGACGTGGCCGATTTGGGTGTTGCAATGATGTTGGGATTGTCCCGCGGCATGGTTGGCGCTTCAGAGTGGGTGCGAGACGGATCTTGGGCGACCAAGGGGCTCTATCCATTGCAACGGCGGATTTGGGGACGAAAAGCAGGTGTACTCGGCCTTGGCCGGATTGGATATGAAGTTGCAAAGCGACTTGCAGGGTTCGATCTCGACATTGCTTATAGCGATGTCACAGCTAAGGAGTATGCCAAGGACTGGACCTACATTGCCGACCCAGTGGCATTGGCACAGCACGCAGATTTCCTTTTTGTCACTCTTGCTGCTTCAGCGGAAACGCACCACATCGTCAACCGCGAAGTTATTGATGCTGTTGGCCCCGATGGCATGATCATCAATGTCAGTCGCGCTGCCAATGTCGATGAAGCGGCACTGCTAGATGCTCTGAAAGCAAAGCGTCTTGGATCTGCTGCGTTGGATGTCTTCGAAGATGAACCCGCCCTAAATCCAAGGTTCCTCGAGCTTGACAATGTGATGCTTCAACCGCACCATGCTTCTGGCACGTATGAAACCCGCAAGGCGATGGGCAAACTGATGCGAGACAATCTAGCGGCTCATTACGCGGATGAAAAGCTTCTGGCGGAGGTGATCTGAGATGAGAGCAGTTGTTATTCACGCTGCACGGGACTTGCGCATTGAAGAACAAGAAATGCCTGATCCCAGCCCCGGCGAAGTTCAGATTAAAATAGCCGCAGGGGGTATTTGTGGCTCAGACCTGCACTACTATAATCACGGTGGTTTCGGTGCAATACGCTTGCGGGAGCCTATGGTATTAGGACACGAGGTCTCAGGGTTCATCACAAAACTTGGACAGGAAGTAGACGGACTTTCGGTTGGCCAGCTTGTTGCCGTCTCGCCCTCACGGCCATGCAACGCCTGTTCTTTTTGTCTGGAAGGGGCTCAGAACCATTGCTTAAGTATGAGATTTTATGGGTCAGCTATGCCCTTTCCACATATTCAGGGAGCCTTTCAGGAAGTATTAAACGCTGATGCCAGTCAATGTGCCATTGCAGATGGGCTGACCCCAGGCGAGGCTGCAATGGCAGAACCACTCGCTGTCACGCTGCATGCCACACGGCGTGCAGGCAGCATGGTGGGAAAATCAGTGTTAGTCACCGGCTGTGGTCCTATCGGTATTTTGTCGATTCTGGCAGCTCGCCGCGCTGGGGCAGACCGGATCGTTGCCACAGATTTGTCTGACTTTACATTAGAACTTGCAAAAAAGGCGGGCGCTGACACCACAATCAACATAAAGAACCAACCCACTGGACTGGATTCTTTCACCTCTGGCAAAGGCACCTTTAACGTTCTCTATGAATGCTCTGGTTCGGCCCTAGCTCTCACGGCAGGTATCCACGCGATGCTACCGCGCGGCACGATCATGCAACTAGGTTTGGGCGGAGACATGACCCTGCCAATCCAAGCAATGACTGCCAAAGAATTATCCTTCAAAGGTTCCTTTAGATTTCATGATGAGTTCTTCACCGGAGTCAGTCTAATGCTGAAGGGCTTGATCGACGTAAAGCCTCTCATTACTCACACAATGAGGATCGACGATGCGGTTGCCGCGTTTGAGATAGCAAGCGACCGCACCCAGACCATGAAGGCGCAAATCGCCTTTAACTGAGGCGCAATTTTAACCATTCATAATATGCTGCATGATCCTTCTCGCCGCCATTATGATAAACCACAAAATCGTGGAAAGCCGCCGTCACAGTCTTCGCTAATGGAAGATCAAGATCACAGCTTTGCGCAACCGCCATCACATTGTTAAGATCTTTTAACTGCGCAACAGAGCGGCCGCCTGGCACAAAATCTCCCTCAATCATGCGCTTGCCATGCAACTCAAGGATACGACTGTCTGCAAAGCCGCCCCGCAGCGCCCCACGAAGTGCAGCCGGATCGCAACCGGCTGCTTGGGCCAATCGCAAAGCTTCAGCTACTGCACCTATGGTCGCAGCAACAATCAGCTGATTGGCGAGTTTTGCCACCTGCCCCGCCCCAACCGACCCCAGATGGGTTGGCCTCCCCAGAAGGCACAGTAAAGGTTCAGCCGCAGCAAAATCCGCCTCAGCACCTCCTACTAAAATTGCAAGGTTCGCTGCTTCTGCCCCAGCCACGCCACCGGAGACAGGTGCATCAATGTAGCGCAATCCCATGCCCACTGCCTGAGCGGCAAGCATCTGATCCGTCTCAGGATCGACAGACCCCATATTGATGATCAATGAGCCCTGTCCTGCGGCCATCATTACTTCTGTAGTGAGCACCGCGCGGGTCGCTGGGCCATCTAGTAAAATAACAATTACAGCCTGCGCCCCCCTGCAAGCCGCAGCAGGGGTTGCAGCCACTGTCGCCACATCAGACAAGACCTCGGCACGTACGCGGTTGCGATTCCACACCGTAACCTCATGTGTGTCCGCAAGGTGCCGCGCCATTGGCGCTCCCATTAGACCTGTGCCCAACAGTGTAATCTTCATAGCTCTACTCCGTTTGAGGGCCGCATAACTTGTGCAACTGCGATACCTTGAGGGAAGTGCATGCATACAATTCATGATAATTGCTTTGGTATACACTTAATTTTAAAAGTCTACTCTTCAGAAATGGGAAACTCGTCCGCACTAAACACGGTATGAAACACATCCCCGTCGAACAGATCAAACAGCCGCTTCGAAGCCGCCTTACTTGCGTAGCGAGTATCAGAATCGAGCGCCTCAAAAATTGCATCACGTGATGGAAAGCGCATCGAAAGAACCATCTCGAAGTGGGTATCAGGATTGTCACTTTCTACCTCACGTAAAACGCGGACCTCCTGTACGTGTGGAAACCGGGTCCAGAGAGCAACCAGTTCGGCTTTGATATGCGCGTCAAACGCCTCTTTGCAGCCAGGTTTAATTTGCCCCCGGAAAAATGCACATCGGATGAACATCGTTTAATCCTTTCAGTTTTTTGGTGCGGAAAGTTGATTAGCAAATGCACAGTAGAGGTGAAGCTGCCTAACCGCGTTGGGTTTCTGCGTGTGAATTACTTGGTGCACGCTCGGTGTTTATCTAGTTGCCAACGCGCGAACTTGCGCAAGAATGGCAGGGCCAGGCGTCAGGTTTTGTGTAAAGTCACAGATCTCATTTACCTGATCCTCACTATTGAGGCCAACTATCACACTAGCGCAATGCGCAGAGATCAACGGGAAGCAGATGCTAAAGGCTGTCATTCTCTCTTTCGCTTGGGGAATTGTTGCAGTGATCCCATCGCGTTTCAAGAAGGTGCACGTGTATTCTTCGGTGCGCTGCCCGTGGTTCGCTGACAACTGGTTCTGGCTGGCGTCGGGATCCATCAGAATCCCCTGGTAGAACGGACGTATCGCCAGCCTCCAGACTCACTCTCCTCGAGAGTGTCAATGACTGGCGGCATCTCAAGTTCAATTGAATTGTAATCGGCGATAAGGTTACTCTGCGCCTGCCTTGCCATTGCCGCATTGGCACTTTCTGGGAAATAGCGAAAGTACCCCAAATGGGCGTTCTTGGCCTTAGACCTCAACCGAAAAAACGTCTCTTCAACGTCGTCTGCAACCTGTGACAGAATCCCCAAGCGCGCGGATTCTTTATGTGGGCTACAGCGCCACATCCATTGCATAAGTGCGATACAATAAGTGCAAAGCTCGGACAGCGACCCTTTGATGCGCGCTTCGAATTTAGCAAGGTTGAGGACTTCGTCGTACCAGTCTGGCACAAGCACAATGACCTTGCGGTTCAGGTCGTGCCTTTGCGGATGTTTTTTTAAAACGACGTATATCAGCCAGTGCACGCAGTATTCATAGCTGGAGTAAAACAGCTTTGCTCCCCATTTGATTGCAGCGTGCATCATGCCTTCGTGGATGAGATGGCTGTGGTCGTCCCAACTAGATGCGACGCGCAACGGTCCGAAACACACGACCGACACGTCAAGCACGGCTTCAGCATATCCACACTTATCCATTATGGTTAACTTTTTCCCAGACTCTGGGCAAATGCAACTATATCTTCAACAAAACGTTCGGGATGTTCAGCATGAAGCGAATGCCCACCATCAGCATAGGTAAGGACTTCGGCGTTGGGTAGGCGAGCGACAAGTTCGTCAACATCCTCCTGAATTCGGAACAGCCGATCGTGAAGCCCAGTTAGCACCAGCGTCGGTAGCGTCAACTTTTCATACGGCAGGTTCCAATCAGATTTGTGTGCGCCGTCGGCCAGCCGGCGGCGCGGATGATCGGCAACCCAAGGTGTGTAGCCACCTTCCAGCAAATGCGTGGGTCTCAAGCGCTCAAGTTCTTCACGGCCCGACAAGATTGGCCGTAGAACGTCAAGAACCAGCGGCATTCCTCCCATTGCGATTAATCGTGCCTCAAGGGCATTGATCCATTCGACTTGAGCGTTGGCCTTGCGCAGCGTGTTGACGAAGACCATCCCATCAGCCTCAGCCCCTTGCAACCATGCATGTGCACCGAAGAGCCCACCAATCGAAAGGCCAACCATAATTGGCCGAACTGGAGCTATTGCTTCGCTGATCAGGCAGATGTCCGCGATTATTTCAGATGGTTCAAGAACAGCATTCTCACCGTAGCGGGAATTGCCCTGACCGCGATAATCAACACTCAGTGTGCCGTAGCCTTGGCTGCGCAGAAGATGAGCAATATTTCCTTCCCAGACGTCAGTCGTGGCCCCCATCGAATTAAGAAATACGAAGGTGTGCTTATCAGTCTCAGGCCGGTGGTGGATCGTGTAAATCGCGTTATCGGCATCAATTTCGATAAAATTCGACGTTTCTTCTGGCATAGACAGTCTCCTTGTGCTGCTTGCATACTATCTATGATATCGATAACAAATACACAATGTTATCTTGGAAAATAGGATAGAACATGTTCACAAGAAGTGCGATTTTTCGCGGCCAAATTAAAATAGGGCATGAGGAAGAGTTTTATGCAGCAGTACGCAACAGACTCGTTCCCGCATGGTCGCAGATGCTGCATGCCACAGCTGTCCGAGTATACCGGCCTCGACAGTCAGAACCCCACGACAAAGATGTTTTTCTTGTACAGGAGATCGACTATCCGTCGCTTAAATGTATCGAGGAAGCATTGACCTCTCCTCGTCGCGAGATGGCAATGGCCGCACTCGCTTCTGTTAAGGGGCTGTATGAAGGTAAGCACCACCATATCATCTATGAACGCCTGCTGGAATGATCTTCAAATATCGGCTAGATGCCCACCTGCTGAAGGTCCTTGCGGAGGACTACGCTCTTCAGACAAGCCGATCACCGCGCGACCGATCATCGCTATGGCCTGCAACAGCAACAAGAGCCCGCCCACTGGCATCGCCATCCGCGCATGGGATACTAGAAAATAGCTCGACGGACTCGTCTGTCCCCAGCCGAGCTCAACAAACTTGATGCCATAACGTAGCAAAAATAGAGCAAATCCAACTAGAAGCAATTGTTGAAAAATTACCAGAGCATATTGCATCTGCGGCCCCAACCGATCCCGAAGGAGATCTACCTGAATATGGAACCCCGCCCGCAGGCAGACCGACGCACCAATTAAAGCAACATACCCGGAGAGATAGACGGCTGCTTCTTCAACCCAAGGCAGTGGGAATGGTAGCACGTATCGCACTAGAACCTGCGTGACGAGAAGTACGAACACGCCCCCAAGGGCCAAGCCGATGATCCATTGTGCCGCCCGATCGACAACCCCCATAATATGGTCATAGCCAAGAAATAAGCGATGCAGTAAATTTTGCCGCTGCAGTTTAAGATTCTTCATTGTCATAGCGCCACTCCTCCAAGTTCAAAGAAACGAGGCAGGTATGTGCTGAGTGGAGAATAGCATACGATTACCACGGCTAGCACCACCTCTAGAATGATCATCGGCCACATATATTTAAGCATTTCCTGCATCGAGCATTTACCGATCAAGCAAGCTGTCAGGATCGCTCCTCCAACTGGTGGTGTCAAATGGCCGACACCCAGCACAATTATGATAATGAGGGCCGTGTGAACCGGTTCATACCCAAACTGGTAAAATATAGGAATGATGATTGGACCGAATAACAGGATATTGGCGGTCCTGCCTACGAACATTCCCGCTATCAACAAAATAGCGATAATTAACCCAACGATCACGTACTGATTGGATGAGAAATCGAGAAGGACTGACAAGATCTGCTGCGGAATATGCTGAACTGCTACAATATACGAGAACGACAGCGCTACGCCTGAAATCACAACGACAGCCGCTGAAGTAGTAGCGGCCGATACAAAAATTGGGCCGAGATCTCTCAATGTGACAGTCCGGTAAACAAGCACTGTTACAACGAATGCATAACATACCGCGACCGCTGCAGCCTCGACTGTGGTGAAGATGCCGCCGAAGATCCCAATCAGTATAATTGCAGGCATACCTAACGTGACCGCGCCACTTTTCATTGCAGCGAAGGCTTCAGGCAAAGTCGCGCGTGGGTGGCGTGGGATCGAGTGTTTACGTGAAATAAAATAAGCCATAAACATATAAGCCGCTGCCATAAAAACACCAACTGACACGCCTGCCGCAAACAGCGCTCCAACGGGGACTCCGAACACCGAGCCGTAGACCACCATCACGATGCTCGGTGGCAAGGTTGGCGACAGCGTCGCCGATTGGGCAGTCAGCGCGGCAGCGTAACCCCTTGGGTAGCCGTCCTTAATCATAGCGGGCATGACCGTTGAACCCATCGCAGCGATGTCAGCCTGACCTGATCCTGAAATACCAGCAAAGAACACACTTGAGAGAATGTTAACTTGCGCCAAACCACCTCGAAAATGTCCGACGAAGACGCGCGCCACATCCAGCAGCCTGTCGATCAACGACCCTTTTACCATGATTTCGCCCGCTAATATAAACATCGGGACAGCGAGAAAGGTAAAGGACGTCACGCCGCCGAACATTCGCTGATTTAAAATTATTAGCGTAGATTCACGGCCCGTATCTAGGAAGTGAACCAGTGTTGAAAGACCCATAGCCGCAAAGATTGGGATACCAATAAACACCCCAATTATAAGCGCGGTGAGCATAATGAATACTATCAAGGCTTCACCCTTCTTGATTTTATGTGAAGAAATAGTTCAGTCGGCTCAGTTTGCGCCGACTGAACTTATCAGACATGCACTGAAGGTATCAGTTTGCGAAATCTTCGCGCACGTTCTTCAATGCGGTTAGCGCTGTCTCAACGAAATCCTGATCAAGCTCTTCAGCAATGAACTTCTGACCAATAGGAAATGCAAGATCCTGCCAAGTGGCAAGCTCTTCTGCGGTCAGTACGGTTACTACGTTGCCGTTAGAGCGCGCTTCCTCTAAGGCTGTTTGTTCCAATGTTATGGCTGCACCGTTTTGGATCATGATCGATAAATCTATAGCCTCATTCAGAACAGACTGAAGGTCTGGCGATAAATCATCGTAAAATTCGTTGTTCAACAAGTAGGCCATGTAAGAGTAGCTATGGCCAGTCATCGAAATATTGTTCAGGATATCAAGGTGCCCATTCCCAGCCGCGCCTGAAAGACTGCCTTCGACGCCATCGATGATGCCAGTCTGAAGTGCTTGGTTGCGTTCGGATCCAGAAAGCCCAACAACGCTACCGATGCCGAGACCTTCCCATAAGGCGATATTCAACGGTCCGGGCGAAACCCGAAGCTTGGTGTTACCAAGATCCGATGGAAGCCGCATAGGTCCGTCTGCCGTGTAGAGATTACGAACTGAGTTTTCGGCGGCGCCCATAAAGCGGATAGCCTCGTTCGACTTTTCAAGAAGGTGGTCACGAACGTAAGAAACGAATTCCGTATCTTCCATCAGCTGGTAGAATTCGCGTCGATCAGTAAAGAGATAAGGCGCATCAAAAAGCTGGAAGTTTGGTGCTACTGCAGAGAGTCCATGTACGCCAACGACATACATATCAATCTCACCTAACATTAGCTGGTCAACAACATCTCGATCGCTACCAAGCGCGCCGTGTATGACGAGGTTGACCTCAAGCTCGCCACCAGAACGCCCCTCGGCCATGGTCTTAAATGCTTCAGCAGCAACAACTGAACTGGGATTCTCTGAATGTGCGTAAGTCACCTCAGTTTGAGCGGTTGCACCGCCCGCAATAACACCAAAAAGTGCAGCTGATGCCACAACTTGACGGCTAAATTTAGTATAAATCATAGAAGTTCCTCCCTGTATGATATCGATAACATACCTAGATTAACCTGATTTAAAATAACTATATAAATTAATGAATTTAGTATTTTTATCTGAAACCAAATAAACATACTTCGTGCTTGCCAACACTTTTCTATGAATTTTCTTATTAATCATAAAACATTACAAAAAAATTTAAGATTTTGTTAAGTTGTGAAACTAAACTTATATTCAACGACTGGAATTGAACTCACCCATCAGCAAACACTATCAAAAAAGTAATAAATACGTATGCAATTATGGCTAACGTAAAATAAACGTTGAAAATACTTCTGACGTCACCTTCTAAGTTAGATAGTCAGCCTCACACGACACGTTTGCGCGACATGTTCGAAAAAATCCTCTAGATTACAACAATTGGGCACCAACTTTATATTGTACCATTCTACCAATTTTAACAGTGCGGGATTATTTTTATATGTGGCGTAATAAAAAATTTGGTTGAGTGCCACTTTTGGTAATGATGCGCAGCTAAAAAAATCAAGCCTAGTTTTTAGGATAAGAACTGCTCTGGTCTGGCAGCCGCTCGATCTTTTCTGAACCCGCAAAACACAGACCAGACTTTAAAAACGGTACTGTCTTTTCACTGAAATAAAAAACAAGAACGACTAATTCGGCTACACTGCACACCAGAATCAAGAAGCTGGATTCAATTTAAAAGTTACGATATTACGACAATTATGATAAAGCCACGTAGACCCCCGAAAATGAAGGATATTGCCCGTGCCGCGGGTGTCTCTCCAATGACGGTCAGTCGGGCTTTTAAGAGCAGCGAATCCGTAAGTGAGACGACGCGTGCCGCGGTCCTCAAAGCAGCAGAAGAACTTAACTATGTCTTCGACAGTACGGCATCAAACCTTCGCTCTCAGAGAAGTGATTTTGTAGCAGTCACGATTCCGTCGCTGAACAATGCAAACTTTGCTGACACCATTGGAGCCTTGTATGAGGGTCTCAAGGAGCATGGGCTACAAATTTTGCTAGGCTCCACCAACTACGATATTCAGGAAGAAGAACATCTGATCGAGCAGCTCCTACGCCGCCGTCCTGGTGCGATCGTGTTGACAGGCGGTAGGCACACACCGCGAGCAAGGCGGCTGCTAGAAAATGCTGGCATACCAGTCATTGAAACATGGGACGTTCCACAAACGCCAATCGGCCATGT
>JAPKAD010000035.1 GCA_028825445.1 Octadecabacter sp.
CTGCATTGCCAAGGCAATGTGAAAATACAAATAGCATACAAGTTATAACAACTTCCAACAACTTCTCTCACTAACTGCCCAAAGCCACTGTTCGAACCAGTGGTCGATGCTGTGGAGCACCACGTCAGACTTGCCGTTCGCTGCAAGTCCGAAATCGCTGCCCGATCGAACTGATAGCATGCGAAATAGGTAGGCATTCTTCCCAACAGTTTACGCCCACCCTTTTGTTCCAATAACGGCCTGCGAAAGTTGGACCTCCATCCTTGGATCATTGTACAATTTATCGATAGTATAGCTTCCCTTTAAGCCTTTAAGAAACCAACGCTCGAATTTTTTCAATCGTCTCAAGCGTTTTTTCAAAAGGCCGACTGTCCAGAGGGCTATTCTGGCTCGCAAACCAAGCAACAGACAGTTTTTTCGCAGGATCCACGAACAAAAACTGCCCATGAATTCCAATCCCATAGATCATCGGCTCTGCTTCACGCTGAATGTACCATTTGGAACGATAATGCATATTCCGCCGCCCCATATCATCGTAAAAATCACCGTCTATCCAGGCTTGGGGATCGCCGTTATTGACGATGTCTTCCAACCAACTGACTGGTACAACTTGCACCCCATCACGCTGTCCACCGTTTGCCATCATCATGCCGACCCGCGCTAAATCCCGCGCGAGTAAACATTTGCCACCCGCCGCACGCGCGCCACCTATACGATCAACAGTTATGTAACCTGGCGCTTCTGCCCCCAGTGGTTTCCACAGCCTTTCGGTCACAAGGTCGGCGTAACGTATGCCGCTCGCACGCTCAAAGACCCAAGCCAATAAGTCCGTGTTCGGCGAAACGTAATGAAACCGGCCGCCGTGCTGTCCGTCAGACTCGGTTAGCACAGACATGAAAGACCTTAGATCACCGGCATCGCGATCGTTTGGAACTGGGTTCCAATTCGCCGAAAAGCGGTAATCGACAATCGGACCTTCAGTCGCAAGATAATCTTCGTCAAACAAGACTCCGGCACGCATGTCCAGCAATTCACGTATCGTCGCACCTGCATAAGCTGTATGGGTGACTTCTGGCACATGCTTTGTAATTAGGTCGTCCTCGGCCAGTTCGCCACGCTCAAATAGTATTCCTGCTACCAATCCCAGCATGGACTTTGATACTGACATCAGAATATGTGGATCTCTTTCCGTCATGCCATTGCGATAAGATTCATGAATGATCTTGTTTTTGTGCAATATGACAACGGCATCGCACTCAGTCTGAACCATCGCGTCAGCAAGGTCTAGGCCAGACATATCCATTGTGCCGCGCTCCAGTTCCCAAACGTCCGCTGGATTGTTTAGGATTTCTGCAGAAGGAATAATCTCTCGCACATGATGAAAAGCCCAGTGGCAATAAGGCGCTTTCCGCCAATTGGCGAGCGAAGCGCGTTTGGGCTCTGCGGGCGGAAAACCTTGCATTACTCTGGACATTTGAGGCCTCTTGATTGTGATCTGAAAATCGTGACAGCAAATTGATATAGCTTCAATGTACGAAGTAGATTATCGCCGTTGCGAAATATTGCCATAATCAAGAACCAGCGTTGATACTGACGCTGTAAGGTTTAAATTGTTCATTTCGGCTCATAGCCGACCTTGGTGCAACGCGAAGCGAAAGTATACTTCAAGCCCAAATTGTCTGACAACGGACACCATAAGCTCAGAGCCACCTCCCAATTGGATCGCTGGTTATCCACTGAAGACTTCATCTGATGAGATGGCTCTTGCTGTGGCATCATTAAGCCCAAGGATCGGTGCAAACGATACATCAGGAAGCGTGATCTTAGGAATAACGGAGGTACTGATATGAGCGAACTTTGTAAGGATGGGCGTTGCTTCATGCATTCTTGTTCCAAATGCCCGAATAAACAATTCAACTACGCTGCTCAAAATTCATTCATTCGTGATGTGCAGCTTTAGTTGGGTTTATAAATTGCAGCCAAATTCCTGCAACAAGAAACATGCATGTCCAAAGCGAGCAATTAGTAGGCGTAATGGTAAAAAATAGACCACTTTTTGAGCGGATCAAATTGGGCTGCTTGCGATCTCTGGCATCCGCTTGCGTATCTGACCGTGATGTCGTGGTTAGATGTAGCTCGATAAGAGCTTCAAACGCCGCGTGAAGGTTCATCCTGGTAGATTAATTTCTTCACGCGACGACAACATCACTGTTGCGGGGTCAACCTACGTGGTCGGCTTGCCGTTGGAAAGCGTTTGCGCGCCTGACCAACGACCCGCAGCGACAACGGGGACAACGACCTATGAATTTTAAGACCTCTGCATTCGCATTAACTGCCCTTCTGGGCACCACCGCCATTGCCGCAGCCGAATGTGCGGATCCGATCAAAGTAGGTGTACTGCACTCTCTGTCCGGCTCAATGGCTATTTCTGAGACAACGCTGAAAGACGCGATGGAGTTGTTGATTGAAAACCAAAACGCCGCTGGTGGACTGTTGGGATGCGAGATCGAAGCTGTTGTTGTTGATCCGGCATCTGACTGGCCACTGTTCGCTGAAAAAGCACGTGAACTGCTGACAGTCAGCGAAGTTGACGTAATATTTGGTAGCTGGACATCGGTTAGCCGCAAATCTGCGCTGCCTGTGCTCGAAGAACTGAATGGTTTGATGTTTTATCCAGTTCAATACGAGGGCGAAGAAAGCTCTAGAAACGTTTTTTACACAGGGGCTGCACCAAACCAGCAAGCAATTCCTGCGACTGATTTCTTCCTCGAAGAACTTGGTGTCGAGAAATTCGCATTGCTTGGCACTGACTACGTTTATCCACGCACAACCAACAATATTCTTGAGAGCTATCTCCTGGCCAACGGCATCGCAGCAGAGGATATTTTTGTTAACTACACACCATTTGGTCAATCTGACTGGGCGACGATTGTTGCTGATGTTGTTGCCTTGGGCGCTGACGGAAAGCAGGTTGGCGTGATTTCAACCATCAACGGCGATGCTAATATTGGTTTTTATAAAGAACTCGCTGCCGCGGGTATTTCTGCAGATGATATTCCTGTCATCGCATTTTCGGTGGGCGAAGAAGAGCTCTCTGGTTTGGATACATCCGAACTTGTTGGTCACTTGGCTGCTTGGAATTATTTTCAATCAGCTGAAACCGAAGCTAACGATGCATGGGTTGCTGAGTGGAAAGCCAAGATGGGCGAAGAGCGAGTGACCAATGATCCGATGGAGGCACATTACATTGGCTTTAATATGTGGGTTAATGCGGTGACCGAGGTCGGCACGACAGATGTCGATGCGGTCCGTGAGGCAATGTACGGCCAAGAGTTTCCTAACCTGACACGCGGAACAGCTGTAATGTTGCCGAACCATCACCTAACAAAGCCAGTTTTGATTGGTGAAATCACAGCCGATGGTCAGTTTGATATCATAAGTCAGACCACCGAAGTACCTGGTGATGCTTGGACGGATTTCTTGCCTGAATCGGCAGTTCTGATTTCAGATTGGAAAACTTTGGGTTGCGGTATGTATAACACCGAAACCGAAACCTGCGTTCAGTTGACTTCTAACTACTAAAACATTGCAGGCACGTAGCATTCGCGTTGCGTGCCTTGCCTGCCTGACAGATCGGCTTTCAGACCCATGTTTCGATTTATTTCTTTGGCGCTAGCACTAGCACTAGCGCAATTGCTGACTGCGCCTGTAGGAGCCACGGCCCAATCATTGCAAAATATCTTGCAAACCCACCAAGATGAGGTTCTGAAGCCAGGTCGTCGTACAGTGAGTGTCGTCTTGGATGATTTGGTGGCCAGTGGATTACCGCAAGCATTGCCATTTCTCGAAGCTTGGCGAGACCGTGAAATTGTCCAGCGTACCAGTGACGGGCTGTTCTTTCGCGCCACAGGTGAAGGCGCTAGTTTTATTTTACGTGACCTTGATACGGATGTCGCATTGGACGGTGCAGAGCAGTTAGACATGAAAGAGGCGCGACCCAATGGTGGCGTACGCCGCGCGATTGGTGACGCATTAGTGCAGTTTCGATTGTCTGATCCCGATATTGCCAAACGTCAATCTGCCGTTGAAGCGATTGCGCGTAGCATGGAAGCAAGCCAATTGGCCCTACTTGTGGGATCAATCGAAACAGAAGCTGATCCAGCCATGAAAAAAGTTAAAATCCGGCTCGCAGGCATGTTGGGAGCACTTTTTGCAGATACTATCGCTGCGAGGATCACGGCGATTGAGGGCCTAACAGGTGACTTGTCGGTCGATGTGCGCGGTGCATTGAACACCGTTCTTACGTCGACTCCGCAAGTATCCATGGCACTGCCTGAAGATGCCAACATTGCAGCGGTGCTGGCGATTGGTGAGGACATTAGTGCGGTTGAGGCTTACGATCGTTTGGTTTCTGCAGATCTTGCCCCCACGCTCATCTTAAACAATGACATTCACACAGCACTTGTTGCCAATATCCAAGGTGATGCTGTTGGCGGCGTGCCCGTTGCGGCGCTAGATACAGATGCTGCGCGCCAAGTTGCCTATGACACACTGGCCGCGGATGGGATTGTTCTGGCGCGTGTCACACCTGACGCACAGGCGCAGGCCGTTGCAGCCCATATATTCTATCTACAGTACAGCGAGACTAATCCTGCGATCACTGACGTTGCGCGCAAAGTTCTGACTGCAATTGAAACCAAAGTTGCGGTGAACCAAAGCATCGATCTTGGGCTGGATGCACTGTCTTTGGCGTCAATCTATTTTCTGGCAGCCATTGGCCTTGCGATCACCTTTGGTGTGATGGGCGTTATTAATATGGCACATGGCGAATTTATCATGATGGGTGCCTACACCGGCTTTGTCGTGCAGCAATTTGTAGTTGATTATACCCTGTCGATTCTCATCGCGCTGCCGCTGGCCTTTGCCATCACCTTTGGAGCAGGTGTTGCTATGGAGCGGCTGGTTATCCGCCACCTGTATCACCGCCCTTTAGAGACATTGTTGGCTACTTTCGGCATTTCAATAGCCTTGCAGCAGTTGGCTAAGAACATCTTTGGCACCCAAGCGCGTCCGCTGACATCACCCGACTGGCTTGATGGCGCGCTCGTTTTTAATGATGTGGTCGCTATCAGTTACATTCGGATCGTAATCTTTGTTTTAGCACTGATATTTCTTTTCCTGATACTGTACGTTCTGAAACGCACCAGACTGGGCCTTGAGGTGCGCGCTGTTACGCAAAATCCAGGCATGGCCGCATCAATGGGGATTAACCCTGACCGGATCAATATGCTGACCTTTGGTCTTGGGTCTGGCATCGCAGGGACCGCGGGTGTGGCCATCGGGCTTTATGCGAAAGTCACGTCCGAGATGGGCGCAGATTATATTGTGCAAAGCTTTATGACTGTGGTTGTAGGTGGTGTAGGCAATGTCTGGGGCACACTCGCAGGTGCGTCGCTGATTGGTTTTTTGCAAAAGGGGATCGAGTGGCTGAACCCGTCGAACACGCTGGCTGCGCAAACATACATGATCTTGTTCATCATTCTGTTCATTCAATTCCGGCCAAAGGGCATTGTTGCCCTTAAGGGCCGCATGGCGGCGGATTAAATCATGCATAGATCATTCTTCGCCCAGAACCCTTCGGTGCTTTGGGTCATTGCGACCCTCGCAGTCTTTACTGTGGCCGTTACGCTATTGTCTGAGGTCACAGGTGTTGACGTGATTTCAACATCCTTTGTGAAAACCTTGGGCAAGACACTTTGCTTGTGCCTTATTGCTATCGCGATGGATGTTGTCTGGGGATATTGCGGTATTCTGTCACTTGGTCACTTTGCCTTTTTTGGGATTGGTGGCTACGCCATTGGTATGTGGCTGATGTATGCGCGCACGGAAGTGATCGTGATTGAAAGCCTTGCCAAACAGCCCATCCCAGCGACACCGTCAGAAATATCAGACGCTATCGGCAACCAGATTTTTGGGGTTGTAGGTAGCTCAAATTTTCCTTGGATATGGGCGTTTGCGGACAGCCTAATTTTACAGCTTTTGATGGTAATTCTTGTGCCTAGTCTATTGGCGTTAGTGTTCGGTTGGCTTGCATTTAGATCAAGAGTTACAGGAGTTTATCTATCAATTTTGACTCAGGCAATGACACTAGCGCTTGCACTTTACTTGTTTCAAAACGACAGCGGGCTGCGCGGTAACAACGGTTTGTCAGGACTGCAGAACGTGCCGGGTTATGGCAACGTATCGCAGGCGACGATTAGTATCTTGTTCTTTGTGGCGTCCGCTATCGCACTTGGTGCAGGCTACCTATTATTCGCATGGATCGTCTCGGGTAAAATGGGCAGCGTCGTAAAAGGTATCCGCGACAACGAAGCGCGTGTGCGGTTCTTGGGCTACCATGTGGAAAGCTACAAACTGTTTATATTCACGGTCACAGCCATCGTCGCAGGCATTGCAGGTGCGCTATATTATCCGCAAGCTGGGATCATTAATCCGGGAGAGGTCGCACCGATTGCGTCAATCTATCTCGCGGTTTGGGTGGCAATTGGTGGGCGTGGCAGGCTTTATGGGGCGGTAATTGGTGCGGCCTTTGTATCACTGCTGTCCAGCTGGTTCACAGGCGGGGGCGCACCCAATATCAACTTAGGTTTTTATGTCATCCAATGGACAGATTGGTGGCTGGTTCTTCTGGGCCTTTCATTCGTTGCTATTACGCTATTCTTTCCCAAAGGCATCGGCGGCCTTTTTGATCTACTGGTAAGGAAACAGTCGTGAGTATGCTTCTTGAAGTTTCTGGGGTCTCAGTCACATTTGACGGATTTCGTGCAATCAACAATTTGTCGATTAACTTTGCCAAAACAGAACTACGGGCGATCATTGGCCCAAACGGTGCAGGCAAGACCACCTTCATGGATATAGTGACAGGCAAGACAAAACCGGATGAGGGCCGCGTTATCTGGGGTGACAGGAATATTTCGCTGTTGGGGATGTCTGAAAGCCAAATCGCGCGCGAAGGCATCGGGCGAAAATTTCAACAACCTACGGTATTTGAAGCGCAGACCGTGCGTCAGAACCTTGCAATCGCGCTAAAAACGCCGCGTGGGCCATTTGCTGTTCTATGGCACAAGAAAACGAAATCGAATGGCGCGCTGATCGAAGCGGTTGCTGAACAAATCGGTCTATCCGACAGTTTGACCCGCGTTGCAGGTGAATTGAGCCATGGGCAAAAGCAATGGTTAGAGATTGGCATGCTGCTTGCCCAAAAGCCACGGCTAATGCTGGTCGATGAACCCGCTGCTGGCATGACAGCCGAGGAGCGTGAAAAGACAACAGATATTCTTAAAGAAGCAGCTAAAACACGCGCTGTCGTGGTGGTTGAACACGATATGGAATTCGTGCGGCGTCTAAATTGCAAAGTGACAGTTCTGCACGAAGGATCGGTCCTTGCTGAAGGAAGCCTTGATCACGTGACATCTAATCAAACTGTGATCGATGTTTATCTGGGGCGCGCCAATGCTTGATGTACGTAATATCGACCTGAAATATGGTCAAAGTCAGATCCTTTTTGACGTGTCACTGCAGGCCGATGTTGGGAAGATTACGGCTGTAATGGGCAACAACGGGGTCGGTAAGACAAGCCTTCTTAAAGCGATCTCGGGCCGGCATCCGTTGATGGGTGGGACTGTAACGGTTGACGGTTTACCTGTCCGACTGACATCTGCCTACCACGCCGCGCGCGCTGGCATTGCGTATGTTCCCCAAGGCCGCGAGGTTTTTTCGATGATGTCCGTTTTAGAAAACTTAGAGACGGGATTTGCGAGTCTACCGAAATCTGACCATTACATTCCTAATTTTGTGTTCGTATTGTTTCCAGTATTGCACGATATGCGAGGACGGCGCGGTGGTGATCTGTCGGGTGGGCAACAGCAACAGCTGGCTATCGCCCGTGCATTAATCACAAAGCCAAAAGTGTTGCTGCTTGATGAACCCACAGAAGGTATCCAACCAAATGTGATCCAACAGATTGGTGATGCGTTGGAAACCCTGAAAGCGCAGGGCGAAATGGCAATTGTTCTGGTCGAACAGAACGCAGATTTTGCATACCGGATAACGGATAAATTTACGGTTGTGTCGCAAGGCCGCGTTAAACGGCAGGTGGAAAAAGCTGACTATTCTAAGGATGTTCTTATGGCGGATCTAGCGCTTTAGCGGTGATTTGTGGCAATAGATTAAGTGCGAATTCACAATTACTAATCTGACCGTAACTGTAGTGTAATAATTATACCGGTTGGGTAAACCATGTGATCAGAGCCCCCCAAAAACCTCCAGATTTGTGTAAATTACGTCCAACAAAAAGACGGACAAATGAAGGTATGATTTGTGTGCTGGGGTATGATGTTGACAGTGTCTGTTCTTGATCCTTCGACAGGAGAACTCGACTCAACGTAAACCCCGAAGTTTATGATCGGTATTTGGTTGGCAATCTTTTCGCTTTTGCATCATTGTAAATATTGTACTTACTCATGAAGTAAATTGTCCGTTTGGTATATATACACAGTTGTGGCTCTGCCTATCATCGATGGGCGGCACACCTGTGGACAGGTCGCGGGTTCAATGGATGACGGATGACACAGACGACGATCTGGCAAGCGAGTTTTTAAACTGAGGCTTAACGAATGACAGACTAGCGCCAAAGCCCAGCAGACCGTCTGTGTAGAATGGGTAAGGGTTCACGACGGCGGAGAGGCCATTGTAGGCAACTTGAGGCAAGGGGGAAGGGGGTGCGATAAAAGGTGACGCTAACCCCATGCACTTAGCCCTTAGATGCACCGCACAATCAAAAAGTAGTGATCTGCCCTGTAAAAGCCCAGCTATGCGAGGTTGGAAGGTTTGCGGGATGCATGGCGCAAACGGGGGGACAAATCATGTCATGGCCATCCACAATATCAGCACGGTGGGCGCGAATATGACGTGGTAGCGACCCAAAGACTTATAAATGCACTGGTTAAAGAGGCGCAGGTCCACTTAGAATATATGGAATGCTAAATTTTTACTGCTAACTAGTTACCCGATGACACTATTGGCCCTCAGTGGACCTTTGAACAGCCCGCAACGAACCGCCGCATTGAGCGTATTCTGTTAAAAACTCCGCCACGCGATGGATGTCTGCCTTCGATAGTTCAAACGACTTGGGCGCTCTTAATTCGCAACATGGGCGTAGACAGTGTTTCGGGAAACACCAAGCTGTCGCGCGGCCAAAGCAACGTTTCCGTTACAGTCGCGCAAAGCCTTACGGATTTCGACGCATCGTACTTCTTTGATCGTCTGCCCGACGCAGCGCGTACAGGATGAAATGCCAAGCTGACGCTGACCTAAAACACGCGTTACACCTTCTTGTCGTATGATTCCTTCGTTGTGATGAATTGCAAGCGTACGCAAGTTTTGGTTTAGATCGGTTAGGTTGTTATCAGCAGTCAACACTTTAAGTGCGTCTATGCCGTTGCTTGACAGTGTGTGTTGAGGAGAGATTGTGGCAAGCATTGCACAGCACAGATGCCGAAAATCGGAGCGGTTTTTGAGCTTAGGCAAGTAGAGCAAAAAGCCAGAAAGGCGGTCGTATAGAGTCCGCAATGGGCCTTTTGCATCTTTCAGGAAGGTAATATCTTTTGCGCTGCAAATAATAATCCATTCACCGTCGGCCAGAAGTGGGCTGCGCCGTTGGATGATGCGATTTAGCAAGGTGTTCAGGCTGAGCGCGATGTCAATTGGCAGTAGATCAACCCTATCGAGATACAACGTGCCGCCATTGTTGAGGTCAATCGTGTCGCACTTTTGGGGCGTCGCATCAGTTTTGGATTTCATCTGTGCGATAAGCTGGCCTTCGACAGCGTCTAAATTTAGTGTTTCACACTCGACAATAACGAATGCTTGGTCGGGGTGAAGTTGATCATGTATTTCCTCGGCAGTTGTGTTTTTTCCGGTTCCAGGTGAGCCGACAATCAAAATAGGCAGGCCTTGCTGGGCAGATTTTCTGCCTAACCGAAGGTTTTGGCGCAAGGCTTCATCTTCGAAAACACGCCCAGTCCCGATGTCTCCTGCTGCCTGTGGAACGCGATAGATGGAATCGGTTGGCAGCAATACCTGCGTGTTCGTAAGTTTGTTACGTGCTGAGTGGGTAAGCCTGAGGCGTGCAAAATACCCAGACCTCAGCCAATCAGTAATTTGAACGATTTCACCCCTACATATTTGTTTGATCAAGGGTCGGAACTGCCCCATAAAAATATCTTGGAATTTGACTGCGTTACCGAGTTTTAAACCAGTCAAAAATTCGCTGGTTTGACGGTTCGCCCCTGTTATCTGGCCATCTTCGTTGAACGCGATCATGCCAACATTTTGGGTCTTGAGGTACTCTTGACGAGGATGAAATTGGATTATGTGTTCGCCGCGATGATCCTCTACAAACAAACGATTTTCAACATTTTGCGCGGCAAGGTTTACCAACGCGAGGGTATGATACTGTCTGGCGGTCACTTCGGAAGATGCATCCAGCAACCCTATCAACTGGCCGCTACTGTCAAAAATGGGTGCAGATAGGCACGATACTGTACCTTCTTTAGCGAAGAAATGTTCGCGGCCCGTGACGTTACAAGACGTACCGGTGTGAAGTGCCAGCCCAAGGGCGTTAGTGCCGCGTATTTCCTCGCTCCAGATTGAACCGAGAAGGATACTTTTGCCGCAAGTGGACGTGCGAAACTCTTCATCCAGAATTTGATCAAGCACGACACCGTCACTGTCTGCAAATGCCACCAGAAAATTTGATCCAGCGATTTGCGCGCTCAGCAATTCCAGTTCTGGCCTGACAAGACGCATAACGCGATCTTGCTGCTCGCGACGCTGATGAAGTTCGGTGTGCGAGACGACACACTCCTCGGGTTTGCCGACGGGGTCTAGGCCAAGTCGCATACACCGCCGCCAACTATCAGCAATCGTTTCCGGCATGGCACCATACGCGAACTGTCCATTAACCTCGAGGGCATTGCGGGCTTTATCAAATGCAGTTTTCAAGGGCGCCCTCCCAAGCGATAGTGTTCACTATGACGACGAAAGGCTAGTTGACAAACTTAAATCTAAAGTTTGTTCATTTTTTGAGCACACAAACATTTGCGCTACGCAGAAACTGAACACACGCAGACACCTGTATCGACGTGGGGAGGGCTAAGCAGGACTGCATACATACTTAATCTCGGAGATATTCATGAAGGCCCAAGTTTTACATAAATACGATGATAATCTGACTGCACCGTCGTGGGTCGATTACATCGATGTGCCAGATCCTGTTATCACCAAAGGGTCTGACGTAATTGTTCGTATTGGTGGCGCAGGGGTGTGCCGCACTGATCTGCATGTCATCGAGGGTATCTGGCGGCCGCACATGGATCCAAGCGGGAACGCTTTGTTGCCATTGATTTTAGGCCATGAAAACGCAGGTTGGGTCGAAGACGTCGGACCAGAAGTCGAAGGCCTAAAAAAAGGTGATCCTGTGATAATTCACCCGAAGATTTCGAACGGGACATGCATTGCGTGTCGTCGTGGTCAAGACATGCACGGGGAGGGTACGTTTCCGGGCCTTGATTCTGATGGTGGTTACGCTGAGGCGTTGGTGACGTCTGAACGCAATATCATCAAGTTGCCAAAGTCACTGCTCCCCAAAGAAGTTGCACCCTATTCCGATGCTGGACTGACCGCTTACCGCGCGGCCAAAAAGGCGACGCGCCATCTGCTCCCCGGTGAGTACTGTGTTGTGATCGGCGCTGGTGGATTAGGCCATATAGCCATCCAAGTCCTGCGTGCGATGTGCGCTGCAGAGATAATAGTCATTGATACATCTGATGCGTCATTGACCCTTGCTAGTGAATGTGGCGCGGATCATCTGGTAAAAGCCGATGGCGGCGAAGTTGATGCAATTCTGGCGCTGACAAAAGGTCATGGCGCGGAGGCCGTTCTTGATTTTGTGGGCGAAAATGGGACGACCCGTAAGGGTCTGGCGATGACACGGTCAGCTGGAAGCTATTACGTAGTTGGGTATGGCGAAGACATTCAGGTGCCTACAGTTGATCTTGTGATCACTGAAAAGAACATCATTGGTAATCTTGTTGGCACGTGGGCGGAACTGACGGAACTGATGGAGTTGGCCCATCGCGGCTTGGTCGATCTAACCACCAAAGAATACGCGCTGAAGGATGCAAATCTCGCGTTGCGTGATCTTCACGAGGGAAAAATCCGTGGTCGAGCAGTGCTGATCCCCTAACACTATCTCAATATTCAAATCTATCACGAGGGCCACATGACCGTGGCCCTCGTGCGACCGGCGAGGAGCGGGTCATATCAATACCAAATGAGAGGACTATCATGAAATATCGGTTTACAACTTCGGCCTCGGTGCTGGCGATTATCGCCTCATCTGCGGTGCCTGTCTCGGCACAAGATTACACACGTTTTGGCATTGAACAGGACCTGCCGGGCACCTGTAGCTATGCAGCGACAGACGCAAAGGATTATTCTGGGCGCACGCTGAACATCATCACCCATGCGATCCCTGTCATCGGCGAGCCAACGGCGCTTCATGCGGAACAGTTTGCAGAGCTAACTGGTGCTGAAGTCAACGTAGTTCACGTCCCATTTGGTGACCTATTCCAACGTATCATGATCCCTTTTCAAAGTGAGCAGAACGCTTATGATGTGATGTTTTACCCATCACTTTGGATAGGTGATTTCAGCCGCTTCCTTGCCAATGTACCAGAAGCCTATGTCAATTCAACGGGCATGATGGATGTCACCCCAAGTTTTACAGGTGTTGCGACGTGGAACGGCGAAATGATCCAGTATCCAATGGATGGTGACCGCCATTACCTGAAGTTCCGCACAGATGTGTTCGACAATGTCGATGTGCAAGCTAAATATTTGGCCGACACAGGTAACCAGTTGACCGTTCCTGCTACATGGGAGGAATACAATCAGATAGCTGCATATTTCAACGCGTCCGATTGGGATGGTGACGGCGAACTGAACTATGGCTCTGCCGAAGTGGCCAAGCGCGATGACCTCATGTTTTCAGCGTTTATCAGCCGTGCAGCGCCTTATGCAAAGCACCCAGATGTCCAAGGCGGGTTCTTCTTTGACCTTGAGACAATGGAACCGCTGATCAATACGCCGGGTTTTGTGCGTGGACTTGAGCTGTTTATCGAAGCTCAGGCCAGTTTTCCTCCTGGCGGTACTAACTTTGGTTTGGGCGACGAGATTTTCTCGTTTGGCGGTGGTCAGACTTTAATGAGCTATAGCTGGGATGACGCCTATATTCAGGCCAATCAAGAAGACAGCCGGATCCGGAATATGGTTGCAGCCGCACCGTTACCAGGGGCTTCCGAAGTTTGGAATCGCGCAACTGGTGCATGGGACACATTCGAGACACCTAATCGCGCACCATATATGACGTGGGGCTGGTCTTCAGCAGTATCTTCAATGTCCGAAGAACAAGAGATGGGGTTTGATTTTCTTTGCTTCTTCTCCAACGAAGCTAACGCTGAACATGACATGCAGATCGGTCGCTTTGGTGTGAACCCTTACCGCAACAGCCATTTCGATGTTGATTATTGGAAAGGTCAGGGTTGGGCTGATAAAACAGCTCAGACTTACGTAACAACATTGTCTGAGATGGAAGAAAGCCAAAACCGCGTGTTTGATTTGCGTGTTCCAGGCGTCAGTCAGTTCATGTCTTCAATGGCGAATGGTGTAGCCGAAGCGATGGCTGGCCAGAAGACTGCACAAGAGGCGCTTGATGATGTGGCCAAAGAGTGGTCTGAAATTACTGATCGCATTGGTAAAGAACGTTTGCGTGATGCATATGCCAACGTTGTTACACTTGAAGACAACGAAGGCTGAAGATGAGAGGTGGGCGTTTTATAGGCGCCCACCTCAAATTTTGAGGAACAAATCATGTTATCGTCTAAACACTTTTTCTTGTTGCCCGCCTTTTTGACGCTGGTCGCAATTATTCTTTTTCCACTGCTGTTCACAATCCGTGTGAGTTTTTCGAGCTGGGATGTGTTCCAGTCGGGTCTCGATTACATCGGCGGTAAGAACTACGGGCGCGTCTTTGCGGACGAACGGTTTTGGAAGAGCCTTGGACGGCTATCATTGCTGTCTTTGATCTCGGTGTCTTTGCAATACACGTTAGGGTTTGCGCTTGCGCTTGCCGTCTGGAAACAGGTTCGCGGCGGGCGGTTCTTGCGGGTTTTGTTCCTCATCCCGATGATGACCACACCGGTGGTTATGTCCGTGATCTGGCGGACAGTTTTTCATGAAAGCCTTGGCCCCGCAAATGACATTCTGGGAATGTTTGGCGTTGGTGCGGTACCGTGGTTGTCCAGTGCGACTGGGGCCTTCATTAGCGTCCTGATTGTCGAAGTCTGGCAGTGGACCCCATTTATGTTTCTATTGTTGTTGGCTGGTTTGGTATCGCTTCCACGTGAACCTTATCTTGCCGCCGCAATTGACGGTGCTGGCACTTGGCGCACGTTCTGGCAGGTTACGTTTCCACTTATGGCGCCGATCACAATCGGTGCCCTGATCATCCGGCTTATCGAAGCCTCAAAAATAATGGACACGGTTTATGTCTTAACCTCGGGCGGGCCTGGCACAGCAACTGAAACCTCATCCTATTACATATATATTCGCGGTTTGCGCGACTTTCAGATTGGTTATTCAGCGGCGTTGTCTCTGGTTTATCTGGTCATCATGATTGTTAGCCTCACCGTGATTGCAAAGCTATTGCTGCGCTTATTGGTTGGAAAGGTCGGTTAACATGAACAAATTCTATCACATCCTGAAAACCCTGTTTCTCTTTGGCTGGTCACTGTTTGTCGTTTTTCCGTTCCTTTGGGCACTTACAACATCATTCAAGGACGCAAACGCCATCACAAGTGGTGCGACTTACATCCCTTGGGTTGATTATGAACCCTCAACACAAGGTTGGACCTCGCTTTTTACAACAGGATCGCAAGGAATTAACATCGTCGGTCCGTTCATCGATTCCGCCGCAGTGACCTTGATCGCAAGTCTAGTCAGTCTGGCACTCGGGACCTTGGCCGCCTACGGGCTGTCGCGATTTGAATATCGTTTGGGTTTTGTTAAAAACGCCGACATTACTTTCTTCTTTATCTCGCAACGGATCATGCCACCAATTGTTCTCGCAATCCCATTTTTCCTTATGCTCAAGGAGTTAGGCGCGCTGGATACGATCTTTGGATTGGTGTTGGTCTATGTAGCACTACTGCTGCCAATCGCGGTCTGGGTCATGACTGATTTCTTTGCAGGTATCCCAAAGGAACTCGATGAAATGGCGATGACCGACGGCTGTAGTCCGATTGGTGCGTTTTTTCGGGTCATCCTACCAAATTCAGTTCCTGGCCTCGTTGTGGCAGGGATGTTCTGCCTCATCTTCGGGTGGAACGACTTCTTTTTTGCGTTCACCCTCACATTCACCGAAACCCAGCTTTTGCCAGTCTCAATTGTGTCGCTTAACTCATCCGTGACACCTTGGTGGTCGCTGTCAGCATTCGCATTGATTTCGGTAGCACCATTGGCCTGCGTCGCGGTCATTGTTGAACGTTACATGTCACGCGGTACTATGTCGGGGGCCATCAGGTAGATATCATGCTTCAAATTGACCAACTCACGACCGCTGATCCCAAAGTCTCTTTGCAGGACATTTCATTCCAGTTTGACGCGGGGAACATATATACGATTCTTGGACGAACGGGTGCGGGAAAGACCGAACTTTTGCGTGCTCTGATGGGGCTTAATTCGTTGGTTAAAGGGGACATCCAACTGGATGGCCAAAGTATCGCCAAACGGCCTGTAAAAGATCGCAGCATGTCGCTCGTGTATCAGCAGTTCATCAACTATCCTCACCTAAGCGTTTTGGACAACGTGGCGTTCCCGCTTCGTCGTCAGGGCAAAAAGAAATCAGAGGCGCAATTACTTGCGGCTAAGATGCTGACAACTATTGGTCTGGGTGATTTCTTACAACGCCGTCCTGCGCAGCTTTCGGGTGGGCAACAACAGCGTGTCGCGTTGGCCCGTGCCATGGTCAAGAAATCACGAATCTTAATGCTGGATGAGCCGTTGGCCAATCTGGACTACAAACTGCGCGAACAACTGCGTGAAGAATTTCCAAGATTAGTCGCCGGAAATGATGATAGTGTAATCTTGTACACGACCACCGAACCACGCGAGGCGATGGAATTGGGCAACACGATGATTGTCATGACCGATGGACGCATCGTGGCCAGTGGCCCACCTGCTGACTTGTTTGCGCATCCCCCGACAAAAGACGCCGCAAGCGTGATCAGTGATCCACCAATTTCATTTATCGCAGGATTTGTTCGCAGCGGAGCGCTTTACTTTGGCGAAGACCAGTTGGCCCCGAACAATGGCCTGCACCTGCCACCGGATGGCCCCGTCACTATCGCGCTTCGCCCTGATGCAATTGAACTTGGGGGTGCATTCAACGCTACAATCGGCCTTTCCGAATTCAGCGGGTCTGAAACCATCGTGCACCTCGATTTTGATTTCGGTCGTGCGATTATGCTGGTTGAGGGCATTGAGACCTTTGAAGCAGGGACCCACATAAGCGTGTCCATACAAGCTGAACACATCATGCTGTTCGCACTAGACGGGCAAAACATTACGACAAGGACCAAATAAATGGCTGAAATCGTACTCGAAAATCTTGGGCATAGTTATCTGTCTGACCCAAAAGACGAAGCCGACTTTGCACTCAAACCAGTCAATCTCACTTGGCAGGATGGCAAGACCTACGCGCTTTTGGGTCCATCGGGATGTGGCAAAACGACGATGCTCAACATCATTTCTGGGATTGTAGCGCCCTCTCATGGACGACTGCTATTTGACAGACAAGATGTCACCCAAACACCAACGGTTGAACGCAACATTGCGCAGGTCTTTCAGTTTCCTGTGATCTATTCGACCAAGACAGTGCGCCAAAACCTTGCGTTTCCATTAGAATGTCGTGGCGTAGCACCTGTGCGCATCAAAGCTCGCGTCGCCGAGGTAGCGACACTTTTAGATCTGGATTACGCGCTTGATATGCCAGCACGAAGGCTGAGCGCAGATCAAAAGCAACTGATCTCTTTGGGGCGCGGTCTCGTACGCGAAGACGTCAGCGCCATTCTCCTGGACGAACCGTTGACAGTGATTGATCCACAAATGAAGTTTATGCTGCGCCGCAAGCTGCGCGAGATTAACCGCGAGACTGGCATGACAATGATCCTTGTAACCCACGATCAAAGTGAAGCTATGAGTTTCGCGGATGAGATTGTGGTGATGAAGGACGGATTACTGCAGCAGTCTGGCACTCCGGGAGAACTGTTTTCACGACCGCAGAACGACTTTGTCGGCTACTTCATTGGTTCGCCGCCGATGAACATGATTACCCTTGAAACCCGTGACGGAGTCCTTGGGACCGATGCGCTTGATTTGACCAAAAACTTGACAGTCGGTACCGCAGGGTCGCGGCATCAATTGGGCATTAGACCAGAGCATGTATCGCTCGTGGCTGCGAATGCTGAAAACATTGGTTTAGGTAAGATCAAGAAAATCGAACATCTTGGCGTCGACGGCGTCGTAACCTTGCAGTTGGCGACTGGTGTTTTGATCAAAGCAAAAACACGAAAACACGTTGAGATGAGTGTTGGTCAAACCTTGGGCGTCAACGTGCTAACCGATGATGCACTCTTGTACATCGAAGGCTCACTTGCGCTGGCACAGTGATTACTTATTGCCTCGGCTGATCTTGACTGTCACGATAGGTCTCAAAATCAAAACGCCAGAAAAAAGGTATGAGCCAAATCATTTGTTCAAGGTTTGAACAGGTTGGGGCAAGCCAGATACAAAAACCAATACTGTATTTTTCGCCCAGACCGTTTAGGACTGAGCAAGGTAATCAACAATTGTAGCCCACGAGAGATTGATGCATCTCAGGGCCGATGAACTGCTCGTCCGCCAAGATCATTCCACAGTGCTGTTGATACCTATGAAACGATAAGTAAGATTACCGGGCGGAAATTTGCTTTATCCAAAATTTTGGTAAGGCTGCTATTTTCGCATGTGTAGCTAAGGTCCAATCCGTATAGCAGACTTTTACGCAAACCGCATCGAAGGTCCGCTCTCCGGCCTTAACGACAAAATGTGCGCAACGCTTCAAGCCTTGATGATGGTGAAAAAGCTACCCCAGACCTATGCCACTCAAATGGAAACGATCAAACGCTACAAAAGTTAAGAGCAACAGACGGTAAGGGTATAACGCATGACGATTAAAAATAGTGTGCAAGCCGTTGTCGGCAACGCCAACAATAAGTGAGTAAATGTATCGTTGTGGTCTGTCGGGCCTCAGACGGATGACACAATTCGACTGCTTGTTAAGCCAGAGATTCGAGCGAAAAATGCGTTTGTCGCATTAGTACTTAGTCGCTTTTAATGCACCTTTGCTTTCAGCGGAGGCGATCTATCGTTTTTGGATTTAAAGAAATATTGATTTCGTCCGTGGTAAATCAACAGAAATTCAAACGTTATTCCTTAGGCACGCTTTTTGGGGGGGTAGAGCTTTCACACTTTTGAAATATAGTTAAAGACAATAACTATTCAACAAACTGGCAGAGAGACAGGCGGCCAATATGCCGTAATGCCTAGTAACACACCACACCTTTGGGCCATATAAACAAGGGAATACATGGATTTTCTTGTAACATGCTGTTGCTTTCAAGTCGGTGCAATGCTATTTCTTATGGCGGGTAGATTGGGCGGTAACTATGGCGGAGGTTCTTGGAGCTTACTGGCAAAACGTAAAACCTACCCGCCATAGTGCGGAGAATAGCCATGCCAAGAAAAGCTCGAGAATTATCGGCAATCGAAGTTAAGCGGCTCGAACATTCCGGCACAGGCAGCAACCAAACGGCTGCTGTTGGAGGCGTTGATGGCTTGCTGCTGCAAATGACCCCGGTGAACGGGCGGTCATGGCTGTTGCGTTGCAAAATAGGTGATAAGCGACGTCACATTGGATTGGGTGGCTATCCTGATGTAACGCTTGGGCAAGCCCGTGATCGGGCGCGTGAGGCTCGTGAATTGATCTGGCAAGGGGTTGACCCCGTGGAGCATCGCAAAGCCAACCGTGCGGCACTGGTGGCGGCACAACGGCGCGGCTTGTCATTTGACGATGCAATGGAACGCTATCTTGAGGGCAAGCTGCAAGAATTTGACAGTGACAAACACCGCAAGCAATGGCGGGCGACGTTAGACAAGTATGCCGTCCCGACCTTGGGCAAGATGCAGGTCGCAGATATTGACGTGTCAGACATCAAGCGAACGCTAGAACCCATCTGGGCAAGCAAGACCGAAACCGCTTCACGTCTGCGCGGGCGTATTGAGGCGGTCATGGCGTGGGCAACCGTGGCAGGGCATCGGTCTGGTGACAATCCGGCGCGTTGGAAAGGCAACCTTGACGCGATCCTGCCAAAGCCGTCCAAGCTGGCAAAAGTTGTGCATCATCCCGCTTTGCCGATGGACGCGGCTGCAAGCTGGTTTTTGGACGTGAAAGGACGCGATGGGTTCGCAACAAGGGCGTTGGAATTTATGGCGATGGTCGCTGCGCGTTCCGGTGAGGTTCGCGGCGCTGTTTGGTCTGAAATGGATTTGGACAAAGCCGTTTGGACGATACCGTCTGAGCGTATGAAAGCACGGGCTGAACATCGCGTCCCATTAACCAAAGAAACCGTTGAGCTGTTAATGCGCCTTGATCGGCTTGCGGGGTCTGATTTTGTATTTCCTGCACCACGTGGCGGTGAACTGTCCGACGCGGCACTGTCAGCTTGTATGAGGCGAATACATGCAGCCAAACCTGACGAGTATTTGGACCGCCAATCAGGGCGTCCAGC
>JAPKAD010000036.1 GCA_028825445.1 Octadecabacter sp.
GCGACCAAAGAAAGTTATTTGAGCTGACTTTGATAAAGATATACCAGGACTTGTATTATAGGCTAAAACAACCAACATTCTTGTTTTATTACCTCTCGTAGGAGTAACACGGTGAATAGAATTTTTACCACGGAATAGGACTAGAGTTCCAGGCTCCACTTTTAGAACTTCAGGTTTTGTTATCCCGTCCAGTAAAGACTTAACGCCTTCAAAATTCATCTCTCCAGCTTCAGCGTCTCTGAGATCTTTAATATATTCAAACGAGCCACCAGCCTCTGGAGCCTGTAAAAGTAAAGTTATTGCAAAACTAGAATTATCAAAGTGCCAACCCAACTCCTCACCCTCTGAGGCATAATGCACATTTATTGACGACAGTCCGTCCGCATATTCGTATAGTTTTTTTTCACCCAACACAGAGGCTAAAAACTCTCTGAATATTTCAGAATTATATAAAGTTTTTAAGGGAGAAATTTGTGGAATTTGATCATCCGTTATACATCCTTTTGACGAAACGACCTGCCTATTAAAAATATGATCATCATCGAGCTCTGAATTATTTTTAGTTAAGTATACATTGTGAGTTGAGTTAGAAAAGAAAGCCATATTTTGAGCATCACTACCCTCCTCAACTAAATATTTTATAATCTGCTCATTTAAGAAATTTGGAAGAGTCAAAACTCCATTTTCATTAATTTTTGTTCGACATAATTTAATAAAATTAGCATCCTCTAAAGGACATTTACCCAAGTCAATTATGTTTCGAATATTAGTTTGATCCATAGCTCAGTTTTCTAAGGTTATGCTGACAAAAACTCATAATTTTTATTAACAATTCATTTGCTTAGTTGCGCATGGTGATTACTGCCTGTCAACTGACGAAGATTGATAATTGATGTTTAAACTCGATGTAAGAAAAGATTACAGCAAGTGGCAGGCACAGAATGATGCTCAAAATATGGCTTTCTTTTCTAACTTTCTAAAAAAATCAACTGGTAGTAAGTCTTATTCTCTGAGACACAATTAGGCAACAATGATGAGAGAAGCAGAAGTGAGTTATGAAACTGTGTGCTTAATCTTGGGGCACTCCATGGGACCCTCAGAAACACAGTTTTATAGTGATGGATTTATCCTAGCAGCAAAAAAGTCTGCCGTATCTCAAGTAATTTGATTTTAATCTGTATATTTATATTTTATCTAAAATCTAATTTTTCGAATGTACTTCTGATGAAGTAGAGGCCGCTGGCTATGGGAATATGAAGCTTTTAAGTTTGAACCATAAATACATTTTGATAATTATAGGCAGCATATCATGACGAACTTTCCACAGCCCTCTGGAGGGTCCCATCACAGGCTTGCACAGAAGCCCATACAGCCTGTTAATAGGTGTTGTAACGTCTGATTAACGAAAGAGTTTGCCTTTATACGAGGCTTACTTGTCTACTTGAGTGGTTGCGACCCAAGCTTGCTCCCAAGATACCTACCGAGGCGATAGAACACGTTTTTCTCAATCCTTGAGAGTGCTTCTTTAGACTTAATAACCTCTTCAGGCGTCAAGACTATGTCGTTATCAGTGGTCACACCCAAGCCCTCGTATGTGTTTCATGCTTTAATACCCAAGCTTTCTTTAGCCTAGTTCAGTACCTGTTCCATACATCGTACTCTTCCCAAATCCTACATGAAGAGTTGTTCATCATGTACAACCCAAAGTCCTTACCCTCAACAGAACAGTACCCAACCAACCTATCTTAGGTTTTTGCACCTGTAAGTTCACACTGTGTTTGTGACCCTTGAAACTGCTGGGCTACCTTTGTTGCTTGTTTACCTTTTAGAGTGCCGTTCTCTGGGCAGTCTAAGGCTGACAACCTAATAGCTACGCCATCAACTTCGATAGTATCTCCGTCTCTCACATGGGCGATAGTGCCGCTCAGCACAGTAGTGTTGTTAACGTCCTGTGCCATTACTGGTAAGGAGAGCATCATTAGGAACGCTGGGATGATGGTGATGTGCTTGGACATTAGACGAGATTATAAAGTCGCCCTGCCCGTCTCAAGTATTGTTGTCTGACAGTGCCCGTCGGCCGATCAAACATTAGCCTCATTGTGAGACTATACTGCTAGCTCACTCAAAATATTATTCAGCATTACATTGCACGCGATTAATTCTGCCTTAGTCAAACATTCGTCCGATTGGTGTCCGTCAGACGCCATGTCACCAGGTCCGATCACCACTGCGATCAAACCAAGATTTGCAAAAAACCCAGCCTCTGTTCCAAATGAGACCTTCGTTGATCCGGAAGCTTCGGCAAGTTTAGTAGCCCAAATTACAGTCGCATCCGACGGATCAATTTGTAAACCAGGATAGGCATTTATTGTGTCGATCGTGATTGGTGACGCTTGCGGGTATGCATTACTCACATGCTTCGCAATATTTTTAATCTTATGCTGGATGTCATCCGCTGAAGTCTCAAAGAGGTGACGGAATTCCATGTCTAGTTGTGCATTGTCTGGTACAATATTCAATGCGCGGCCACTTGTGATTTTCCCGATATGGACCGTGGAATAAGGAATACTATAGGCATCGTCTTGGACGTCGACAGCAAGCTTTTCCTGAAGCCTGCGGGTTTGGCAAACGAAGTCAGCAGCGACATGAATGGCATTAACAAATTGGGGGGCTAGGGCGCTATGGCCAGCCTGTCCATGGCAAGTGACCTTAAAGGCGGCTTTTCCTTTATGCCCTATTGCCACCTGCATTGATGTCGGCTCACCCACGATCACAAGGCGCGGCTTGCCAATAAGCGTCTTCAACTTTGGCATCATGTGGCGAATGCCAACGCAGCCAATTTCTTCATCGTAGGAAATTGACAGGCTAAGCGGTGCAGACAATGTCGTCTTCCCTGCTCGCTCTGCCAGAGCCAAGGCTGACGCAAGAAAACCTTTCATGTCGGTGGTTCCACGACCAAAGACGCGATCACCTTCATCGGTTAACTTGAACGGCGGACGGGTCCAAACCTGCCCGTCGACAGGTACCACATCAGTATGGGCGGACAGGCAGACTCCACCGCCACTATCGGGACCAATATGCGCAAACAAACCAGCCTTCTGGCGATCTGATGACCAGATACGTATGACCTCGAATCCTGTAGTTTGCAGAAACTCCTGCACCCAATCAATAAGAGCAAGGTTGCTGTCGCTGCTGACGGTTGGAAAGGCCACGAGCCTGTCCAATATTTGAAGCGTTCTGCTTAGATCAGTCATTTCAAACCTATAAATTTTTTATACTCAATCCACAGAAAGTTGCGTGATCTCACGTCGGAATGGAAGCGCATCGCCGATGTCTTCACCGTCCAACTCGCGCGCATAGCGGTGTCCTGCATAAGTCGCCCATGCAATCGGCCCCGGCGCGTTTGCATCGCCAATCAATTTTACTGACTTGATACCCGCATCCGCCCAATCCACCTCACGCGATTTTAAGTCGTTATATACTGCGCTGTTTTCCATCCGCGACGACACCAATAGAACACCATCACACGCAAGCGGTCGTGTCATGTCGGTGAACATGCAGTTCGTTTCAACATAATCCTTGTTAATGGCTGTGACCCCACGGTTCAATTCAATCTCGACTCCCATGGTGGCGAGCCTGCGATGGATTTCATGCTGCTCTAGTGTATTTAGCGTCCACTCACTGACATAGGCAGCCGGCGTGACCAACGTCACGCGACAGCCCTTCTGGATCAGCAGTTCGGCCAGAACACCGCCCATGTAGTAATGATCATCATCGTAAATCACGACGTGCCCTGTTGGGCTCGCACCGTTCATCAGATCATCCGGTGTGAACAACGGCATTGCCATATCCATTGGGAACGGGACAACGTGTTGGCGGGATACCCCGTCACGACGCCACTTTGCACCTGTTGCAATGCAAACGTTTTCGAACCCAAATTCAAGAATACTCTCTGCGTCGAGTGCGCTATCAAAATAACTTTCGACATTTGCCTTCTGGCTTAGCTGATATTCGCGGTAATCGGCAACGCGGCCCCAAGCACTAAGGCCAGGAAGATGGCGTTCGCGAGCCACACGACCGCCCAAGATCGTACCCGCTTCGGCCAAGGCCACGTCATAGCCGCGCTCGGCCACGGCACGTGCGGCCTCAAGCCCAGCAGGGCCAGCACCAATTACAAGAACATTGGAGCTATCGCCTTTTGTGTTCATCCGCTCTGGGTGCCAACCCTTGCGCCATTCTTCCATAAACGTCGGGTTCTGCGTACAACGGCTGATCGACATCGTCATATCGCCTGTGACGCAGATGTTGCAGCCGATACATTCGCGAATGTCTTCTATGCGGCCTTCTTCAATCTTCTTGGGCAGAAACGGATCTGCAATAGATGGGCGCGCGCATCCAATGAAATCCAGCGTACCGGACTTGATCATCTTCGCCATAACATCCGGGCTGGTGAAGCGCCCTACCCCGACAATGGGCTTATCCGTCAACTCGTGGATACCTTTAACCAATTCGTGCTGTGCGGCTTCTTCTTTGAACCGCGATGGACCAGAGCAATCCTCCCACGTGCCTTGGGCCAAATCCCACAGGTCTGGAAGGTTCCGGTTCATCTCGACAAACTCACGAACTTCCGCGTTGGAAAAGCCCAAATCCCCAATAGTTTCATCCAACGATACGCGCAACGTGATGCCAATCGTATCGCCAACCGCATCGCGCATGTCGGCAATCACTTCGTTCACAAACCGCGCACGGTTTTCAAGACTGCCACCATATTCATCAGTGCGATGATTGGTGGCACGGCTAAGGAAGTGTTGAAAAATACCAAAGCCATGTGCACCATAAAGGCAAATCAAATCAAAACCTGCTTCTTTGGATCGCTTCGCCGCGTTCACAAACCAGCGGCGCAAATCCTTAATGTCGGCCTTGTCCAGTGCACGCGCCTGAACGGGGTCATTGGTGAACGTGCGAATGGGCTGTGCGGACACAGCCATTGGCACTTCTTTGGAATAAAGGTTCGGGCCATTTACACCCGAATACGCCAGCTGAATGCCCGCCAAAGCACCGTGTTCTTTCATTTTATCCGACATCTTATGCAGCATGGGAATGTCTTTGTCTTCCCAGAGACGTAGCTCAATAAATGGCGTAATTTCCGAGGTATGATGCATCTCGCATTGCTCGGTGAAAATAACGCCCCAACCACCCTCAGCTTTGGATCCGCGCATAGCGGCGGCGGCCGATGGATCGCGATACCCTCCGCCATTGCAATGAGGGACTTGATAGAACCGGTTTTTGGCCGTCACCGGTCCAATCTGCATGGGTTCGAAAAGGATGTCATACCGAGGATCGCGCACGGGGATTTCTCCTACAAGGATAAAGCGTTTAGATAGTGGTGACAGAAAATTGGGTTAGGCTAAAGTCATGGTTGTAAAAGTATGGCTTAGGCTAGGATTAATCGCAATCGGCGAGTGGCAGTCCTGGGTAGTCCCATTTGGAAATCGTTTGCGATGCGTGATCAATAAAGGCGTCAACCGACAGAACATTGCGCGCACCTTCTGGGACGACAAAACCTAAGAGCAGCGGTCGAGGCGTGCCCTCAAGCGGGATAAAACACAACTCGCGGCCATCAGGTGACAAGTCCGAATGTGGGCGAATATTAGCCACCGAAAATCCAAATCCATTGGCCACCAAAGATCGCATTACAGCCATATCACGTGTGCGTTCAGCGATATTGGGCGTGACGCCAGCACGTTCAAACGCCTGCATGAAATATGTCCGGCTGATAGGTAGATCGAGCAAAACCATTGGATAATCTACCAGAGCTTCGACAGCCACGGAGGTACGGTTTGCAAGCGGATGGTCGGCGGCAACAACTGCGTATAACGGCAAGGACCGCAGCGGAATGAACTCAAGGTCCGACGGCACCTCAAGATCGTATGTCAGGGCGACATCAATTTCTGCGCGTCGCAGTTTCTCGATCAGAGTCTCTTGGTCGCACTCGATTTGTGACACTTGGACGTCGCCGTGCTTGTACTGAAACTCGCGGCGGATTGCAGGCAGTAGAACTTGCGCAAAGGTAAGCAAGCATCCGACACTCAGCGGACCTTGGACATTGCCAGAGATCGCACCGGCCAGACGATTGAGGCTGTCTGCCTCGATCAAAACCTTTCGAGCCTGAACCATGAATTGGCGTCCAGCCTGTGTCAAACTGAGACCATGAGCATGTTTACGCACGAACAACGGCAAGCCGAATTCACCTTCAAGGTGTGAAATTGCGGCAGAAATCGACGGTGATGACACGTTCATCTGCGCACTTGCTTGCACAATTGACCCTTGCTCGCCAACCGTGACGAAATATTCCAATTGCCGAAGAGTGAATCGTAGTACCATCAGGCGAGTATGGGCTAAGTCGCGTACTTGATCCACGTCGTTTTTAACGCAGTGTATTTGTCAAAACTATGCAGCGACAAGTCCCGCCCAAAACCAGACTGTTTCATTCCCCCGAAAGGTGTCATCGCACTAAGCGCATCAACCGTGTTCACCGATACGGTACCTGCCATCAATCTGTCAGACACGCGCAATGCACGGCTCAAGTTGTCGGTCCAAACAGAAGCAGCAAGGCCGTAGACACTGTCGTTGGCCATGCGAATAGCGTCTTCTTCTTTATCGAATGGAATAACAGATAGTACGGGCCCAAAAATTTCGTCGCGCGCAAGAGCGTCGTCATGGCTGACGTCATCAAAAATTGTCGGTTGTACGAAGCATCCTTTTCCATCAATTTGAACCTGCTTACCACCAGTTACAAGATTGGCAGTTTGCTTGCCAGCTTCAACGAATTTCATAACACCTTCGGTTTGCTTGCGATCGACAATCGCGCCCATTTTGGACGCAGGATCAAGTGGATCACCCGGCTGCATTGTCTGCGCACGCTCAATCAGTTTCTCGACAAACGCATCCTTAATGGATCGGTCAACATAGAGGCGCGAGTTAGCAGAACACACCTCTCCTTGATTAAAGAAAATACCAAACGCTGCCATGTCTGCCGCAGCATCAAGATTTTCACAATCCGCGAACACAAGGTTCGGGCTTTTGCCACCAGTCTCTGGCCAGATTTGTTTCAAATTGGATTGACCTGAATACTCCATGAACTTCTTGCCGATCGCAGTCGAGCCAGTGAAGGCAAGGCAATCGACATCCATGTGCAATCCCAACGCCTGCCCAGCGGTATGTCCAAACCCTGGAACGACGTTGAACACGCCGTCCGGTAGGCCGGCTTCAACGGCGAGTTCGGCCAAACGCAGCGCAGACAGGGGCGATTGCTCAGCAGGTTTAAGCACAACCGAATTACCCACAGCCAAAGCAGCAGCTGCTTTCCATGTGGCCATATCAAGTGGGAAGTTCCATGGCGTAACCGCTCCAACGACGCCCAAGGGGACACGTTTGATGATAGCCAGATCACCAGGACCAGTTGGCGCAACCTCGTCATAGATTTTGTCGATGGCTTCGGCGTACCACTGAAAGAAATGCGCAGATCCAGGGGCGTCGATTGTTGCCGCATCTGTCACGAGTTTCCCCATGTCCAGACTATCGAGGAGCGCGAACTCTTCAAGATTTGCACGGATCAGATCTGCCAGCTTCAGCAAAACCGCCTTACGATGGGCAGGGTCGGTGCGTGACCAAATGCCAGCCTCAAACGCTGCGCGCCCTGACGCCACCGCGCGGTTTACATCTTCAACGTCACAGGCGGCAACATCGGCCAAAACTGCGTTCGTCGCTGGATTGATCGATTGGAACGTTTCGCCAAACGCCGCATCAACGAATTTACCATCAATGAACGCTTGATGTCGAAGAGTTAGCACAGAGGCACGTTTCGTCCAGTCAGCTTTGGTGTAGCCCAGCATGGTTTTATCCCTTGTTTATTCGTCGCCCGGAACGCCATAAGAAGGCGCCTCGCGTGGATCAATCGCGCGTTGAACGTAAGCATCCAATTGCGGCTTGTAGATATCCCAAGCTGTCGTGATGTTTTCAATTGGGCAGTCGTCGGTCCAATCACAGCGCAGCTCGGCCACAGGCCAAGCTACTTTGTCGACTATCAGCATGCCCGCGGAATGAAGCGGACCAGCTTCGCCACCCGCCACCAAACCTGCATGCATCGCTGCAATCAACCGATCCCCGAGATGTCCCGTACTAGCCAAAAACTCATCAACCACGGCCTGTGGCACTCCATCGTTGGCCAACATATTACCCCCCGATGCCACATCTGGCGCCTGCGCTTGCGTCCATATCCCTAATGCATTGGGACCTGAGTGAATCGCCGTCGTACCAGTATTGTCCACAGCCAGAACCTGGCGGTATTCGATAAATTTCCCTTGATCACGGACGCGCTCGATTGCTTCGACTGCACTCATACCATTTTCCATCAGATGAAGGGCAAGTGGACCAAGTGATGGATCGGTCACATTCTGGGACGCAACAGCTCCGACCCCTGCGCGCGCATAGGCACAGCGCGCAGCAACCGCGGGCGATGAAGATGATATCGCAAGACCAAACATGCCCGTTTCGGCGCAGCGGGCAACAAGTGAAAACGTCATTGTGGGATCACCGCAGTGCCGTCAATTTCAACCAACCATTCGGGCCGCGCCAAGGCTTGGACGACCAACCCGGTAGACACCGGATGTACCCCTTTGATGTATTCACCCATGGTACGGTAGACCGCTTCACGGTGACGCACGTCCGTAATATAGACCACCACCTTGACAAGATGCTCCATATTGCCGCCTGCTTCTTCGATCAATTGGCGGATATTTTGCATTACTTTGTGAGTCTGCTCCACCGGATCAGAGCTCGTGATATTTTTGAAATCATCAAGGTTTTGCGGGCACTGACCACGGAGCCAAACCGTCTTGCCACCTTGCGTCACAACAGCCTGGCACAGATCATTGTCGAGGTTTTGCTCGGGGTATGTATCGCTGGTGTTGAACTTACGAATGCGGGTGTGTGTCATTGAGTGTCCTAATATGTCTTGAAATTATTCAGCTGCCGAAGGCACAATCGCTGCCTCACCATCATAATCTGCATACACGCGCTGAATAGCAATTTGGTCGGCAATGAATTTCGCATCGTGCCAAACGCCCCACAGAAACGTCGAACCACGCCGCGACTGCCACGGAAGGCCAAGGAAATACAAACCTGGCTCTTTGGAAACGCCTCGCTGATGAATAGGGGCACCCCTGTCGTCAAACGCATCAGTCTTAAGCCAACCAAAATCCTGCTTGTACCCTGTGGCCCAGATGATCGTTGTAATACCTTCGGCGGCAAGGTTCAGGCTGCGGATCGGATAGATCAGACTGTTGGGATCCGGACAAGCCTCTCTCGCTTGAGGATCAAGCGGCAGATCAAGCCCCATGGCGTCCGCATAGGCATCCGCAGCATCCAGCATTTGGTTGTAGTTTGCATCACCGGCATCGATATTTTTGCGAACATCATCAGCGAATGTCAGTACGCCGTTATCAAAATCCTCAGTGCGTCCCAGCAGCTTAACGCCGTCGCGCCCAAGACGTCGAAAGTCAATGGTACGGCCACCGTAAGCGCCACTGACTGAGATCGTCACATGCTCAGCTCCCAGCTTTTGCGCTGCCAAATCCCACAGACCCAGCACGCCAAGCCACCAGACGAAATCACGATCCCTGTAGCGACGCGGCGGGCGATCGTGCGGGCCTACTGACAAGAACACCTTGCGCCCAGCCCTGTTCAACTCATCTGCGATTTGCGCACCGGATGAACCCGCCCCAACGACCATAACTGCGCCATTAGCGAGTTGCTTTGGATTGCGATACGACGCGGAGTGCATCTGATGCACCGTACTGTCCTGAGAAACGATTGGTGGAATAATAGGCTGCTGAAATGCGCCCGTAGCGGACACAATGCGCGTCGCTTCAATGACGCCATCTGTCGTCTCGACCCGAAAACCCGCGCGATCCGCGAAAGGTACAGCACTGAGAACTTCAACGCCGGTACGCACCGGGGCGTTTACCAATTCGGCATATTCTTCGATGTAATCAACGACGCGATCCTTGCTGACAAATTCATCTGGCGCGTTGCCCTTAAATTCAAGATTTGGAAAGCGGTCGTGCCATACAGGGCCGTTGGTAACCAAGGCATCCCAGCGAGACGTACGCCAAGCCTCAGCAATACGGTTTTTCTCAAGTACTAAGAACGGAACACCCTGCTGACCAAGATGTCCACATAGCGCGATACCCGCCTGGCCAGCGCCAACGACGAGCGTGTCTATCTTTTCGACTGACATCCAACGACCTTCCCAGATGGTTAATTCTACAATTACTTTATGTGGGCCTGACGGAAAGAACAGTCTTCATTAGCTTTAGTTAGGGTTTAGCTAACACTCATCCCCCTGAGGAAGGCATCACCTAACCTGAGCTTCGAAATTTCAGAGGTGACATTGCGTGAATTGTGGCGCTACCATATTATGACTTAAGGGGAAAAAGAATGAACGGTATCACTGAAATCGCAGTTGACGTGCGCGATGCTGTAAAACGCTATGGCGACTTTACCGCTTTACAGCAGATTTCTTTAGCCATCCATGACAATGAATTTTTCACTCTTTTAGGGCCCTCTGGATGCGGCAAAACTACGCTTCTCCGGATGATCGCTGGATTCGAAGACTTAACTGAGGGTGGCATTTATCTGTTCGACGATGAAATCAAAACGTTGCCCCCCCACAAGCGCCCCGTGAACACTGTCTTCCAAAACTACGCCTTGTTTCCACACATGACTGTGCTTGAAAACGTCGGATTTGGCCTTGAAATGAAGGGAAGTTCCCGCGCGGATGCCGCGCAACGTGCGGGAGAGATGCTTGAGCTGGTACAACTGTCCCAATTCGCCAAACGTAAACCTGCACAACTGTCTGGTGGTCAACAACAACGGGTTGCCCTTGCACGCGCATTGGCCCCCTCGCCAAAAGTTCTATTGCTCGATGAACCGCTGTCCGCGCTCGATTTAAAGCTGCGCAAGACCATGCAAATCGAGTTGAAGCACATTCAACGTGAAACTGGCATCACGTTTATCTTCGTCACCCACGATCAAGAAGAAGCGCTAACCATGTCAGATAGAATTGCCGTGATGTCTGCCGGGGAATTGCAACAGCTCGGTGCGCCTCGCGATATCTATGAACAGCCGCGCAATATGTTTGTGGCCGACTTTATTGGCGACACGAACTTGCTAGAGGTGTCGGTTGATAAAATTGCCAATGGCCGCGCGCAGTGTCATATTGGTGGTGGCCATAAACTGAGTATAGACGCAGTGGACGACGTCGCAGTAGGCGCCAAAGTTCATCTATCGGTACGTCCTGAACGGATGATTCTATCCGATCAACCAAGCGACGGTGCAAGCCTGAGGGGCATGGTCACAGAAAACATATTTATCGGAACCGACATTACGACCATGATGGACCTGGATGGTGGCCCAAAAATTACCATCCGCACATCCAACACCGAACGTGGAAACAAGCGGTTGATCGAGCCGGGTAACTCCGCCTTCGTGACTATGGAGGCCGGCGCTGCGCGCCTGTTGGTTGACTAATGGCAGCGGGCGCGGCTTCAGGCGGCAGTGCCGCATCGGATACCTACGCAAAGGTGCGTCATTGGCTATTGATGCCCTCATGGCTGGTGCTTGGTTTTTTCGTATTTGCACCTGTGTGTGTCATGGTCATTTATTCGTTCCTAACTAAAGAATTTCGCGGTGGCGTAATTTGGGACCCAACCCTTGCCGCCTACGACCAGTTCTTTTTTGATCGCGGATTGTTTGGCGACGGTGATCCGACGTTACAGTGGACCTACATTAGCATATTTTGGCGTTCAACTTGGCAAGCAGGTCTTGCAACCATTTTGTCCCTGCTTATCGGTTTCCCGACGGCCTATTACATCGCTACACGCCCCGCAAACACGCGCGCGCTGTGGGTGTTTTTAGTCACAATCCCATATTGGGTAAACCTATTGATTCGCACCGTTTCGATGAAGTTCTTGCTGCGCGATGAGGGGCCCTTGAATAATTTCCTCATGAACGTCGGGCTGATCAACGACCCCGTTCATATCATTAATACTAACCTCGCCGTGCAGTTGGGATTGTTTTACAGCTATCTACCTTTCATGGTTTTGCCGATCTATGCCTCGGTTGAGCGCTACAACTTCACGATGTCCGAAGCGGCCGCTGATCTTTACGCTACCAAATGGACGACCCTGCGTCGCATCGTTTTACCGGCCGTAAAACCCGGCGTAATCGCGGGCTGTATCCTCGTGTTTGTACCCAGCCTTGGTGCGTTCCTTGCGCCCGACCTACTGGGTGGTGCCAAAAACTTCATGATCGGTTCGCTGATTGAGGAGCAGTTCAAAGGCAACGCGGGCAACTGGCCCTTCGGCGCGGCTGCATCCATGGTCTTGCTTAGCATGGTCATGATCTTATTGCTTATCTTTTCACGCCAACAGCGTCGCGCGGGGGCAGCAGCGTGAGTGCGAAAATAGATGTCAAAACATACACAGGTTTCCGATTTATAACCTTGCTGTGCTTGTTCATTCTGTACGCACCACTGCTTGTAGTGACTGTCTATTCATTCAACGCCTCAGAATCTATCACCACATGGGATGGCGTATCCCTGCGCTGGTACACAGATGTTTTTGTTGGCCCAGAAAGTGGGAAGTTCCAACAGGCGGCGATCAATTCGTTTTCCATCGCCATCATAGCGGCAACCACTGCGACAGCCATCGCTACAGCCGCAGCGACAGCAATCGTGCGCGGAGGAACATATCACCTACGCGCACCCTCACTGGGCCTCATTTCGCTACCGATCATGGTACCCGAAATTGTGCTTGCGGTGGCTACATTGATCTTCTTCAATTCCATCGGTTTCACGCGCGGTTATATGACCATACTTGTAGCACATACCGCGTTCTGCATTCCCTTTGCCTATCTGCCTATTCAGGCACGGATGCAGGGTATTGAAGATACCTATGAACACGCTGCGATGGACTTATACGCGACCAAAGCACAGGCGTTTCGGCGCATTCTTTTCCCTCTGATGATGCCTGGTATCATCTCAGGGTTCTTGCTGGCGTTCATCGTCAGCCTCGACGATTTCATCATCACTAATTTTGTCAAAGGAGCAGGGGTTGAAACCTTGCCAACGGCGATCTTTGGCTCGGTGAAACAAGGGTTAAAGCCCAACATCATGGCGATTTCTACGATGCTTCTTGGCCTCTCAATCGTGATGGTAACGATCTCGTACTTCATCTCGAAGTGGGACAACACAAAATAACAAATGGGAGTAAATTTAATGAGACTACTAACATCATCCGCCATGGCACTTGCACTACTGGCGAACACGGCTGCGGCTGACGGCGAACTCGTGATCTACCACTGGTTTGAATACCTTCCCGCAGAGCTGATTGAAAAATTCACTGCTGAAACCGGCATCAACGTCACGATGGACACTTATGACTCAAACGAAGCGATGCTTGCGTCCCTCAAGGCTGGCGGTATGGGCACTTATGATGTGGCAGTCCCTACTGACTACATGGTCACGATCATGGCGGGCGAAGGCCTGCTCGACACCGTTGCTAACGGCGAATTGACCAACAAAGGCAACATTGCACCAGAATGGGCAGACCCGTCGTTTGATCCAGGCTGGACGCACTCCGTCCCTTATCAGTGGGGTTCCACGTCATTTTCTGTGAATACCGAAGATTATAGCGGTGACATCAACACAACTGACCTGCTGTTCAACCCACCTGCTGAGCTGTCAGGCAAAATCAACATGCTCGATAGCCAAGGCGAAGTTTTGGCGATGGCGGCCATTCACATGGGTATCCCGCAGTGCTCAACAGATCGTGCTCAACTGAGCGCCCTCAACGACATGTTACAAGGGGCCAAGACACATTGGGCCTCTTTTAACTCAGACACTGCAAAAGAAGTTCTGGTGTCGGGCGATGTAACCGTCGGCATGATTTTTGACGGCTTCAGCGCAAAAGCCCGCGCGGAACGCGCAAGCATCACATACTCCTTCCCTACCCAAGGCTATGTTGTGTGGATGGATAGCATTGTTCTTCTAAACGACGCGCCAAACCGCGAGAGTGCTATTGCGTTCATGGATTTCATGCTTGAACCTGAGAACATCGCAGCCGTGTCTAACTACGCGCGCTATGGTCTGGGTGTGTCAGGTGCTGAGGAGTTCCTCGACCCTGAATTGGCAACATCGCCTGAATCAAACCCACCAGCGACAGCAGGTGCAGGTGCATTTATAGCCGTTTGTGACGAAGCCACACAGGCCGTCTATGACCAAATCTGGACGAACCTGAAAAACTAAGCCAACCTTGGTCAACGCGCGGCGGCCCTCGCTATGGGGCCGCCGTATCAAATAGACAGGACGCCTAATGGAAACGATTTTCACTGAACGCCATAACTTGCGGAATTCAAAAACTGAGTTGTTCGGCGGCCAGCTTGTCCAACCGTTCGAGCGTCCATCCCGCGCAGAATACATAATTGGTCGCGTACGCGAGGTGGAGCTTGGCCCCGTCAGCGAGCCCGATGATTTGGGCATGAAACCCATTCTGGCAATTCACGATAAGGGCTTCATTGATTTCCTGCAGATCGCTTGGCAGGACTGGCAAGCGGCAGGATACAAAGGCGAAGCCATGCCTACCGTTTGGCCTGCGCGGCGCATGTCACAGCGCATTCCCACCGACATTGAAGGTCGGCTTGGCTACTACGCCCTCGCCTGTGAAACCACGCTATCTGGTGGCACATGGGAGGCGGCCTATGCATCAGCACAGGTAGCATTAACGGGAGCGCAGCGCCTAAACGAGGGTGCTAAAGCCGTATTTTCCCTATGCCGCCCACCCGGCCATCACGCCGCAATCGATATGTACGGCGGTTATTGCTTTGTAAATAACGCTGCCGTTGCCGCCCAACATCTGTTGGACACAGGCGCTAAACGCGTCGCGATTTTGGATGTAGACTTTCACCACGGCAATGGAACACAAGACATCTTTGACACCCGCGATGACGTATTGTTCATATCGCTGCACGGCGACCCAATGGATGCCTTCCCACATTTTCTTGGCCACGCCGATGAAAAAGGCAGCGGCGCGGGCGTTGGTTTCACGGTGAACTACCCCATGCCTCCGAAAACCAACTTTCCAACATGGCGCACGGCGTTGATCAAAGCATTGGAGCAGATTGCCAAGTATGCCCCTGATAAACTGATCATCTCACTTGGTGTAGATACGTTTGAAAATGACCCAATCAGCTTTTTTAAACTGAAGTCCGAGGATTTTGCCACCTACGGCGCAGACATCGCATCGCTAAACCTGCCGACATTGTTCGTGATGGAAGGCGGCTATGACATCGCCGAAATTGGCGTGAACACGGTCAATGTATTACAGGGGTTCGAGAAAGCGTCTTGAATGTTGTTGAAGCCTCGATTGCCGATCTGCGCGCTGCCCTTGAGCGCAATGAAATAACGAGCGCTGGCCTCGTCACGACCTACCTTGATCGGATTCATAATTTTGATCGTAACGGTCCTTGCTTGAACGCCGTCCCTGTTCTGAACCCTGATGCCTTAGCCGAAGCACAAGCAAGTGATGATCGTCGGCAGCGTGGTGAAATACGCGGCCCACTTGATGGCATACCCTATACCGCTAAGAACAGCTACAAGGTCAAAAGCCTGACAGTCGCGGCGGGCTCTCCAGCCTTTGCGGATCTGATTGCGACCGATGACGCCTTTGTAATCGCGCAACTGCGAAAGGCAGGTGCAATCCTTTTGGGAATGACCAATATGCCCCCCATGGCCAACGGTGGCATGCAACGTGGTCTCTATGGACGCGCAAATTCGCCCTATAATGGAGATTATTTGACTGCCGCCTTCGCGTCGGGTTCCTCTAACGGATCAGGCACAGCAACCGCCGCCAGCTTTGCCGCTTTTGGACTGGGCGAGGAGACCTGGTCAAGCGGCCGCGCGCCTGCCTCCAACAACGGGCTGTGCGCCTACACCCCCAGTCGTGGCGTCATTTCTGTACGTGGTAACTGGCCATTAGTTCCAACCATGGACGTCGTCGTGCCGCATACGCGCACCATGGCCGATATGCTGGAAGTCTTAGACATCTTGGTCGAGGACGACATCGACACACGAGGCGATTTCTGGCGCTGCCAGCCGTGGATTACCATCCCATTGGCTTCACGACTCCGCCCCACGTCATACACTGCACTTGAGGTCGGATCATTGAAAGGCAAGCGGTTTGGCGTCCCCGCGATGTACATCAATGCTGATCCGGATGTGGGCGGCATCGGTATTGGTGGACCCACAGGGCAGAAGATCGAAACCCGCGCTTCCATAATAGCCCTTTGGAACACGACGCGCGTTGCACTTGAACAAGCTGGCGCCGAAGTCGTGATTGTTGATTTTCCTGTCGTTTCAAACTACGAGGGGGATCGCAAAGATGCTCCCAATATCGCAACGCGCGGCATACTCCCGTCTGGCTATCTCCATCATGAAATGTCCGACCTATCCGTCTGGGCGTGGGATGATTTTCTCAAGAACAACGACGATCCCATATTGTTCTGTTTAGCCAATGTTGACGGGTCCAAGATCTTCCCTGCGCCAAACGACAGCCTACCTGATCGCTACGCTGGTTTTGAGGATGATATCGCTGACTACCCTGCCCACGCGCGCGCCCACCCACGCGACAGCTTTCTTGATATACCAACCCTCGCTGACGGTTTGAACGGCCTTGAGGAAACGCGCCGCGTCGATCTTGAGGATTGGATGGACCGGCATCAACTTGATGCGGTTATTTTTCCCACCGTTGCTGATGTTGGTCCTGCAGATGCGGATACGAACCCAGCCTCGGCTGACATAGCGTGGCGCAACGGCGTTTGGGTTGCGAATGGCAATCTTGCAATACGTCATTTGGGCATTCCGACCGTCACTGTCCCCATGGGCACGATGGCCGACATCGATATGCCTGTTGGGCTGACCTTTGCTGGTCGCGCCTACTCAGACACCGCTCTTTTGGCGCTGGCCAGCGCTTTTGAAGCGACCGGCCCCTACCGCACTCCACCTGCGAGGACATCATGCGCATAGCACTTTACCAGATCAACTCGATTGATCGTAGTATTGCAGAAAACACAGCATTGTTCGATCAGGCCTGCGCCACAGCCAAGACGGGTGGCGCCGATTTGATCCTCTTCCCCGAAATGGCATTGACTGGATATAATATCGGCACCGAACGCATCCGCGCACTGGCTGAACCTCGCAGTGGTGCGATGGTCCAGGCCTTGCGCAACATGGCCAAACGTCACAACATCGGCGTGCTTTGCGGGTTTCCAGAATTGGACGGCGCGCAGGTTTTCAATTCCGCCGCGTTAATTGACGCGTCAGGCACGTTACTTTCCATCTGTCGCAAAGCGCATTTGTTCGGCGACGTGGATCGCGCAGCATTCAGTGCCGCTGATGCCATGTGCCCACTTGTACAGTTCGGCGATTGGACGCTTGGGTTGGCCATATGCTATGATGTCGAATTCCCTGAACTGGTACGCGCTTACGCCTTGGCAGGTGCGGATGCGGTTCTCGTCCCAACGGCCAACATGCAGCCTTACATCGGTGTCGCCATTCGCGTTGTTCCCACCCGCGCCGAAGAAAACGAAATCTATGTCGCCTATGCCAATCGCGTAGGGAGTGAGGGTATGTTTGCGTATTGCGGTTTGTCATGCGTCACGGGGCCAGACGGCATCGATTTGGCTCGCGCAGGACACGATGAGGAAATGATCTTTGCGGATCTGTCGAAAGATGATCTGTCGCAAGTGCGAAAATCCTTATCCCATATTCAAGATCGGCGTACCGACCTTTATTCCTGAAACTCATGTCAGCGTCCGCAAAACATTCATCACATGGTTAGTGTCGGTTTCAGGGTTCACAATGCACAAGCGCAGTACCTCTTCGCCGCGCCACTTGGTTGGTAAGCATAGTAACGCTCCGCTGCGCCGTTGGACCTCGCACCACTCCGCAAGCTCAGGCCCTTTCAGATTAGTCGCTTTAAACAAAACTACAGTTAACTGTGGGCCAAGCAACAGTTCAAGGTTCGGTGTCGCGTCAATTTCGCAGGCAAGATCGCGGGCAATCTGTACCGTTTTTGCAATCGCCTGCGCATATGCTTGCGTACCGTAGGTCACCAATGAAAACCAAAGTGGCAGACCGCGCGCACGACGTGTCAGTTGCAGGGCATAATCAGACGGGTTCCAAGCGGTGTGATCCAATGTATCGAGGTAAGCACCCTGCTGGCCATGCGCCTGCGCCCCTTTGATAGGGTCGCGGTACACCAACGCACAGCTGTCATAGGGTGCGAAAAGCCATTTATGCGGATCTACAATAAAACTATCGGCACGCTCGATACCGTTGAAAGCCTTGCGTGTTTCAGGATCGCCAAGCGCGGCAAGGCCGTACGCCCCATCTACATGCAGCCAAATATCATGCTCTGCCGCGAGGTTTGCAAGACCTTCCAAATCATCGATGGCGCCGCAATTGGTGGCCCCTGCATTTCCGACAATCGCGAAGACACCGCTTGTCATGGCGGCGCGTGCCGCGGCACCTGACATGGACCCGCATGCATCTGCATCAACCATAACCAATTCGGCATCCATCACACGTGCCACGGCAGCGATACTGCTGTGGGCCTCGCTGCTGCACAAGATCCGCCAGCGATCAGGGCGCTCTTTTGTCCATGCAGCACGTGCAGCATGAAGCGCAGACAAATTCCCAAGTGTGCCGCCTGAAACGAATGCACCACCGGCGCTGCTTGGCCAACCCGCCAAAGACGCGAGCCATGACAAGGCCTGATTTTCTGCATGGATCGCACCTGATCCACCATCCCAGTTACCAGCAAATATCTCGGCTGCGCCCAATGCGGCATCAAATGCGAGGGACGCAGGTGTCGGCGCTGCCGCAACAAAAGCAAGACTCGTCGGATGGTTAAATGGGCGTATTGAAGGAATAATACTATCAGTAAAAAGCGCAAATGCACGCGTGGCCTCAATTCCATCAGGCGTAATAGCATTGCCTAACGCAGCTTCAAGCACGGCTTGACTTTGCGCGCCGTTCCGCGGATCCGGACCACTTAGAATGCGCTCGCGGGTCCAGCTGAGAATAGAATCAAGCGCGGCTTCGTCTGCTGGAAAAGTAAGGCGCTGGGTCATAGATTGATCACCTTCATATGAAATATTCACAACACAATTTTATGATTGCCCGTTCACTTAGACATAGCAACTTATGTCTAAGTCGGGTACTGAAAAATGGTGCTATCAAATGAACGAGAACAAGCATCCAGTTGTTGGGAACAGCCTAAATCTATGCACCCAATAACTGATACAAATCGGCAAGAGCAGCGGCACGGTTTAGCTTGGAATTGGTCCGTAAAAGGTGAGGCCAGCCGTGAATTCGCGCTGAACTAATGGGGGCTGTTGCCTGGGCGTGTCGGTGTCGCACTAGAGTTGAGAACTGTGCGCACCAAAACGCGTAAAATGACGGTCGATCTCATTTTGGAGATGGAAAACTGTACGATTTGGAAGTTGATTCCAATGAGCTCTACAATCTGTTCCACGACCCTGGTACCGCAGAACTTCGTAAACCGTTGCAAGGCTATATTTCCAATCGAATTGATAATGCCATCGCGAATCAAACGCCCGTAGGCACAGCATAGCCGTGCAGATTAGTATCCAACCGCCATTCCGTCTTTTCTAGGGTCCGATCCCCCAGCATATCCACC
>JAPKAD010000037.1 GCA_028825445.1 Octadecabacter sp.
TTTGAGCGCACCGCGCATGGCACGTTCTCCACCCTCACCACTGGGTGCAACCATGTCTGCGCCGTCGGATGTGGCTGCAAAACCAGTCACTTCAGCGTAAATTTTTGCACCTCTTTTCAGTGCACCGTCGAGGGATTCGAGCACAAGCATCGCGCCGCCGCCAGCAATGACAAACCCGTCGCGGTTGGCGTCAAATGCGCGTGAGGCGCGATCTGGGGTATCATTATATTTGGAAGACATTGCGCCCATAGCGTCAAATAGACAGGAAAGCGTCCAGTCGAGTTCTTCGCCACCACCGCCGAACATGATGTCCTGCGTGCCCAGTGCGACCTGCTGCGCGGCCATGCCGATACAATGGAGAGACGTCGAACAAGCCGAAGTAATTGAGAAGTTCATTCCTTTAATCTTATAAGCAGTGGCAAGGTTCGCAGAAACTGTCGAAGACATAGTTTTTGGCACAGCAAAAGGGCCGATGCGCTTCGTTGCACCAGTTTTAAGAACAACCTGATGCGCAGCAAACATAGCCGATGTGCTTGGTCCGCCAGAGCCTGCGATCAGGCCTGTCATCGGGTTAACGATGTCGTCACTAGACAAGCCCGCGTCTGCAATCGCTTGACCCATTGCTATGTGGGCATAGGCTGCACCAGGACCCATGAAGCGCAACGTCCGTTTGTCGACGTGGTCTGCCACGTCGATTTTAAGTGTGCCCGCAATCTGGCTGCGGAACCCGTGTTCCTTCATTTTTTCTGACGCAACAACACCAGACTTTCCGGCGCGTAAATTCGCATTTACTTCGATGACGTTATTTCCGATGGGGGATACTATCCCCATCCCTGTTATTACAACACGGCGCATGGCTGCTCCCATTTATTTAATTTATTAGGGTGTATGTGAGAGGGGTGGATGGGGCAAGTGTAGGGTAGGACGTAATTATTGTTCGCTTTGCTGCTTATCTATATTAAAAAAGGTAGTATTGATTTTAATACGTTTTAAATAATTAAAGCTATAACTAGTTTTTTGAGGAATAAGAGTTATGGAACGCTTCAAAAAAGCAAACGTTGTTTTTGTTTTAAGCAGCTTGCTATTAATTAACGGAAAAAATCCACCCCAGATTTTATCTTGTTCTTTATAAGCGATGCCGTGGGCTGGTCCTCTAACGCGGAGGAAGGTCTTTACGCTCATGAGTAGAAAAGTGCTTTGTTGTGTCAATAATTAAATTTTTTTTAATCAATTGATGCTTGAATGCCGTCAAAAGCGACGGACTGGCTTTTAGCTAAAACCAACTCACACTGTATTTTTTAATTTTAAAAGGTTGGACGCAGTAGGAGTTGCATTTCAAGCGCATCATGGAGGTTCCCTTTAAAGTTGATACGATGTTCAAAATTTAAAAAATTTTACCTGTTCAAGGGGGCGCTCTTTTTACATTTTTTCTTCTGGTTAAGAACTCGCAAGATTATGATTTTCTAGGTTTCATTTATATATCTGCCTCTAGACAGTGTCGAAGCTCTTGAAAAACCACTCAATCAATTCAATAAAACTGATAAAATACCGTGATTGAAATTGGTAATTTCACAAAGGTCATACGCAAATTTTTTGCGATAAGTTAGGTTATGAAATCGTAGCAAAGCTAACTCTCGCTTAACGCAACTTTCATATTTTTTACTATATATATTACCTCGCCATCTGCTTTAACTATGCCATCTGCCACGCCCATTGTCAGTCGTCGTGTTTGGATCGCCTTGGTAAAGTCAATATGATAAGTTAAAACTTTGCGATCAGGGCGTACCATGCCGGTCAATTTCACTTCACCAACTCCAAGTGCATAGCCGCGCCCTTGCCAGCCGCGCCAGCCTAAGTTGAAACCTGTGAGTTGCCACAGGCCGTCTAGACCCAGACAGCCAGGCATGATCGGATTACCGGGAAAGTGGCAACCAAAGAACCAAAGGTCAGGTTTGATATCGAATTCAGCCATTACATGGCCTTTTCCATGTGTGCCGCCATCACCAGAAATCTCGGTTATGCGATCCATCATCAACATTGGGGGTTCAGGAAGTTGGGCGTTTCCCTCGCCAAAAAGCTCGCCTCTTGCACACTTTAGCAGGTCGTCACGATCAAAACTGGTTGGATATTGCGACATGGTGACTGTATCCCCGTACTATTCTTAGTTATTCAAACTTATTATTCACATTGCACCTCCCACTAAACAAGGGCAAGAGGCCGATAGCAATCTGCGCTAATTGCGTTTGGGATTGAAAGCTTGCCCGATTCCCCCATATAATAGGTGAAGTAAACTCAGGACATATTTATGAGCAAATTAGAATACAAAAGTCAGATAGATCGCAGCACATTTTGGCTCTCAGGTGCTGGATTACGCCCGACGCGCCAGCGGATGGCATTGGCTGAATTGTTAGTGGGAGACGGACGTGACCGCCACGTCACCGCAGAAAGTCTTTTTGATGCGGCGGCAAGTACTGGTGGTAAGGTATCTCTAGCAACTGTCTATAACACACTGCGGGCGTTTTGTGATGCAGGCTTGCTCCGAGAGATTACAGTTGACGGATCTAAAAGTTATTTTGATACTAACATGACTGATCACCCGCACTTTTATTGGGAAGATGAGAACCGTTTAAGTGATGCGCCAGCTGAACAGCTTGAGATTGCGCGAGTGCCTTACGCTCCTGAGGGTGCTGAAATTGTATCAGTGGATGTGGTAATTCGGCTGCGCAATAGCTAAATTTTTTTTGATAATGGTTTTTTTATGATGTAAAAACCTCTCTCTCTATCTAATTTTTAGATACAACTTATCACATTTTTTAGCACTATTTTTTCATAAATCTATTCGTAATCATAATATTTTTTTGTATAAAATTGCCTCAAGAAGATGCTTAGAGTAATTTACTTGGATGCCTAACTAGGCGGCTGCACAATTTTTGTTGCAGCAAAGAAGATATTATTAAAATCTCGTTCGATAAATCAGTCGTTTTTTAGTAGAACTGAATTGTCTGTTTAAATCTATTAATGAAATTCAAGACTTACATGGTGAAGCTCCAATAATTATTCTAGGTTTAATAATCATGTTATTGAACATCGTACTATTTTGTGGCCTGAAAATTAGCTTCATAAAGGTTTGTTGCCTATAGCGCAATTGTAGGTCAGCGTCGTTGTGGCAGCTTTAATCTGAGTGAAGCTTACTAAAAATGTCTGGAATAAACCATATATTAGCCAATTAGGGCATTGTGCCACTTGTCCGTTTGGTGCTGTGGTGGCCCAAACTCTCAAAACCATTGACCTGGTTCCATGAACCCCAGATCAAGGAGCTGCTGGCTGTGCCATTCGAATGGTGTGGAGCCATGCCATTTGAACGAGTCGATTTCAAAAGTTGATCCCGGATTGCGCTTTAAAGCTTTGGCAGCGCGGAACGAGCAGACAGCCGCCGTAAGGTTATTATGCCAAGGGCAGGCGTAGGTATTGTATTCGGGATCGTTAAATTTGTGATCAGGTAAAAAAACTAGACCTGGTTTATTTCGGAAAATCGACACACGGTCTACGCGCCTACGAGAAACGGGAATGTGTTCTTCAAATCGCCAGCGCAGACCGCCAAAGAAATCTAGCTGTCTTTCCAGAATGTTACCTGAGAGGTCTGTGCGTGCGAGCGCGTAATATCCAATTTTGTCCAGATACGCGTTTTTAATGCTGACTGCGTTGGGGTGTTGCAACAGATTCCCCGTATAAAGGTCGATCACATAAGTCAGAATAGTGCTGCGATTTTCTTCAACGTTGAAGGCGATCATTTCACCAACCGAGCGATGTTCTTTAAATGGATAGAACAAAAATTCAGCGTTAAAGCAGTAGTAAATCCATATGTCGTCTGTGGCTTTCATTACCGAATTAAGAGCGATCTCAAGTGCTGTAGGCGTTAGAAAGTTGTAGCTGACGCGGATAATTTGCTGCATTAAGTCATCGGTAATCGTAAAGTGTGGCATTGCAAAGACGACTGTCTGCGAAAAACCCACGTTAAGGTGGTGGCGGATTGTGGCGTCCAGTTCCACTTCGTCTTCAGCAAAAATAAGTGCGACTGGCCCGTTTTTGAGCTGGGGAAGGCAATCTTTAATAAATGCGGAAAGGTTGGAATACGAGGTCATTTTGATGCTCTATTTAATTAATATAATTGTGTGTTAAATTACCTTTCATTGCAAGCGTGGTTAGTGTGGGTTAAATGGCGTTCTAATCTATTAGAAAGCTGCTCCCATGTCTGAATCTGACTCTAACACTAATCCATTTCCAAAGAAGCTGTTCATTAAAACGTATGGCTGCCAAATGAACGTTTATGACAGCGAACGTATGGCTGAAAGCCTTAGTACGCGAGGGTATGAGACTACAAACGTGGCAGCAGAAGCTGATATGATTCTGCTAAACACCTGCCATATTCGTGAGAAAGCAGCTGAAAAGATTTATTCTGAGCTTGGGCGACTCAAGCCGCTTAAGGCAGAAAATCCAAACTTGAAAATTGGTGTGGCTGGGTGTGTTGCGCAGGCTGAGGGTGCTGAGATCATGCGTCGTCAGCCTATGGTTGATCTGGTGGTTGGACCACAAAGTTATCACCGTTTGCCGACCATGGAGCAAGCTGTTGCTCGTGGTGAAAAGGCATTGGACACGGACTTTCCTGAAGATGATAAATTTGAGACGCTGAAATCACGGTCTAAGGCCAAGCGCGGCCCAACTGCATTTTTGACAGTACAAGAAGGCTGTGACAAGTTTTGTGCATTTTGTGTGGTGCCGTATACGCGAGGATCAGAAGTCAGCCGCCCTGCCAACCGTATCATCCGTGAGGCGCAAGAACTAGTTGAGGTTGGCGTGCGCGAGATCACTTTACTTGGCCAAAATGTCAACGCCTATCACGGGCACGCAGGCGGATTGGCGGGATTGATCTGGGATCTTGATAAAGTCGATGGTTTGGAACGAATTAGGTTCACAACAAGCCATCCAAATGACATGGACAATGCCTTGATCGACGCACACGGCACTTGTAACAAGTTAATGCCGTATTTGCATTTGCCGGTACAATCGGGGTCTGACAAGGTGCTTAAGGCTATGAACCGCAAGCACACTCGCGATCAGTATTTCACTTTGATTGAACGGATTCGCGCCGCGCGGCCTGACTTGTTGATGTCTGGAGATTTTATTGTAGGTTTCCCTGGCGAGACTGAAGCTGATTTTGAAAGTACGATGGATTTGGTACGTACCGTAAAATATGGGCAGGCCTATTCGTTCAAATATTCTACCCGTCCTGGCACTCCCGCTGCGGAACGTGCGCAGGTCGATGAAGACGTGAAACTTGAGCGCTTGCATCGTCTTCAAGCTCTGCTTGGGGATCAGCAACGCGAAATTCAGAATTCAATGATAGGACGTAAAGTAAAGGTATTGTTCGAAAAAAAGGGCCGCGAGTCAAATCAGATGATTGGTAAATCTGAATACCTACACGCCGTCTTTGCGAATGCGTCCGACGTGAAAATCGGTGATTTGCTTGATGTTCGTATTGTCAAATCTGAAAGCAATTCACTTGGTGGTGACATCTGCGGATCACATTGAAGATTATTTTTAGGGTTTAGGGTTTAGGGTTATCAATTAGGTTTTCTTTTAATTATAGCTAGATTTTGCGCAATATATTGTATTTCTAACTTTTTTGGTCCCGTACTTCACTCATTGTATGAGAACGCTTTAATTAAGCATAAGAACAATTTTTTTAAAAACTGAAAGTACCCTAGTGTGTCCAATGTTTGGGCAGACAGTAGATTTTCAGCAAGCAGAAGCGTTTGGATTTCTGATTTATGGGCACTCGTACAATACGGCGCTTGACAATTATAATATTAATTTTTCTAACGGCTGCGCCAACTTTGTGGCTGGAATTGCACAGTATGCTTGCACGCATATTGTCGACGTTTGTGGCTTTGGTGAGCGTCGCCCAACCGCTTCCAACACCATAGGTCATGTATTTGCGCACAATCGTCGCATCGAAACTTATTGTATTCGCTAAGCAACTGAAAATTCTGATGATGACTGTCATTTGTCTTTCTGTTGTAAACTGTAGCATTGAGAACAGTCAGGGCATTGGATCCGATCATTGGGTTGATACGAAAAGTCTGACACAGCTTACCGCAGGTATCAGAGTTGATCCGAATGGGTGTAATCATTATATGAATGGCATTGGCTTTGAGGGCTATTTTTCTGAGCGCCAGACACCTTATGGGCTTTCAGTCGGTTGGGGTGTTGCCCCTACCTAGACAGCGATTGGCCCATTCCAATCAGGTTCGAATATTCCTGATGTTTTATGATTTTTGATAACGTAAAAATGAAAACAGCTGTAACACTGTTTGCGGACAGTTTTCGTCCTAACTATAAATTATTCTTTGCATGAATTCATTCAAGTTGTAATAATTATATAAACACTAATTTTCGGAGAGTTGATTGGCCACCATAACAATGCCCCCAACCGCATACGAACTGGACGCAGCACCTTTGGTGTTTGAATTTCCGGATAACTTTTTGCTGATTGATCTGTGTGGAGAGCACGACCGCAATCTTGCTGACGTTGAACTAAAACTTGGTGTTCAAGTTGTACGACGAGGGAACCGTCTGTCAATCCATGGCGATCCTGAGGCATCCAAAGAGGCTGGTGAAGTTCTGACATCATTGTACGAGCGCCTTGAGGCGGGCCGCGCGTTGGAGCCAGGTGATATCGACAGAGAGGTCCGCATGGGAGCGTCTGAAAAGGGGACGGGAACGGCAGTTGGGGACCAGATGGATCTTGGTGTTGGCGACCGTGTCGAGATCAAAACGCGCAAGAAGATGGTAGAACCGCGTACGGGTGCACAAAAATCATACGTGAATTCCCTTTTCAAAAATGAACTAGCGTTTGGAATTGGACCAGCGGGGACTGGCAAGACCTATCTGGCAGTTGCCGTGGGAGTGAACTTGTTTATTAGTGGGCACGTAGATAAAATAATTTTGTCGCGCCCGGCCGTTGAAGCAGGTGAAAAGCTTGGATATCTTCCTGGTGATATGAAGGACAAAATTGATCCTTATATGCAGCCATTGTATGACGCATTAGATGATTTTCTACCAAAAAAGCAGATCGAAAAATTGATTGATGAGAAGAAGATCGAAATTGCGCCGCTGGCTTTTATGCGTGGTCGCACATTGAGCCACGCATTTGTGGTGTTGGACGAGGCGCAGAACGCCACGACGATGCAGATGAAAATGTTTCTGACCCGCTTGGGAGAAGGGTCGCGTATGGTCATAACTGGCGATCGCACTCAGATAGATTTGCCTCGCGGTGTCAGTTCTGGCCTTCGAGATGCCGAACGGCTGTTATCGCATATTCCGAAAATTGATTTTAATTACTTCACGTCCAAGGACGTTGTGCGCCACCCACTAGTGGCGGCAATTATTGAGGCCTATGAAGCAGATGAACCTGCGACGTGATCATCGAGTGTGTGATTGAGGATGATCGCTGGGTTGGACTAGAAGTCTTGGCTGATCGTGCAGCATTCGCTGCGCTGTCAGGTGTCGGTTTGGAGGCTTCGGGGTTTGAGATTTGCCTTTTGGCTTGTGATGATAACCGCATTCGTGCGTTAAACTCTGATTTTCGGCAAAAAGGTATGGCCACGAATGTGCTGTCTTGGCCATCAAGCGAGCGTGGGGCAGATGAAGATGGTGTTATGCCTTTCCAGCCGCAGTTGCCCCAAGACGCCGAATTGGGTGATATTGCGATTTCATACGATACAATCGCGCGGGAATCCGCCCAAGCGGGCACACCTTTTGTGGACCATGTGACACATCTGATAATACATGGAACTCTTCATTTATTGGGATTTGATCACATTCGTGACGAGGATGGTGCATTAATGGAAAGATTAGAGATAGAAATCCTTGGTGAACTGGACATCCCTGATCCATATTTGTAACCAGAACCTTCTTAGGCGCGCAATCTGCGGCCCTCATTGGAAAAAGAGAGAATGGGCGACACGACAAGCGGTTCTTCTGGTGCGGCGAATAGTACTTTGCCTGACATCCAAACCCCAACAATCAAGCGCGGCTTTTTTGGCCGTATCGTTGAGGCGCTTAGCCCCTCTGAAACTTTCAAGGATGTGACGCCCTTGGCTGGATACGTCCAGCGTGAAGCGCGCGGAATGATGAATTTAGGTCGTATGCGTGTTGAGGACGTTATGATTCCAAAGGCAGATATTGTTGCCGTTTCGGTCATGATCAGCCGCAATGATCTTGTTCAGGTGTTTCGTGACAACGGCATGACACGGCTTCCAGTTTTTGATGGTACGCTTGACACGCCAATAGGGTTTGTGAATCTGAAAGATTTTGCCTTGATGTACGGGTTTAATGGTAAGTCAAAGACATTCGATTTGCGCGACCTGTCACGTGAGTTGCTGTTTGTGCCGCCATCTATGCCGCTTGGTGTATTGTTGCAAAAGATGCAGGCAGAGCGGATTCACATGGCACTTGTAATTGATGAATATGGTGGAACTGATGGACTTGTGACGATTGAAGACTTGATCGAACAGGTTGTTGGGGAGATCGAGGATGAGCATGACACTGACGAAGACGCATTGTGGATAGAGGAAAAGCCTGGTGTTTACATGGTGGAATCCAAGACGCCGTTGGATGAATTCGAGGCTGAAATTGGGATGACTCTTACCGAACACCACGACATTGACGAAGAAGAAATCGATACGCTTGGTGGCTTGGTCTTTATGCTGGCGGGTCACGTGCCAGCGCGGGGTGAGGTTATTAAGCATCCTGAAGGACCAGAGTTTGAAGTTGTAGAGGCTGACCCTCGTCGAATCAAAAGGCTGCGGGTGCGCGTTGCCGGATCTACACCCAGCTGAGCATGCCATGATAATGCTCCCTAGCGATTTGGCCGCGACGTTCTCGGCGTCGCGGAGGGTTGTGCGATGGCTAGTGCCTCTTGGGTTGGGCGCGTTTGCATCTCTTGGTCATGAAACGTGGATGAGTGGAATCGTTGCTGTTACTGCTTCGCTGGTTCTGGCGTTTCTTATCGTCCCCACTAACCTCCGCGACGTTGCATGGTTTGGCTGGCTGCTTGGTCTGAGCTATTTTGCAGTGACACTGCGCTGGTTGGTAGAGCCATTCCTGGTAGACCCTGTGCGCCATGGCTGGATGGCGCCCTTTGCGATTATATTGATGGCGGGGGGGCTAGCCCTGTTTTGGGCGTTGGCGTTTTGGCTAGCTCGATGGATCGCGGGACGCGGTACCTCGGTGATAATGTGGCTTCCGATTACGCTTGCGGCGATGGAACTTGCGCGTGGTCATGTTTTAAGCGGATTTCCATGGGGTTTGCTGTCATATACACTAATTGGTGGTGCGGGGAGCGTCTTATTTGCAAGTTTTGGTCCTTACGGGACAACTCTGTTGTTGATCGCGTCCGCTGGATCAATCGCCTATTGCCTGTTCGCTGGTCGCTGGCAGGTTTGGGCGGGCCATGGGGTCGTATTTATTTTTATTAGCAGTTTGATCATTTGGTCTGTTGTGGGAGAAGTTGTGTCAACGCCACAAATGCCGCAAACGCTCGTCCGTTTGATCCAGCCCAACGCACCACAGCACCAAAAGTGGGACGAAGATTGGATGACAGTATTTTTTGATCGCGCTATTGAACAGACTGCTGCAGGAGAAGCGCCTGATGTTGTTATCTGGCCGGAAACTTCGATCCCTGCGTTGCTGAATTATGCTCAGCCCTGGATTGAAAAAATGTCGATTGCGGCGCGAGGTGCGCCGACTGTGGCGGGTATTCAACGGCGTGAGGGTAATAATTATTTTAATTCGGCCATTTTGATCGAGGGGCCGCAAACGGTCACAGCAATTTCTGACAAATCCCATTTAGTGCCATTTGGCGAATATATCCCGTTGTCATGGCTGCTTGAACCGCTTGGGCTTAATACATTAGTTGAACAGGTCGTAGGGTTCACACCGGGTACGGATGACGGAATGATGCATATTGACGGGCTTGGCTTTGTGCGGGTGTTGATCTGTTATGAGGGAATTTTTCCGGAGGACATGCAGCGTGGTAATGTGCGGCCTGATGTGTTGTTGATAATCACAAATGATGCATGGTTCGGCAAAGGTGCGGGGCCACGACAGCATTTACTGCAGGCGCAAGCGCGCGCTGTTGAACAGGGTTTGCCGGTGATACGTGTAGCTAATACGGGGATTTCTGCAGTCATTTCACCGTGGGGAAACATTATGGCGCAGCTTCCCTTAAACGAAGCAGCATATCTTGATGTGACGCTTCCTACGGCGCTGTCACCTACCCTGTATGCACGTATCGGCGATTGGCCACTGACAGTGTTGCTAATCCTCTGCATATTAATGGGTGGGATTGCGAGGTTGGTTTTTAACGTTGACCCAACTGATCGTCAACGTTAATCGAATTTTAAATATTTTTTCCACAACGGCTTCCTGACGTGGATCGACCTTTTACCTGGAGCAGTCCTATGACACGTAACAACTATATATTCACCTCGGAATCTGTATCTGAGGGGCACCCCGATAAATTGTGCGATCGAATTTCTGACGCTGTTCTTGATGCGATGATTTCTGTAGAACCCGAAGCTCGCGTAGCAGCTGAAACCTTTGCCACGACTAATCGTGTTATAATTGGTGGTGAAATTGGGTTGTCTGACCCAACCAAGTTGTCTGGCATGATGGATGGTATTGATCGTATTGCGCGCGATTGCATCAAAGACATCGGCTACGAGCAGGAAAAGTTCCATTGGAATGAGGTTGAGGTTACTAACCTGTTGCACGAACAATCCGCTCACATCGCTCAAGGTGTTGATGGTGTGGGCAACAAAGCTGAAGGCGCGGGCGATCAAGGCATAATGTTTGGTTATGCCGTTACGGAAACCCCAGAATTGATGCCTGCCCCGGTTCATTATGCCCATGCAATATTGCGCCGATTGGCAGAAGTTCGCAAAAACGGCAAAGAACCAACGTTGGGCCCAGACGCTAAATCGCAGTTGTCCGTTCGTTACAAAAATTCCTTGCCAGTTGGAGTTTCATCTGTGGTGTTATCGACCCAGCACCTTGACGAAACGATGACCAGCGCGGATGTACGCTCTGTAGTTGAACCCTATATCCGCGAGGTTCTCCCTGAGGGTTGGATCGATCTCAATACAACTTGGCACGTAAACCCGACGGGAAAGTTTGTGATTGGTGGGCCAGATGGCGACGCAGGTCTTACAGGTCGTAAAATAATCGTCGATACTTATGGTGGTGCAGCACCTCATGGTGGTGGTGCGTTTTCTGGCAAAGATCCGACAAAAGTTGACCGGTCTGCAGCCTATGTTGCGCGCTACTTGGCTAAAAATGTTGTTGCGGCAGGCATGGCCACACGTTGTACGGTGCAATTGTCTTATGCTATAGGAGTGGCCAAGCCGCTGTCGATTTACGTAGATACGCACGGCACAGGTGAAGTTGAGGCATCTGCGATAGAGTTAGCAATCCCTAAGGTCATTGATCTGACCCCGCGCGGCATTCGTACTCATCTTCAATTGAACAGGCCTATTTACCAGCGAACTGCGGCTTACGGTCACTTTGGTCGTGCGCCACAAGATGATGGTGGGTTTTCTTGGGAAGCGACAGATTTGGTTCGCGCCCTGAAGGGTGCCGTTTGAGGGTTTGACGGTTGAGGATTTCTGGTGTTGAGAATTTGGTGATGGGTCGCTAATGGGCGGTATGATTATTACTGAACGCCCACATCGTAATTTTTATGGCCGTCGAAAAGGTAAGCACCTTAAGAAAAGTCATGAAGTTTATCTTAATGAAGATTTAATGGCATTGTCTCCGGGGCTTGTCTCGTGGGAGTCCAATCCTGCACGCCATAATCTTGATCTTATTGAGATGTTTACTGGTCGTGATATTTGGCTTGAAATCGGTTTTGGTGGTGGTGAACACGTTATTCATCAAGCTTTTGAAAATCCACAAGTTGGGATCATCGGCTGTGAACCCTACATAAACGGTGTGGCGATGTTGCTGGGTAAAATTCGAAAGGCTAGCGTTAATAACTTAAAAATCCATCCTGGTGATGTGCGTGACATGTTTGATGTATTACCGCAGAGCTCTATTTCCAAAGCGTTTCTACTATATCCTGATCCGTGGCCAAAGTCGCGCCATCATCGTCGTCGGTTTGTGACGTCCGAACATCTGGAACCACTGGCGCGGGTATTAAAAAGCGGTGCTGAATTTCGTGTTGCCACAGATATTCCTGACTATGTGCGCCAGACTTTAGAAGAAGTGCCCAACTCGGGATTTGATTTGATCGATCAAGGTGCAGAGCCATGGAACGATTGGATTTGCACTAGATATGAGCAAAAGGCACTGCGCGAAAATCGTACACCACATTATTTGACGTTTAGAAGGTTTTAATTTTTGGAGTTACCAGCTGCCGTTTCTTTCCCAAGATGACGCAATGCCGTAGACCTTAACTGAAGCGAGGTTTATCATTCCATAGAAGATTTAAAAGGAAACGCTATGTCTAGTCACTGTAACCCAATTGTGATGAAATCCTCTAAAGGTGGACCTTTGCGGGGTGAGGCGCATATTCCAGGGGACAAATCAATCTCTCATCGATCATTGATTTTAGGTGCGTTGGCGGTAGGTGAGACTAAGATTTCTGGATTGCTGGAAGGTCAAGATGTTCTGGATACTGGTCGGGCCATGGAAGCGTTTGGTGCGGAAGTTATCAACCACGGTGATGGTGAATGGTCAGTGCATGGTGTCGGGGTCGGTGGGTTTTTCGAACCAAGCAAAGTTATTGATTGCGGCAATTCTGGCACGGGGGTACGCCTAATTATGGGCGCGATGGCGACTTGCGAAATGACGGTGACGTTTACGGGAGATGCGTCGTTGAATGGGCGTCCAATGGGGCGCGTGACTGATCCATTGGCGCTGTTTGGCACTGCCGCCGTTGGCCGTGCCGGTGGGCGTTTACCCATGACGATTGTGGGGGCGAAAGACCCTATTCCTGTTTGTTATGTGGTTCCAGTTCCAAGTGCGCAGGTTAAATCTGCAGTTTTGTTGGCGGGGTTAAATGCACCAGGCGAAACGGTGGTGATTGAGAAAGAAGCGACGCGCGATCACACAGAACGCATGTTGGTCGGCTTTGGTGCTGATTTGACTGTCGAAGACACTGTTGAAGGGCGGAGGATTACGCTGGTTGGTCAGCCGGAATTGAAGCCGCAGACGATTATTGTTCCGCGTGATCCCTCTTCTGCAGCATTTCCTGTTTGTGCTGCATTATTGGCTGAAGGATCGGACGTTCTAGTGCCCAATATTGGGCTGAACCCAACTCGTGCAGGACTTTTTTACACGCTGCAGGATATGGGTGCAAACCTGACCTTTGAAAACATGCGTGAAGAGGGTGGTGAGCCTGTAGCCGATCTCCGCGCGCAGTATTCGCCCAATATGCTTGGGATTGTGGTGCCGCCCGAACGCGCTGCGTCGATGATTGACGAATATCCGGTGCTGTCGGTAGTTGCAGCATTCGCGAGCGGCCAAACAGTCATGCGGGGAGTTAAAGAATTGCGCGTCAAAGAAAGTGATCGGATTGATGCGATGGCCAAGGGCCTGCGCGCCGCCGGTGTCACTGTGGATGAGGGGCCTGAATGGTTTACCGTTACGGGGGTTGGTTTTGGTAATGTTGCAGGTGGAGTTACTGCTAAAAGTCGTTTGGATCATCGTATTGCGATGTCATTTCTAGTGATGGGACTGGCAACAAACGCACCGATGTCCGTTGATGATGGTGGTCCAATCACCACATCGTTTCCAACTTTTGAAAACCTGATGAAAGACCTTGGCGCGGAGATTGTGCGGCAAAACGAGTGATTGTCCTTTTGTACAGATTTGCAGGATGGACGGTGATCTGGGTGTATCTGATGATGGAAGTATTATATAGCTTTGCTTTGCCGATCGGTAGTTGTTTGTTAAGGCTGAATTTCCATTTGACAGGATATGATGCTCAAAGAAGCACAACACATTTGGACGCATTAAATGAATCAGTGCGCGATGAGTATACAAGAACTTTGAGGTTGTATGGTCGTGTCTTCATCATGGCGCGTGCGATTTGGCTGATGTTGGTAGAGTGGCGTGGGTCAGGGTTGTGTTACTTTTTGGTCGGGTTTGCTAAGCTGTATGTGGTGTTTGAGTGGACCAAAAACGCGTTGATCTTACGTATGCCGAATGCGCTAATTGGTTATATTATGGCTGCACATCAGCTAACTATGGCTAAGTTTGCGACACTTTATTTATGTTTGTTGGTGCTGATCATACCACTGAGGGCTTCTGTAACATGAATTCTGCCTCGTTTACAGTTGCGATTGATGGACCGGCTGCGGCGGGCAAGGGAACGATTTCCAAAGCGGTGGCGGCGTATTTTGGCTTTTCGCATCTGGACACTGGACTGTTGTATCGCGCAGTAGGCGCGAAGGTTTTGAGTGGTATGGATGCGTTAAAGGCGGCGCAAACACTGGAAGTCGCTGATCTGAACAGCCCAAATTTGCGAAGTCCAGATGTTGCGCAGGCTGCTAGCCGTGTGGCGGTAGACGTGGACGTTCGTGCTGCTTTGGTTGCATTTCAGCGGCAGTTTGCGGTACGCGATGGTGGGGCGGTGCTGGACGGACGTGATATTGCAACGGTGATTTGCGTGGACGCAGACGTGAAGTTGTTCGTAACGGCTAGTCCAACGAAACGCGCTAAGCGACGGATGGATGAATTAAATGCAAATGGTATAGAGTTGGCGTTTAGTGACGTTCTGGCTGACGTTGAAGCGCGTGATAAACGCGATCGCGAACGCGCAACAGCACCGTTGAAATGCGCAGATGATGCTGTGATGTTGGATACTACTCATTTGACAGCGGATGAAGCGATTGCACGTGCGATTAAATATATCATGGCAGCGCGGTCATAGATGGCTATTTCTATGTTTGTTTGCAGTTAAAGTGACACGCAATGAGTGGCCTCAAAAGTTTCAACTAAGACTTATGTATGACGCTGGGTTGGTTGACAGGCCGTATCCTTAGAATTAATTCAAGTACACGAATGACCTTCAGTGAAATTCCACCACAAATTAAATATACATACGCGCTGTTTGTCATGCCGACTGCGGCGGATCGAATGCGCGCGAGGATGCCGATTGCAAACATTGATGTCGTAACGACTGATAAAATAAACTGCATCATACAGCCAAACTTTGATACTTGGTATACCGTGGCACCTTTGCGTGTTTGAAAGTGGGAGTACACTCGCTAGGCGTATTAAATTTTTCTATCTGGCTTGTAGCATCCACTGAAGATCACCGTATGGCACGCTGTCTTTTGTTTCGGCACAAGTGTTTGGGTAGGGATGTTTAATTAGAGTTTATAATGCGCTGGTTGGTGCTCTTTTGAAACGTGGGCAAGATATCTAAAGATGTGTCCTATGGTCGGCGAGCGTATGTGGAGCAAGGTGTGGAATAGCGTTGAAAGTCGTTAGAAATATGCCGTCTGGGCGGACCGCAAATCGATGTAAGGACGAGTTGTAGATTGGCAGCAAGATATGCGCCATTTGTTGCGTACTTAGGCCAAGGATCATGCGCATCACCATGGAAATCACACCGCCCGACGTCACACATAGTATACGCTTTCCGGGCTTTGCAGTTTCGGCCAATGCAGTTTGGATGCGGATTTCAAACGTGGCAAAAGGTTCTGCGCCATTGATGTTAGCCTGTTCCCATGCGGAGAGTGTTTGGGGCATATGAATTGCAAAATCTTCGGGGCCGTTTGGCGGGGCGACATTGTGTTGGATCTGCATGTCGCGGACCAAGGCAAAGTATTCCATTTCGTTAAGGCGTTCGTCAAATTTTGTGGGAGTGTAGCCCATCTCCGCAACAGTTTCACGGTGGCGGCGCATAGTGCCAGATAGGACTAGATCGAAAGGGTCTTCATAAGCGCGCATCCAATCACCCAAAAGGGCAGCTTGGTTATGGCCGAGGTCGGACAGGCGGTCATAGTCTTTTTCGGTCGTCGCGCTGGAATTAGCTTGTCCGTGGCGTATGAGGATAAGTTCGCCCATTAGTTCTCCAATTAATTTTATATTTTGAGATCAGCTCAGACTTTGGACATTTAGGCAATATGGTACTGCATCGGTGAATTTTTAGATGGAATTAAATATAATAGGTGTTCCAAGCCGCGTTGAGAAGGTTTTGGGTGGGAAACTTTTGGACAGAGCCAAAGACGTTCGGATACTACAACGCTGAATAAATGTTTTTCAAGACGATCCCGGCCAGATCGGGAAGACGCGCCGTCTTTTAGTGGTATATCAAAAATAATAGTCATGAAATGTTCAGTGTGCAGGTGGGTGAAAAATTTAATCTGCACGATGATAATATTGTTTTGAAGCGGTGTTGTAATTATGGATGACAAGGCCCCTGTTAATTTTAAAAGCGTTGCGCAGAATGGCCAAGCAGTGCATCAGATTTTTTCTGGTGTCGCAGAAAGTACAAAACTTGAATGTCTCGTTATCGCAAAATATTCGCGGCATTTCTAGCCAATCAGCTGTGACAATGGATGGAGTTAAAGCCACAATTGCGGAGATTCTAAACATGAATTTATTATGCTCTGCCTTTGAAGTCTGTGCAACGGATGGGTTGACCGTTTGGGCGGCATCGACGCAAGCTATAATTATGAAAAAACTAAAAATATCGAGTACTGATATGGTTACTGCTGCCCGCGCCCGCATCGAAGAAATTGAGACGTCGGATTTAATTGCAATGGTTGATAATACTGAGGTTGTGATAGTGGACATTCGCGATGTGCGCGAACGCGTTCGGGGATATATTCCTGGCAGTATTCATGCGCCACGTGGGATGATAGAATTCTGGGTTGATCCGGACAGTCCCTATTTTAAGCCAGTATTTGGACAGAATAAAAAATATGTGTTTCATTGTGCGTCTGGCTGGCGGTCCGCTCTGACGGTTGCGACGTTGCAAGATATGGGGTTTGAAGCATCTCATCTGCGTGTAGGGTTTCGTGCATGGGCGGATGCAGGTGGTCCAGTTGATGTTTCTGATGCAACGCCATGACGCGGTGTTATACGGCTGAACGAACCCTAGTCGAGAGCATTAAATGTCTGATTTGAAAATCCAATGCCCAACCTGTTCCAGCGAGATCGAGCTGACTGAACAATTAGCGGGACCACTTGTGGCAGATCTAAAATCCACCTTCAAAGATGAGCTGGCTAAGCGCGAGGTGCAGACCGCGCAATCAATCGCCGAGGCTGAAACCCGCGCGAAGCTGGCTGGTAAAGCTGAGGCCAGCGCAGACCAGATTGCGCTGCAGGAACGTGTCAAAGAACAGGATGCGAAATTGCGCTCAGCTCAGGCAGCACAAGCGGCTGCGATGAAGCGCGAACAGGAATTAAAAGACAAAGAGGCGGAGATTGACCTGACCGTCCAGAAGATGGTTGCGGTGGAGCGTGATGAGTTGAGCGAAAGGCTCTCCAAGGACGCTGATGAGAAAGCTGCGCTGAAGGTGGCGGAACAAGCGCAGATGATTGACGGAATGAAAAAGCAGATTGAGGCACTCAAGCAGAAGTCTGAGCAAGGGTCGATGCAGACCCAAGGTGAGGCGGCTGAGATGGTGCTGGAAGAAACTCTGGCACAGGCTTTTCCGCAAGATGGATTTTCGCCCGTCGCCAAAGGAGTTGGTGGTGCGGATATTCGTCAGGACGTGATGGCGAACGGGGCTATTGCGGGACGGATTTTGTGGGAAAGCAAACGAACAAAAAATTGGACGGCAGGTTGGCTAGCCAAACTGCGTGATGATCAACGCGCGTCGGGCTGTGAAGTGGCAGTGATAACGTCCATGGCACTACCAGACGGTGTTGATAGCTTTGGAATTGTCGATGGAATTTGGGTCTGTTCGCCACGCTATGCAGTGCCCTTGGCGACGTCATTACGCCATGGCCTGATAGAGGTTGCTGGCGCAAAAGGGCGCGCAGCAGGTCAAGAGACGAAAATGGAAATGGTTTATGATTATTTAACTGGAACACAGTTTAAGCAGCGCGTTGATGCGATTGTGGAAAGGTTTGAAGACATGCAAGATAACCTACGCAAGGAACGTATATTTATCGAAAAGCAGTGGGCGCTGCGGGCCAAGCAGATTGATCTGGTGATTGCGTCAACGGTTGGCATGCATGGTGATCTGCAAGGTATCGCAGGACGGTCAATGCCTGAGATTGAAAGCTTGGATACTTTGGTGCTGGGGGTAGATCAAGATTAACTTTAGGTGGTTTGGTGGCTAATTTAAATCGCTGGCATTTGCTGCCTAGCGCAGTGGATGCTACGGCCTATGTCGCTCAAAGGACTAATGTTTAGTGTTATATTTCGCGCTATGGCTAATGTTGTTGTAGGATATTGGCGGTAATAGCATCAGTTTATTTGGTGACAAACTGGGCTGTGATGACTTCATCGTTACTTACGAAGTGACTGACGTAAGACGCCACGACGTTGATGCAGCCTAGTATTAGTTCTGAAACCACTGCATTCTCAATCCCTGCGATTAAGTGATATGACATGGAACGGGTCGTGCAAGTCCGGATCACTGAGCAGGTTGATCTTAATGCGATTAGGGAGGTGGTGAAATGCGAAAATTTATTAATGCGATAGTCGGCGGTGTCTTTCACCCAAGCGCCATGCATCCAGTTATCAGATATCTGCCGTAAGCATTTAGCCGGCGATTTTCGACTTTTGAACGCGATAGGTCCAGATTACGGTTGTCGTTCACCCATGACTTTTGTTGCGCAATTAGTAATCGACGGTAGTACTGATCAACGCTGCTCGTTCTACTGCGCAAGCCCGTTGGTATTAGATTCATGCTCTAGCATGAAGAGACTCGTGCCGTGATTTAACTATCGTTGGCGTGAATCTGTTTTTCGCCATAGCCGTTGAAGTGGATGCGGCGGCTGATGGTCTACTGTATAAACGTTTTCTGGTGATGTGCTTTTTATAACGGGACGTGAAAAATGTTTCTATTCACCAGAATAGATCTTGCTTGGCCCATTGTTGCCATACTTGCTCTTTAAGCTTTGTGCGATTTTGTAGGCTGCGGCTGAAGCGTCTTAGTGT